>JAERTJ010000234.1 GCA_016844945.1 Fidelibacterota bacterium | reverse complement strand
TTTCATTGGTTATCCCGGTCAGCTTCGTGATAAATTTGGGAATACGAACGGGTGGTTTAATGAACTGCTGGTATCGTTCAGTCGCCACGCCATTTACAACTTTCACTGCACCAAACTCGATGACAAAATCTACTCTTGGATCCAGCCCCGTTGTCTCAAGGTCAAAGGACACAAAAGTCCCCAGACCAATACCTTCTAAATATTTTGCAAAACTCATATATAGCCCTTATTGGCTTTCAAGCAATTAGTATTTATCAATTTGTTCCTGGCTTTCCAGGCAGAGGAAGGTTTAAACTCCGGCAAATGCTCGAGTCACATCGAGCAGAATTTTAGGTTTTTCCCTGGCTACTGCCGTAAAGATTTTTAATAATGATAATTTTTCTGAAGGGGTCTTTGCCAATCGATGTGCTATTTTGTTTAGTTGCTCATCTGTAATTTCAGCAATTCCCTGGGAAATTCGGTAAAAGGCTTCATGATTCTTGCCCTCTGTTTTGTACCATCTTTTTCTATAGGGTTCCATGGCTGTTTCAGAGTAATCACCCGTCTGTATAAGATCACCAGCAACATCCCCTGCAATTCTACCACCGACCATCCCCGTAATGATACCACCCCCATGTACAGGATTCACCATTCTGGCAGCATCTCCTGTCAACATCAGTCCATTGGCTGTGTATCGTTTTAATGTTTTGGCGATTGGAATGCCACCACAGACACTAGATAGTACCGTGGCCGTTGGAAAATGGTTCTTCAGAAATGTATGAATCATATCGTGTGGATTACAGTCTTTGGCGTAAATACCATTCACGCCAAGACCAATGTTCGCCATCCCATCACCCTTAGGAAAAATCCACAAATAGCCACCTGGCGCCCATACATCCCCATTGTAGAAGTCTATCATTTCCTGGTCGATGTCAATGTTTCCAACCGTTGCCTGGTAGCCTGAGTCCATATCCTTCAATTTTGTGGCTGTCCTGAGACCTGCCATACGACCCACACGAGACTCCACACCATCTGCAGCAATCACGATTTTAGCTGACAGTTCTCGAGATTCACCCATGTACTGATACTTCACACCTTTGACATACTCATCATCCAGGATGAGACCATCCACATAGGCTCGCGTTTGAATTTGTACTCCTGCCTGACTGGCACGATTTGCCAGTGCATAGTCAAACAATCGTCTATCAAGGACGTATCCCGCTCCTTCCAGACCAAAATCGATTTTGGTATTGTCTGGAGAGCGCATTCGAACTTTTGAGATGGTCGTGGCAATCCACTTTGGGTCAGGATCGATAAAGGTCTTTAATCCCTTTGCTCCGACCCCTTCTCCACATCGAACAGGATATCCAATATCTCTATCCTTTTCCAACATGAGTACCCTGGCACCTTTTTTTGCTGCAGCCTCTGCAGCCATGGATCCAGCTGGACCCCCACCAACTACGATGACATCAAAATCAGTCATCTTTGACCTCTTCTTCTTCATCCGAGGATAGCACATCTATAGGGCAGACCCAGACACATATGTCGCAGTCAATACAAGTCTCATGAATAATTGATATATCAGCTTCACGGAGTTCGATGGCATCTACTGGACAGACAGCCACGCAAGTTCCACAAAAGTCACAACGATTATCTTTTACGAGGATCATAATCAACCCCTCTTTCAATATATTATCAAGGACCTCAGATTATGTTCAGATCAGTCTGAGATCATCATAGAGTTAACCTGTCAAAATAGGAATCAATGGTGCATTCTAAATAATTAATTGCACCAATCTGTTAGGGAGCGTTTGCTGGTTTGCTTACGCTCAATATTTATTAACCAATCAGCTAAACAAGCCCCAGACTGTTCAACAGAACGATCGTAATGAGTACAGGTGCAACAAACTTCAGGAAGAATAGCCAGACGCCTTCGAACCATGGGTAATTCTCGAACAAACCTTCTGCGCCTTCTTTCAATGCAGCCATTACCGATGTTCTCGACCAGACCCATCCTGCGAAAATGGCAATCATCAACCCACCAAAAGGTAGTAATACGTTTGAAGCCAGAAAATCAACCACATCAAAAAAGGTCATTCCAAACATTTTTGAATCGGCCATGAGGTTGAACGACAAGGCTGATGGTACTCCCAACAGGTAGATGGATCCACCAAAAATGAGGACGGCTCCTTTGCGGTCCCAGCCCTTCTCATCCACAAAATAGGCGACAACAACTTCCAACAGGGAGATGGCAGATGTCAACGCTGCAATAGCGAGAAGCAGGAAGAACAAAAATGAAAAGTAGACACCTCCCGTCATGGAGGCAAAAACAGCTGGTAAAGTTTGGAATATCAATCCTGGTCCTGCAGCTGGATTGAGACCAGAAGCGAACACGGCCGTAAAGATTGCCACACCCGCCATGAGAGCGATGAGTGTATCCAGCAATACAATTTGTGCTGAGGCAGTGACAACACTGTCTTTTTTAGACATGTAGCTTCCATAGGTCATCATAGCACCCATACCAAGACTCAGAGTAAAAAAGGCATGACCTAAAGCGATAAGGATGGATTGTGCGTTAATCTTGGACCAGTCAGGAACCCAGAGGAATGCCATTCCCTCGTCGGCTCCGTCCAAAGTGACGCCACGGACCATGAGGATGACAAGGATTGATAACAATACCGGCATCATAATTTTACTTGATTTTTCAATCCCTCCTTGAACACCTTTTACTACAATAAACATGGTCAGCGCAAAAAAGAGGGTGTGGAATCCTAATGTCCAGGCTGGAGATCCCGATAAAGAACCAAACAACACCCCAGCTTCTTCAGGACTTGTAAAACTTGATAGTGAACCGCGGAGAGTTTCAATGACGTAACCAATGGTCCAGCCACCGATAACACTATAAAAGGAGAGGATCAGAAATCCGGCCAGAACACCCAGGAAGCCGACTGAGAGCCAGAGCTTAGAATTACTTAGTGAGGCAAAAGCTCCTACAGGATTCTTTTGGGTGGTTCTACCAATCAAGACTTCTGATATAAGGACAGGAAATCCGATAATTCCGATACACAGAAGATAGACAAATATGAATGCAGCCCCGCCATTTTCACCAGCGATATATGGAAATTTCCAAATGTTACCCAGCCCTACTGCCGAACCGGCAGCAGCCAGGATAAATCCAATTTTTGATCCCCAGGCTTCCCTATTCTGTGTCATCTATATCTCTCACTTCCTTTGGTTTTACAGTTTCAGATTCTTCTGGAATCTGGTTTCCATCAATATCGTATGCTTCAAAATCCCAGAGTTGAGCATCAACATAGGCATCCAGAATGTTGAGGGTCCAGATCAAGGTGAGCATCCATATTTTGTCATTTCGAGCGCGATGAAGTTTGGAGTTGGCCAGATCAGTCTCATAGTCCTCTTGGGCTTCTGAGTATTTATAGCCATAATAGAAAAAAGCTCCGGCAAACAGCAAAGATTTCACGGGTCGTCTGTTGTAAAGTTGACCACCACCGGGAATAACAGAAAACAAAAGTGCTTTCCCTGGACTTTTTGCTACTGAAGAATCCACCTGACTTTCAGATTGAGGTTGGGATTGAGCGGTGACAACGACACACAGGAATCCCAACAGTAACATTTTCTTTGCAGATTGGAGCATAGGTTATTTGTGGGCGACCATCTCGATTTCTACATCGGTTCCAAGGGGTAGTCCGGCGACCTGAACAGCAGCCCGAGCAGGTGCATCCTCACCAGGAAAATACTCACCATAAATGGCGTTCAACTCTGCGTATTGACCCAGGTCAGTCACATAAATATTGGTTTTTACCACTTTTGACATATCGCTACCAGCGGCTTCCAGAATAGCTTTCAAGTTCTTCATCACTTGATGCACTCTATCACCAAAGGATGTATCAACCAGTTTCATCGTGACAGGATCCAGAGGGATTTGACCCGCGGTGTAAATCAGTCCATTAATTTCAACTGCCTGGTTGTATGGACCAATAGCAGCCGGTGCATTTTCGGTACGAATAATATTTTTCATGGTAGTGCTCCCTCGTATTCTGTATAAACAGTTGAATGCTTCTGGTTGACCCAGATATAAATAAGTTCGTAATGATCAGCTTGTCAATAGCTGCCTGGTTCAATTGCATGACGCAATCCTAGTATAAAGAAATCATCTCCGCGAAAGTCTGTCGCCTTTTGATCAAATCAATAGACCCATCTGCTTTCACCAAAACTTCAGGGCTTCGGGGTCGCATATTATATGTGGAACCCATTGAGCTGGCATAGGCTCCAGCTGATGCCACCGTAAGCAGGTCACCCGTGCCGTATTCAGGAAGTTGCCTCTGTTTAGCCAGTGCATCCGAACTTTCGCAAACAGGACCAACCACATCACCAAGCCGGGAAACGTCCTTTTTCTCGTAGGAGGTTATTTCATGGTAGGCATCGTAAAGGGCAGGTCGAATGAGATCAGTTGTCGCGCCATCTATGACCACAAAGTAGTGGTCCCCATTCTCCTTCACCCCCAATACGCGAGACAATAGAACAGCGCTGTTGGCAACCAGTACTCTACCGGGTTGAATATGGAGTTGAAAACTACCCAACTTCTTATGCGCTGATTCAGCAAATGTCTCCAGATAGGGTGTGGTCTCAAGAATATCCTCAAATGGATTCTCATAATTAACACCAAATCCTCCCCCCAGATCCAGATGGGTCAGCTTAACACCCTGAGCGGCAAGCGCTGTGGTAAAAATCTCCAGATAGTCGATCAGGTCAAGAAAGGGCTGGGGATTCAATATCTGTGAACCGATATGGCAGTGAAGTCCATCAAAATTTATGTGAGGATACTGATCAGCGTGTGTGAGTAGCTGGGTAACCATTTCAGCTCCCATACCAAACTTGTTCTGCTTCAAACCCGTTGATATATGGGGATGCGTCTGAGGGTCAATATCAGGATTCAGTCTGAGAAGTACACTTGCCTGTATGCCCATTTGGGCGGCCTGAGCTTCAAGATGTTCAAGCTCGAATAAGCTCTCCACGTTGAAATGGTCAATTTCATCTTCAAGGGCTAATTTCAATTCATCAGCTGTCTTCCCCACACCGGCAAAATTTATTTCTGACCCCTGAAACCCCACATGCTTTGCCAACTGGTATTCGCCGGCAGAAACAATATCCACTCCCATCCCATAGGATTTGAATAATTGAAGAATTTTTGGGTTTGAGTTGGCTTTCATGGCGTACGAGACTTGAAAGCCACGATCGATGAAGCAGTTTTTTATTACCTCTGCATTTCTCTTGAGAATGTTTTCAGAATAGACATATGAAGGTGTCCCAAACTGTTCTGCAACAAAATCCAGGTCAACTTCATCACAGTAAAGTCGATTGTCTCGATAGTGAAATGACATGATTTACCAGTGAACGTTCAGATTACGATTGGCATAGGTTTCATCAACACGACCCACTGGTGTGGAGTGTGGTGCAGCATGAACCAGGTCAGGATTGGTTTCTATTTCATCAGCGATTTGCCGCATGACTTCGATGAAGCGATCCATGGTTTCCTTATTCTCACTTTCTGTGGGTTCAATCATCAGAGCTTCTTTGACAATGAGTGGGAAATACATGGTCGGTGAATGAAATCCAAAATCCAGTAAACGTTTTGCAATATAAAGGGCGTTTGTCCCTTTCTCTTTCTGTGCCTGAGCCGAAAGAACAAACTCATGCATGCAGGTCTTGTCGTAGGCCAATTCAAACACATCTTTGAGTTTATGCATCATATAATTGGCATTGGTCACAGCAACCCGTGAAATGCTTTTGAGTCCATCAGGTCCCAACATACGTATATAGGTCCAGGCTCTGATCAATATGCCAAAGTTACCGTAAAAACCATGAACTCTACCAATGCTGTGTTCGAGATCATAATTCAGAACATATTTATCATTTTCTATCTCAACCTTTGGGGTGGGAAGAAAGTCAGCCAATTTTTCGACGACCCCAATGGGACCAGCTCCCGGTCCGCCCCCACCATGTGGCGTGGAAAAGGTTTTGTGGAGGTTCAAATGTGTAATATCAAAACCAGCGTCTGCAGGGCGCACGATCCCCATAAGGGCATTCATGTTTGCGCCATCCATGTACATCAATCCATCAACACCGTGAATGAGTTCAGATATTTTGCTGATATTTTCTTCGAATAGTCCAAGCGTATTTGGATTAGTGAGCATAAAGCCAGCGACTCTGTCATTGATTTTGGATTCAAAATCGTCCAGATCCACCAAGCCTTGATCGTTACTCTTGACCTCAATCACTTTGTAGCCAGCCATGGCGACTGAAGCGGGATTGGTACCATGTGCGGCATCCGGAATTAGAATTACATCCTTATCATTCCCACGCATTTCATGGTACTTTCGCATTAGCAGAACGCCCACAAGCTCACCTTGTGACCCTGCTGCGGGCTGGAGTGTAAAGGCTTTCATGCCTGTGATAGCACATAATTGTTGCTCGAGCTCATAATAGAGTCCTAATCGCCCCTGACTTAATTCCTGGGGTTGATAGGGATGAACTTCTGCCAATGCTGATGCCGTCCAGTCGTTGATTTTGGGATTGTACTTCATGGTGCATGAACCCAGTGGATAGAAATCTTTATCCACATGATGATTTTTTGATGATAATCCAACATAATGGCGCACCAGCTCTGGTTCAGAGACTTCTGGTAAATTCGGATCATCCGATCTGAGATATTTCTCAGGAACCAGGTCTGAAAGTGGTACTTGGGGTACATCCAGATTTGGCAATGAGGTTGCGATATGTCCCCTGGTTGATTTTTCTACAATTAATTGAGTTTTCATCCCAATCGAGCTCCTATCAATTCGAATACTTCAGAAATGACGCCTCTTAACGCATCAACATTCTTACCGCCAGCAGTAGCCATTTGGGGTTTTCCACCACCGCCACCGCTTAACTTTTGTCCCAGTTCACGGACGATCTCACCGGCCTTTAATTTGTACTGCGCAATCACATCATCAGATACCACACAGACCACATAAGGCGATCCATCTATAGCCGCACCCAGGACTCCTACACCACTTTTTATCTGGTTCATGAGCTCAGTCCCAAGATCCTTAAGTGCTTCAGTATCAGGAACATCCACTAGGTCACTTACAACATCCACGCCGCCAACATTTTGTGCTTTTTCAATGATCTCTCCCAGTACTGAAGCGGCTTGATCAAATGACAACATCTTGACCTGTTTCTCCAGGGCTTTCTTCTCATCCAGAAGGTGTTGGGTTTTACTTTCAAGTTCATCAGTGTCTGAAGTGAGAAGTTGACGAAGTTGATTAACTGCTACTCGCTCCTTACGTGCATTGTTTTCAGCTACTTCTCCAGTGACAGCTTCAATTCTCCTGACACCGGCTGCAATAGCTGATTCAGATTCAATCCTGAAGAATCCAATATCGCCAGTTGCTTGAACATGGGCACCCCCACATAACTCATGGGAATAGTCACCAAATTTCACTGTCCGGACATCATCGCCATACTTTTCACCAAAGAATGCCAGGGCACCTTCAGTTTTAGCCGCATCAAAACTCATATTGCGGATATCAGTGGAAAGGTTCTTCCTAATTTCAGCATTGACCATTTGTTCTGTACGCATGATTTCATCTTGAGTCATCCGTTCAAAATGATTAAAGTCAAATCGGAGATGACCAGGATCTACAAGCGATCCGGCTTGCTTGACATGACTTCCGAGAATGGTCCTTAAAGCAGCGTTAAGTAGGTGTGTGGCACTGTGGTTCCTAACGATGCTAGAACGTCTTCCTGCATCAATTTCAGCGATTACAGACTGATTGGAGACCGAACCTGAGCTAAGGGTACACTCATGAATGATGGAATCTCCATCTTTGCGCGTGTCGTGGACTGACAGTTCCATTTCTGCATTGAATATCCGACCCGTATCACCCACCTGACCACCGCTTTCAGCATAGAATGGGGTTTGAGCCAGAATGACTAACAACTTATCTTCGGCTTTCATGTATTGAGTGATTTTGGTGTCCATACGGGTATGGGTGTAGCCATGAAACTCAGAGTGAGACCCAGGATTAAGGAAATGCCACTCCGAATCCTTGCTAACTTTCTGTTTGAATTGAGTTGCCTCACGTGCTTTGGTACGCTGGGCATCCATCAAGGCCTCAAACCCATCTGTATCTACAGAGAGATTTTCCTCTTCTGCCATGAGATTGGTGAGATCTACAGGAAAACCATAGGTATCATATAGTTTGAACACATCAGGACCACTAATCTCAGAGATCCCTTTCTCTCGATTTTCCTTTACCAGTGACTCGAAGATCACCAATCCACGCCCCAGGGTTTGACTAAATGAATCTTCTTCTGATTTAATGACTTTCTGAATATAGGCAATTCTTTCATGCAATTCAGGGTATGCATCACCCATAACATTGACAACCACGGGCACCAGATTATAGATAAATGCATTGGGTAATCCCAGGTTGCGACCATAACGAGCTGCACGTCGAAGTATCCTGCGCAGGACATAGCCGCGACCATCATTGGAGGGTAAAGCCCCATCAGAAATTGAAAAGGTTAGCATGCGGACATGATCTGCGATGACCCGATGGGCCATTCCCGCTTCACCTTGGTCATATTTTGTGCCTGAAAGAGCAGTAATTTCATCCAGGATGGGGGTAAATAGATCTGTGTCGTAATTACTATTTTTATCCTGAAGAAAGGCAACAATTCTTTCCAGCCCAGCACCGGTATCGACGTGTTTGTTTGGTAGTTCTGTTAATGCTCCATCCTCTCCACGAAAGTATTGGATAAAAACAAGATTCCACAATTCCATGAAACGTGGATTGTCTGTATTCACACCTAGTTCAGGATGTGAGCCATGAATACTTGGATCGCCGCCTATATCAACATGAATCTCTGAACACGGACCACAGGGACCGGTTTCACCCATTTCCCAGAAATTATCCTTATCACCAAACCGCAAAATTTGATCCTTGGGGATATCAGTAAGTTTTCCCCATAACTCAAAGGCTTCGTCATCATCTTTGTAGACGGTGGCATAGAGCTTGTCTTTAGGGATTTTCCATACTTCAGTGAATAGTTCCCAGGCCCATTTTATGGCATCTTCCTTGTAATAATCGCCAAAACTCCAATTTCCCAGCATCTCGAAAAAAGTATGGTGGTAGGTGTCACGACCGACTTCTTCCAGGTCATTGTGTTTACCGCTGACACGGATACACTTTTGGGAATTTACGGCGCGGGGATGATCAGCGGTTTCAGTCTCCAGAAAAATACCCTTGAACTGATTCATACCCGCATTGGTGAAAAGGAGTGTGGGATCATCAAAGGGAACCACACCTGCACTGCGTACAAATTTATGATTTTTATCTTTAAAGAATTGTATAAACTGGTTTCGTATTTCCTGTGATGTCATTGTGCCTCAGCGAGTTAGCTATGTTACTTAAATATCTTAATCGTCAATCTAAAAGAACGCGCTATTATAGTTAGCATTGGAGGCAAATGGAAGCATGATTCTAATGGGAGGATTGGGAAATTTTAAATTTGGATATTCACCTCGTTTTCCTGAGCGTAGTCGAAGGATTCTATCTTATGTTTCTGCAATATCATATCCCTCGACTCCGCTTGGGATGACGGTATAGTGATTCTTGGGAGAATTAAAAAAAGCACCACCCGTTGGCAGTGCTTTCTGACTTTGAATGTGGGTGCTTCAGTTAATCAATAAGCTGAAACATACGTCCAGGTCTGATTTTGAAAAGACGTTTTAATATATTGGGCTCAGTCTGCTCCCAGCTTAGATAAGTCAAGATTGCCTCACCTATAATATTTGATTCAGGAACCAGGCCCCAGTAACGGCTGTCATGTGAATTATCGCGATTGTCACCCATCATAAAATAGTGGTTCTGCTCGCACACATAATGATCCGCTGATTCGCCATCTATTTTCAGCTGTCCTGAGATTCCAGGACGAACTTCATGTCCTTCAAGGGAGATGATATTTACAGCTAATTCAAGATTGCTGGCATTAAAAGTCAAGGTATCCCCTGCGGCTGGTATGTTCAGAGGTCCAAATTGGTCTCTATTCCCCATGCCCCGCGGGAAAATCATACGTTCTTCGTAGGATTCATCATAAAGATTGAGTTTGGATGCTCTACCATGCTCTGGCAGGTCAAATTGGACACCGTCGACATAAACATCTTTGTCTTTTATTTCAAGGAGTTGACCGGGACCTGCGATGCAGCGTTTGATATAATTCAAGCTAGGATCATGAGGACCGATTTGAACGGCTGGCCATTTGTCATTAGGATAACGGAAGATGACCACATCCCCTGTTTTGGGTGTTTCAAATCCTGGTAGACGATAATAGGGAACGGAGAATCCAAAATTGGTCCAGGGAATCCCAATCCAGTCCGGCGTGCGAATCCCATAGATAAATTTATTACCCAGGATGAAATCACCAATTTTGATGGTTGTTTCCATTGATCCAGTAGGAACGTTATAGGCTTCAATAACGGTTGCCCTGAGGATTAAAACCGAGACAATGATGTGTGCAAGACCACGGAAGGCACTACCATTTCTGGATCGTTTCGCTTTTTTTTCTTTGTCACCCACTTCTAATTCTCCTCGTATTCAGATCGATGCAGTTTAAACCGGCAACAACCATTCTACGGTATATATTTTAAAAAGTTCAGAGATTTTTCCTTTGCCATTCATGCAATCTGGGATTGTCTGGCGCTAACGAAATTCCTCATCATTGTCCAAGGATGTTTTGCTTCGAGAACCTTCAGACTTCGTTGGCAGCTTCGACCAGACAGGCAGCGAGGCATTCGCATTGGCTCAGATAAACCTAATAAGCAGCACCGTGGGAATTAATGCGGTAGTCTGGGGCGCCCACCCAGCCACCAAACACCCTATCCCTTGAGATAGCATTCACTTCACCATAGGCTGATCTGGGTGCTAAGGTATATCCCATGGCTACAAGAAGTTCTGCAGTATCAGGACTGATAGCTCGGGGACCGTATTGAATTACATCAGGTTTCCATTGATGATGAAAGCGAGGTGCCACAACAGCATCCTGCAGGGGCATACTAAAATCTACCATATTGTTGATGACCTGCAGAACGGTGGTAATAATAGTTGAACCACCAGGGGCTCCCACCACCAGGACAACCTTACCGTCTTTGGTGAGGATGGTAGGAGTCATGCTGGATAACATCCTTTTGCCAGGCTCAATGGCGTTGGCTTCATTACCGATGAGACCAAATGAATTGGGTTCACCAGGTTTGGAGCTAAAGTCATCCATTTCGTTGTTGAGAAGAAATCCATACCCTTCCACAGTTACGTATGAACCGAAGGACCAGTTCAAGGTGGTGGTCACACTCACGGCGTTCCCCCACTTATCAACCACTGAGAAATGTGTGGTCTCTTCACTCTCGTATCCAGCTGGAACGATATTCGCCAAGTCGCTGTCATTCAATGGATATATAGAATCACTTGGTGTTACGGTGAGACTATCATAGCCCATCATCCGCAAATATCCATATGCCTTTGAGAGAAGCTTTTCTTGTGGAACATCAAAATAGTCAGGATCGCCCAGCCAGACACTACGGTCCGCGTAGGCACGCTTCTCAACTTCAGCCAGCATTTGAATGTGCTGTGCCGAATGCCAGCCCACTGAATCAAAGTTCATGGCTTCCATCATATTCAGCATGGAGATCAAGGCTATACCGCCTGAGCTGGGTGGCGGCATGGAGAGTACACCAAAACCTCGATAGGTTCCCTCTGCAGGTTTTCTAACAATGGCTTTATAATTATTGAGATCCTCAATGGTCATACTACCGCCAAAGGCTGCACTACTTTTGACTAGAGCTTCTGCGACCGCACCACTATAAAATCCTGCATTTCCCTTTTTCTGGATGAGTCTTAACGTTTTTGCCAGGTCTGGTTGTTTGAAAAGTTCACCGGGTTTGTATATCTCTCCATCCCTGCAAAAGACTCGACGGGTTTCATCATACCCTTCAGCGGCTTTATTTAGCCAACCAAATGAATACGCGAGATGATACGGAACTTCAAATCCTTTTTTAGCAAGTGCTATAGCTGGCTTCATGACTTTTTTACGAGACATACTACCATATTTATCTAAAGCGAGCTGCATACCTGCGACGGTACCTGGGACACCGTTGGCAAGTCCGCCCCTGGTGCTTTTTCCTGGTGCAACTTTTCCGCTGTCATCCAGAAACATATCTCTATATGCCTTACCTGGAGCCATTTCACGGTAATCCAGGGCGATCTTCCTTCCGTCTGCCATCTGAATGATCATAAAGCCTCCCCCTCCGATGTTTCCTGCTTGTGGATGAGTAACAGCCAGGGCATAACTTACGGCTACCGCGGCATCAACAGCATTTCCTCCAGCTTGGAGAATTTCCACACCTGCTTCACAGGCTTCAGCAGTATGCGCGACAACAACACCATTGTCACCATAGATGGCTGGTTGTGCTGCCAGGGTAAATCCAGCAAGAATGATTGTGATAAGGAGAGTTTTGAGAGATTTCATATGATTCTTTCTTTTAGAGGGGTAAAAATGCATCTGTATAATGTTGAATTTGTGGTTTGGGTTGTGAAAAATTGACTGTAATGATATCGAAACGAGCGTCTTCCTGGGCGGGCTCATGTTTCTGCAGGTAAAGTTCAGCAGTACTGGCAATTTGCTTTTGCTTAGCTGGTGTTACCCGTTCTCTGGCAATGGTGTCCTCAGCTTCACCGGCAAAACTCTTCACTTCGATGAAAATTATTTCCTTTTCATTGGATGCGATGAGATCCAGTTCGCCATCACGACCGGCGTGATAGCTATGGGCCAGTAACTGGTAGCCATTTCTAATTAAAAACATCCCAGCGATGATCTCACCCATGTATCCGTAGGCAGATTCCTGGTTAAAGTATTTATAGTGTAAGTTCGAACTTGCTGCAACAGGACTGAAACTTCGCCTATGGATCGGTGTCGTTCCCCGACTGCGAAGTGTGTCCATATGTTTTTTGGATCCATATCCCTTATGAGATTTAAATCCATATTCAGGAAACAACGCATCATAGGAGATCATCATTTCATCGCGGGTGGTCTTCGCAATGATACTGGCGGCACTGATTTCCTGCACCAGATCGTCTCCACCGACTATGGTTTTTTGATTCAACTGCAGTTCAGGGATGGTGAAATTTCCATCAACTTGTACCTCATCAGGTTTTTGCCCGAGATTATTAACAGCCAACCGCATGGCTTGAAAGGTTGCCTGGAGGATATTGTGTCGATCGATATCCTGTTCATGAATAATTCCAACACCAATATGCAGGGCTTTGGCTCTGATCTCTTTTGCCAGTTTGAAACGTTTCTTTTCGCTTATTTTTTTTGAATCTCTCAGTCCCTCAGGGATATCATCAGGATTCAGGATGACTGCAGCAGCCACCACCGGACCGGCCAGGGGTCCACGACCCGCTTCATCGACACCTGCTAAGACTTTTTGATTCAAATGCTTTCACGCTCCATTTGCGCTCAATATAGAGTGTGTTGGGTGGTATAGAAGCAGAAGTACAATTGGGGATGGTGGTAAATGGAATTGTTATATGATTCTTTGGACATTGAGCTTGACTGTGTGGTCGCAACTCGTAGAGCGTAGTCTCATAGAAATGTTTAGCTGTTCTGATGGTTTCAACGTTTTGGCTTCGATAGGCTCAGCCTCCACTCGCCTTTGGACATTGAGCCTGTCCATTAGACTTGGGCGATGGAAAAATCACATAATAACTTGATCTGTATGTTAAGAGATCCACACATTGCACTGGAGTTGAATAAGTCTATGAGCTTGTCTTGGAATAAAGCCAATACTTCGATTAAGACCCA
>JAERTJ010000233.1 GCA_016844945.1 Fidelibacterota bacterium | reverse complement strand
GAATAGAATTTTTAATTTCATTTTAATTACTTGTTTATTACCTTCTAGATATTACTTGTGAAAAAATTGTGCATGACCTTAGTTGAGAAATATTCAAAAAAAAGAAAAAAAGGATAATGTGAACTAGTTTAACTTACGTTGACAGTTGTACTAACTGGTGGTGATAATGCCGTAGGATTATCAACTGATTCCCATACAAATGCGGTTGCTGTGTAGCTACCACTTTCGGTTGGAATCCATGATAATGCTGGGCTGAATGATTGACCACTTGATAGTGAACCTGTAATCCATGCTAGTGAAACTGTAACACCGTTACCATCTTGAATCTGTACCAAGTATGCGAATGATTGCTCTCTATCCTGACCATTTGCTAAGTCAGCGCTGATTTGTACCTGTTGGTCAACAGAAACAGTATCTAAACTGTTACCGAAGGCATCAACGGTTCTCAAGTTAGCAGCTGGTGCTCTCTCGAGAGGTGGTACTACAGTGCCAATTAGTGAAGTGGCAGTAATATCAAGTTCATCTGCAGTTGTGTACGGATCTGGTAGTGTATTGTCTTCATATTCTGCAGTGACAGTGTCACCTTCTGCGACTCTGAGTCTGTGACCAGATGATTCGTCAGCAACTGTGAAGAACACAGTACCCTCGAATATTCCGGTTGCCTCATTTGTCTCAGTTACAGTAAGATCAATACCTCCGGCATCGGAGTCAGACCACACATCGACATCGAAGTTGTCGACTGCTTCTGGATCTAAGTTCATGTCTGGATCAATAATTCTTACAACACCTGTACCGCTAGCTGGATAACTTGCTTCAAGCCATTGGACTTCACCAATATTCCATCTGATCAATGCTGAACCAACAACAGTTTCATCTTCTGAGAATTCAAATGAGACAGTAATACCGTCATCATCATCAGTCTCTAAGAGACCATCGGTTGGACCAGTTCCATCAGCGGAAGTGGATTGTGAACCTTTTTCATTACCAGATACACCATCTGCATCGTGAGCAAATCCTACAAGGATAACCTCACCAGTGAAGATGCCTGTATCAGTACCAGTTTCAACAAGTTTGTATTGATCAATGTTGAATCCTCTAGTTGAGATCTTTATTGGATCTAAGCTAGTGTTTCCAATTTCATCAACCAAGTCACTGTCGAAATTGTGATCTGGTGCTACAATAGTAATGTAAACTTTATCTGTCCAAGTGTAAACTTTTTGGTCAAGTTCTACAGTTGCTCCAAAGTTAGAAGTAAAGATTGTCAAGTTGACATCTTCATCTTCTTCTCCTACATAGTTAGATCCTGATGGACCCCAATCAGTATACTCGAGAACAGTTTCCTCTCCTCTTTCTAATCTGTCACCAGCAAGAACTTCTGGGATTTCGATAACAATCTGGAAGATTCCAGTAGAGTCACCTGTTTCTCTGAAGTTAAGTGGTTCTGGGTCAAATGTTGCTCCTTCACCGTCAGCATCACCCATGGTGATAGTGGCAGCATCAGAGTCCCATTCAATTAAGTCCAAGTCATAAGTCTCAGCCTGGTCATTGTCCAAATCGAAGTCTGGTTCAATGAGGGTCAAGATCATATCAGATCCAATAATGTATACGGATTTGTCGGATTGCAATACACCGTTTCTTAGGTCAAAGGTAGCTGAATCAGTAACAGTATTGACATCACCTGATGCATCAGCTGGGTCAGTATATTCTACTTGGAGGATATCTCCTTGTAAGATACAATAATCACCAGATGTTGCGGCGTTATCAAATCTGCTTGTTTCATTATCTGTGGTTGCAGCAGTTCCATCTAATGGAGTCCATGTGTCAGTGACACTTGGGCATGTGGTACTTGCTGGACCATCAGTATACCTAATTACGATATCAGATTCGAAGATTCCTGCGTCTGGGGCAATTTCAGTCATTGGACCGAATTGTCTGGCATCTTGACCACGAGTTCCATCGGTGTCAATTGGACCAGCTAGGATAGCATCACCACCAGCATAACCAAGTACGATTGAGTCAGCACCTCTGATAACAGAGACTTTGACTGGTCCTAAATTGGCTGTGCTATTAGTAGCAATGGTATCTTCACCAGATGCAGATACATCGAAGTCTGGATCGTTAACTCTAACGTGGATAGTAAGATCACCGCCAGTGATAAATTCACCAGATTGTAGACCCTCAGTTACCCTATCAGTGCCAGCAGTATTCATACCGCTTGCATGGATTGGGAATAAGGCTCTACCAGATGGTGATTCATTGGTAGTGTCTGCTGTAAAGTCTGACTCAACACCAAATGGTACTGGGTAGACAGTTCTATCAAGACTAATTGATCCTGTATTTGCACGAACTCCTGCGGAGTCGCCAACTTCGATGGTTTCACCAGATGCGTCTCTAAAGTCAACATAGTTAACTTCAATATCAAGACCGGTGGCAGTAACGGAGCTTGTTTCTCCGGCTTTACACCATGCATTTGGAATTTGGAAATCACCAACGAAAACACCAGAAGCTTGGCTAGTTTCAACTAGAGTAAATCCAGTTGCACCAAGTCCAGTATCAGTTGCAGAAGCACCAGTTAAGGTATCTTCACAACCATTGATTGGAGTTGTCCATCTTTGGTCATCAAAGGTAATATCTAGTAGTCTACCAAGTTCATCACCATTTGATAAGGTGATTGAGGTACCACCAGTTGTGGCGTTACCTGAACCAACTGCATCAAAGTTTTGATCACCTAATGCAGATGTGGCTTTTACTACGGTATAGATATCAATAAGATCAGAGTCTACGTTAAGGTCTAAGTCTTCAAGTGTAACAGTAACTGTGTCAGCGTTCTTGTAGGTATTTGAATCAAATGATACAACACCAGAATGGCTTGGAGCTTCTTCTTGATCAGCGACTTGTGTTGATACACCATCAGCACCTAAGTCAAGATAATTGACTCTTGGTGCTTCTTCATCATCTAAATCTTCAATGACGATGAAGTTTGGATCATCGGCAATAAGAGATAGACCAGTGTATAAACTAGAATCTAAGATGTTTAATTGATTAATCATCTTGTATTCTAAAGTACCTTCAAAGGTACTTGTATTATCACCACTCTCTTCTAGTTCCAATCTGATGATTTGGTTTGCGATTCTTTCTTCGTTTTCCAAACCATCATTTGTGAAACCAAATGATAAGAAGTCTACAACAATTGGGTCATTATCATCAGCATCGGCTACTACGTTAGTAGTATCACCGGTGTGAATTGCCATGAATCCAACGTTGTTTGCATCTGGGGCTTTAGTTGTATCAAATATATCAGTAACAATTGCATCAGTTGTATTCAATGATGTCAAACTTTGTGGGTTTACTGCAGATGCTAGAAGTAGTGAACCTACTGCATCATTAACAACACCATCTGATGGAATAATATCAGTGGTGTAATTGAGTAAGTAAACATCAAATGTACCAGTATTGTTAAAGGCTCTTACGTCTAAGTTAAGGAGATTAACTCCATGTAGACGGTCGTCGCCACTACCAGTATCGGTAATTGATTTTCTTAATTCACCCATTGTTGTTTGGAAATCAATAATAATTGCATTTGCACCTACCAAATCACCACCAGCGTTAACTCTTCCAATTGAACTGAAAGAATCAACTGCGATAGATGTTGAGACAGAAGCGGTTGCATTTAAGATTGAAGTATTATCATCAATACCCTTGTCAGAAGCTGGCAAGTTGGTATCACTGTGAGTCATGTTAGCATAAACAGCTTTAGTATCGTTGGAACCTTCACCTAATGTGAATGGATCACCAGTTACTAATGATGGAATCAATGTAACATTTGGATCATTCAAGTCAAGGTCTTCATCTACTCTACTGTTTTTGTTAGCATCACCATCGACTAGAACGACTGGAATCTCTTCACCAGAGCTCCATTCGTCATCGATTGGTTGAATATCAATTGTTGCAAAGTCATGTCCTATGAGAACTGTTGCTGGTGTTTCATTATAATCAATTGTAGCAGATGTACCTCTTGCGGCACTACCTGTTACTTTGATTATAGATACATCGGACTCATCATAAGTACCGAATACACCAGAGTTTGGTCCTTGTTCAGTAAGTGTAATTGGTTGTGAGTTTACATCCAAACCAATAACAGCACTATTAGTTGCAGTACAACTAGATGCGTCATCGGTTGTTGGACAACTCATAACAATATCGTCATTGTCTTGTAAGGTTAAAACAACACCGGTACCTTGTGCATCAGCATTTAGTATTAAGACACCGTTATCTTCAATCATCATTGATGTGAAGTTACCAGATACGTCGATAATACCATTTGCTGTTCCTGCACCGGCTACTAGACCGTTTTCGTTAAAGACTTGGTAATTTGATGTTAAACCAGTTGGACCTTCATCAGCTGTGTGAGCTGGGTTGTAGGTAGAATTGGTTCCAAATGTCCAAGAATCTTCATCGGTTGGGTCTATGTTTAACCACAAATCAGTTACAGTGACGTGCACTTGTGCACCTTGAGGATATACTGCTCTGTCTAAACTTGCACCGGCAAATTGATCAACAGTATCAAAAGTAAGTGTTGTTGTTTGAACACCACCACCTTTGTTGTACTGTACGACAACATTACCTGTTGGGTTTAGAGCATATAGTTGAATGAATGGCCAAAGGTCAGCATCAGAAATACCAATTTGTCCAATTTGATCAGCTCCAGTTAAGGAGGTGTTTGGAGATTTGGCTTCTCTAACAACATTTGCATGTCCGGTAGTGTTTCCAGCACCGGTTCCAAAGGCATCATTTTGAACTGTTATTTGACACTCTACTGTGAGAGCGGCACCAGTTGAGGAACCGTTTTGTCCAATATCAGTTGTAGCTGAATCTCTGGTTAAGTTACCAAGGGGTACTGCAACACCAACAGTATCATCGACATTAATGCCGAGGAATGTTGTTGTAGTAGAACCGGTTGCACAAAGTGTACCAAAGTCAGTTCCCTGACCTCTAATACCTGTGCCACTGGCAACAAAGTCTGCAATGGATGCTTGTGTTCTGTCTGCAAAGTAACCATACCAGTTACCATCAACAGCTTGAACCATTCTGAGGATCTTGCCGTTTACTGTAACATCTGGTTCACCTTTTGCTTCATCAGTATCATCAATATCACTGTCAATTACAACTACTTCAATGACCTGAGGTCCTGACATGTAGTTATCAAACTGTGAGTTTTCTGCGGATACAAAGAGATTGGCGTTGGCTGCATGTGCAGCAGGCATTACACCTGGAACTGCAAATGTCAGTCCACCGGCAATCATAATTGTCATTAATGTAAGACTAGTTATTTTACGTCCTATTTCGTTATTCATGTTATTAGCATTTTTGAAAAAAATTCGTATTTAAGCCTAATGGACGAATTGTCCACAAAAGAATGATTTTTTGAAATAATTTTATAAATATTAAATAATTAATCAAAATTTTATAAAACATTATGTAAAAAATGTGATTTAAGGTTAAAAATCAACCAAAAAGAAATAAAT
>JAERTJ010000232.1 GCA_016844945.1 Fidelibacterota bacterium | reverse complement strand
ATCTATAATAATGTCGCTAATAAATTACTCAAAATCATCTGTGCCATGATTCGGGAACGAAAACCCTATTCAGATCAACACTTCTCGATTAACCCTAATTACCTGAATTATGGCTTGCAAAGGTCATAGTAATCGAAATCGGAGTGCTCATTTAGGGGTGGACATTTCGGCAAGCTCAATGTCCAGAGGGGGGATTACTCCCTGGTTTCGATGAGTTCGACCTTTCGGGCGGCAACAATACCAATGTTCAATTCAAATCCTATGATAATGGCCAGGGCATTAAAGAAGATCATGAGCATGATAATGGGTAAAGCACCAATAGACCCATAGAGTGCATTGTAGGTGCTAAAATTATCGATATAAAACCCTAAACCTGTGGTAATCAAAATCGAAAGTACTGTAGCCAGCGTAGCCCCTGCAGTAATAAAGCGATATTGACTTTTCTTGGCAGGACCCAGATAATAAAGAAATGAATAAGCAAAATAAAAAACCGCCAGGATGGCAATCCACTTACCAACTTGCACCAGATAGTAAAGCCATCCAACCTTCATCAATCCTTTCAAAACCAGAAAATCCAGTAGACGATGCGTGACAGTGATCAATGAGACTCCCATGCTTACCAGGAGAAACAGAATCACTACCAGCAACACAGAGATGGCTCTACGCATAAGCCAACTACGTGTCTCATCAACATGAATGGAAGCGTTGAAAGCATCGATCAAGGCAAATATGCCATTAGTGGAGAAGACTAGCACCAGGATAAAACCCAATGAGAGCAAACCCCCGTGTTTAATGGTAATGATCTCTTCGATAATTTGCTCAATCACACCATATATGCTCCCTGGCATGATTGACTTAATCATATCCAGCAATTCTATCTGAAAATTCTCAATGGGTACATGAGGGATGAGGGTAAAGAGAAAGATAATCGCAGGAAATAGTGCAAAAATCAGGTTAAAAGCAACCGCTTCAGCACGCATAATCACAGCACCATCACGGAGTCCTCTGAAGAAAAACAAAAGCACATTGAAAACAGGTACGCGATCAAAACCAGGAAACGATACCAGCTTGGCGCGATTGATAACTGGAATTAACCAACGAAATTGCTTTTTGTAATAGAAGTGATGGTTGTCGTTCATATGCATATAAGTGGTCTGTCTGAGTCTGCCGAAAATTTTAGAAATTAAACTCGCGGTTCAGAACTGCTGATCGAGCTTCCAGTACAGCGGATTCAGCTTCTAAGGTAATTGCTACATAAACTTTTAAAATGTTTGAGTATTCCTCGATTTTTCTAATGACTGTCTTTGCCCTTTCAGATACATCATCTCCGCTTCGCTCGTGGTACCTGCGTAATCGAGAGTCTATTCGCTTTACAATAATTCTGGTGTAGTTCTGTCGCCGATAGACATCATGGAGTTCTTTCATGTTGATATCTTCAAGAAGTTCTGGATTGAAGACAAAGAGATCGTTAATCTCTTCACGAAGGGGATTGATTTTTGAAGCCTCTGTAGCAGCTCTTGAATAGTGCTTGGTTACATCATTGATCAAACCCGTAGTTTTCTCTGATATCCCGCTGATTCGATAGTCTTTCATTTCCTCAAACCACTTAAGCTCTGAGCTCAAATGATCGATGGTCTGCTGCTCAAAGTGTGGGGCGATACCTCGAATCAGGGTCACCAGGTAGTTCATGTTTTCTACAAGCTGTGACCTGAGTTGACTACGTTTCTGACGGGTACGCAATACTGACTCAATGATACGCACACTTAACCATACACCAAATAGCTCTGTCGCCAGGTTGGGAAAGATTGACTCAACTAATGCTGTCTCCATTCCAGAGCTACTATGGGCGTTGATATAATAAAACAAGATGATCAGCCCGACTCCAATGGTAGGCAGATCAATAAATGACCAACGGTAAAACCATTTTTGAAACCAATTCATCTAAATCTTAGCTCCCTGAATTGATGTGCTAACCATGAATCTCAAATCATTTCCAGTTTGAAAGGATTCCAGGTTGGTCGATTTAAAGGGTATTCAATCCAGCTAATTCCTAATGAACATCATAGATGCTGCCACCAATAAACTCTCTGAAATGAGAGGTTTCAGGAATGGGTGATTCATCTGTAACCGGGGTGAAAGATTCCAACATCTCTCGGACACGCTTGGCACGTAAATAAGCATCAACTCGTCGAGGATCATCCTTATAATCCTGCTCCCACTCTCTGAAATGATCCAACAGGCGATTTGCCATCACCGGCAATTCATAGGGAACTGCCCCATTGATGATATAATCTGCAGTATTGATATAAGGTAAAATATTGCGCAGTTCTGCATTACGGACATAATGCCAGTGTGTCAATGTCTGGCGAGGATCATAAGCACGATGTTGTTCATCCCGAATCATGCGGCGCATGAGGCGTAAATCTGTCCATCGAATAAACTTCCCGTTGGCACCTTTCATCTGGAGTAAGGTCTCGATGTATACTTTAAAGATGGTCGACTCATCAATACCATCCAGCATTTCGCCATACAAACCATGGAGACTGTCAATTAAGATCACATCTGTGGGTTTGATTTGCATAGGCGTTTGGTTCAAAGCCCGTGTCCCTGTGGAAAAATCATATTTGGGGATGAGAATTTCTTCACCTGCCAGCAGTTGTTTGATATGCTTATTAATGAGAGGCAGATCCAATGCCTGGGGGGTTTCAAAATCATAATCACCAAACTCATCTACAGGATGCATCTCAAGATCAAAAAAGTAGTGGTCTATATTTAGCTCCACCAAACCCATTCCCTTTTTACCAAGATAGCCGGCTAGCTTACGAGTTGTGGTGGTCTTGCCAGAGGATGAAGGACCAGCAACGACAACAATTTTTGTATTTCCATCCCGTTCTGAAATTAACTCAGCTGCTGCCTGAACATCATATTCATAGGCTGCATCAGACTCCAGGCAAATCTCACCAAAATCGCCCATTGCGATACGTTGGTTCACCTTTTCCACTGAGTTCAGATCATGGTCGGAAGCCCAGACCAAAACTTCATATATTTTCTGATAGGGAATATTCCCCTGATGGACGGTGCTTTTGCTCAGTTTGGCTTTTCGTTTATCATTCTGAGTGGCGCGGTACAGGATAAAATGCTTGGCTACAGCGGCATGTCCTTCTTCAATGAGAACCTTTTCCACAATATCCTGGATTTCCTCCACACTGGGTGGATGCTCATTGGAGTAATTCTGACAGATAATGGACTCGATCAGGATTGCCAACTCTTCAGACTTGTCCTTATCACGTCCGCCGATAGCCACTGCGGCACGATATATGGCATTGCTGATACGTTGACGAGAGTATGGAACAAAGGTTCCATCTCTTTTAAAAACGTGGGTCAGTTTGGGCGTATCATTCATCTTCTGCACCAAATTTGATGTCATCACTGAGTTCATTCTCATCGTTTTCAGCAACAGGAAAGTATTTTGCCAGGTTCTCACCGAGACGGTTAATCCCTTTGAGTAAACCATCAAGCATATTGCCTTGAGCGAACTGGGTTCTCATCTCATCAACAGTGGATTCCCAGAAATTCTCAGGCACCTTCTCATGAATCCCAAGATCACCATAAACAGCAAATTTGTGCTCCGACAAAAAGAGTACAATCAAAGTTGCATTGCGATCTTTGGTTTGATGCAATCCAGCTTTTTCGAAAATCCTTTTTGCCTTTTTGTAAGGCTGATTATGGGAAGTTGTATTAAAGCTAATTACAATCTCACCACTGGTACGATTTTCAAATGTGCTTATAGCAGTTGATATCTGCTGTAAATCCTCATCGCTGAATATTTCTTTTGCGAGTCTCTCTGCTTTAGTCATTGGACCTCCTCAACAAAACATCAATAATCGTCAGTAATGTCCTTGCCTTGCTTCTTACTGATTACTCTGAATTCATCCATGTTTTTTGATTCATCTTCGATGATTTCAACTTTTATAAAGTGCTGCCACTGGATGGAGCGTACTACGTTTTTACGACCAGACTTTAAAAATTTTGCCAATTCAGGATTTACAACCAGCTGGAGTCTGAATTCACGTTTCTTGGAATGGAAGCGTCTAAACCAGCCTTCAATCTGAGTCGTCAGGGCTGCCTTGGACATGATGCGACCACGACCTTTACAGACCGGACATTCTTCAGTTGCGGACAGGAGCAAGCTCAAGCGAATACGCTGGCGAGTCATTTCCAGAAGACCAAAGTCAGAAATATAACTCACTGCTACTTTGGCTCGATCCCGGCGTAATTCACGCCTCAGTTCGTAATACACTTTTTTCTTATTGTCTTCTCGGGACATATCAATAAAGTCAATTACGATAAGACCACCCAAGTCTCTCAGACGGAGCTGCTGGGCAATGGCTCGAGCGGCTTCCATATTAATTTTCACCGCATTGGCTTCATGATCCTTACGTCCAATAAATTTGCCAGAGTTTACATCGATGGACACCAGAGCTTCAGTTTGTTCGATAACTATGGATGCACCACTCTTGAGACCCACTCGGCGAGCCATTGAGATGTCAATCCCCTTCTGGACATTGTAGGCATCAAACAGAGGCAGTCTTTTTTTATAATGCTCAAGTCGATCCAGGAGCTGAGGTGCAGCACCTTTTAGATAACTACTAAGCTGTTTATACATCCCCTTGTTATCTGTAACCACACGCTGGACGTCATTGGTGAAGAGATCACGGATCAGGCTGGATACCGTTTCCATATCTTTATAGACCAGGACTGGACCCGGTTTACTTTTGACCACCTTCTCCATGCGTTTGTAGGAGTCCATCAGGTTGTTCAGGTCAGCCCCTAAGGTCTCATCATCCTTGCCCTCAGTAACGGTTCTGGCGATGAGACCAAAGCCATCTGGTTTCATTTCCTGACAACTCCGCCGTAAGCGCCGGCGTTCATAATTGTTATAAATTTTTCGGGAGATACCCACTGAATGAGCATTGGGCACCAGCACCAGAAAACGACCGGGTAAAGATATATTGGTGGTGACGCGGGCACCTTTGCCCATATACGGTTCCTTAATGACCTGAACCAGAATCTGCTGTCCGGTTTTTAATTTAGGGGCAGGAGGTCTACGATGATCATGACGTCGATTCTGGTTGCGTGAACGACCACGACCTTGTTTTTTTCCCTTGTGGTCATCATCATTATCATCTTCATCCTGATCCAGGAGAAAGGATTCACCTTCCACCTCTGAAAAAGGGAGAAAGGCATTAGCTCCTATACCGATGTCGACAAAAGCTGCTTGCATACCTGGGAGAACATTTTCAACAACACCCTTATAGATGTTGCCGACGATTCTAATATTTTCCGGCTTTTCTACATAAAGTTCAACCAGGGTGTCATCCTCATGGATGGCAATCCGGGTTTCCTTATGCGTTTGGTTAATAAAGATATCCTTCTTCATTACAATTCCTTAACTGTGAATTGAATCGGTAAAAGAAGAAGGTTGAGAGGGTTATTCTCAACGGGGGAGCCATTCATTTCCTTGAATGTGCTCTTCACAAAATTTTTTCTGCGCTACTCCACTTGAAAGGACTCACTATAGTCCTGGTCTGTCTGATCTTGCGCACTATCGATTCAGAAATTTTTTAGGAATCGATTAAATTCTTTTACCAACTCTGGTTTTAGCAGTCTTATGATCTGCTATCATCAGGGGACTATACACCCCCTGTTTTGCAGTTATAAAAAGCGTCTCCCTACTTGTGCTTGCTTTTATGTTAGCGGGGACGTGTTGACCTGACAGTAATCCTTGAATAAACAGATTTTAGAATATCCCACCGATCTATACCTCAAATTTTAATAGGTAGCCGGGGTTGCCCCAAGTGGGACAAACGTGGATAAACCGCTATGCAACAGGGAACCGTGGATCTGTTCAAGTTCTTTTTACAACGGTACTCACCGATCGTCTTGCATCTCATACTGTTTAATTGATAAAAACAGCTAGTCTTCTGACAGTATGTATGGGCAAGTGTTCGACCGGAACTTCAAAAAACGCGGGTAGGAATTCGTTGATTCGTATTCCTTTTCCGTTTTGCACGAGGGTGATAATATTCAGGCAATTACCCTCTATTTCAAGAGACTGGATATATTCTTTTATATCCAGGGATATTACACGCTGTTTTCTTTCGCGTTTAATATACACATTTTTCTTCTGTTCAAAGT
>JAERTJ010000231.1 GCA_016844945.1 Fidelibacterota bacterium | reverse complement strand
CTCTTAGCAATTTCATACTCTTGATAATTAGTTCTTTCACTACCCCCTGCCTCCCTTTCTGATCCCCAGATCCCAATCAATTTGGGCTAGTCGGTCCGATACTTTTTTAAGTGTAGATATGATTTCATCGTCATCAGGAAGTTCGCCAATTACTAGTTCACTAAAGACACCCCTGTATGTTGAGCGAATATTATCCCACGTTTCCTGGACTTGATCGAAGACTATCGCTTTACCAGGGTGTTCAACAAGCCATGCGTTATTGTTGTTGAAGCTCTCCACATCTTCTTGGCCAACTGCTGTCAGCATTTTATCAAACAATTGGCTCTCAAAGAATTGTCTGATCTCAGTATCCCGTAACATCATGTGTATATCATAAATATGCCTGATTTTATTCGCTAAATATTCGTATGCATTTTCCTGACGTGAAAATCGGACAAGGCTCATAATTTTTTCACAAAGCGTTCTCTCTTTGCTGACGACCTTCACTTTAAAAGGTTGTAACCCAAATTCCTCGATTAGACTGTGTTGATTCTGCTCGCGCATCATCTCTGCGACATAACAACTTACCTCTTCTTCAGTGTTGGGCTCAGAGTTTCCAAACCAAGTTATTTCTACAATAATATCAGGTCTAACCTGCCCATAATCACCAGAGAATACTTTTTCATATTGGTGTGCTGTTTTCCTGATTTTGCCCCTTTTATTTGTTATACCTTCAATGAGAATCTCCGGTAGTATCCGTTGGGCCACCTTTCCTATTTTCTTAACTCTCCTATCTAATTGGCTATGATTCTCCCCTGGGGTTTTCAACACGACGAGGTCTATGTCTTCCGAAAATCTCTCGATCAACCCATGACATTTTGAGAGTGCTGTGCCTCCTTTAAACACGGCAGCTTCAGCCATATTTGAGTTAAAAATCCCATGCAGCATCAATGTCACCCAATAATCTTTTTCGACAAAGATTTCAGGTATATCAAACATTTGTGCAGTAGCTACAACTGCATCTTGAAACAGTTCCTTGTTTTCATGGAGATTCAAGCCACCCCCCACGCTACTGCCCCTTCAACCAAGGCACTACTAAGACCGTAATTATACTTCGATAATGGGTTGAGACTTTCCTTGAGCTTCTCAAGCTTTTCACAGGATCCAACTTCACTTAAGAGTAGGCCAAGTAGTGCCCGAACTCTCGGGGGATACTCGAGGGCATACGTTACTATTTTTGATTTCTCTTTTCTACTCAGGCTCCCTAATCGCCCTTTCAAGTAGCGAATCGCCATTTCTTTATCTAAATCCGGTATTTTCGAGAAATCTTTCATGACATCAAGGAGCTCAAGAAGGTAGACATTGTCGTTTGTTACTCTCACATAGCCCATTGCAGACTTTACTCGCAAACTTCCACTGTTAACTGATATCCGCTTATCCTGACTTGCCACCTTGATAACCTTAGGAACTTGTGTTGTTAGCCCCAATCGATTGTAAAGGGCTGTACCGGTGATATAGGCAATTTGTTTCTGACCAGAGAACAAATACAATTTAAGTAATTCATCCTCACGTGGTTTCAGCTTGCCAAACACTGTCTTCTTTGGTTTATAAAATTTTCCCTTAGAGACCTTGCCAATAGTATCATTTTTCACAAGCCGTTCCAATGCTTTGGCTGCAGCTGCAAATTGATTAGGCTCAATTCCAAGCTGAGCATACCCAAATACGGAACCTTCTTTCATCCGCTTAATCTTTTTTGCGATTCTCTCTGTAACCTTCATTCAGCACCCTCCCTCGTGCTATCTACAGAAAAGATAAGTCATTTTCATTATTTGTCAAGTTTTTGTAACATTTTACTTGACATTTTTTACACTGCATCTTGTCAATACATATCAGCTAATTAGCTTATATTTATGCAGATAATTATACTTTGTGCTTATCAATCATGATTAAGGTAAACTGGGGAGCAAAACATCAGAGGAGCCCATTATGCCAGATACAATAGAAATTACTCGTGAACAACTCTATGAGGCAATATGGTCTAAACCAACTACCGCCGTCGCAAAGGAATATGGAATTTCAGATGTAGCAGTGGCCAAGATCTGTAAGAAACTACATGTACCTAAGCCCAAATTAGGGTACTGGGCGAAGAAGCAGCATAGCAAGAGGGTCAGGCAAACGCCGCTACCCCAATTGCAACCGGGTACTCCTGAGACCTACACAATACATCCAACACAAGTGGAAAGGCTACCGAATGAGGCCCAAAGTATCATTAATCAGCAGCAAGACTATGAGAAGGACGAGGCAAACATCATCACAGTCAAAGAAACGCTCCATGGTTCCCACACTCTGGTCAGTCAGACGTCCTCGAAACTGAGTGCTGCTTACACGGATACATACAATCGATTAGTGCTTCGTAGTAATGGCTTAAACATATTAGTAACCAAGGATAGTACGCGACGTGCACTATTGATCATGGATGCCTTATTAAAAGCCCTTGAGAAACGAGGGTATCCAGTGAGTATTGACGATGGTTCCACGACTGCTCTGATCCATGATTGTCAGATGCATTTTGGAATCACTGAAACTGTTAAGAGGATTGAACTCACTGAGGGCACTGAAGTAAAGTATTCATGGGAGCGGGAGTGGGAATATCTGCCGACAGGGAAACTTACGCTTGAGATTAAAGAAAGCTTCCATGGTCAGAAGGTCATACGGGATGGCAAAACCCAAAGACTAGAGGATTGTCTCAATCGATTTATCATTCTATTGGTAAGGTCTGCTGAGATATGGAAAAAAGAGCAGGCTGATCACCAGGCCAGGCTGATCGAATGGGAAAAGGAGCGTGAACTGGAACAATTAGCCAGGAGAAAACGGGAATTGGAGAAGGTGCGTTTAGAACAATTGTTCAAATCCTCAACAGAATGGCAACAGTGCCAATTAATGCGAACCTACATTTCTGTAGTTAGGGACCGGTCCAACACAAAATCAGATCAATCAGGGACCGGGACCTGGCTTGAATGGGCTGAGGAGAAAATAGATGAATTGGAATCTAAGTTGCTCAATCCAGAATTAGCTAATATGGAATCGATTGGACCTAAGCACTATTGGTAGTGCAATTCCCCTTAATTTGAACATTTACAGCTCAAATATTTTGACACAAAATGCCTAACTAACTAAGTATGAGACAGTTGCTCAGGACTTAAAATCCCTCGGCCTTTAAAGCTGTGCCGGTTCGATTCCGGCCCCGGGTACTTACCTGCGTCCCGACTAACCGTCGGGAGCTTCGGCATGCAAGCCAATCACAATACTTATAGGATGAATATGAGATTAGGGATTGTTCTCTTACGCACGACCTGCCCTCTGAAGCCTAATGGGCAGATGTTGATTCTATTGTCAATTCTTATTCCATATTTTTTTCGACTTTTACGGTTGATCAATATCCGAAATACAGTAGAGGTATTTTTTTCCTCGCAAATAAAGATCATTTCCTACGACCACAGGAGAGGCAGAAAATCTGTCATCGAGCTTGTTCAAAGCAACCGATTCATATTTCTGGCCATGTTTTACGACTTGAGTCGATCCATTAAGACTTGAGATGTAAATATGCCCTGCCACGGCTATGGGTGACGCATACATGTCTCCTATGCCCTTTAGCCTTTGACCGCTGTAATATGCCTGCCCTGTTTTTGGGTCTAATGAGGCCAGAATTCCGTTTGTCCGTTTTACCAGATAGAGTTGGTTCTCATAGAGTAGAGGTGATGGAATATAGGGCGTTTCTTTTTTCATGGACCAGACCAGTGCTCTGGAATCGCTGATATCACCCGTTGCCAGTGCCAGATCAATGGCTCTGAGTTCACTAGCCCTTGAAGTCCCACCACACATAACGTAGAGCAACCCCTCTTCAGAGACAGGTGTTGGTATCACTTCAGGTGCGATCAAGCCCTTATCCTCCCACAGGAGCTCACCTGTATCGGCAGCATAACTTCTGATTCGATTGGGCGCAGTGGTAATAATTTGAACCTGTCCCTCGTGTTCAATAACAAATGGTGTGCTCCATGATGTGACTTCATCACGAAACGTTTTCCAGACCTCCTTACCTGTGTGCTTATTTAGAGCAATGATAAATGACTGGCCTTCATGATCCCAATTGATAATAATTTTATCCTCATACAGAACAGGTGAACTTCCTTCTCCCCATTTGTTCATGACTTCCATATCCCCAAGATCTGTCTCCCATTGCAGGTTGCCAGCCATGTCGTAACAGTACAATCCCTTGGAGCCGAAATAGGCATAGATATGTTGTCCGTCTGTCACCGGCGAATTTGATGCCCAGGTAGCATATATACTGGTGCCTTCATGGGGCAGTTCTTCTCGTGCAGTTTGTTGCCAGATGATATGTCCATCAGATCTGTCAAATGAAATGATTACATAGCGCTGCAGATTCTTGGTACCCTTGTTAAAGGGGATATATCCAGTATTGGCTTTGGTCTGTTTCCCCGAATCGGGATCAACTTTTTTCTTGGTCTGTACTGCAGCCAAAAGGAATAATTGATTTTCCCAGATGATAGGTGTCGCATGTCCTTCACCGGGGATTTTAATTTTCCATTTGATATTATTACTCTCACTCCACTCCAGGGGAGGATTTCCGTGAGATGCGATGCCATTGGCATGCGGCCCTCGCCACTGAGGCCAGTTCTGATTTATTTTAGTTGATGGCTCTGTCCCACATACTAGCATGGGCAGAAACCATGTAAGCATGAAAATACAATATCTCATCGCAACCCCGTATTCGAATTCATTTTTGATCAATAGTTGTTAGTGACATGAATATAAACGTATTAACAGCCATTCCAGAATATTGTTATGCGCGCAACACATACAAAAATCGCTTTTTTGTGCAGTAATTTCCATATTTCAATATCACGCCTGAGTGGATGAATGCAACCATCGTTCGATTTTCACCTATAGTCGGCGGATAGTTGACTGGCCAACCGAAGTTATTTTATTCATTGAATGAATTCGACATGCGAACACTCGAAGGATCAACAGGCAAGTAGCAATTCTCTATGAAACACACCGTACCCCTAATATTTCATTTCTCTGATACCAGGGAATAAGTCAGGTCTTTCAATGAATCATACTACAAATACCAACACGAGCGATATCACCACGCCAATAATGACCATACGCTTTGGATATGGTTTCATGATATATCGTGAAACAAAATAGCTAAGAGACAATGCCAGCACACTTACAGATAAGAATTTCACGACTAATGGAACAGACTCAAAGCTGAGGAGCCACCACTGTAGCAGGTAGACAAACACATAATGCAGGATGTAAATGTTAAACGCATGTGATGCATATACCCCATTTCCAAAGCTTGGTGCATCCCAATATTTTTTGCACAATGCGATTGAAATCCCCAGTGCTGACACAATAAAAAGGTTGATAAACAGGACAAACAGCATTCCAAATATCTCATCCGGTATGATAGGCGCCAGGACATTCATAAGCACAAAATACAGTGATGCTGAGAGTGTGAAGACAACTGTCCATAGGCGTCTATGATTGAATAGCCCTCTCTCGATCCATAGATTTCGTCCTGTTAGAATCCCAAGTGTGAAATAAGTCAGATAGATAAGCAGTCTTGAAGATTGGAATTGAAAAACATTGAAAACCGAGATAAACGGCTCTGGGCTCGATGATTTGCCTATTATCAGGACCAGAAGAATCACGACAAACATGGGTAAAACTGTGACCCCTAGAACGGTCACAATGAACTTGTAACTTCTAGCCTTTTTGAAGGAGAGTTGAAGCAATTCAGATCGATCTGTATTAAACCAGGAGGGACTCAACTTGTAGACAAGGACTAGGAGCATGTAAAAGCCAAAGAGTAGAGAAAGGAACCACATATAACGCTGATAGAATCCATTACCTACAAACCCAAGGTGAGGGTCCAACATCCTGTTCATCTGCCATATCCACACCCCCAGGTAATCTTGAGCCAAAGCTCCCGTTGCCATCCGTGAAACCCACTCAACAAAAGGAACAATAAGCAGTAGAGACAGTGCCCACGGTACAAGTATGCGCCAGAATTTCGCTTTGATAAAATCCCGTACACCTTTCTTCTGGAGTGATGGGAAAGCAAAATAGCCTGAGATGTAGAAAAACAGGGGCATCGTTATGGCATCCAAAAGTGTTTTGAACCCATAAACAAAGGCACTTCCCTCTGTTTCAGAAATGGGCCAGCCCCCAGTTCCGGTATAGGCATTTGCAGCGTGCCACATCACAACAAAAGCTGCCAGTAGAAATCTCAAATTATCGAAATACCAAATTGTCTGATTCATGATTCACATTCCATTCTGTGTACCGCCTTTATTTTCTCGCTCACCGCCATGAATTCCTCACGATCAGAAATAGTAACCTATACTTAAATGGTGGAGTGCTTCCTTGCTGTCAGAATTTCCCATGATGGTATATTCCATGGGTCCTAAAGGCGTGATCATCCCAAGAGAAATACCATATCCCACAAGACTTATATCCGTAACAACACTTGCTTTTATTTGATTGTCGTAGATGACTTGTTCGTTGATAAACGCCTTATTGGCTTTAAGTACAAGAAAAGTGTCTTCCATTGGCTCTAGTTGAATGCCAGAATGCACGACTTTTACATCCTTCGAAGAGTATTCCATGAAATTTGCCCCCACAAAAGAGAAGATATTGTTCCCGGCGTTTGATACTCCCCCTATCCAAAGTAGAGCGTCAGAAGGCAACTGATTGTATTCAATCTCACTCGAGTACACGTGAGGTCGTTCCTTTGAAAGATGTAGACGATTCACCACTCCTGTGTGAGCTCCATAAAACCATGAGATGGAAGATGATATATTTACAACGTGATTCACCGTGAACATCACCCTGTTAAAGTGGGGATGTGAGCCACCCTTAGTGGCAGTAAACTCATCCGTAAATAATTTGAATTCTGATTGGAGTTTTAAACCTTTGCGAGGAAATGTCGCTCGATCATAGGTATCTATTCCTCCAAAAAGTATAAAATTGAGAAGGTCAATACTGAAGTCATCATCATCCTCAAAATTTCCCATCGATGATTGGGTAAAGATGGGATCGATATAAGAATATGACCGTTCCATCGCAATACCCAGGTAATGAATGTTCGATAATATTGTGGTTAGCCATATTGTTGATGAGTGTGATCTATAATCCATAAGTTCCTTGAGAATATCTGTTTGAGTATCATAAATAT
>JAERTJ010000230.1 GCA_016844945.1 Fidelibacterota bacterium | reverse complement strand
GCGTAACAGATGATCTTCAGGTACAAGCTGATCCAGAGTGACCAACTCTACCTTGTTGTTGAGGAATCTCTTTTCTTTTAGCATTGGACAAACTAAAAAGCTCCCGCTTATTCAGCGAGAGCTTTTTCAACAGCCTGAGCCACCCTGAGAGGTGGCTTTTTTCTTGTTACTTCTTGATCTTTTAATAAGTGTAAACCAGATCTGCACAAACACCCAGAGTGCCATATAGATCATTGAATATCATTTGGGGTCCAGTTATCCAGAAGTTGTTGTTAACCAGAATATCTAATTGGAGTTGGCCATAGTTAAATCCCATACCTGCGTTATAGACATAGGCTCCATTACCACCCAAAGTGAATCTCGAGGAAGTATCTTCATCATCAGTTGCCCCTGAGATATAGACTTCTTTTTGACTTGAGTAACCCAGAGAGGTAATTCTTCTCTCCATGCCAAAGCGTAAGGTTGTGTATTTTAAGTCTGCTTCCAGTCCAATGTTGATAGTGGGAGCCACAATCCCGAATTCCATATCCGTGTCAGTGCTTTCAGCGCCACTTAGTTTTACTTCATCTGCCTGACGATTGAAAAACAATTCACCCCCGATACCGTAGACTAGAAAGATTTTATCATTTGCCAGGGTCTGGTTGTTGAAAAGTTTATAGATAGAGTACATACCAAATTGACTGGATGATTGATCCTCAAGTTTGGTTGTAGCAGAAGTGAATTCGCTGGCACCACCTTGGTAATTCAATCCAAAAACAGCATAACTATTGTCAAAGAAAAATAGACCGTTTCTGTCTCGAACTTTTGTCTGCAGCGCAATGGCGAGAGAACTTGCTTTTCCTTCATCGCTTGAATTTCCTCCTGGTGAGACATAGTCACCAGTGAACGTGCCATGGGGACCTGGAAAACCCCACAATTGATTGATATTGTCTGGTGTCAAACCAAACATGAAGGAGGTTGAGAACTCTTTACTCCCTTTATCCATTCCATATTCCATATCAAACATGATATTGGTCTGGCTTAATTTTATCTCAGATGTGGAAGGGGAAGTCTCTTTATCATCCTCGATTATCGTACGGCTTGTAATACCGAATCGTAGACCTATCCTGACGGCAGAAGTACTGCTCAGACTACGGATGACATTGAAGTAGTCATCTTTTTCAGTTGCACCGCCATAGAACCCCCAGGTTCTCGTGGAATCACCAACAACCAATAGGTAGTCTGGGTTCGCTGTGTGAATATCCTGAAAGTAGATCAGGTCTGAATCATTGATTCTCTGGGGGAAGAGCTGAATGGATGCATCATCTCCCAAGACCATATATGGATTTCCACCCAGGGCTTGAACGCGTTTATCCGTTGCCTGGAGTATCCCTATAGAGAATATCAGCAGGAGGACGAGTAGTGTAATTTTTTTCATCATGGACCTTTCTTTTTCTGCTTATAGAATTTCAAATCGGGAGAAGTATAAGACAAAAAATTAGTAAACCAATCTCAGACAATGCTATGTAAAAGTGAAATATTAACATGTGGGGTGTAATGTGATGGATATCAATAGTGATAAAAATAATCATCATGTGAATGTCAGTAGGAGTTATTGTGAATTTTGGATAGATAAATACAGTATTTGTAACTACCGATTTTCGCATTATATTCATAACGCAACTACTGAGAAAAATGAACTATATGAGACAAATTCTATCACGAATATCGCTATGGTATTTCCCAGAGGGATTTCAGGCGTTGTTGTCTCCCCGCTCAAAAGAATCACTGGTTGCAATCCTGTAGAAAAATGCCGTAGGCGATAACAATAGTCGGAAAGGGTAAATGCATGGGAACAGAACTAAAATCCAATGAAATGTTGGACATGTCCTTCTCAGAGGAGCTTGAAGCGCAAGGAGTCAGTCGTCGAAATTTTCTTAAATTTTGCACTGCTATAACGGCTGCAATGGGTCTACCTGCCACCATGGTGGCTAAGGTTGCAGACACCATTACCAGTCCAACTCGTACACCAGTTATCTGGTTACATTTTCAAGAATGTACAGGGTGTACAGAATCTCTACTAAGAACAACCCATCCCACAGTAGAAGAACTAGTTCTGGATATGATCTCCCTTGACTATTCTGAAACACTCTGCGCGGCAGCAGGTCACCAGGTGGAAAAATCTCTTATTGATTCTGCCAAGGCGAATGAAGGCAAATATATCCTCGTTGTTGAAGGCTCTATCCCTGTCAAACAGAATGGTATCTATTGCAAAATTGCTGATAGAACTGCCCTGGATATACTAGAGGATTATGGATCAAGAGCTGCAGCTATCGTTGCCATCGGATCCTGTGCTTCCTGGGGAGGTGTACAATCCTCAAGCCCAAATCCTACTGGCGCTACAGGTGTCAATGAATTAGTGAAGAATAAGCCAGTCATAAACTTGCCTGGTTGTCCTGCAAGTCCATATAATCTTTTATCAACCGTACTTTACTATCTGACCCTTGGAAAGCTCCCCCAACTGGATAGCAAGGGACGTCCAAAATTTGCATATGGTCGTTTGATCCATGAGCATTGTGAACGTCGTCCTCATTTTGATGCGGGTCGTTTTGCATTGGAGTTTGGTGATGATGGTCATCGAGAAGGATACTGTTTATACAAACTCGGATGCAAAGGTCCAGAGACTTTTAACAACTGCTCATCAATTCTCTTTGGTGATGTAGGTTCAGGTGCCTGGCCTGTTGGTACGGGTCATCCCTGTTTTGGATGTTCTGAGGAAGGTGTTGGATTTACCAAATACATTCATGAGCAGTCAGATGTTTTCACCGAAACGCCTCCAGCATCCTTTGCTGGAATTTCTGGTGAAAAAGCCGGTGGTATCACGGTTGGTGGAGCCGCAGTGGCTGGTGCAGTAGGTGGTGTAATCGTTGGAGCCAGTGCCATGGCTGCCAAGAAAATGAAAACCGAAGAAACTGCCCCAGAATCAGACGCATAAGGAGTTGAAGATGAACCTTGAACGAAGAGATTTTTTAAAGGTTCTTTCAGTTGGCGCGTTGACTGCTGGTAATGTCACAAGTGTCTTCGCCGATATGAGAAAAACAATGTCTGCAGATGCCGTGGGTATTCTGTACGATGGTACAATCTGTATCGGCTGTAAAGCTTGTGAGGCTGCTTGTAAACAGTACAATGATATGCCGCCTGAAAGCGGAAATTATGAAAAAGCGAGAGGTGTGGATGGCATCTGGGATGCTTCATCAGGTCTCTCAGAGCATACCTTGAATAGTATTAAACTCTATGAACATGGTAGTGCTGCTACACGCAATCAGGAAGAAAACGGATTTGCCTTTGTTAAAAAAGCCTGTATGCATTGTGTGGATCCTGATTGTGTCTCAGCTTGTCCTGTAACTGCACTTGTTAAAAATGCTGAGACCGGGATTGTAGAATACGACAAAGATGCCTGCATCGGATGCCGTTACTGTATGATCGCCTGTCCATATAACGTACCGAAATTTGAGTACTCTAAAGCAATTCCAGAGATTCAAAAATGCCAGATGTGTGACCATAGACAAGCCGAGGGTGACATCCCTGCCTGCTGCGAGTTCTGTCCCACTGGCGCATCACTTTTTGGGAAAGTAACAGATCTTCTAGACGAGGCCAGAAAGCGTGTTGAATTGACAGCTGGCAGTACTTATGACTATCCCATGCGAAGTCTCGATGCTGCTGATACAAGTCCAAAAACTGTCGCTCCCTATATAAACTACATATATGGAGAGAAGGAAGGGGGAGGTACCCAGTATTTACTCCTTTCGGCAATTCCTTTTGCCAAGCTTGGACTGCCTGTGCTTTCAGAGACTTCCTCTGCCTCCAAGTCAGAAAGCCTCCAACATGGAATCTACAAGGGCATGATTGCTCCTGTCGCACTCCTGGGCGGGCTACTGTATGGTGCCTATCAAACAACTAAGCATTCAGAAGAATAGGAGCTGACTATGCACGAAAAACAAGCTCTCGGTGGCAAACTGCTCACCAAACCATTCTGGGTCTTACTTGGATTGGTAATGATTGCAGGACTCCTGCTCCTCAAACGCTTCCTGTTTGGAATTGGGGCTGTAACAAACCTTTCAGATGGTTACCCCTGGGGTATCTGGATCGTATATGATGTTCTCGTAGGAACAGCCCTGGGGTGCGGTGGTTACTCCATTGCTCTCCTTGTATATATCTTTAATAAAGGCGAATATCATCCACTGGTTAGATCCGCATTGATGACAAGTGTCTTTGGATATACCCTGGCTGGTGTATCCATCTTCATCGATATCGGACGGTACTGGCAGATGCATAACATATTTCTGCCCTGGCACCAGAACTTCAATTCAGTCATGTTTGAAGTAGCTGCCTGTATTGGAGCCTATGTATTTGTATTGTGGATTGAATTCTCTCCCACATTTCTGGAGAAGAAGTTGGAAACCAAGAAAAAGCTGAACAAGTTCATGTTCATCTTTATTGCTCTTGGCGTTCTACTTCCCACCATGCATCAGTCCTCCCTGGGTTCGCTCATGATTATCGCAGGTGAAAAGTTGTCACCCATCTGGCAGACCGGATGGTTACCACTCCTGTTTCTACTTTCGGCCATTACGATGGGTTATGCCGTTGTGATTTTTGAATCCCTCTTTGCAGCGGTGGCATTAAAACGTCCTTTAGATGAAACGCCAATTCTCGGCAAATTGAGTGGCACCATGATCCCATTGCTCATACTATTCATCCTCTTGCGTTTTGGTGATCTGGCATATCGAGGACAGTTGGGTAATTTGTTTAATGATGGAATGTTAGGATTCTTATTCGTTCTGGAAAATGTTTTATTCCTGGTTCCGGTAATTTTACTCCTTTCACCTGCAAATCGCATGAAGGCTACAACTTTATTCTGGTCATCAGGATCAATCATTCTAGCTGGTGCACTCTATCGTTTTGATACCTTCATTGTGGCATTTAACCCAGGTGTTGGTTACCACTACTTTCCATCGGCATCAGAGATCATGATAACTGTAGGTATTATCTCCATCGAGATACTGGCCTATCTGATCTTCGTTAAGAAGCTCCCGGTACTCCCGGCGATTAAACATTCATAAATAGAAGATAAGAGGACTATATAAATGACAAAAAGAATCGTAGTAGATCCAGTCACTCGAATAGAGGGACACCTTAGAATTGATTGTGATATCAAGGATGGCAAGGTTTCAAAGGCCTGGTCATCAGGACAAATGTGGCGTGGAATTGAAACCATCCTCAAGGGCCGTGACCCGAGAGATGCCTGGGTGTTTACCCAGAGAATTTGTGGTGTTTGTACCACTGTTCATGCTATCGCCTCTGTAAGAACAGTAGAAAATGCGCTTGATATGGAAATTCCAGTCAATGCGCAATTTATACGTAACATGGTGATTGCTGCTCATGGTATTCATGACCATGTCGTACATTTTTATCATCTATCCGCTCTGGATTGGGTGGATGTAGTCTCAGCCCTGTCGGCAGACCCAAAGGCAGCTTCGAAGCTGGCTCAAAGTCTTTCTGACCATCCCAATAATGGATGGCAGGAGTACAAAGCTGTTCAGGATAAGTTGAAGACTTTTGTTGGATCAGGACAACTGGGTATTTTCGCCAATGGTTACTGGGGACACCCAGCCATGAAATTACCACCAGAAGTAAATCTGATTGCAGCAGCTCATTATCTGGAAGCTTTTGAAATTCAGAGAAAAGCCAATCAGATCACCACTATTCTGGGCTCAAAAACACCTCATATCCAGAATGTGGCAGTCGGTGGTGTTTCCAATCCGATTAATCCTGACAGTCAGGCTGCTTTGAATATGGAAAGATTGCAGATGGTCAAGAGTCTCATGGACCAGTTAAAATCTTTTATCTATAACGCCTATCTCGTGGATGTTGCCGTTGTGGCTTCCTTCTATCAGGATTGGCTGGGTTATGGCTCAGGTGTCATGGACTACCTATCTGTACCTGATTTCCCAACAGATACAAAAGGCACTCAGTTTGGGACACCTGGTGGGTATATACCAAATGGTGATGTGAGTAAAATGAAACCGATTACATCATTCCAGGATAAATACTTCCGGGATGGTGTAAAGGAGAGCGTCAAGCACTCATGGTATGAAGGTGATAGTAACCTCCATCCCTATAAAGGCGAGACTGAACCGCATTATACCGATTTTGAAGATGATGGTAAATACAGTTGGGTGAAGGCACCCACATTCCTGGGTAAACCAGCCCAGGTTGGACCTCTCTCAAATGTTCTGGCTATGTATGCTTCAGGCCATGAGACAACTCAAAAGGTTGCCGGTGTTGCCTTTGCCAAGATCAAGGCTATTACAAAGTCTTCATCTGATATACCTATCAGCGTCCTTCATTCTACTCTGGGTCGTCATGCAGCCCGTGCTATACGAACCGCAGTACTCTATGAGGAGCTGGAGAAAAACTATAACCTCCTGATCAATAATATCGCCGGTGGCGACATGACAACCTTTAACCCACCTGTTTTCCCCAAGGGTGAGCAGCAGGGTTTTGGCTTTCATGAAGCCCCACGTGGAGTACTTTCACACTGGATCGTGATCAAAAATGGTAAGATTGAGAATTATCAGGCTGTGGTACCATCAACCTGGAATGCAGCCCCTCGAAATGATGATGATGCAGTTGGTCCTTATGAAGCCTCTCTCATGGGTAATCCCATTGCCGATGAAGAAAAACCACTTGAAGTTCTGAGGACAGTACACTCATTTGATCCTTGTCTGGCATGTGCCATTCACCTGCACGACAACAAACGAAAGGATATCTCAAAAGTCAATGTCCTCTAATCCAGAGGTGGTCGTACTCGGCCTGGGCAACATTCTCATGCAAGATGAGGGTATTGGGGTCCATGCGGCGAACCACCTAGAGGCGAATTACCATTTCAAACCAGAGATCGAGATCGTTGATGGGGGAACCAGCGGTCTCGATCTTCTGACCTTTTTTGGTCCAGAAAAATCAATCCTGATTATTGATGCGGTCAATTTTGAAATGGAACCAGGAACTGTTGGCAGTCTGGAAGATGATGCAATTCTTGCTCAGCTGGATCCCAAAATTTCCCTCCATCACCTTGGTTTGTCTGATCTCATTAGTGTGGCAGAGCTCACAGATAGAAAAGCCAAACGCATGACTCTGTTAGGCATTCAACCAGACTCCATGGAAGACCTGGATCTGGAAATGACCCCTACCATAAAGGGTGTCTTTGACAAGGTGATCGAAAATGCCTTGCGTATCCTGAATGAGTGGGGGATAGAAAGTAGCAAGCGCTAACTGCTTACCTCGAGTCAACTTCTCGTGAACATTGGCGTGATATTTGAAGGTTTGATGATATGAAAATCTTTAAAAACGTTCAATTCTTCCAGCTCACATTATATCTCATAGCACTCCACTCTTTTTGTGTGGGGGTTGGTCTGATTGTCTTGCCATTCGGTGTCTTATCCTGGTTTGGTTTTACTGTGGACCCCTATCGTTTCTTTTCTACTCAAGGTGGGGTGTTTCACGTTGTGATGAGCATTGCGTATATCCTGGCAGCTCGGAACCCCTTACACGAAAAAAGTCTTGTACTATTAATCATCCTGGCCAAATGGATCGCCTTTTTCTTTCTCGGATTCTACTTCCTGTTTGCAGAGATGGTACCAGTCATAGCAATATCAGCAGTCACTGATGGGTTTATGGGACTCATCGTCATGGTATTCTTTCTAGAATTATATGCTGAAGAGGATTCTGAAAGTGTCTGAAAGAACACTCCCTAAAATCATAATTACTGGAGCTTCCGGTTTTGTCGGTCGCAACTTTATTGAGACCTTTAAGGAAGAGTTCAATTTTGTCGCCATAGCCCGACGCAGTCAACAGGAAGTGGGGATACCTCGACACAAACATATTCGCTGGTTTCTGGCAGATGTTGCTGATCGAGAGTCGGTTCAGGAAGTTATCAAAGAAATTGAGGCTGAGGGTGGTGCTGACTATTTCATTCATCTCGCTGCTTTTTTTGATTTCGCTAATGAACCCAATGATGAATATGAACGGACCAATATTACTGGATCTAAGATCATTTTCGAGGAGGCTGCCTGTCTGGGGCTTAAACGTTTTATTTTCGCCAGTTCTCTTGTGGTATCAGAGTTTCCCAAAGCTGGAGAACGTCTTACGGAACAGAGTAGTCTTGATGCCAATTTTCCTTATGCAGTAACAAAAATTGCTGGTGAAAACATGGCGAAGGAGTGGTCAGCAAAATATCCCTGTACAGTTGTCAGGTTTGCGGCTGTTTTCAGTGACTGGTGTGAATATGGTCCTCTATACAAGTTCTTAGATACATGGTCATCAAAATCATGGAAAGCAAATATTCTGGGTGGTAAAGGAAAATCTGCTGTACCTTACATCCATATCGCTTGCCTGGTCCGAATGCTGAATGCCATTCTTGTAAAATCTGACACCCTGAAACCTTTTGATGTTCTCATCGCAAGCCCTGACGAGAGCACGAGTCATCAGCAACTGTTTGATCTCAGTACACGGTATGTTTTCGGAGAAAAGAAGCGTGCGATTCACATGCCTGTACTTTTCTCACGTTTAGGTGTATGGATGTTTGATGCCTTTGGGAAAATTATCGGCAAGCGCCCCTTTGAAAGACCTTGGATGATGAAATATATTGATGAACGCATGGATGTGGACGCAAGCTATACCAGAAAGGTCCTCAACTGGGATGTCGTTCACAGATTTACTCCTGAGAGAAGAATTGTCCATGTGATTGAGCATATGAAGACCTACACTGCTGAATGGCACCAGAAGAATGCATTGGCTCTCTACAAGTCGCCTGATCGTCCAAATCTTCACATATCTGACGCCCTGTCCGCTCAGGAAGAGCTCATTCTTTCAACCCTCCAATCTCTCATCATGAAGGGAGACAATCAGGAAAGATTTGCATCGTATCAGAAGATGGATTCAGAGAAGTTAGCCTGGTATCTGGGTATTTTATTTAATCTTCTTAAAGTTTCCGTTCGAACCGGTGATCGCTTATCTTTAGCCAACTATGCAAGATTCATTGCAAGTATCAGAATCCATGAAGGATTCAAGTTGGAGGAGGTTGTGGATGTTTTTCAGAGCCTCTCAGATATTGTTGTTGAAAATTTACAGACCTACACTCCTGTTAAACACCTCGGGCAAAGCATTCATGATGATATCGATCTCACCATTCAGATGGCTATTGATGAAGTTGAAGATGCTTACGACATCGCCCAAGCCCCTGCTTCCTACGTTCGCTTTCATAATCGATAACTTTTCGATATGACAAATTGATCCCTCAGGGGGTCAGTTGAAATAGCAGATTTATGGGACAGACAACAGTAAAAAACACCATTTTAGTGACTGGTGCATCTGGTTTTATCGGACGACATCTGGTTCAGCAGTTGTGTCTGGAACATAGGGTCATCGCTTTTGCACGTCGCGCGCAAAAAGAGGTTGGTCTTGAAATGCATCCTAATCTGGAGTGGGTGCTTGTAGATCTCATGGATCAAAAGCAGTTGGAAAAAACTTTCAAGAAGGTCAGCAAAGAGTTTGAACTAGATTTTATTTTCCACCTGGCTGCTTACTACGATTTTGGGGATCAGGTTCATTCTGAGATTTATGAGAAAACGAACGTTGCCGCAACCCGTCAATTGTTGGAACTATCCTCAAACCTGAATCTCAAACGCTTCATTTTTACCAGTTCCCTGGTCGCCAGCAAATTCCCTCCACCTGGAGATCTGGTGTATGAGAAGAGTTCGCCAGATGCTGAATATCCATATGCCATCACCAAGCGTAAGGGGGAGAAGTTTGTAAAAGATGCTTCCCAGCATTTCCCCTGCTCCATTGTGAGACTCGCTGCAGTTTGTAGCGACTGGTGTGAGTATGAGCCCCTCTATAATTTCTTGAAGGTTTGGCTATCCAACCGCTGGGATGCCAGGATTCTCCCCGGGCACGGTACCATGGCTATCCCGTATATTCATGTGTGTTGTGTGATCTCCCTGTTTGAGAAAATAATTGAAAAAACTGCTGACCTGGATGATTTTACTTTATTTCTAGCCAGCTCTGATAAGCCGATGTCTCTAAAGGAACTCTTTCTGCTGGCAACCCGACACTACTACGGTAAAGAAAAAACACCGATATTGATCCCAGGCTTTATCGCAAGGGTGGGAGTCATCTATCGTGACATGTGGGGACGTTTGAAGGGGCAACGACCCTTTGAAAGATTATGGATGACAAAATACATCAACCGGTCGTTCCCCACAGATTGTTCCTATACAAGAAACACACTTGATTGGAACCCGAAAGCCAGACACCATTTACCCAGACGCTTGTTACATCTCATTGAAAATTTAAAAACACGACCTGATAAGTGGCATCGGATGAATATCGACAGACTCAGTCGATTCCAAAAGAATAGACCAGCACTGATCCTGGCTGAAGAAATGGTCCGTATGCATGAGGAACTGGTGGAGAAGGTCTTCCAAACCATCATGGATCCATACTATAAGGATCGTTTACAGTTTTATCAGAACATGGCGCAGGAAGATTTGAGATGGTACATTAGCGTCGTTTACAATCACCTGCTAACCTCTGTGCGTCATGGGGATCGTTCCATCATGATAACCTTTGCTAAGGACCTATCCCATCGAAGGTTGCAGGAGGATGTGGATTTGGATGAATTATGCGGAGCTCTGACCGTGACTCGGGATGTGATAACCCATGGTCTTTATCACAATGCAAACCTGGTGAAAATGAAATTGTTGGTACATGATTTTATCACTCTGGCTATTCAGCTGGCATTGGATGAAATCAAGGATGTGTACGAAAATGTTCCGAGATAAAAATGATCACACGACTCTAGTGATTACAGCCTGGCATGCGCGGCAAAACTTATCCGACTTCTGATCCATCTCTTCAACATAGGTTGTAGAAACCATGACACATCCTGGCAGTAGACAATGCTTCAAGCCGTAGGCGTGACCCAGTTCATGGATGATGCATTTTAACAGACGACTATGAAAAATCTCAGGGTCATCTGCGAGACCATAGCGTGCATTTTGGAGGCGATGTCCAGAGACCAGAGCCACAGACCCACCAAGATAAGCCTGACCAAAGATATAACTGAGTACAGGGATAAATAGATCCAGGTCAGTAACACCAACCATTTTGTCCTGCTCACCTGCGATGGGGATTAACTTTTGTATCATTTCATTCGCATTGTATTGCGAGCGGACCGGGTTAAAAAAAGGTGTTAGATCGAAACGGTGAGAACTCAGAATCGTCTCAGTCCTGAATCTGGAGCTAATGACTTCAAGCATTCTTTCCAATGCTTCAGCCCTGGTGAATTGCAGGGGTAGAATTCTAATCACGGACATCTGTATTGCCCGGTCTACTTATTTTGCTTTCTCGAGTTTGTATTTCTTTATTTTACTGTATAGCGTAACCCGGTCTACCCCTAAGGCTTTGGCTGTTCTTGAAATGTTCCATTCATACTTATCCAGAATGCCTTTGATATGATGGAGCTCCATCTCCTGAATTGATTCCCATGTCGGTTTGGCTGCCACATGATCGAGGGGTAGATCCTTTAGTCGGACCGTGTCTCCTGTACCAATGACGATAGCACGTTCAATCAGATTTTCCAGTTCACGCACATTTCCGGGAAAGTCATAATTTTTTAAAGCTTTTGCGGCCCGTTTGCCAATGCTTTTCGTCCCCTTATTCATTTGCTCAGCATAGACTTTCACAAAGTGCTCAGAGAGTAACTTGATGTCTTCCACTCTCTCCCTCAAAGGAGGAATGTTTATGGAAAAAACATTCAGCCGATAAAATAGATCTTCTCGGAATTCTCCGGCATTGACCATGGATTGCAGGTCACGATTGGTAGCACAAATCACCCTAAAATCTGACTTAAATTCTCGATTGCCACCTACTCGGGTGAATTTCTTTGTTTCCAGAACCCGAAGGAGTTCAATCTGCATTTTCATGGAAATGGTGGATATTTCATCCAGAAAGAGTGTCGCACCATCCGCCATTTCAAATTTGCCTTTTCTGGCATATTGGGCACCGGTAAAGGCACCTCGCTCATGACCAAACAACTCACTTTCCATGAGATTTTCGGCAATAGCGCCGCAATGTACGGTAACCATTGGGAAAAAGCGGCGAGAGGAATTCATGTGAATTGCCTTGGCTATAAGTTCTTTCCCGGTTCCACTATCACCATTGATGATGACTGTTGAATCGGTTTCAGCAACAACGCGCACCTGCTCCAGAACATTGAGGATTGCATCACTCTTCCCAATGATATCATCTATGTTTACCAGGTGTTTGATTCTATCCTGAAGTGATAAATTTTCATTGCTCAATTGAATCGTTTTACTGGCATTCCTAATGATATGGGTGACTGCGTCTGGATCAAATGGCTTGCAGACATAGTCGTAGGCACCATCCTTTAATGCTTGAACAGCAGAATCTACCGATGCAAAGGCGGTCATGATAATGACGATGGTCTCTTCATTGATGGACTTGATGCGGCGATTCAACTCCAACCCATCCATACCGGGTAATTTGATATCAACCAGAATAATGTGATAATTGAAAGCTTCAATCTTTCGTAGGGCGACTTTTGCATCTTCGGCTGTATCCACTGAATAGCCATCTTCAATAAACCAGTTGGAAAGTGAATCACGTACTGAGAGCTCATCATCGACAATCAGGATTGAGAGATTATTTTTCATGTTCAGAGTCCTCAGTAGTTAGCTTGAATTTAAATTTCATGGAAGTTCCTGCCCCTGGCGAAGAATCAACAACAACTTTTGCATCGTGTTGTTCAAGTATTCCATAGGTGACTGCCAGCCCTAGACCAATCCCAGACATTTCTTTCTTACTTGAGAAAAATGGTTCGAAAATGTGCTCCTGATCCTCAGCGGAAATTCCGACCCCATTGTCATTGATTTCGATGATTATATGCTGTACGTCTGGATTGTAACTTCTGTAAGTCACCAGACCATCGCCACCTTCACCCACTGCCTCAAGGGCATTGGTCAGTACTGCCAGACAGGCCTGAATGACTT
>JAERTJ010000229.1 GCA_016844945.1 Fidelibacterota bacterium | reverse complement strand
TGGCTTTGTCATTGGCGTTTGCAAAGTCGCCCGTGAAACCCATCACAAAGGCCAGAAGCAAGCTGAACAAAGCATTTGAACGGTGTTTCATAACGTCATCTCCATATGCAATTTGGGTTCTTGCATACAGTGTAGGTGGTTTTACAAAGCCCAAATATCCTCATATTGGGACACAGAAAGAATAGTGTATTGTATTGGTTTCATATAGAGTTTTATGATTCAGAGGCGAGCCGTTCAGCCATTTCTGACTTCGTCACTTTATTTCATCCGTGAGAATTAAGATGGCACAGCCATGCATTATATTTATCGATGATGACGAACTCCTTCTTGCGGCGCTCCGCCGGTTGTTTTACGAGTACACCGCAAAGTGGGACATGCTTTTTTTCAATGACCCTCAAGAAGCCTTGGCCTGCTACCGGGATCGCATGGCGGATGTGATTGTGACGGATTTGTCCATGCCGGGCATGTCTGGGCTTGAGCTTGTGCGCAATATCAACTCCCTGTCCCATCAGACACAGTGTATCGTTCTCACCGGAACGGCCGACTTGACGGACGCAACCGATTTGATCAACACATCCAATGTTTTTCGGTTTTACACCAAGCCGACATCGCCGGAAATTATCGCACAAGGTATTGAGGAAGCCTTATCCTCTTCCGGGAAAGCACGAACTGCCGCCAATGCTGCGGACAAATCATCCCCCCAAAACGACGATCAGGTCAGTTCCATTTTGAACCATCTGCCAATAGGCATCATTGCAACGAAGGAAAATGGAGAAATCATATATATGAACCAAACGGCTTCTTCCATTCTGGCTGCCCGCGATGGCCTGGTGGTGCATCAAGGCGTCCAAATCAAAGCAAATTTCACGTCCGATACAAATGATTTATTGGCCATCTTAAAAGAGGCTTCGCAATATGTGGACGAAGAACAAATCCACGCCGTTTCTGTCGAGCGGCCATCCCATAAACCACCTCTTAAATTGATTATTTCAGGTTTCAATTATGAAGGAAATGGGGAGAGTCAGGCGTTGATTTTCATCTCTGACCCGGAGCATGATGCATTTCCAAAACCCGAGATTCTGCAAAAGCTTTATGGCCTCACGCCGTCCGAGGCGCGCTTGACCTCCGAGCTTGTCCGGGGTGAACCCCTGGACGATATTGCTAAAACAATGGAAATTACCATTTCATCTGCCCGAACCTACCTTAAACGTGTCATGAGCAAGCTCAACGTTTCCAGGCAAGTCGAACTGGTAAAACTGATTCTCAGCCTGCCGCAAGTAACGCCGTAAATTTTTAAATTCCGCTTCCTGCAAAACCCCGACTATTGCATTCGGCCGTGTCAACACGGGCGGCTGTTCTATTCGATGGGTCTAGCCGTCCCTAAATGGGGATATTGGCAGCACCTAAAAAAAAATACCTTCAGGTGTTCTTATGAAGAGGGAAACAAGCAATGGCCAGTCTTCTTATTGTCGATAATGACGACAAGCTGCTCGCAGGCCTGGTGCGTCGTTTTTTCCAAGTTAGACCGGACTGGAAGATAACGACCGCTGCAAGTGGCGATGAAGCATTGAAGTTGTTGGAAGTCAATGCATATGAGGCCCTGGTCACCGATATCGATATGCCGGGCATGAGCGGCGTGGAACTGATATCCTACGCGGCGGCCATCGCGCCAACCACTCAGCGCATCGCAATCTCAGGTTATTTCGATTGTTTGACAACTTATTCGATGAGCAATTGCCCACACATGTTCCTAGCAAAACCGGTTCAAATTTCCAGATTGGCCAAAATGATAGAATCGGCTCTTGCTGCACACCACGAAGAATTAGACCGGGTAGCCCCCTTTACCATTGGCGAACATCAACTAACGCTTTGGTCAAATACTGTAGAAATTTCGAGCGACGAACGCCAATGCATCAATCGAAAGCGGCTACGCCGCCTTGGCATCAATATCGTCGAGTGAATATTTCCCCACAACCATCCGGCTCTGAGTTATCCGTTTCTTACGGAGACTGTTGAAGAACTCAGCTAACAAACCGTACTTGATGACTGCTCTTATTAAAAGCGGCCTTTGAGTTACCGCCTCCGACTCATGCCGGGGCGGGTTTTCTATTTATGGCCCGTTTTATTGTCGCCTTTTGCACTGATCAGGCCATGATTGATCTTGGCGGCGGCCTTGAGGCGTGTTTGATCAATCGTTTCAGGTTCTGCACCGTTGCGGTGAGCAAAAACTCGTCCTTCGCTCCCGTATGTGGCGTTCCGGCTGTTGGTCGCCATCTTGGTAACGGCATCACGATTGTCGGCTTGGACTTTCCGATTTGCCAACGCCTTTTTGCGATTGGCTATTACCTTCGCTTGATTATCCAACTGGCGCTTTTTTGTATCCAGCGCCGTCGCTAAATCTTCCAGCACGCTTTCATCCACAAACTCATAAAATCGAACCATTCTATCCCTCCACACGGCTATTAGCATATGGTGGTATTTATACGGTTGAATACTCCTAAAAAGAGCATTACAATGCCTTGAACGAACGTTGAAGGAAATGTTATGGCTCACCAAACCAGCAGATTTATAGCATATTATCGCTGCAGTACGGCTAAACAAGGGCGCTCTGGGCTTGGGCTTGATGCACAAATGCAGGCAGTTCAGGATTATCTCAACGGCGGTCAGTGGGAACTTGTGGGTGAACACACGGAAGTGGAATCGGGAAAGCGCTCAGATAATCGCCCAGAACTGGCGAAGGCACTCGCCGCTTGCAGGATTCACAAGGCGACTCTCCTTGTAGCCAAACTGGATAGGTTGGCAAGAAATGCCCACTTCCTTCTTGGACTCAAGGATGCCGGGATAGAATTCATCTGTTGCGATATGCCCAGCGCAAATCGACTCACGGTTGGCGTGATGGCAATGGTGGCTGAAGAAGAAGGTCGGGCTGTCTCCATCAGAACCAAACAGGCTCTCGCTGCATGTAAGGCAAGGGGGATGGTTCTGGGCAATCCGAAAAACCTCACTGCCGAAGGAAGAATCAGGGGCGCTCAAGAAGGCAATCGTGTCCGCTCAATGAAGGCGAAGGCGCTTGCTACCGACTTGCTGCCTGTTATTACCGCCCTTCAAGATAATGGGTTTACCAGCCTGCACGGCATTGCCAACCAACTCAATATTCAGGGCATTCCAACAACACGGGGCGGCAAGTGGCAAGCCATTCAGGTCAGTCGTGTTTTGGCAAGGATGGCGGTATGAACCGCCTCATAAGAATCCCACTAAAAATGATCCTATACATTTTGGTC
>JAERTJ010000228.1 GCA_016844945.1 Fidelibacterota bacterium | reverse complement strand
ATGCCTGTTCTGGGGGTTGTCAGGTAGGTAGATGTGTGGTACAGTCGCCCACGTACCAACATTCCGGGATAGCTCAGTTGGTAGAGCAGCTGACTGTTAATCAGCTTGTCGTGGGTTCGAGTCCCACTCCCGGAGCCAAGTGGAACCGACGACATCAAAAGCGTCGGTTTTACTTTTACCTAAGCCATTTTTTGTCGGTTCTAACGTTCGGAACTGCTTTTCAAGCGCTGGATACTGCTCGATGATAGGAATGAGCCACGGATGCGACTCTATCCGCAATTTACCGTCCAAAATCGTCGGGTTCGAACCTAACGCCATCATAATCTCTTTTTTCTTTTGTAGGTCACCTTTCAGGAAGGCGCTGTGAGCATAGGTGGCAAAGTTGAATGTTTCTTCTGTTAGCTCCAACCATCGGTCTGCTCGGTTCTCGACCTTCTCAACTTCGTCTCTTAGCTTTGACTGCTCATCCTTGAGGCGAGTGCGTTCACGCATGTACTCATGGTCATCAATCAGGTCACGGGTACGCATTCGTGTCAGGTTGTCGATTTGTTCTTGATTGTCTTTTACCGCCTGTGTCAGCGATTCAAAAATCTTAGTACGTTTCTGCACTTCGTTCTCGTGGTCTTTTCCAAGTGACTCCAAAGCCCACTCCCTAAACTCTGGCAGAATGGTGATTTTTGCCAACTCGTTTTCAATTTGTTCCTCAAGCACTTCCTCACGGAGTGAATATCTCTGCGTGCATTTGATGTCACGCTTTTTCCGAGTGCAATGATAGTAGGTGTAGTGTTTGATTTCTCCCGTACTTTTTAGGCGCTTTGTCTTGGTTTCTGCTGTATACAGACATCCACACTCAGCACATCGAATAAACCCCGTGAATGCGAACTCACGTGACTGAGGCTGTGCTTTTCCGCTTTTTCCAAGCAGACGTTGAACGTGGTCGAACTCGTCGGCGGTAATCATAGGTTTGTGGCTGCCCTGATGCCACTCCTTCTGGTACGAAAGTAGACCTGTATAGAAGCGATTGTTGAAGATTCGGTAGATTCCACTATACGAGAGTGGCTTTCCGCCAATTCGTTTCATTTTGCGAGTGCGAAAACCCCACTCATCATTTGCGATGTCAACAATTTTCTTGGGCGAGTAACTCCCAGTTAGCATCAAGTCCCACATTTTTCGTACGAGTTCAAAGCGCTCTGGGTCTACTACGATAATACCTCTATCTTCCTCGTCTCGGTCGTTGAGGTAGCCAAGCGGAGCCATATTTGGCATCCAACCTTTTTCTACACGGCCACGCATGCCTCGCTTTGTGTTTTTACTCAGGTCAATGATGAACTGATTTGCTACACCGCTCTCCACGCTAAATACAACGGCATTGTCGGTCGGTTTGTATTCACGGTCGATGGTTTGAATGGATTGAATCATTCCTTTTTGGAGCATCCATTGCAATGTTCCGCTGTCTACGGGGTTGCGTGATAAGCGGTTGATTTGCCAGCACATAATACCGCTTGCCTCACCTTGTTCAATGCGCTCCAGCATTTCTGTAAACTTCGGCCTATTGTTCGGCTGCTTCGCCGATTTTGCCTCCTCGTATTTATCGACGATTTCAACCTTGAGTTGCTCCCCCAAAGCATTGAGGCGATTTATTTGGTCTTCAATTGATTGCACCTGTCTGTCCTCGCTTTCTGAGGATTTGCGTGCGTACAAGAAGTACTTGATTGTGTTCATAGTGTCAGTTTTTGTTGTTTGATTGCATACCAAAAGGACGGCTCTGGCTAATCCAACACACTTACCCCAAGAGGCAGTTTTGTCGGCAGAGCCGCCCAGTTTGGACGATAAAACATCTATCCGCTTGGAGAAGTCTTTGTATGTTGGATTAGCACCCTTATTATGCCTGTTTTGAGACTGTTAGGCAATGTTAGGTTCGCCGAAGATGTTGTCTAATTCTTGCAGGAACTCGTTACCGTCAATGATGCGGTACTCTCCATATTTTTGCATGTTGTTTTTCCATATTTCCTCGTCCTCATCTTTCCACTTACTGAACGAGTTTTCGCCAACGCACCACCGCACTTTGCACTCATCGCAATAGAGCCAATGAGCGCTTCCGACATTGAAGAACTTGATGTCTTCACGGAGACATGGGCAAGCTCCGAAGTAGTATTTACGGCTTAGAATGCGTCGTGTGATTTCGTGTAATTCGTTTTTCATAGAGATAATTTAGTTTGTTAGTTTCCAAGTTCAGGCATGCCTTTGTACCGTTGTTTGCGGTACTTGAGATTCAGGCAGAGACGGCAGCCGATAGCCTCTGTGATTGGGTGTTTGAACATTACGCCGACCCGTCGTTCACATTGCGGGCATTGGAACCAGAACCTCACACCATTGAACTTTGTTTCCGTGGTGATTAGCTCTACATCAATACCCATTACCTTGAGTTGAGATGTCAACATGGACTCCTTGAATGATTGTCTGCATTGCTTGAGCAGGTCGTCTATCTTCACTCTTGGACATGTTTCGACAGTCAGCGGTGTTCCTAAATCATTTGGGTTCAACATTTTCATAGACTGTTTGTTTATGTTCCTGCGATTGCTCGTTTGGCGTAGCGTTCACTTGCTGATTCTGCGCCACGAATGCTGTTTTGGCCTTGATGTTCACTTCGAGATTTGGTGACTTCAACTGCTTGAGTACCAGCATGCTGGACGTGAAGTGACGGTGCGCACGGTCGAGTTCCTTTGCAATCATTCCGTAGTATCCATTCTTTTCGCTGCTCAAGAACTCTATATGTTGGGAGTTATTGAACGCTGAGGAAAGTTCAAGAATACGTCCGTATGACATGGCAATTGTTTGCGCTAACGCTTTCTCGCTCGGTGTTTTGCAGCCGTATTCTTGGGTAATGTCGTTTGCGAACTGAATCATGAACGAACGGTATCGGTCGCTTACCGATTCAGCAGCGAGATAATGCGTATCAAGTGCCACAATGGGCATTGCTTTGCGAAAAATCTCATTCACCTCATCGGTGATTTCTTCGTCTTCTGATTCGCTGTCCCGCCATGCAGCAATGGTCGTTCCGAGCTTTTTGAGAATCATTTTAGGGTCACAGCTTGTACCAGCCGAATCAATGAGTACTTTCTTTAGTTCATCGGGTGATAGTGGCTTTGTAACCGCCGTTGATTCTTGTTTTTTGGTTTTTTTCGTTTTCTTTGGCATAGGGTCATGTTTGCTTTATTGATAATCAATCAACCAAATCTGACAGCGTGTCTTGAATGGGGAGATGTGCCACTCCCCGAATGTTTCGACACTCATCGGAGCAGAACCATTCAAAGTCTGATTTGAGGCTGATTCGATTTTCTGGTTGTCCAACCTGACCTGACTTCACTTCCTTGATTTCACAGACTCCCAAAGCCTCCAACGTTCGCATTTCTTTGAGTGCCGTTGGTTTTGAGCAGTCTAAGCACAGCTCGATTTGACTGGTCGTCATGCTCCCGCCGTGGTCAATCAATTCTCGGAACAGATTCGCACGTGTTGTTGGTGCGCTATCAATGGCCAATTCAACGATGAGCCTAAGGTCTTCTACGCCGATTTGTTGTCGCCCTGTCGCTACCGCATGGCCACGGCAGAGGTTGTAGAACAACATCGAAATCCTGTCTGGGTTCTCGATAATCGGTGGCGTGTAGTCGAACTCAATTTCTCCGTCATCACGCTTCTTCTCCTTCCAAACGCTGATAACACCTCGTAGCTTGGCAAGTAGCTTTGCGCAACGTGCAATGACGGCAACGATTTCATCTGGGTCTGTGTCACGATTCCATGCAATGCCGTCTTTATGCTCATCCCAAAGGGTGTAGAGCAGATTTCGAGTTGCGATACGACATGTTTTTTCCTTCTGTTTGAATGCGGTGCTTTTTAGCTGTGCAACAAGCTCATCAACGTTCTTTTCTTTTGACTGCATGGAGTAGAAGAACAATCGTGAACCGAGCGATCCCATCATTTTCCAAATACGAGTCGGAATCGGAGTGGATGCAGCAATCATCATGAACAAGTAGGCTCCACTTAGATTTCGCCTCCCGTGAATACCCGTGTCCGTTGAAAGCCCCTCTCCATCAAGTACACGGGTCAGGATACCGAGACATTCGTTCAAGTCGTCATCACGCTTTGAGAACAATGTCGCCAAATCACGTACAAGAAAGGCTTTGTGTCGGATGCGTGGAAGCAGGTCGATTTCGGCCAGCTTCTCACGCTTCACATTCGACGCATTGGAGACGAATGATGCTGGTGTGAACTTGTCCGTGGCATATGTCAGCTCCTCAATCGCATCAAAGAAGTTGATGCAAATGGTTTTTCCACCAGACGGAACACCAACGAGAACAAGAGCGAACGGGTTTGTGATTTCGTGAACAAGAACCTGCGAGATGATTGAGAGACAGATTTCCGCTGGGAATGCCAATTCTGGGAAGTGACTTTCAATGATTTCTTTCCATTCCGTATAGCTGGTCGGCTTATACGGACGCTGTATAGCAACAACACGGTCGCTCACTTCGGTCGATGCGAGTTTCTTGGCAAGTGCCATGAACGTATCTACATCACTCGATGTGTCGAGGAAGTAATCCGTAATGTCTTTTCCACCACCATCCATTTCTGGGAGTACAATTTGGTGAATGTGTTCATGTTCGACTTCGTGCAATCGAGATAGAACTTTCTCGGCTCCACTTTCTCCCGCTTCGTCACGGTCATAGCAGACATAGACGTTTTCGGCTCTCAAGAAGTGGCGAGGCCATTCTTCTTTGAATGTTCCTGCTCCACCTGTGCTTGTAACCGCTGGAATGCCATTTGCAAGCAGTACGAGACGGTCGAACTCACCCTCGCAAATAACGAGGTGGCTGGCGTATTCTTTGAGCATCTCCCATCCGTAAATCTGATGCTGTGCGCCTTTCGGGTAAACCATCATCTTTACCTTGTTTTCCGTATCCTCTGGGTCTTTACGGAGCTTTAGGAGAGCGTACGAGCCGTCCGAATCCGTTACAGGTATTACGAGCCAAAACCTGCCGTAGAACTCACCCCAGCCGATTTTTTGGCTATCAATGATGTGGTCAGGGATACCACGCTGGTTCATGTACAAACGCAATCGTTGTGGTAATGCTGCGTGCATGGATTCAACGAGTTCTGACGTAAGCGACAATTTCTTTTTGGTCTTACGTTTCGGTTTAGCTGCATTATGCCGTTGCTCTACTTGAATCTCTGAAATGTCATCACCGAGATGTTTGCAGAGTGTGACGATGTTTCCCTGAGCGCTACATTTTTTACAATCGTATTGAGAGGTTTCTGTATTGAAGTACAAGTGACTCTCGTTCTGCCGACTGTCGTTGTCGCAATCACCAAACAAGCATTTGGTGACAATCTCGCTTCCGCTTTTTCGGTATTCGATACCTTTGCGGTCGAGGTATTGGATAATTGTAATTGTTTCCATATCAGTTAGGTTGTGTTAGTTGAGAGCGCCGTTGCGCCACCGCTTTTTGGTCTTCTGCCGTCATGGGCTGATAAACCGCTTTCATAAGCGTGAGGAGCGCAAGCGCCTTTTCGAGCGTTTCTTGCTGCGTGAGTTCGATGCCGAACTTTTTGAGATAGAGCGCCCGAAACGATTCCAATTGTTCGGGGCTGATTTCCATACTTAGTTGCTATACAGCCTGTTCTTGAGCATCTTTTGCGAGTCGAACAGATGACGAGCGCTGAGCATCAGGTCACCATCCCAATATCGCTTTATGTCACGGTCAATGTCCGCACGTCGGCGAAAGACGAATTGAGCTTTGGAGCGGTTCGACTTATCAATTGCTGCAAGGTCGTATTCAAGGGTCACGAGAGCGCTTGCCAATCCCAAGTCGAACGTCAAGAAGTATGCCTCTGGTGAGAGGTATTCGAGTTCTGAGTTCATAAGTTTTCGATATGAGTAATTTGGCGTTCTTGGCGTGGCCACGCATCAAAAAACAACCATCTTCATAATGGCTGTTTTAGGGGAGGTTTACCCTCCCAGCAATCTGGGATTTTCCTATGGTGTTTCTATGATGAACTTCTGAAAATGAGGCTATTTACTTGACCTTTCTTCTCTCCTTTTTGGATTACAATATCCACAAGAGGCCTATCATCATCGCTGCAAAGGTTGCGTAGTTCTGAGAGAGTGTTGTAGCACCATTGAGATACTCCAGTTGTCGGTTGTGAACCACTTCTCTTTTTGTCGTAATGCTGTGCAATCGCATCATGTCCGTGAGACTTATCAATGTTGTTGGCGGAGGACAGAAAGCTCAACACAATGTCCAACTTACTACCTTCTTTTATGCTGCTTACGATAGGATTTCCTCGCACATAAAGTGTCCCACCTTCATAGTAATTGCGGCCAAATAGACGATGTGATGCTTGGCTCAAGAGAGTATCGTCTACTTTTAGGCTTTTCTTCACAACAGAAATTACATCCAGTAGTGGAATTATCGCAACCGATTCAATAAATGAAATGGGCGGTGTAAACGGACTGAGAATGATGAGCGGAGAAGATTTTGATGCTTCCTCGAACAGCGTCCTATTTTCATTGAAATGTCCGTTGAGGAGCAGGAAAACTTTCACAATCCCTTTTGCGGAGTTCAGATTGCCGAGGCCGTAAAGCTGACCAGCAATATGCTCCGTGACATTTTGGTGTATATTCAACCCCGTCGCAATAGATTCGGCCAGCTTTGTAAAATCTACTCGGACCGATTGAAGTTGTTCAATAAAATCGAAAGTTCCAATATCACGTTTCTCGCATACAGCGACATATTGGCTTTGACCGTCAGACGTAGTTCGTAGTTCGGGTGATACTGTGTGTTGACCACAGGCTGGACACGTGATTGTTCCTCCTGTCTTGGTGAGGGTCAGAATACCCGATTTTTCAAGCGCTTCTTGTTCCTGTTTATCAAGGAGTTCATCAAGGTAGTCCTGTGAACAGGAGAAGCTACCCTGAGCCAGCGCAATTGAATCAAAGAAGCGCTTCATACTACTTACCCTCGATACCCCATTTACGTAGATACTTGCGCACCGTCATATGTTGTTTATTGATACCGAGATTGCAAGAAGAGCGACGATTTGTACTGATTTTTACTGGAACAATTCCTTTTGACTTCCAGTCCGTTTCCTCATTTTTCTTGAACTTGAACTTTAACTCGGCATTCACAATACTGAATCCGTTCAGGCTATTGATGCTCAGTAGTTTCAAACACTCCGAAATATCTGACATGTTGACCGTCCCACTTTTCGCTGAACTACGAAGAATCATTGTTGCTGGAAAGGACGGATGGTAAAGCACTACGCTGGCAACTTTTACACTTTCAATCATGTCTTCATCATCGAAATCATTAAACGAAACATTCAAGTCCTGTAATTTATGGAGTCGATACTTTACTCGGTCAGACTCATTCAAATCAGACTTTCCAAGCACTTGCTCAGCAAAAGTTTTGGCAAGAACCTCAGCGTCCTTTTGTCCGCCACCACCTTCCTTCACTTTGATACTCAGGTAGGCCATCTCCTCATCTTCAATTGGAATGTAAAGGAAATAAATCTCAAAGGCTGTTGAGATGTGTTTAGGTTCCAGCTCACCAGCCTTATTATATCCGTCTTCACTTCTGGCGTAATTCAACGGATATGCAGCGATTCCAACGAAATGCCCTTTTTCTATTGGGTCAGAGTAACAAAACCTTGCTCGCCCTCGTGGCTTATAATGGTGACACACGAGTTCGCTTACTTCTTTTGTTTTTGTTGCAACGACTGATTTGTCAATGAGTGGTACTCGGTAGGTAATCCAAGACTTTGCGTCTTCAATCACGCTATCTGTTACCGCACTCTTGAATAAAGATGGTGCGTGCATACGTAGCCAGAGTGCTTTGTCGTAATTTTTCCACTCATCGAAATCTTTGGGCAGGTCAAGTGAAGTATCCGAAAAAGCTCGCTCTGTCAGTAGCCGTTCAGCAGCTCCGCCTGTCATCTCCTGAACATTCCGTAATTCAACCTCAATTTCTTCTTGCGTTGGGAGGTCAGCGGACAGGACGATGTCAACAAATGGTTTGCCGTGTTTTTTCTTTTCGATTTTTTTGGAAAGCTCAGAGAGACCGTGCTTTGTGAGCAATTCGTTTAGTAATTTTGGTGAGCAGCGGCGTGCGCACTCTGATAGTTGGAACATAGCTGTGTGTAATTATCATTTGGTTCCTCCGTTGCGATGATGTAGAATATGTTAGCAAATGGTAACTTAGAAATCAATGCCTTTATGGACACAAAATCACTTCCTGACATTCTAACGATGCGTCAGGTGTCCGAACTTCTGAACGTCCATCCGAACACACTCCGACAATGGGACGCCAAAGGAGTTCTCCCTGCTATTCGAATCGGCGTACGGGGAGACCGTCGTTATAAGAAGCAAGAGGTTCTCAAGCTGCTTGAGCAAAAGGACTCTTGAGACGCATCAACCAATGAAAATTACAATGACTATGAGCAACAAAAAAGAACAATCTATCGAGAAGGTTCAAGGAAGAGCCATGCTTCGATGGGATGGAAAAAAGCCACTTGAACGTATTGAATACTTTCCTGCGCAAGAAAAAGAGGTGTATGGCGACAAAGATGCCAAAGATTTCAACAAATTGTTTTGGGGAGACAACCTACAAGTCCTCTCCCATCTGTTGAAAGAATATAGAGGGAAAATTGACCTCATTTACATCGACCCGCCGTTTGACAGCAAGGCAGATTATGTCAGAACTGTAAAAGTACGTGGTCAGAAGATGGCTGGAGAGCAGCAGAGTCTCATTGAGGACAAGCAATACACAGATATATGGGATAAAGACCAGTATCTTCAATTTATGTACGAAAGGTTGACGTTATTGCGAGAGTTACTGAAAGATACTGGTGCAATCTACCTTCATTGCGACTGGCACAAAAACTCACACTTGCGACTCATCATGGATGAGGTTTTTGGTGAGAATAACTTTCAAAATGAAATTGCGTGGCAACGAGTCTATGCTCATAATGACTCCAACCGCTATGGACGAAACCACGATACAATTCTGTTTTACAGTAAATCTGAGAAGTTTATTTTCAATACACAATATGAGGAGTATTCAGAGAAATACTTGAAGATGTTTTCGATGGACGATGGCGATGGTCGAAGGTACAAGGTCGAAAACACTCTTGGACCTGGAGGTCGAGGTTCGATTTACGAATGGCGTGGCCATAAACGGGCATGGAGGTATTCAAAGAAAACAATGCAAGAGCTTGATGATGAAGGGCTTTTGTACTACACAAAGACCAATTTTCCAAAAAGAAAAGTGTATCTTGATGAGGCTAAGGGTAAGCCTTTACAGGATACTTGGGCTAATATCAATGTCATCGCTGGTCAAGCAAAAGAGCTAACGAACTACCCAACACAAAAACCAGAAGAATTGCTAAAGAGAATCATACTTACTTCCTCAGAGTTGGGCGGCTTAGTCTTGGATTGCTTTTCGGGTTCGGGTACGACTTTGGCAGCAGCAGAAAAACTTGGTCGTAGATGGATTGGATGTGACATCAACATTGGAGCGATTCAGACAACGACCAAGCGGCTGAATCAAATTGTTGATGCACAAAAATCTGGCTCAACAGACAAAAATGCGTGGCTAATTGAGAAGGATGAAATTGAAGAGGCGGAGAAACACGCACTTTCAGGATTCAAAATCTACAACGTCAACGAATACGACGTATTCAAGAATGAGGTTGAAGCAAAAGACATCATCATGGAGATGTACGGCGTGGAGCGGATTCGCTCAAGTCATTTTGACGGTGTGCTTGATAATCACTTTGTGAAAGTCATGCCAATCAACCGTGTTTGTACAAAGAAGGATATTGACGATGTTCTCAAAGGCATCAAGGACAGTATTGATGACTTCACGGTCAAATCTAAATCACGGCAAAGCGAATCAATTTACGAGCAAGGTGTGATGGTGTTCTGCTCTGGTATGGAACTCGACACTATCGACTATCTCAAAAAACAAGATAGGCACGGAGTCGATATTCAAATGCGAGACATTCTCCTCGACAAACAGACATTGATTTTCAAGCAGAAGCCAGAAGCTGATATTGAGGTTGAAGCTGGGGCAAAGAAAGCTACTCTCACAATCAAGGACTTTATTTCGCCAATTCTGATGCGTAAGCTCGACCTTGAAAATGAAAAAACGCTCAAGAAAGAATCACGGGCAAAGGTGGAAGATTTCAAACAAATCATCGACAGCGTAGCTATCGACATTGATTACGACGGCAAGCTGTTCAATGCGGAGATTATCGACGTTCCGTCAAGGAAGGAACTGATTGAAGGTTCCTACGAACTTGAGTACGACAAGAAAGGCAAGAACACCATCGCTATCAAAATCGTGGACGTTCTTGGAGAGGAATACTTTGAAACATTTGAGGTGACTGTTTAGATATGGAGACAGCATTACTCAAAGAGATTCAAAAACGTGTTGTTGAGTGGCGTGAGGCTGGCCGTAATGGCATTGAAAACGAAACAATCAACATTCTCTCCCACATTGAACGTACAGCGTTTCTGCACAAGCCACAGATTGAGGCGCTTGAAACGTATGTTTACTTGAAAGAAATCGCTGGCAATAAGCCTACTGGCGAGTTATTCAAGGCGTATTTTCCTGACCAAATCGAGGCTCTAACAGCGCTTGGTTATTCTGATGCGGATGCGTTCAAGTTTCTGAAAGAAAAACGCTCGCTTGATGAGATTTTGGATACCGCCTTTGGTGAATCTGACTACATCAACCAAGTTTTTGCACTTACGATGGGTTCAGGAAAAACTGTATTGATGGCGGTGATGATGATGTACGATTTTGTTTTGTCATTCCACCACCCTGATGATGAGCGCTTTGCAAAGAACGCCCTCGTTTTCGCTCCTGACACAACCATCATTGAGAGCTTGAAAGAAATCAAAACCTTTGATTTTACAAAGGTGCTTCCGAAGGAATATGAAATCATCATGCTCAACGTGAAGTATCACTATCTTGAAGACCCGAAGACACCACTTTCTCTCATCGAGGGAAGTAACTACAACGTCATTGTTTCTAACTCGCAAAAAATCATTCTCAAGACTCGGCGTCGTAGCAAGTACGATGCAAACAGTCTTTTTGCGGATGAGAAGTTCAAAGAGCGTGAGGAGATTGTAAACAAGCGTCTAAGAGCTATTCAAGGGCTTTCTAACCTGTCTATTTTCGTTGATGAGGCACATCACTCATACGGAAAGAACATGGACAAAGAACTCAAAAAAGTTCGACAAACAATTGAACACTTGCACGGTAATGAGCCGCTTGTGGGAGTTGTGAACCTGACTGGTACACCGTATGTGAACAACGTCATGATGGCAGATACGGTTTATCATTTCGGACTCAAGCAAGGTGTCGAGCGAGGTATCTTGAAACGTGTCGAGTTCTATAAGTATGACAACGTGAAGGATGAAGCATTTGTTTTTGATGTACTGCAATCGTTCTGGGGGCAATATGGAGAAAAGCGCCTTGAGGGTAAGCTGCCAAAGATTGCACTCTACTCTGCGTCTATTGATGACTTACGAGACAATTTGAAGCCACTCATTGAAAAAGGGTTGCGAAATCTTGGTGTTTCGACAGACAAAATCCTTGAATACCATACAGAGGCAGAAGAAAACAAAGAGGACTTTCAATTGCTTGATACGCCACAGAGCGAAAAGCAATTTGTATTGCTTGTCGGAAAAGGAACGGAGGGCTGGAATTGCCGCTCTCTAACCGCCTGTGCGCTGTTTAGGAAGCCGAAAAGCACCATCTTTGTGTTGCAGTCCTCAACTCGTTGCTTACGCTCGATTGGAGACAATTCAACCATTGCGAGTATTTACCTCTCAAATGAAAACCACAAGGTGCTCGACAAGGAATTGCGGAACAACTTCGCTACATCTATTGATGAGCTGTCTGGTCATAAAGCTAAATCAGCGGAGTTTGAGCTGCGTGTAGAAAAGCGCAAGAAGCTGACCGTAAAACGCAAAGTCCGTGAGCTGCTTTCTGTTCGCCGTAAAGACTGGGAGAACATGAAAATCAATCTCAAAGATGCTGAGTCAGACAAGTACACCTCCTTTGTTTCCAAAGGAAAGATTGATGCAGACAGTAAATCAGGAGAAGCTCACTACAAAGCTGATGTCGAAATGGGACGAGTTCTCAAGCAAAAGACGGACATGACTTTTTATGAGATTTTAGAGTTTGTGAATCGTTATACGCATGTCGGATGCTTGGAACTGAAACGGCTACTTGAAACAAATAAGATTTCTCCTGCGAAGCTCACAAAGGTCGTCAAAGAAAACAAGGAGGTTGTTTACTACCTCGTGGATGTAGTGCTGGAAAATCTTTACGACTATGAACACAAAGAGGATGTTATTGAAGAAGAAATTGAGCTGACAAAAAACTATCCATTCAAAATCAACATTTTGGAGGATAGAAAGAGTCTTATTGTATTCCGAGAAACCGTTGAGGAAAACGAGGGAGAAGGCCGCTTAGGCTTCCATATCAATCCATATAACTTTGATAGCGGAGACGAAAAAGACATCTTCTTGCATTTGAGAAGTACCCTTGATGCCGATGAGGATATTGTAGATGTGTACTTTACTGGTGGTGTAACGACAGCGGTTCATAACGACTTCTACTTTGAGTATTGTGACCCTGAGAACGACAATAGGCTCTCAAAGTATTTCCCAGACTTTCTTGTTGAAACGAGTAAAGGGCGATACTTGGTGATTGAGGTAAAAACAGGACAGGAACAGCATAATTACGAACGAAACAAAAAGGAGTACAAAGGCAAGAAAAAAGACGTGTACAGTACGGTGTTCGCCAAAGAACTTGGTTTTGAGTCGTTTAGAGAACTCAATCAGGATTTTGAGTATCGCATCGTATTTAGCACGAGCCTGAGAGAGTGGAAGAAGGAAGTTGCCGACGCTATTGGAACAATAAAGAAAAACTGACGGTGTGTATGTCAAAGTTGGTATTCACTCCATCACTTTTCTTTCAATACGCAACATGCCCGCATTGGTTGTGGCATGAAAAGTTTAGTGACCCTACATTGAAAGGAGAAACACCTGCTCTGATGGAAAAGCTGCTGGAGCAAGGTGTTTTACATGAGGAAGAATACGTAAAGGATTTGAAGTTTGTTGAGGTGGAGGAAAAGCGCCCTGAATCCGCTTTTACTCACACAATTGAACTGATGAAGGAGGGCGCTGAACTCATCTATCAGGGAGAAATCCAGTATGAGGCGGATGGCGTTATCTATCGTGGGAGACCCGACTTATTGGAGCGACGAATCGGCAAGACTTCACAGTTTGGTGACTTCTATTACGTTCCGTGCGACATAAAAAGCTCATCTGACATCAAGAAAGAACAATGGATGCAGCTGACGCTATATGCAAAAATCCTTGAGGAGTTACAGGGGGTATTTCCTGACGAGGTAAGCATCATAAACCGAAATCATGAGCGTGTTCAGTTCAGTATCGAGGAAAAGCACCGTATCAAGACATTCGACCGTGTCGATACAGTTTTGCGTGTGCTAAAAGGAGATAAGCCACCTCTCAAGCTATCATCTTCATGTAAATCAAGTCCGTGGTATTCACAATGCGTCAAAGAAGCCGAAGATGTAAATGACATCGCCCTTTTATACCGTTTGGATTCTCGTGCGCATGAACGGTTACGTGAGAACGGTGTGAACACGGTTGAAGAGGCGGCCGAAATGAACATCGACACCTTGCCAAAGATTCCATACGCAAGCCCTCAAACGCTTCAACGTGTGAAATTGCAAGCTCAATCTTTGTTGAGTGGTGAATTGAAATGGGTTGGGAGTCCTGAGTTGCCTGAAGCACCTCTAAATATCTATTTCGACATCGAGGGTGACCCTTTGTTGGATGTGCAGTATCTCTGGGGTTTTTGGGTCGCTGGTGACCCTGACGGAAAGTACGCCAACATCGGTCATGTTAGAAAGCAGGATGATGGTAAGTACTTTGTGTACTTTCTTGCAGAACAGCCAGAAGACGAAAGAGAGATGTGGCACGACTTCCTAAAGTGGTTGGATACCTTGCCTCAAGAAGGATATGCCGTCTGGCACTACAACAAATATGAGCGAGTTCAATGCGAAAAATTAGCTAAATTGTATGGTGACTCTAATTCTCTGTGGCGGTTTATGTCGAACTTTGTGGATTTGGAAATCGTTGTCAGAGATTCGATAATTTTCCCGTTGTACTTCTATTCAATCAAAGACATTGCAAAATCAAAGTTCCTCAACTTCAAATGGCGACACGCTAAAGCTGGTGGTGCGCAATCCATTTTCTGGTATGAGGAGTGGCTGGAGAAGAAAGATAGAAATATCCTGAACGATATTGTGAACTACAATGAGGATGATGTACGAGCTACCGAGTTCTTGAAGGATTGGTTGGTTGATAACTGCTAAGCGTTCAATTCACAGTCAAGTTTTGTAAGTTGAGGGATGTGAATGTACTCCCCATGCTCCCGAATGGCGGTTCCGATTCCGTCCACGATGCGGAGCCAAGTAAAGGCGATGGCCACGTGCCATCGTTTTTACTTTGTTTTGAGCGTAGAGCACATGCCTAATGACATGTGCGACGGACTCGAACGGGCGGAGCGATGTGCGAATGATCTGCCGGAATGAGCACCGCGAGCC
>JAERTJ010000227.1 GCA_016844945.1 Fidelibacterota bacterium | reverse complement strand
TCAATATCAGTGAAATAAATATTTTGTCCTGAGCCTTCCATAACTTGGTAAAACAGATAGCCATCACGGGCTTGAATCGCTTCAATCATCACAGCATCAACCGTGTATATAGAACTTGCTGTTGGGGAGGCAGCAATGACCCCTCCTTCACTTAAACCTGCGAAAACAAACCCACTGTGAGCATCACTGGCGAAATAGCGCAACTCACCAAAATTATCATCCCAGTCCATATCAGGGATAGTGGTCCATGTACCAAATACCGGACTTGCACCTGAGTGGTCAATATCAGTGTAGAACATGGAGTTTGCACTTGAGGTAGCCGCATACACTCTGGTCGTATTTGCATCCAGAGGGGCTGCCTTCAATTCCTCGATGTACCCACCGTATACTGGTTCTGCCAAAGGAGCCTCTTGAGCAATTACTACATGAATCAACAGTATACATAGACCTAAGATTACTTGTAACTTTTTAGACATTTCTTCCTCCAACCCTTACTTTGACCTGGAGTTGCTATAATTTGACGTACACCCCAAGAAGTACTATGTTGTTGGCGGAGGTGTAAAAATGAAAGAGCAAGAAAATCGTAGGCAATATACTCGCGAGTTTAAGAATGAAGCAGTTGGTTTGGTGTTACGAGGGCATAAGCCAGCTACAGAGATCGCAGGAGATCTTGGAGTTGGAGTAAGTTTGCTATATCGTTGGAAGCGAGAATACCTGACCAACAAGGAACAAGCCTTCCCAGGCACGGGTCACCTTCATAATCCTGAGGATGAACGTATCCGATTACTTGAGCGCGAACTTCGCGATGTAAAAGAGGAGCGCGACATCTTAAAAAAAGCAGTGAGCATTTTCTCAAAGGGTCCCAAATGAAGTATGCCTTCATACATAAGTTTCGCTCCCAGTTTAGGATCGGGAAAATGTGTAGCGTATTGGATGTGAGTCGGAGCGGATATTATAGCTGGGTTGATCGGCCGGAGAGTAAAAGGTCAAAGGCAAATCGGGTTCTCCTGAAGGCCATCCGTGAGATCTACAAGGAGAGTAGAGAAGTCTACGGTAGCCCAAAGATCACTGAAGCATTGCCGGACAAAGGCTTGAAAGCCAGCAGAAACAGGGTTGCCCGCTTGATGGCCGAGCATGGGATTAAATCAAAGATCAAACGCAAATTCAAGGTAACCACGAACTCAGATCATAAGTTGCCCATATCTCCGAATCTGTTGAAGCAGAACTTTGAGGTAAGTGCCTCAGGAAAAGTCCTGGTATCGGACATTACCTACATCCGTACAGGTGAGGGTTGGTTGTACTTGACCACGATCCTTGATTTGTTTCACCGGAAAGTTGTGGGTTGGTCCATGAGCAGTCGGATGACAGCTGAAGACACCACTATGGTGGCCTTGAAACAGTACGTGAAGCATTATTCACCAGAGAAGGGAATCATCTTCCATTCTGATCGTGGTGTTCAATATGCCAGTGAGGATTTCCGGAAGCTGTTGGACAAATACAAATTTGTTCAGAGTATGAGTGGAAAGGGAAACTGCTATGACAATGCTGTGGCTGAGAGTTTTTTCAAGACTTTGAAAGCTGAGCTGGTTTATCATGAGAGATATTGGTCCAGAGCTCAGGCGAGAGCCAGTATCTTCGATTATATCGAAACATTTTACAATCGGTTGAGAAAGCATTCCTTTTTAGGATATCTTTCCCCGGTTCAATTTCAACAACTAAACGAAAATCAGGCAGCATGACTTCTCCATGTGTCCGTTTTTTTGTGGCAATACCAATACTTCAATCAATTGCCGAAGATTGAAGTTCTACCTCAGGATACCGAAGTATTGTGTCCAAACGAACCGTGGAGAACGATAGTTAGTTGATTTCGGTAATGTTTGTCTTCACCCCCCAAGCCCTTGGGAACTTCGGTTCCTGTGGGCTATTCTTTTTAAAAGCGTAGCCCCTTAACTATCGCAATAATAAAGAGATACAGGCATGTATCTCTGATATATGTCGCTGGATAGACAGTTTGTTTCACTGTAAATATCACATACATTTTCCCCGAACACCCCGAAAAATAGCCCAAAATTCTCTTTTTCTCTGCTTCTGAGAATATTTCTGCTTGTAACTGGAAGTCTCTGTATGACAAAGTCTTGCAAGAGTCATAGTAGTAAATAGAAGATTTTTCTATTTTTGAAAATAGAACGGTTCGAATCTCTTTCGAAGGGGCTGATCATATTTACATAAGGTCCTATTATTTAAGGGAAAAGGTGTCCTGGTGCAGAAAGGTAGTGAATGACTTTTCTTTTCGAGAAGGTAATAACCACTTTATATTGCTTCCCATAATATTGTTTTGTAATCACATTGTTAGCTAGAATTATATTAATGAAATAATTTGGAGTGGGAGGTGCAAATTCTGCAATGGTGAAACTGTTGGTTAAAATTATTTTTATCCTTGGTGCAGCGGGATATGCTCAAACTGAGAAACTCCATATCCTGTATTCTCAAAATACTAATGGCGTCCTGGTAAACTGCCAATGCCCGTCAGCACCCCTAGGTGGAATGGAAAAACGAGCTACCTATGTCTCTGACTGGATGAAGAAACACCGGAATACACTTCTACTTGACTCCGGTGATCTCTTGTCTTTTGACGGGGATGAGAAGCATGATAGAACGATGCTCAACGCAATGGATGCTTTGAACTATTCAGCTGTAAATGTTGGCGACCAGGAATTTTCAAATGGATTTGATTTTTTAAGCTCTAATATGAGTAAACTCTCGATACCTTGGATCGCCAGCAATCTGCAATCTACTGGTACTATTCCAATTGATATTCCCCGAAACCGCATACTTCATATTTCAGGTTTGAACATTCTGGTTATGGGGGTTATCGATCCTGAGAGCTTTGCATTCTTCAAGCGTATTTATGGTGATATTAACCTCCGCGCCATTGATCCCGAAAAAGCTGTGATTGATATCCATAAGCGAGCAATGAGTCATTCGAGAGTCGATATTGTGATACTACTATCTAATCTGGGTTTTGACCAGGATCGGGAACTGGCTAAGGAAATTGACTTTATTGATATCATCATTGGTGGACACTCCCAGCATAGATTTACAAGACCCATGGTTATCGAAAATACAATCATCACACAATGTGGAAAAAATGGACAATACATTGGACACCTCGAATTGCTGTTTGAGAATCGTAAATTGAGGGCACATTCAGGTACACTTATTCCCATGGATCTCTCTATATCAGATGATGAAACCATGTTAAAGTTGATTAAAGAATAGGGGATTCATGAAGCAATTCAAAATGCTTACACAGTATATCATAGGATTAGTACTTCTTACCCAATTCACGTACTCTCAAGAACAGATTGAACTCAAGTATGGTGATCCAACCCCTACAGCATTCCTCCGCAGCCTGGAAGGTGAAAACTTCTTCTTGAGCAAAGAGATTAGGGCTGACAGTCCCATCATCCTGGCTTTTTATGCTACCTGGTGTGTCCCCTGCCGACAGGAAATCCCAGCCCTGGAAAAAATGATGACCAATCCGAAACTCAGCGACGTGCGACTATATTATGTAAACGTAGGTGGACTTATGGCAGCAGATAAAGCTGGTGATGTGGTCAAACAACGAGAAGAAACTGAGAAGGTCAAACGTCACAAGGCAAAATTCAATATGACCCACCCCATCCTCATGGACCGTTACGCCAAGACCGCCCAGAAGTTTGGCGCAGAGTCTTTGCCTACCCTGGTTGTCATAGGGGGAGATGGGAGAATCAGATATCTGCACCACGGTTATAAGCCAGGGGATGATGTGAAATTGATGGCATTGTTACACAGCTTATAACAATTGTGGAGTTTTTGAGAATTATTTATGCAAATGTCTAATCATTTTCAACAATTACTTGATCTATTTCAAACTACCCACAATGATCTCCAGAAACGAGCGAGTCATTCAATTGATGTAGCTCTAGTAGTCCGGAATTGGCTGTTTGGCTGGTATCTTGTAGAATATGAAAATGCTGGCGTTGAACGAGCTGAACTCTATGGTAAAGGCCTCATTAATAAACTATCAAAAGAATTGAAAGCCAGTGGTCTTAAGGGTGTATCTCCGACAAACTTGCGTAAGTTTCGTAGTTTCTATCAAGCTTATCAGGTGATTCAACAGTCACCGCCTTTCAAATCTTTGAAACATGACTACGTGATTCAACAGACAGTGTCTGTTAAATCACTAGACCTTTTCACTGGTCAATCCCCTGAGAATCAAAAAATTATTCAGTCCTTACCCTCAGAATTGTTTAAAAAGTTTCCATTGGGCTGGTCTCATTATGTAACCTTATTGAGCATTGATAATAAAAGAGAGCGGCAATTCTATGAAATTGAAGCGGCTGAAAACAGTTGGAGTATGCGCGAGCTGGAGCGTCAGATTGCCAGTTCTCTCTATGAACGATTGGCATTGAGCCGAGATAAAGAGAGCATTCACAAATTATCAGAACAGGGTGAAATCATTGAAAAACCAGCAGACCTGATTAAAAACCCACTTGTACTTGAGTTTCTTGATCTGGAGGAGAGACCAACCTATTCAGAGAATGAACTGGAAAGTGCAATCATTAGCAAATTAGAAACCTTCTTGCTGGAGTTGGGTAAGGGTTTTCTTTTTGAAGCACGTCAAAAACGGTTTACTTTTGATAATGATCATTTCTATGTTGACCTGGTCTTTTACAATCGTTTGTTGCAATGCTATGTGCTCTTCGATTTAAAGCGAGATAAACTCAGACATCAGGATCTGGGACAGATGCAAATGTATGTTAATCATTTTGATCGATATGTTAAAACTGAAAATGAGACTCCAACTATTGGCATTGTTTTATGTCATCAAAAGAATGATGCTTTGGTTGAGCTAACCCTACCTCAAGATGCGAACATTTATGCTTCAAAATATCAACTCTATTTACCATCTAAAGCGGAGCTGAAGGCACAACTGCTGAGGATCGAATCAGAGCTACAAGGAACCCAATGAAACCAACCAATCTCACCCATAAAGATGTTGTGCGCAACGTATCCTCCTTGCTAACCACAATTATTACCCTAGCCCTCCTCCTCATATCCTGCGAAGAGTTGGAGCGCGCCAACCCTGCAGACCCCAACTATACATTGGAACCACCTACTCTACTCGCTGCCGAGCCGGTAACTGACACACAAATAGAGCTTAGCTGGAAGGACAATGAGGAACACACCAAAGAGTTTGTAATCCAACGCAAAACCGGCTCAGGCTCTTATGCAAATAGAGCAACCGTAGCAAAAAACGTCCTGACCTTTATTGACACAGCTTGTATTCTGAATACTACTTACAATTATGTGGTTATGAGCAAAGTAGAGACAAATTTATCTGCCGGATCCGTAGCCAGATCAGTTGCGACCAGTTTTGCTGCCCCCACCGGTCTAACAACTCAAGCTGTTTCTGATCAGGCACTCCGCTTGAGCTGGACAGACAACACGGGCTATGAGGAAGGCTTCAAGGTAGAGCGAGATTCCGGTTCCGGCTTTGTAGAAATTGGAACAGTTGGCTCAGATGTGGAGGATTATACTGATAGTGGTTTGATCTTTGGTCAGAGTTATA
>JAERTJ010000226.1 GCA_016844945.1 Fidelibacterota bacterium | reverse complement strand
CAACAAAGAACGCCCTGTGCCTGTAGACAAGAAGGCATTTGATATTCTGCAGTGAATGTCACCGAACAAGCGTATATACATCTGCTTGATTCAAAGCTGAAAGATGGAATTGCCGTACTTAACTTGGATGCATTAGTCTAGACTGTGCACTAGGGTTTGCCTCCCGTTACTATTTGAATTACAAAGGTTTAAGGTGTACTCCGTACTGGGCTCGAACCTGTGATCTACGGATTAGAAATACATTGCCTTTTGAGCTATATATGGCCTAGCGGGGAGTCAGTGACTAAAAAGTGACCGAATTGAAAAAGTTTTGAAATTGAGTAGCTGGCTGGTGCTATTGCTGGGTTTTGAAGGTATGGGTGAGTATCTGATTAGGCAATTCTAGACCAAATGCGAGTTCAATCACGACCATGTCATAACGGGCTTTTTCTTATGCTGTGCACAATCCATGAGATATGAATTAATCAAGTTCTGGTATGGAACACCAGTCTCTTCTGACAGGGATTTAAAATAGTCAATTACATCCACACCAAGTCTTATGGTAACCTGCTTTTTGAGATGCTTTGAGTAGGGATTCTTGCGACTTTTCATTGCGCCAAGATCATATTCGTTTTTCATATTTTCACCTTTTATAAAACGATGTCTCGTTCTTGGTTGCTTTCCTCGCGGAAATGATTCGTATGGTTGATTCATCTTCCTTTAAGCAATGACACACCAATAGCAGTCTGGTCTTTGAGCTCAAGCCGAGCATCAAGTATCTATCCTCTTCCAGTTGTGCATGACTCTCATCATAAAATTCCAAAGCAAAGTCATCATAGAATACTGTCGTTGCCTCCTCGAATGATACGCCATGTTTACGCTGGTTGCTCTTCGCCTTAATCATATCCCAGGTAAACTTGATGTCGTTCATATTGCTAATATAATTATATCATATTGCTTTCCAATTATTCTTACTGTGCGTAAGCTGATAAACAATCTCATATCGAGTTAGTAAGAACTACCTGACATAGATTCTACTGATGAGGAGCATATAAAAAAAGAGCCCTTCAATAAAGGGACTCTTTTGGAAATCTGCATAGGTCTTCGTCTTATGGACTACGCCCCATTTAGGGGCGCTTGGTTTTTGTGACCTGTCCCCTAAAAACTGAGCCACTGATAAAGTTAGTGAACGGTTTAAATTGTACGGAAGGAGATCCATATGAAGCGCCGATTCACAGAAGAACAGATCATTGGTATTTTGAAGGAAGCAGAAGCAGGTGTGAAGGTCAAAGACCTCTGCAGGCAGCATAATGTTACTGAACAGACCTACTATCGCTGGAAGAGTAAATATGGTGGAATGAGCGTATCTGAGATGCGCCGTTTGAAGGAGTTGGAAAGCGAGAACCAGAGGCTCAAGAAGCTGGTTGCGGAGAAAGAGCTCCACATCGATGCCCTTAAAGACATTGTAAAAAAATACTAAGTCCTCACCAGCGTCGCTCAGCGGTGGAGGACTTGAAGGCAAGAGAGATCAGTGAGCGACAAGCATGTTCTTTGATAGGGATACCGAGGTCGACGTGTCGATACACACCTATTCCAGATCCACTCAATGAGAAGATCAGGACGAGGATGCGAGAGCTGGCCGTTAAGAAGCGTCGCTATGGCAGCCCCAGGTTGACAGTCCTGTTGCGACGAGAGTTCGGTGAGATCAACCACAAGCGTGTTGAACGCCTGTATGCCCTGGAGGGCCTCACATTGCCCAGGAAACGCAAAAAGAAGCGTGGTATACTTGAGCGGGTGGCTATTCCAGTCCCAGAGGGACCCAATGAAAGATGGAGTATGGATTTTGTGCATGACAGTTTTGACAGTGGCAGGAAGTTCAGGATGTTGAATATCGTGGATGACTTCAACAGAGAATGTCTCAGGATAGAAGTAGATACATCATTGTCCGGGCACAGAGTGGCTCGAGTATTGAACCAGCTAGCTGAGACGAGGGGCTTGCCCAAATACATTGTGGTGGACAACGGGACAGAGTTCACAAGTAGAGCCATGTTGGAATGGGAGAATGATAACCCAACCAACCTAGCTTTCATCGATCCTGGTAAACCAACTCAGAATGCTTTTGTTGAGAGCTTCAATGGAAAGCTGAGAGATGAGTGCTTGAATGAGAACTACTTTTTTAATCTGATGCATGCCAGAGAGATTATTGAAACATGGAGACTTGAATATAATTCAGAGAGACCTCATAGCTCTTTGGGTAATCTATCACCCTGGGAGTTTACTGAATTATGGGAACAAGAGCAGAAAATACTAACTTCAGAAGTGGCGTAAGTCTGGGGGGAAGGTCACAAAGAAAGAGCCCCTGGTTTTTAAGTCAAGGGCTTTGAGTTTCAGTGAATCAGGGGCTACTTGAGATAAAGCATCTTGATCACCTGACTGTAGTCTCCCGCCATGAGCCTTGCGAAGTAAATGCCTGTGCTGATCTGTTTACCCTCAGACGTTGTTCCGTTCCATACAACATCGTACCAGCCAGCATTTTGGCTTCCAGATTTCAAAGTCTGAACTACCTGACCTCGAACATCATAAATCACCAGTGAGACATCAGAGTTTTCGGGTAGACCATACCTGATGGTCGTGCTGGGGTTGAAGGGGTTGGGATAGTTTTGATCCAAGCTGTATTCTTCTGGTGTGATAGCAACCTCCCCAAGATTCAACAGCGCTAAATCAATAAGAATTGTTCTGAAACCATTTTCTGCAAAGGTGCTGTCAGCTCCATCCATTGCAACCACTTGCCACCTCAACTCAATATAATCATGTTCGGTGCTATCAACATAATCCAAAATCTCACTAATCGATTGGGCCGCACCAGCGTTAAGTAACCCCTCTCGCGATAAGCCAGAAAAGGGCGGCTCAAACAAAATACTGTAAAAAACCGGATCACTTTCAACATCCATAGATGCTTCCCAGCTAAAGTGTATTGAATCTTGAAGTATATCGTATGTAATGGGAAGAATTAGACTATCTATAGGTTGTATTAAGTGGAAAGGTGTTGGAGGGTCATTCACAGGAAAAACTGATATATTAAGGGCTAAACTATCAACATTCTGCTGCTGCTCTACGTTGCGCAGGTAAATCATAAGATCTGTCTCCCCGAACCAATTCTGAACAGGATCAACAGCAAGATCATATCGTACAACTTCATTATCTGGAACTTGTGTAAGGGTAATATTTACTATCTCACCATCGTATTCAATCCAGGGACCATGAGCGTCTGCAGAATAATTCAAATATGAAAAATCCAAGTGCAGTGTGTCATCCTCGTTCATGTTTTGTTCCGGAATGAAATATAGATAAGCGTCAGGTACTTGAAAACTATCGATGGGTGCAAATGGAGATCCAATATAGGTATTGTCGACTGATTGAACCGACCAGTAGTAGGTTCCTGGATAGAGATCTTGAACAATTTTGAGAGTATTAGTGCCAGCATTTCCAGGTTCTGATATCTTCCTAAATCCAGATTCGAGGTTTGATAAAGGAGAAATTATATCAGTATAACTGCTCCATCCAACTGTAACATTATACGATAACCCTGTAGATTGTGTCTCGTCATCAATTGAGGCAGCCCAGTCAAGAAAAACACGATTATTCTGAATTGTCGTGGTTAATTCTGTGGGGACTGATGGTTGATTAGATATCAGCAGGGTACCATTTTTGAGATATTCACCGTAAAAAAGCTCTTCTTCGGTTTGCCCAATACTTACAATATCTAGATCACTGTCATTATCCATATCACCAAGGGCGATATTTAGATACTCCCCATTCTTTAAAGCATTATTCTCATTAGACACGAAATTGTTAGGGGATTCGAAATGCCAAACAGTGCTATTTAAGCCAGCAGAAACGATATCTAAATCCCCATCGTTATCGATGTCACCCCAATCACAATAAGTTGGTGTATCTGGATTGGTCCAGATTTGTGAGAATGTACTATCACCATTATTAAGGTAAACATAATTGCAACCCAATATGATATCCAGATGCCCATCAGAATTAAAATCTACCCATCCCGAATTACGCCCACACAAAGTCTCCAATGAGATATTGGTCCGCGTAAATGATTTGCCAAAATTGTTTTTATAGATTATTGCAACATCATCTGAATCTGATGTCCCGGTAAGAAGCAAGTCATGATAACCATCTTTATCGTAATCGCCCCATGCTGCAGATCCATTCTCCACTTGAACAAAGGTCAATCCACTTGGGGTCACGGAATTGTAGGTGCCGTTGTTTATGTATAGCTCTGTGACTTTTCCAGTATCGCTTCTACCTGCAAGCAAAACATCTTCGTCACCATCATTATCGAAATCACATGGAGCAATAGACCCGTACTTAACATCAGTAAATTCATACATCCCACCCCCACCACCAACAACCCTCGTCCAGAGATTATTGAAGATGTCCTCACCAGTCATTATCAGATCTACTAAATTGTCTCTATTTAAGTCCAAAGGGACTAAATCACCGATCGCTGTTCCAATCAGCGTCTGATCTTCATTGTTATGACCAATAGAAGAATTTAAATAAAACAAACCCCACCTACCATGACCGGCTGAAGGTGACAAACCCTGGCCGGTATACAGGAGATCTAGAAAATCGTCACCATTGTCATCATACACGACTATATCACCAGCGTAGAGGGGGTGATGTAAACTTTCATAGCTAAACAATCTGGGTGCGACAAATCTAGCAGTATCAGATGTATGGGAATAGTTATCAAAGGTTATATGCAGCGTATAGAAATAGGACTGGTCAATATTCAAATCATCAACATTTGCTGTTATGATTGTGTCACCCACAGATGTGCCCCCGACGATCTCACCGAGTGCTTCGCTTGTACCATACTCAAAACTGTAACTAACTATGTCGTAACTCCCATTCAGCATGATATCAGCCCATAGCGTAACTGTAGTGCTTGTAAGATTCCTCACATCAAGATTTAAAACTTGAGGTCCTGAAGTGGTAAATGTTTCCACGTCACCGTAATAACTCCTGTCCCACATTGTGGCATGGATTCGATAATCATATGCATTGTTTGGTTGGAGATTATCAATTGATGCGGAATAGCTATGTAGCGAATCAGTCATCTCAAAAGTATCGAGAGGAGTTATGATACTATCATTACCGCTATGGCTGACTATAAATGAAACATTGTCCAGGTACGGAAAATTTGCAGCGATGGTGTAAGTCGTCAGAACATTTCGGACTAATTTAGCTCAAAGTTAAGAGACACTTTCGAGTTGTCCAGTTCATTATCCTAGCACCTCTGTGTGCTGTAGATTCAAGTTAATTCGCTTCCTTTGTTGAAGCGTTTTTTGTT
>JAERTJ010000225.1 GCA_016844945.1 Fidelibacterota bacterium | reverse complement strand
GCCTTATGCATGACAAAAGAGCCTACGATGAGGCTATCCATTTCAGTCGCCATAAAGCATCGATAGGCATCAGAAGGGCTTGCTACAATAGGTTCTCCGCGAACATTGAATGATGTGTTCACAATTACCGGACAACCCGTGAGGTCTTTAAAGTTAGAGATCAGGCTATGGTATTTAGGGTTGATATCTTTGTTAATACTCTGAATCCGTGCAGAATTGTCGACATGGGTTATCGCTGGAACTGTTGAGCGTTGATGCTTTAACTTGTCCAGTCCATCAAGGTGATCATCATCAGACTTTAAAAGGTGGTCCTTATGAACATCAGCGACGAGGAGCATATAGGGGCTGGGTCTATCGATTTCAAACCAATTGGATATTTCCTCTTCCATTACGGATGGAGCAAAGGGTCGAAATGATTCTCGGTATTTTATCTTCAAGTTCATGGTCGTTTGCATATCGACTGATCGTGCATCACCTACGATACTACGATTTCCAAGGGCTCTTGGGCCAAACTCCATCCGCCCCTGAAACCAACCCAGAACCTTTTCCTCGCTTATGATGGTGGCTCCGGCTAATGAGGGATCATCAACTCTGGAGTATATTGCTCCCAGGTCATCCAATGTCTTCTGAACCATATCATCGGAGAATTCGGGTCCCCAATAGGCACCCTGCATAGCATCTGTTTGTGATGTAACCTGACACTCATTTTCGAGATGATGATACCAGACAGCCATGGCAGCACCAAGCGCTCCGCCAGCATCCCCGGCAGCAGGTTGGATCCAGAGTTTATCGATGAGACCTGATCTTAAAATTTTACCATTTGCAACACAGTTAAGCGCTACCCCCCCAGCTAAGCACAGGTTCCGTTCACCGGTTTCAGTGACGATTTGTTCAACTGTTTTCAATACCACTTCTTCAGTTACCTGCTGGATAGAAGCTGCCAGATTCATTTCTCTTTGAGTGATTTCTGATTCCGGAGAGCGTGGCTTACCAGCAAACAGTTTATCAAAATGTCTGTTGGTCATAGTGAGACCAGCAGCATAATTGAAGTATTTCATATCCAGACGATAGGAACCATCTGACTTGATATCGATAAGATTGTCTCTGATCAGATCAGCGTAACATGGCTCTCCATAAGGAGCCAGTCCCATCAATTTGTACTCGCCTGAGTTCACCCTGAATCCAGTATAGTAGGTAAACGCAGAATAGAGCAGTCCTAATGAGTGGGGGAAATTGATTTCTTTTTGGAGATGAATTTGATTGCCCCTGCCAGTACCCCAACTGGTGGTGGTCCATTCACCCACACCATCCATGGTCAGAATTGCTGCATGTTGAAACGGGGAGGGATAAAAGGCTGAAGCAGCATGAGATTCATGATGCTCAGGAAAAAATAGTTCACCCGAATAGCCGATTTCACGCTCAATTATTTTTGGAATCCAGAGCTTTGTCTTGAGCCATACAGGCATTGCCTTTAGGTAGGATGCTAACCCCCAGGGTGAATACATGAGATAGGTCTCGAGAAGCCGCTCAAATTTTAAAAGTGGCTTATCATAAAATGTAACGGCACGAAGTGCATCTACCTTGATCTCAGCGGTGTCCAGGCAGTACTGAATTGCCTGGGTCGGAAAACCTGAATCATGCTTTTTCCGTGTAAAACGTTCTTCCTGGGCAGCCGCGATAATTTGACCATCCCTGATCAGACATGCTGCTGAGTCATGATAGAAAGCAGATATTCCAAGGATATAAACAGTATCAGGCATACTGACTTTTCCAGATCCTTTGCTCAAAAAAAATGATCATCGACATGATAATTTCATGATTAAAATTCAGGTGTTAGACTTTCTCGTTTGCCCTTATACAGCAGGGTATTTGTGGGTTTCTGACGCAACAATATGACGTGTTTTACAGTGCCCTCCAAAAGAATTCGAAACTGTAAAATTAAAAAAATCAGAAAGGATATTTCTTCTGAAAAGTGTATAATTGCCAACACGTTAACATTTATGAATTGAGAGGGGAAATTAATGAATAAATCAGCACGCGTTTTTTGGACAATTGTCATCCTGGGGATAGTGGTTTTTGGGTCATATTCTTGTCAAAAGGAAGCACAGCCCCTGTTTACATTTGTTTTCATGACAGATCTGCATGTCCAGCCTGAAAGACAGGCAGTTGAAGGATTAACAAAGGCTTTTGCCAGAATTGATAAAATAAATCCTGACATGGTTCTAACCGGTGGGGATCTGATTATGGATGCGCTGGGGCAAAGCTATGAAAGATCAGACTCTCTATATAGACTCTACAAACAAATTACCAGTGAGGTGGATATTCCCATATACAATACGATTGGTAATCATGAGGTGTTTGGGCTGTATGAGAAGAGTGGCGTATCGCCTAACCATCCGGAGTACGGCAGGCAGATGTACCTGAACAGAATGGGTCTGGACAAAAGCTATTACTCGTTTGACCACAAAGGCTGGCATTTTGTCATTTTGGATGCCATCGGTTTTACTGAGGATAGACGCTATTATGGTCACATTGACTCGACACAGCTTGCCTGGCTGGCTAAAGATTTGGCAGCGGTGGGTCAGGAGACGCCGATCATAATGTCAACACATATCCCCCTGGTATCTGTCTATCCTCAATTGGTAAATGGTAGTCAGACCCCAGTAGGCAAAGGGTACATTGTTACCAACTCAAACGAAGTCATGGAGGTCATTGAGTCCTATAATGTCAAATTGGTCCTTCAAGGACACCTGCATCATCTGGAAGAGATTTATGCCAGGGATATCCACTTTGTTACGGCTGGAGCAGTAAGTGCCCGGTGGTGGTTAGGACCCTATCATGGCAGTGAGGAGGGCTTTCTGATGTTGAAGGTATATGAAGATAGTGTTCAGTGGGAATACATTGATTATGGCTGGGAAGTTCTTGAAAATGATTAATTATTAGCAAAAAAAGAGCCCCTTTCGGGGCTCAGGCTGTTGAAAAAGCTCTCGCTGAATAAGCGGGAGCTTTTTAGTTTGTCCAATGCTAAAAGAAAAGAGATTCCTCAACAACAAGGTAGAGTTGGTCACTCTGGATCAGCTTGTACCTGAAGATCATCTGTTACGC
>JAERTJ010000224.1 GCA_016844945.1 Fidelibacterota bacterium | reverse complement strand
TCTGGTATTTCACCGTCATAATAAGGGCGAACGTCCTCAAAATCATGTTCATGCATATGCATCAAAATATGGTTAAAAGTACTAAGAAATTCGTCTTAACAAAGGGCTTCAGGTATTTTATTGACCTTTGGTTTTCAGAAGGCTCAATAGTCATCAGGAAATCAAAAAGATAGCAGTTATCATGCCTTGGTGATTTTGTCAACAGCGGGTGCATTTGCTATTAATAGCGCATCTGCCATTTAGTAAAGGGTTGATCACCCTTTTTGATGGGCATAAAGCTGAATCGAAATTTGTAAGTAGCCTCTTCCAAACGGTATTGCGGATGTGGTTTTGCCCACCATGAATCATCACCACCAACACCCATTTGTTTGTAATCTATGTGCAAATAAGTTTCCTTTCTTGCTTTGATATCAATGGTATGTTGGTAGTTTTTCTTGGTGATCTGGTCGAAATCTTCTGTTGGATTATGCAAAGCTGAAAAAGAAAAAGGCTTGCTTGATTTGAAGAACAAACCTGTTCCCTGAGGGGTGGTCAGCATCATCCATCTGCTGTCAGTTTTATATCCGTTCTCCTGCGGCCGGATATAGGGAACATATTGTTCATAGACCCTGCCAGCATACTCTCCAATAAAGGCAGAGCTGTTTCTGTCCCAGTAGTTCTCATGTGGGCCTCTACCATAATACCTAAGCACATTCATCCCTTCTCTTAGACTGGTCTTCATGCCAAATCGTGGTATTTCCGGCAAACCTTTAATCCCTTTTGAAAATTCCATATTAACAATGACTTCACCATTACCTAGAATTTGATAACTAATAATGAGTTTAGATTTCACCAGAGGTAAGTTATAGGTGGCTTTGATCCATACCACACCCTTATTGGATGGTTGTATCTTGAAATCCAGCAATTCCATTTGGTCGGCTGCTGTCCTCCAAAGTCCACACCTTTGATCCATACGGTTTCCAAAATCATTGTCAGTTGGAGCTCGCCAAAAATCAGGCCTCAGTGGACTGGTAAGTAAGGGCGTGTTCTTGTAAGTGTACTGCATGAGTAATCCGGTTGCCGGACTGAAGAACAAAGAAAAATCCTGGCCTTTTACAACCGTTTCAAAAGGATTCTTCGATACTTCAAGAGCCGCTAGTCGGGTGATATTGGTTCTTGTTTTTGAAGGAACATAATATACTTTCAGTTGCTCACTGGCCAGTTCAAAACCCTCAGCCAGAAATGCTGCTGCCTTTTTCTGTACCAAAGAGAAATTGATGAAGTATTCATGTCCGTCTTTATAAGTGAAAGCACCGTATGAAATGGAGATGCTATCTGTTTCACCCGCTTTGGTTGATAACTGATCCAACTGACCTTCGGCAATACTTTTGCCATTTTCCAACAAGGTCCATTTAAGAATAAAGGCACTTAAGTCAATGAAATCATATTCATTGGTGATGAGAAAATTTCCAAGTTGAGCATCCAATGCTTCAACCTTAAGATTTTGATAGACTTTTTTTACTTCAATGAGGCCTGGATGGGGTGTGCGATCAGGATTTACCAAGCCGTTGATGCAAAAATTACCATCACTGGGCGTATCTTCAGGTCCGAAATCACCACCATAAGCCCAGTATTTTGTTCCAAAATCATCATATTTCACCAGGCCCTGGTCAACCCAGTCCCATATAAACCCACCCTGGAGGTGTTTGTATTTTTCAATAACATCCCAGTAATCCTGTAGATTTCCTGTGCTGTTGCCCATGGCATGAGCATATTCGCAAAGGATGAGTGGTCGGCATTGTTCTTCTTTCGCATAGTTTTCAATATGTGCAATACCTGCATACATCGGAGTATATACGTCCACGTGATCCCTTTTTCCGGCTCTTTCGTAATGTACCGGACGAGAAGGATCTCTTTCTTTTATCCATTCAGAAGCAGCCACAAAATTGACACCATCACCGGCCTCATTACCCATGGACCACATAATAATTGAAGGATGGTTTTTATCCCTTTCCACCATGCGCTCGATCCGGTCAAGATGTGCTTTTTCCCAAAGAGGATTGTTTCCCAGGGTTCTGTCAGGATGATAACCCATACCGTGTGACTCAATATTGGCTTCATCTACCAGATAGATGCCATAGGTATTACAGAGCTGGTACCAAAATGGATCATCAGGATAATGACAGGTTCTGACAGCATTGATATTGTTTTGCTTCATCAATTCAATATCCCTTATCATGGATTCTTTAGATATCACATGCCCCTTATGCTCATCGTGTTCATGACGGTTAACACCTTTGAACAGGATGGCTTTGCCGTTGACCAACAACTGACCTCCTTTGATTTCAATATTTCTAAAACCAATATCGGTACTTAGGTACTGTTGGTCTTTCCCCTTCTTAGACTTTAGGCCCAACACAATCTTGTACAAATTGGGTGTTTCAGCTGTCCAGTGTTTGGGTTTGGGAATGTCCATTTTAGATACCAATTTTGTATCTCCCGACTCAATTTCAAAATCAAGAAGCTTGTTAGCAATTTCATTGCCCTCAGCATCGAATAACCAGCATTGAAGCGTATAATCCTTTCCTGATTTTTTATTGTCCCAATCCTTAATCAGGGTTTCAATCTGGATTTTTCCATCTTCCAAAGCATCGTCCAGGCTTGCCTTTGCCCAAAAATCATAGATGGCGACTTTAGGACTGGCATAGAGATACACATCACGTTCTATACCACTGATTCTCCAGAAATCCTGGCATTCCAGATAACTGCCATCTGACCAACGGTAGACTTCGATGGCAAGCTTGTTGGACTCTTTATGATTCAGATAAGCTGTGATGTCAAATTCAGCCGGCAACTTACTTCCCTGACTGTAGCCCACCTTTTCACCATTGATCCATAAATAGAAAGCAGATTTTACAGCACCAAAATGCAGGATGATTTGCTTGTTTTTCCAGGCTGATGGTAGTGTAAACTCGTGTATATATGATCCCACAGGATTATAGTCATGAGGGATTTCAGGTGGTTTTGGATTGGTGGTCCATTCGTAAGGCTGGTTGACATATATGGGGGTTCCATAACCCAGCAATTCCCAGTTATAGGGTACAGGAATCTGTCTCCAGTCTCCGGCATCATAATCCGTTTTATAGAAATCCTTTGGGCGAGCTTCAGGATTCTGAACCCAGCTGAATTTCCATTTCCCATTCAGTAAGTTGTAATTGGGAGATTCTGTAAAATCATGGGTTCTGGCATCCTCTCTTGTCTCAAAGGGAACTGTGTTCACATGTGCAGCTAGTTTATTTCTACTAATA
>JAERTJ010000223.1 GCA_016844945.1 Fidelibacterota bacterium | reverse complement strand
TGAAAATCTCGGAGACATCACAATTGATTCTGGTGAATTGAGATTCGAGGTGGATTCAACACTATCAAGTGGGGAAAACAAAGAGAGAACACATACAGTTAAAATGAAATATAAAGAACAATTCAAAAAAGTTCTTGATGTGATTCCCTCTATCCAACGTCTTGATACTGATGGTCATTTTAGCTCAAGATTTGAAATTAGAGTTAAAAACATTACTCCAGACGGGTTTGACTTACTTATTGGCACCTGGGAGGTATCCAAAATTTGGGATATCAGAGTTAAGTGGTATGCAATAGGATACGTGGAGAATACTGATGAGTGATCAACCAAAGAATTTACTTGATGTCCTTGCATCGATTCAATGCATGGAGAAACGTCTTAGTGAATTGGAGACTACGCCAAGAGTTGTTGAGGCAGGTGAGTTTGAGATCGATGAGGATCCTACTCTTGCAAATGGAAAAGGCGGCAGATCGTTTAAAAAGGAAATTACCTATAAACGTTCATGGTCTGAAACACCCAACGTTTATACAGCTATTACAGCGCTCAATTCTGATTGCAAAGAGAAAACCCGAGTTGAAGTAGTCGTAGACAATAAATCAAACAGTGGTTGTACGATTTTAGTAAAGACCTGGGATAATTCAGAAATTTATCATGTCAAGGTCTCTTGGTTTGCCATTCTTGAGGGAAATCTCTGATGATAGAGCAATTGCATCAGAGGCTATACGAAGAATTCAAAACATGCAAGCAGCACTCATATCAACTAGATCAAAGACCCGACTTATTGAAAGTCTATTTCCCAGAGACATCATTTGATGATGCTAGGAATAAATTTTTTGGAATAGATGTTTCAGAGATCCAGCAATTATATGAGATAAACTATCCATTTCGCGCTTCGGTTTTGTTTGATGAAGATCGATTTACTGAGATAATTGACTTAATCCCTGAGCTTGTATTGTCATTGATAGCTCTGGGTAGACCATATCTGATCACATTAAACAAATACAATACAAGTCGAGCACGTAAACCACTTGAGACTTCTCTATCCTCGTTTACAGAAAACTCAAAACTCATCCATCAATGTTGGGATCTACTGAAATCTGCAAGTTCGTCAGTAAAAGCTGATCAAGAGAGCATTGTTCAGACTCTAAATGAAAAATTGATGCTTTTTGGTAAATCGACACCCTACTACGACATTAGAGGTGTGCTACAGAACGTTTACAATTCAATTATCCTTATGGCTCTGAGTTTTCGTCTTGACGGCTTTGGACGTTTTTCACTAATTCTCCACCCCGATACAGAAAAAAGAAATATGCTCTTAGCACTCTCAGGTCGTGAAATATCACCAATTCGTACTTTAAAGCAAATCCACGCACCGGAAGAGATCGTTGATAATCTTGAGGAGAGAATTCTGTGGGATATTGTGCAACACGGATTCCCCGCTATAAACTCTCCAAATCAAGTATACATCGGTGAGTCTATCGCTGAATACGTTTCTGGTGTACCTGCTCAATCAATTGATAGCGCTGCTGAACTTTTAGTAGACGAAGAGTTGTCTACGTCAGAATCAGCATTGGCCATGAAGCTCTCAACACTTAAGACTCCATTGATATCGCGGAATAAACATTTTTTAGCGAAGCTGCTCAGGCACCAATTCTACTTTGAGTCAAAGATGAGCATTCTGCTTCTCGGCGAAACGGGCACTGGTAAAGATGTTTTAGCAAATGCCATACATGAACTCTCAGGAAGGAAAGGGAAGTTCGTAGCGATTAATTGCGCAAACCTTCATAGAGGGCTAGATAGCTCTGAATTGTTTGGCCATGAAAAGGGCGCATTCACCGGTGCTCACCAGCGACGAACCGGGGCCATTGAAAATGCAGATGGTGGGACACTATTTCTTGATGAAATCGGTGAGTTACCACTAGATCAACAGGCGATGCTATTGAGAGTCCTGGAATCAAAATCGTTTTCCCGGTTAGGGGCTAGTCAAGAGATCAGTGTTGATATCAGAATTATTTCCTCTACCAACGTTGATCTTGAAGCATTTATCAAAGAGAATACATTTCGAGAAGACCTGTTCCATCGACTATCCGGAGATGTAATAATGGTGCCGGCGCTAAGTGAACGAGGAGATGATATTCAATACATTGCCGAAGAACTTTTCAAGCGCAAAGCGCAAGAAGAAGGCTGCACACCACCAAAATCCATGACAGCCGAAACATTCACTTCTCTAGGAGATATAGAATGGCCAGGGAATGTTCGGCAGCTTGCAAACCATATCCATAAGGTTGTAGTAAAGTATATTCACAGTCGTCATACGATTGGTGCGTTGAAAGACATTCTCAACGGTGAAGAACCTCAATTTGAATTTGAAATTGACTCCATCTATTCTGGCCTTGAGGAACAAGAACTGTTTCGGTTGTACTTATCGCTTCAATGCAATCTGACCAAAACTAGCCGGAAAAGTCAAACAAGCCGAGATACGACCCGAAAGAAATTGTATGGGATTTTCGTTAGACTCTGGAGTCAGTTCAGCTCGACAGTCGACATCATTAACTTCTTAGAGAGTAACAACGAACTACACGATGACATTACACAACAATTTCAATCAACGTTTGTAGAAGCCATTGAAACACTCAAATCAAACTATTTTCAAAATAACTCATTGAATCGCTACCTATATGCGGCAGACGAAAACCTCTTCGTCGCTAAAATGAAATAATCATCTACACAGGCATATAAATCCTTATCTGATCAAATAACTCCTTAACCCTTACGGGAATTGAGGTCCGAACCTACACGTACCTCGTGTAGGTTTCTTTTATCTACAAGCAAATAGTTACACCCCCTATGTCTCTGTTATTACTCATTCTATCATGCTTTTCTTGTCTGGCATGAATCTCCCAATAAAGGTGACTAATCCAATTAACAGGGGTATCACCCCACAACAGAAAGGGAAATGAAATGGAAAACAAAACACCTAACAAAGAGGAGAGCAAAATGGAAAACGGTTCCTTGAACCCAGTCAATAATACCGGTAGCGCTGAAGTCTCCGGTACAGAAAAACTTACCTATTCCGTTGTAGTGAAAAAGGCTGCTGGGATAAGTAGAACCAATGATCCGATCAAGTTACGTGACCTACGTGATGATGCTGATGCAGTGATCGCTGACCTGAAGGAACAGATTCACGAAACTGATCAGGCCATCGCAACCTCTGCTGATGAGCTAGACAAGTTAGCTCTGAAGTCAGAGGTGAAGGACATGAAAACACAGATTACCAGGATGGATGGCTTGAAGGAGAAAATAGCGGTTCGAGTGAAGGAACTGCTGAAGGGATAACAGATAGTGGGGCACTTCTTCGGAGGTGCCCCATAATCAATTTATAGGAAGAATTATATATGAAAGCAAACCAAGTAGTTATAAAGCATAGCGGGGATGAAATTAAAGTAGATGGAGCTGTGGCTGAGCTAACTGAAGAGCTTCTGAAAGCGAACATTCCAATTATTTCAATTTCAATCGATGATTTAGGAAGTCATGTTACAATAATAGTTCCTGCAGTTATTGAACTGAATCGACTCTTTGAGATCCTGTTCGAGGACGATAATTCTAGTTTAAATGATCCCTTATTCTTGCGGGTTTTTTACCCAACTGAGACACCAGGTGGAGAATGGTTCTCGATGCTTTCTCCAATCCATAAG
>JAERTJ010000222.1 GCA_016844945.1 Fidelibacterota bacterium | reverse complement strand
CATGGCATAAAGGCTTCTGATCTTGAAAAGATATTTGATCCCTTTTATACTACCAAGCAGCTTGGCCAGGGTACGGGACTTGGACTTTCGGCAATTCATGGGATTGTAGAAATGATGGGGGGACAGATATCAGTCAAAAGTAAACCCGGGAAAGGAACGACCTTCCGAATCCTTTTTCCAGTGACATCCACCTCCAGGGAAGAGGCTGACCCCAAATCGGCTGGAAAAGCGAATATTGTTAGTCATTCAATTTTACTGATTGACGATGAAGATGGGATTCGAGATGCTGCACAGTCTGTACTTGCTAGCATGGGGCACCTTGTTGATAGTGCCTCAGATGGTAAACAGGCACTTCAATTGTTCAAAGCAAACCCAGGGAAATATGACCTGATTATCACAGATCAATCTATGCCAAAGATGTCTGGCGTTGAGCTGACGAGAGCAATCAGAAAGGCGAACTCAGAGATACCAATTATTCTTTCCACGGGCCAACTCGGCATCGAGGATGAGGAAGATTTCAAGGAAAATGGTGTCACTGCCTTTATCCAGAAGCCCTGGACAGCTGAGGAGCTGATAGATATGATTCAAGAGATAGATTTCAAGTAAGCACTCAACGACAGGCTTATTAAATGACACTATTTGCTAAAGATTCAGGATAAATTGACGATCATGCAATTGTCGAATACATAAAAAGTAACATAAGGGGCGATAAATTGGCATTCATTGAGTGGACTGAAGCGTTAAGTGTAAAGATAGCTATAATAGACAGGCAACATCAGAAACTTGTGTCGATGATAAATGAACTTAGCGATGCAATGAAGCAAGGAAAAGGGAAAGAGACACTGGGCAGGATATTGAACGGACTAATTGCATATACTACCACCCATTTTAAAACTGAGGAAGACTATTTCCAGCAGTATGGTTATCCAGAAACAGACAGCCACAAAAGAGAACATGATGCCTTTGTTAAAAAGGTCTCCGAGTTTAAAGCAGGATTCGAGTCAGGAAAATTATCAGTGACGATTGAAACTATGAATTTTCTTCGAGATTGGCTTAAGAATCATATCCTGGGAACAGATCAGAAGTACTCCCAGTTTTTAAACGAGAAGGGTTTAAAGTAATTCTACTTTCCAATTTCCGCGATAATCACAAAGCCTCTGATTCATCCTCAGGGGCTTTTTAATTCATGAACACTTTTGGGGCACTTCCCCTCTTGTAAGTCCAATAAATACAATGAGTGGCCTAGGACTCATAATCCGTCGGTTCGGGGTTCAAGTCCCTGTGGGCCCACATCACAAACCCTTACTCAGTATGGGTTTTGTGTATCTGGACACGCATTCCCTATCAGCCTGAATACCCACAGTATAGAGCCATTTAGTGTGTCGTTTGCACACGCAGCGCACACGGAATCCGATAGTATTATTGCTAGTGCGAGATGTCTAGTTGATCCCATAAGAATGTCAGGCAGTTTGCTCAGAGGTCGGTATAGCTTAATTCTTAGAGTCACCGAATTCTAGCATACAGCTTTCAAGAACTTCTGACATGGAGCTATAATCGCTTTGAATGAGATCAACATAGTGTTTTTCTGTCACAGAGATCGCTGAGTGGCCAATCTTGCATTCCTGGATCCACCTAAGAAAGTTGGCAGACCAATAGGTATTAGCATATTGCGGGGGTATCTCGATCCCATGGAAATGAAGAAAATGTTTGATCCGGACTTTGGCTCTAGCTGCATCTCTACTTGCAGTTTTTCTCTGTCGGATAAGCCCACGATTATCACGTTCTCGGACGGATGGAATATGAATAGCATTAAGAACACCACTTCGAAGTTGTTTTGCAAGTTTCCGTGAATCTCTGGCATCCGTCTTCCGCCTTCGTTCTTTGTCTGTTGTCGGAACATCTCCAGGGTGAACAACGGTACAATTTACTCCAATCTCTGTTAGTAAATCGTATGCCCAGAATCCGCTAAACCCTGCCTCATAGACTGCATGATAATTACCGTTTGGGAATACGCGTTTAAGGTACGAGACTAATTTCTTGGGATCTGGCGGTTGAGTAAAAGTTTTGTGTTCAATGGCTTCCGTGTAAATCGTCACTTTCCAACTCTTTCTGTGGACATCCAAGCCAGCATAAATGTTTTGACCACTGAAATCAGCATGTTTAGCTTGTTTCATTGTAAAGCTCCTTCTTGCGTTGATTGTTAGTTGCCCAACAATTTAAGGGGCTTTACTCCTTACCGTTTAAACATAGGAACTTTCCAGGCACACCCCTCTCGCAAGTCTCATAAAAACAACCGATGGTCCAGGATTCATGTGTCTTCGCCCGTTGTAGCGGAGCTCGGGGTTCACACTTTTATAGGTGAGATGGTTATGTCAATTGGATAGCATGCATAGAGTTATTGGCATGAGGGCACAGATACAGTCCGCATAAGTTGTCCCATGCTTAATATCAGGATTACTTGAAAGAATCTATCAGGTCATTCAAAGCCATCACTTTACTACCCTTGCTATGATAATATTGTATCATTTCGGGAATTTTCTTTTTGTCCCAACTGGTAATGCAATCTGAAAGGACTGTAACATCATAATTTGCCTTACGTAGATTGAAACAAGTAGATTTAACACAAATAGTAGCATCTGCTCCTGCTAGATAGAATTCACTCATCTCATTTTTGCCGATAAAGGCTATAAATTCTTCACTGGTTAATGCGTTTCCTTTGTACTTAGTGAAAATATATTTTGATACTATTTTCAAGTCTGAAGCCAATTCAGACCCGAATGTATTGGGTTTAAGTGTCCTTGTACCGTTTGATAAATTTTCATGCCTGATATAAACAACATGAATATTGTTTTTGACAGCAACATCAATAGCTCTGTTGATATTGTCAATGATATCCTTGTAATTCTTTGTGATGTCATTTTGAATATCAATGATGACTAAGGCTTTTTTCTGCATAATGCGTCCTTCTGATAGGTGGGTGAATTGATTGTGATCATAAAAGTTAGGATAGCGGAATAAGCTGTTCTTCTGCTCGCATCAGCTTTGAAAGAAGATTTTTAATAACCTTTTCAGCATCTTCTAGCTCATCTTCTCCAATTATATCCTTAACGCTCTCTGCCCATGCGTCCACTTCTGGGCGTATTTTTATAATCGTGTTTAGTCCTTTTTCTGTACTTGATAAAAGCTTTGCGCGCTTATGTGCGGGATTGGGTAAAAACTCTGCCAGTCCGTCAGCAACAAGTACATCAGCAATACGTTGGACACTTTGACGTGCCAACCCCATAGTTCTCGCTATAGCTGCTACAGTATGTTGCTCATGGAGGACCGTGCCAAGTATTTGCCAGCGTGCAGATGTTAACACACTCTCTTTTGTAAGACAGTCCGCCGCCTTTATGAAATATCCATTCAGCTTAAACACATCTAATACAATTCCGTTTACGACTTCAGTTGCTGACCTATTGCGCTTCTTCATGATTTGAGACCTCCCTTTCTTCAAAATAGGATGTAGATGCTATGCCTTGTGCGGATCTGTTAACAGGTGAGATATCAAATGTAGATTCACAATTTGCAATTGAATCAAGAACTAACCAGTGAACATCATTCATATCGTTGTGTTTTTCAAGTTTCATGCTGTATGCTTCCTTTATAAAATCCAATAACAATATGACAGTATACTACCATAAAGACAGAATGCTGTCAAGGTTTTTCTTGAGATAAATTCCCCTTCTCCTTGCAGTGTCACTTTCCAGTCACTCCACTCCTGCAAATCTAAATTGTCTGCGAGAATGATTCTGATCTAAGCGAGAACAGATTCTTCGGTAAATGGGCTGGCACAATTTGAATACTAAACGTTGAGCGATTGAATGAGTCTCTCTTAGTTCCACCTGCAGATATCGTATTGAGAAGAGAGAACGAGGCAACGCTTCTAGAACAGTTGATCAACAGTATACTTGACTGACTCAGAGCTCCAACAGTGGGTCAATTTCGCAAAACCTATTTACTTTTAAAAGCACAGGTGTTATAATATAACAATTACCCGGAATACCTTAGGGGGCTCTTACTTAATTGCATGTTAATCTACGAGTTATAGACTTCGAATTGAACCTATAGCTGTTCAAGGGATATTGGAGTAGGTACAACCTACCGACTCCAGGATTCATGGTGTTGAATTTGAGATAGAAGGGGGAAGCGAAAATGAAACTACTGCCATTAATTTTGGGTGTCTTGGTAATCCTGACATTTTTTACCTGCGAAAAAGATAATAATTATACACTGGATGTTATGGTGTCCTGGTCTGATAGTACCGGATTCATTAGCAGTGATGGTGTATATCTTGCCACTTTTGATCTGGGGTGGGAACAGGGAGCGGAGGATACCTGGGTTGAGTATGAGGCATTGACGCCTGGAGAAGATGCATCGTACAGTTATTCTGATAAATCCACAAATGATGTTGAGGTATATACATCAAAGGTATTCTGGGATGCAAATGGAAATGGTCAATGGGATACCGAAGAAATGATCACTGGAGAAGGTACCGGTACTGTAACCGATGATAAAACAGATGTAACCATTGAAATCGAAGCAAAATATTAAATCGCAAGAATTATACAGAGTCAGACATTGGAGGATGTGGTTTAAGAAACTGCATATCAAGCTTGAAATAATCCCCCTATGAATTCTGAATATCCTATAACAATGTTCGTATAGAAGTAAGGAGACAGTTGTATGCTGTATAAACGAACCGCGCTTTTTCTGAGTTTAATTATGATTCTTCAACAAGCCGTTTTTCCAATGATGCAAGATGAAAAAATAGTTATCGCTGTTGTTGATTTTCAAAACACAGGGGAAGATACTTCGCTGGACTATCTGGAACGCTCCATATCTGAAAGTCTGACAACGGAGCTTGCCAATAGTGGTAAACTAAAAATTGTAGAACGATCACTCCTGACAAAAGCACTCCAGGAACAAAAATTTGGGATGAGTGGAATTGTGGATGAGGAGACCGCTGTAGAAGTGGGTCGTAAGGTTGGTGCCAACGCTATTTTATTGGGGTCCTTCGTAGCGATTGGGAAGCAAATTCGAATAAATGCGCGTCTCATTGATGTTTTATCAGGTGAAATCATTATGGCAAAGAATGTGACCGGAAATCCTGAACGGGAGTTGTTCGAACTAATGGACGAACTGGCTACATCATTGATCCAACAGTTTTCTGGAACTGCCCCCTCACCCTCAATGGCATCGAATAATGTTGCTGAGACCCGGGATGTCACAAATGACAATGAGGGCTCAAAGGAGCCTGAAACAGTTATTCCAGCTCCCGCCGAGGTTACACTTAAGAAAAAGCCATTCTATAAAAGTTTCTGGTTTTGGGCGGCTGTACTGGTAGGTACAGGAGGTATTATAACTGCATTGGTTATCGCAAATCAGGCACCGGAATCATCCGATGTCACAATTGTTCTTGAAGATGATTGACCGAAAGGGTGGGAATATGAATAATAAAAAAATTGTTTTCGTTGCCGTCATCTCTTTAATCAGTTTAATCTCCTGTGGTTTATTAGCTCCTTCGCATGATTCTGCTACAATCACATTCACATTTTCTTTCCCAAAGGCAGATGGGGAAAACAACCAAAGCTCCATACCCAAATCTGTAGCATCAATTGAGTACATTTACCTGACAATTTCAGCCGATGATATTGCAACATCCCTTACCCTTCTAGAGGTTGAGGAAGATTGGAGGGGTTATACGGCTACAACCACTATCTCAGTCAAAACAGGAGACAATAGGACTTTCTATGTCGAAGGTTTTGACATTGATGATAACCTCCTGTTTACTGGAGAGAAGATAAAAGATCTTGAATGGGAATCGGAAACGGTGAGAATCGATATTGAATGGGAAGACGTTGGATATACAAGCACCGTCACCGATTATGACGGAAACGTATACCAGACCGTACAGATCGGGAATCAGGTTTGGATGGCTGAAAATCTCCGTACCACCCATTACAGGGATGGAACGTCAGTTTATTACAGGTCCGATGCAAATGACTGGGTAAATAATGCTGATGAAGCCCACTGTTTCTATGACAATAATGCTGGAAACTCAGATTCCTACGGTGCCTTATACAACTGGTATGCGGTTAATGGTGACCTCCAAGGTGATGGTATCAAGGACTATGAGTTAGCCCCTGAAGGTTGGCACATCCCAACTGATGAGGAGTGGAAAGAACTGGAAATATATCTAGGAATGAGTCAAAGTGATGCTGATGGATCCTCCTATGCCCGTGGAACAACTGAAGGAAGCAAATTAGCAGGCAATGCAGGCTTGTGGACAGACGGGGCAATAGAAGCTGCCATTGATTTTGGCAGTAGTGGGTTTGAAGCTCTTCCTGCTGGCTATCGCTATTCTGGAGATGGAACATTCAGCGATTTGACCTATAACACTACCTTCTGGACAGCGACTGAGGGCAGTTCTACTGATGCTTGGGCACGTCACCTATCATACGGCTATTCAGAAATCTTTCGGGACATCTCAGTTAAAACCAATGGATTTTCAGTCCGCTGTGTGAAGGATTAATTAGTTCTCGGTCTACCAGGTTAAAAGCTCTAAAGCCCCCAGAATATTTTGGGGGCTTTTCATTTCATATCCCATAATACTCATTCTTGATCCTAATGTATTCATCATTATCAGTAGTATTAACAACACTACAGGTGGATTGATCAAAAAACGTTCTCTAGAGTAGCCAGCATTTGAGAGTGTGGACCCAATCAACAATTAAACCCCTCCAAAGGACTCATTTCCTGGGGAGCCCAAACGACATGATCTGGTAGACGCACATCCTGAAGTCGCTAGTTCATCTCAAATATTATCCGCTTATCTACGCATAAGCCTCATCGAACGAATGATCCGCACAATCAAACTGCATGGCTTTACATTGTCCATCGTGATTCAAGTTTTAGCAAATAGGAGGGGGTAATAATGAGCTATATAGTTCACCGTTTTGATTTAAAGATGGAGAAGGACCAAGTGAAATTAGAGGATTATTTGAATAGAATAAAGGGCGAGATTGTTTCCATCATACCTAATGTTAAACCGACATTCCAACTCATGGGAGCCACAGCTCAAATCAACTTTCTCTATATTATCGAAAAAGTTTAACTACTTTCGGAGTGCCTGGTCAGAAAGCTATCCGTGATGGATTGCCAAGCATTCTACAGACAAAAAGTTTGGGTCTCTAACTTCTAATGGTTTGAGCAAACAATGCGTCCTTGGACATAAATATATTATCAGTTTGAAAAAGGGATTCACATGACAACCACATCCATTATGGAGGAAAACCATGCCAGGAAGCAAATTGACCTATACTCTAGGAGCGACATTGATAATATCATTTGCTCTGGTATTCAGTGGGTGTTTACCCATGCCTGACAGAAATTCCATTGATGCAAGGGAAGTGGTAAAATCCATGGAAATTGCTTTTGCAAAAACCATGGCTGATCGTGATCTGGAGGCATTCAAGCAATTCATTTCCCCTGAATCTGTCTTCTTTAATGGAAATGAGCCTCTACGTGGAAAGGATGCAATTATCCAGGCCTGGTCACCCTTCTTTAAGGAAAAAGCAGCCCCTTTTTCATGGTATCCTGATGTAATTGAAGTGCTTGAATCTGGTCAATTGGCACTCAGTTCAGGTCCCGTTTTGAATGGTTCTAATGAAGAGATTGGACGCTTTAACTCGATCTGGCGGCTAGATGCAGATGGTCAATGGAGAGTTGTGTTTGACAAAGGATCCTAATGGAGAATTGTGGGATCCAACCACAAGCACTCTATCAGGATGACCTGCAAATGATAACATAAAAATAATTCCTTCATTTTGATGGATCATGGAGAACCAACAGGGTCCGTTTGAAATTTCCCAAGACCATCAGTGTATTCGATAGATGGATGGATGCCAGGGTCCGGTCAACACCATCTGAAATAATTTCTCCCTCGTTCTGCAATATTTTATTTTGTGAAACAGGCTGTCAAAGGTGGATTTGTACTGGCATATGAATTGCTGCATTTTCAGCTCAAAATCTAATTTTAAAAGGGAGTCTCCGGTGTCATTCATAAAGCCTCTAATTCTAATGTTTTCCATGCTGATTTCTGTACAGGTCCTTGCCACTGTTTATCCCGTGCCGTGGAGTTATCCAACCATTCAGGATGCCATTGATGTCTGTGAGGACGATGATACCGTTAAAGTTTATCCAGGCACATATACAGATTCATTTTCCTTTCAGGGTAAAAACATCCTGGTGACCTCCCTGTTTTATCAAAATGGGGACTCAACCTACATTCACAGTACGATTTTAGATGGTGAAAATACCCATCAAATTGCTCTTTTTGCTGGTGACGAGGGAAGCGCTGCAGTCCTCAATGGATTTACCCTAACCAGAGGGTCTGGCTTCAATGGGGCTGCGATTTACATTCCTTCAAGCTCTACACCGACCTTGAAAAACCTGGTACTTGATGACAATCATGCGAGTCACTGGGGAGGGGCTATTTACTGTGCTTCCAATGCTGATCTAATTAACCTGACATTCACAAACAACACGGCGGATAACGGGGCAGGAATATATGCTTACCATGCTGCCCCCAGTGTGATTGACTGCTGGTTTATAGATAACTCAGCCAATGGTTGGGGGGGTGGGGGTATCTACCTCGATCATTACTCATCAATCATCACCGGAAGTTATTTTAAGGGAAATCACGCCAACAATGGGGGTGGAGCAGTTTACTGTCACTATGCAGACCCTACCATCAGTTATACCACCTTTATCGAAAATGATGCACCTGGAGCCGCCATCTATTGTCATGATAGTAGCCCAGACCTGAATCACGTAACCTTTGTCGGAAACATAGGAAATGATGTAGGAGGTGGCGCGATTCGAGGCTATGGTTCATCCTACCCAACTCTGAATAATAGCATCATCTGGGGCAATGTCCCCAATCAGTTCTTTACATCCTCACCCAGTACCATCAATATTAACAATTCATGTGTTGAGGGCGGGTGGCCTGGTCCGGGGAACATTGATTTGGATCCTGGCTTTTGTGATCCTGACAACGGCGAGTATAGTGTCTCTATGACATCACCCTGCTTCATGAACGGGGAAAATTGGGCAACCATGGGTTCCTTGGGCGTGGGCTGTGATATCATTGGGGGTTATGAGGGCACTTTGCGGTATGTGTCACTCTCTGGATCAGATGATACAGGGACTGGATCTGAGGCTAATCCATTTCGAAGCATACAGTGGGCCATAGCCTGGTCTGCTGCAGGAGATACTGTCTTGATTGAACCAGGTACTTACACAGATGTTTTTTCATTTACAGGCAAGGATGTCATCGTGGCTTCTAGATTTTTCCTGGATTCAGATTCCACCCATATCTACAATACCACCCTTGATGGTGAAAATTCACGTAGTATCGTGTCATTTACCGGTGAAGAAAGCACCAATGCCATCCTGGAAGGATTTACGCTGACACGAGGTGCAGCCGAAAATGGTGGTGCTGTCTACATTGAGACAGGATCTACACCGACACTCAGAAATCTCATTTTTGATGGGAACAATGCCAGCGATGAGGGTGGAGCAATTTATGTCGCATCCAATGCAGAATTTCAGGAGTGCAGGTTTTTAGATAATAGCGCTACCGAAGGCGGGGCAATCTATGTCAATGAGGGATCACCGGTGTTCCAGAATTGTTGGTTTGAGAACAACGTAGCAAGCAGTCTGGGGGGTAGTATTTATCTGGATCAAGGTCCAGCGACAATCACTGAATCCTATTTTAAGGGAAATGATGCAAGCAATGGCGGAGGAGCAATCTATTGTAATAGTGCCGATCCCTACATCAACTTTGCAACATTTTATAACAATAATTCACCCGGGGCAGCTGTGTATTGCCTTAATAGTAGTCCCGTGATGAATCAACTAACGGTTACTGGGAACATGGGGAATGAAAACGGCGTTGGAGCGATCAGCAGTTATGGGAACTCATTTCCTATCCTCATAAATAGTATTGTCTGGGGGAATATTCCGGAGCAACTATTCAATTCCTCCAACAGCTCCATATACGCAACCTATTCCTGTGTCGAATTTGGCTGGATCGGTGATGGGAATTTTGATGACAATCCACAATTATGTGATATGAATGGTGATTCCTTGGGGGTTGCATTAACATCACCTTGTGTTTCGGCGGGTCAAAATGGTGAAACGATCGGTTCACTGGGTGTTGGATGTGATTCCATTGCAATATTTGGTACTACCCTGTTAAATGTTTCACCAACAGGGTCAGATATTGATGGCGATGGGTCGCAACAAAACCCTTTTCAAAGTATCCAGCAGGCTATTTACTGGTCCACACGAGGTGATACAGTACTGGTACACCCAGGTACCTATGCTGAGAATATCAGCTTTGGTCGCACCAGGATATTTGTGGCATCGAAATATTTGACGACACTCGATTCAGCCTATGTTGATTCAACCATCATCGATGGGAATTTTGATGGATCCGTCGTTACCATTGACGAGCGTAGCAACGAGATTTCACATTTAGTTGGGTTCAGCATTATTAATGGTCGCAGTGAAAACGGTGGGGGTGTTTATATCGGAGAGGAGAATGGCCCTGTACTTTCTAATCTTAAGTTAGTCGGGAATTCAGCGGTTTCATATGGGGGAGCTATCTATTGTGGTCCCTCTTCAAACCCGGTCCTGGTAAGGCTGAATGTCACAGGCAATATGGCTGAATACGGTGGAGGGGTTGCATCTGATAATGGGGCGTTGACAATTCAAAATAGCATGATTGAAAACAACCTGGCGAGCACGGGAGGGGGAGGCATGTTTAGCACCTCCGCCAATTTGATCATGAGTAGTGTCCGAGTTGGGGATAATACTGCAGGTAGCACTGGAGCTGCCATCCATATCTCAAATACGGTTGCTGAACTGGACTACTTGACGGTTGTTGGAAACAATTCAGCAGGAGCTGCGATCTATTGTAACGAATCAAACCCTTCGATTAACCAGACTACACTAGTAGGTAATACCGGATTCACATCTGGAGGCATTTATGTTGAGGGGAATTCATATCCCATTTTTATTAACAGTATCGTTTGGGGGAATACACCCTCACAGATGCAGGCGGATACCTCAAGTGATATAGCGGTGTTTGCATCATGTATCCAGGGTGGCTGGACTGGTCTGGGTAACATTGATGAAGACCCTCTTTTTTGTGATACTGAATCATCCAATTATCAACTCGCGGAGGACAGCCCTTGTATTGGAGTGGGAATAGGTGCCGGTATCATAGGTTCTATGGGTATTGGTTGTCTCGATCCAGTTGCCACGATTGAACCTGAACTCCCACAAAATTATGCAATGGAACAAAATTTTCCCAACCCATTCAATCCCTCGACAACTATCAGGTACGGATTGCCTGAGGACTCGAATGCATCTTTAACCATCTACAATGTCCGTGGTCAGGTTATTCAAACGCTACATTCCGGTCATCAATCCCCAGGCTGGTATGAGGTTGTGTGGAATGGTGAAACGGCGGATGGATATACGATCTCAACGGGTATTTATTTCGTGAGATTGATTGCCGGTGATTATAGCCAGGTCATCAAAATGTTGATGATAAAATGAGCATCATTTTATAAGAAAACCCGTAAATCATCCGGGGCTCTACTTGAAGTAACCCCTGGTCTCAGCAGAAAATTCAAAGCCCCTGATCTCAACATCAGGGGCTTGCTTGTTTTTGGATATCATGAAAAGGTGGGGATGGACGATAGACTCGATTCAAACTACAAAATACTATTACGACGGTCCATTATTTTCAAATACTTAACTGGCAAGATGGTCGGGTCTATCTTATTTTTAGATTCAAACTTTATCACGATTTAGATGAGGTATTCACCCATGAGAAGAATTGTTACGTTACTAGTATCAACCCTGATCGCAACAACAGTGTTTGCTGATAAGGTCGCTGTAATTTCAAAAGTCAAAGGCGAAGTGTTTTTGCGAAAGGTGGACTCTCCAATTTACAATCCATCCGTGACAATGGGGACACTCATCGAAAAATATGATCAGATAAAGGTCGATAACGGTTTTGCCGTAATGCTATTACTCGATGAGCGAAGTCAGATTAAACTTCGCAAAAATACAGAAGTAGCTATCACCATTGTTGAAGAGCAAAACGGTGAGGATTATCGTATCCGACTTGATTATGGTCAAACGCTGACAAATTTTCGCACAAGACCAGGGGCAGGCTTTCACCTCACCACCCCCACCTCTGTGGTATCGGTGAAAGGCACTTCATTCTGGACCAATACCAATCCAGAAACTGGCGACGATGTGATTGTCCTTGAGGGTGTTGTTGAGGTTAGAAACAACATGTCGGGTTCCACAACGACTGCCTCAGCTGGACAGACTGTTCGCTCAGCACCAGATGGGAACATCAGTGTCGCTCCTACAGTAAAAGCCGATATTCCTGAAGATCCTGAGGCGGATTCAAAAGTCATGAATGAAAAAGATCCAAAGCGTGACCTGGGCTTCGTGGTAGGCTTGGTCATGGTCATCCTGGTCGCAATTTTATTATAGGATAGCTATGATATAATTCTCGTATGGATTGACTATTTCATTATAAATCTATGCCCCTGACCAAATCAGGGGCTTTTTTATATGCCTCACAGATTGAGCAACGTCGTCAATCTCTCAGTGATGCCATCCCATCTGCGAAATGAATGATTTTTGGTGGTGTTCAGGGGAAAAGGCAACGCGGGATAACTTTCCTCATTTCGGTATGATGGTGCAATCCAATACAGATGTATGTTTGATAAAATCCAGTTGGAAATCCCTGTAATTCTTTTAAATACATAGGCGACTAATATTATCACATATAAAATTAACCTGAATTCCCAGCGTAGGACGGGGAAATGACAAATAGTAATAAATACCTGAGTCAGAAGCAGATGGAAGCCCTGCATAAAAAACATGTGGCAGGTGCATGGGTGCGATCAGGTGCATCCTTTGGTATTTATCTGACTATGGTTTTGGGGTGGTTGTCAGGCACCTTCTCAGACTCTGCCTTCAAAGGAATGACAGTTATCGCCATTTTGCTCATTTCGATAAATCCACCCACGGTATTTATCCTGAAACGAGTCAGGCACCGCGCACTTTACGAGTTTATATCGCTATCTATCAATATTTATGAGACAACCTGTTTCACAGGTCTGATCTACTTTGCCGGTGGCGTGAATGCCGGGCATATGCTTCTCGTATTTGCAGGTGTCATTTCTTATATCGGAGTTGCTGCTCCTCGACGGATAACGGTCACAGTTTCAACAATCGCCATTATCGAGTATAACCTGATGATCCTGTTTGAGCACTTTGGAATCATTCCTCATCAAAATCCAAACATGGTCTATAATTTCAGTCTGCTGGATATACAAACAACGGGTGTTATGACCACGGGACTACTGGCAGTCGTGGCATATGCAGCAGCGATAACAGGGTCGGCCCTTAAGCGTAACCGTGACAATCTGCGTAGACGAAATCTGGAAATGGACCAGATCAATACCATTACCAATCTGGCAAATCGGACGCTTGATTTGGAGATAATTCTGAACTCCATGTGTCGAGAATTAACGGGTCTCTTTCCGTTGAAGTATGCAGCCATTGGACTTATTAATCAGGAGCGGGAGCAATTAGAAGTTGTGGCGTTCCACTCACCAGATGAGAACATGGAAACCCACAGGGGGTTCATCATGCCCTTCGAAGGCTTTGCAGCAACTCGGGATGTCATTGATAGCAAAGAGCCGCTGATCTTGAAGGATGCTGACACAAACCCAAAGACAGAGCAACTCCATGAGCATTTTACTGAACTGGGGGTAAGGTCGGTCCTTATTGCACCCCTGCTTAGCAGAAATGTACCAGTGGGAAGCATCGCCATGCCAGCTCTTGACGCTGACTATGATTTCACCGAAACAGATATCAATCTGATCCAGACCATTGCCAATCAGGTATCAGCTGCAATCAATAATGCACAGATTCATGCGCGGACAGAATCGGCTCTGGATGTGGCTGAGCGTGATCTGGAAATCGGGCGTCAGATACAAACAGGATTTTTACCAGAGAGGCTACCACGTATAGGAGGTTGGGAGCTTTCATCGACATTTGTACCGGCACGACAGGTGGCAGGTGATTTCTACGATGCCTATCCAGTGGGGAATGATGGAAAATTTATGTTCCTGATCGGTGATGTTTGCGACAAGGGGGTTGGAGCTGCATTGTTCATGGTCGTGTTCAGAAGCCTGATCCGCTCCTTCAGTCTAGCCAGACAGCCCGGTGAGGATCTGGTCAAGTATGTCCTGAGTATCACAAAAACAGTTAACAATTACATCTGCAACACACACGACCGGGAAAACATGTTTGCCACTCTGTTCCTGGGCCTGATTGATGTCAAAACAGACACCATGTACTATGTGAATGCCGGACATGATGTTCCCTACATCATTGACCATCACGGAAATATGAAACACAAGCTTGAACCAACTGGTCCTGCAATGGGGTTGATGCGTGATATAGATTTTGAGGTTGAGACGCAGACCATGGAAGAAGGCGATCTCTTGATCAGCTATACAGATGGTGTCATAGACTCACGCAATGCACAGGGTGATTCATTTACAGAGGATCGGCTGATTAAATGTATTGAGCAACCTTTTAGCTCTGCTCTGAGCCTTGTTACGCATATCGAGTTGAAGATCAAAGAGCACATTTTACGGACAGATCAATTTGATGATATTGCCATCCTATGTGTCAGGCGTGATCAAAAATCTGTTCCCCGAAAGCACGTGATCGAATCCACCTCAAAACTTGAAAACCTGCCTCTACTTCGCCAATTCATAGAAAAGGCATCTGCAGAACTGGGCGTTTCTGAGGAAACCGCATTCAGTTTCAAATTATCTATAGATGAGATCTTTACCAATATCTGTACACATGGATATATGGATCAGGTGGCAGGTCCTGTGGAGTTGAGTTTCAGGCGTGAACCAGGTGAAATCATCCTCGCCATTGAGGATGAGGGTATTCCCTTTGATTCCTCTGATGTCCCTGAAGTAGATGTACTGGAGCAAGTTGAAGTTCGAAGTGTCGGAGGATTAGGTCTGTTCCTGGTAGAAGAAATGATGGATCACGTGGAATATGAGCGGACGACTGACCACAAAAATAAAACGACATTGACTAAAGACGATAGCAAGGGAGCAAGTAATGGAGATTAAGAATCAAATTGTGGGTACAACCAGCATTGTAGCCCCGCAAGGTCAACTAGACGCGTTAACAGGTCCTTTGCTGACCCAGCATTTTCAGGAGCAGTTGGGAGATAATTCGAATCTGGTTTTAGATCTCTCCTCTATTGATTTTGTAAGTAGTGCAGGTTTGCGAGTCCTTCTTGCGACTGTAAAAGATGCGCGGAGACAAAATGGGGATTTACGGTTGGCGGCCGTCAATTCGGATGTTAAGAAGGTTTTGTCAGTTTCCGGTTTTGACAGACTCTTAAAAATATTTGATGATGTTAATTTGGCCTGTGATAGCTACTCCGAGTAGCATAGTTAGGCACTTGAATTATGAATGAGACTAAACGACGACCAAAGGTTGGATTGGTATTAGGTAGTGGCGGGATCAAAGCCCTTGCGGCTATACCGCTTCTCCAATTTCTGGAAAAGGAAAACATTGATACAGACCTCATCATTGGGTGTAGTGGGGGCAGCCTGGTTGGTGGGTATTGGGCAAGTGGAAAACAGGCTGATGATATCAGGGATAATGTGAATCATCTTTGGTCCCGAGATCTTTTCGCAAAAACGGACTATCGCACCCTATTGTCAATTGCGGGACTCCCATTTGGTCGATTTGATCTGAATAATGGGATGATCAAAGCTGATCGGATTAAAAAAAGATACCTGGATATGTGGGGTGATCAGCGTGTGGAAGATCTACCTCGCAAGATGGTTTTCCAGACGACAGAAGCACTCACAGGTAATCCTGAACAGCTTAAAGAGGGAAAAGTCTGGGAGGCTGCTTATGCTTCTGGTGCCTTGTTCCCTATCCTTCCAGGCATTGAAATCAATGGCAAGTTTCTAATAGATGGCGTGTTTGGCTCACCCTTGCCTGTCATGGAAGCAGTCAACGAAGGTATGGATGTCATTATTGCCATGAGTTATGAGGAGCTTACGGATGAGCCATCAAAAGGCTTTTTCCCCTACTTCATGAGAACAACAGATTATTTCCAGCGCTGGTTAAGACGGAACCAGACTGCTCTCTCAATAGATCTTCACCACCATGAGATCGTTTTTTTGAATGTGGTATTTGACCGTTACATAAGTTTTAGGGCTACGCGACGAATTCCCCAAATACTAGAGGCTGGTGACAAGGTTGTGGAAGAGCAAGGTTCAAACATCATTGCTGCTATCGAATCCTTTTCCAAATCCAGAGCATAGGTCTGTAAGGCCATATAAATGCGACAAAAAAAGTCACATAAAAGCTACAGTCCCAGACTACTACATAAAAAGCAACTGCTGTAAGATTATGTAAATATAGAGCTAAGTGTCAATAGTTGATTTTGGCATGGTTGTTGGCTTTATTAAGTTGGAACTCACGTTGAAATGTTATTAAAAATCCACAGATCCGAGTGGAGTATGACTCGATTGAACTGATAGTTACGATTCAGTTTAATCGCTCTACCAGCTAGCTGTGAAACAGCCTGGCGGGCATAGGTAGCACACCCCTCGGTTATGGGCAGAAATGGAAAGGCTGTCTTGAAAAGTTGCAAATTTAATTATGATAATAATGATCACAAATTAGATTAAGCGCACGAATGAGGTAATCGACCAGGTGGGAATCGAAATTGAAAAACATTCATAAAATCAGTATTAATAAATCATTACAATGTCGTGATATTGCGATCGCGGCCTGGTACGTAATGCCTGTTGATTTACCTTTTAACCCTGACATGGAGAAAAAATGAAACCTACAAAGATAATGTTTACCCTTCTTTTCATGGTCACTCTGGTTGGTCAGCTCTCTGCACAGAGCGTCAGCAGAACGCCATGGGAGATGAACCGAGGTGCTGGTTGGTCCACTCTTGGATTTACCCTGGACAGCCATGGGGAAGTTGCAGCCTACACGAATGCAAGTATCCCGTCAACCGCAGATCAAAATTGGGAAGCTGCCCCAAATCCTGAGACCATTGGATTTTCTGAAACTTCTCAGATTCCTAGCGGTTACTGTCTGGATGCAGTGGACTATACTTATTTCCAGACTTTTGTAGATGTCCCTACAGGAGCCACTGTATCTCAATTTACCATCGCATTTAATGGAATCGATGATGGGGGGCGCGTAACAATCTTTAACACCGCCTATCCTACTGGACTTGTCGTCCCTGGTAGTTATGTTTATCTGAGTACATCAAACACTGCAGATTTAGCAACCTATGTTGTGACTGGTGAAAACCGTGTTGTCGTAACTCAAGTGGATGATTGCCCCACAGGTAATAATCTGAATGAAGCATCTGTGGTTTTAAATGGTGTAGCCGTACAGCCAGATCCGCCCACTGAACAGACATTCACAATCTTCGGTGGTAATGGAAACGTGGGTGATATTGATCCTTACACCCAGTCACTCCCTGCCGGTGCAACAGCATGGCAGCAAGCTTATTTGACCGGACCTCACGTCTGGGGTCAGATTGCTGGAACCAACTCCTGGGTCAACTTTGATCCAAGTTTTGAAGTCGGTCTTAACACACGTACACCTTACAGAATTCGTTTCGATGTTCCTACTGACTACACAAACCCATCAATTGATTTCAAGGTTAAAGCAGACAACCGGGCTGTGATCTGGATTAATGACACATTCATTGATAGTGTAGAAGCAGATGATGGAGCCGCTGGTCTCACCATTTCAGACGCAACCTTCGCTTCAGCAATCAATGCTGGTTTAAACGAAATTCGTATCACCATGGTAGACTGGGGTGGTGCTGTAGGTCTGAACTATAAAATAGATATGACCATGACCTCCGCTGAGGATATCAGTGATGCCGTTCTTACCCCTGCAAATGCTGCTGAACTGAATAATGCGCCAATAGCGAACGCTGGACCTGATCAAAGTGTTTCAACTTCGTCTGTTACACTTGATGCTTCTGGCTCAAGCGATCCAGATGGCAATATATTGATTTATACCTGGAGCGAGAATGGCTCTGATATAGCTACTGGCGAGAACCCTACAGTGACACTAGCAGCAGGCACACATACAATAACGCTGACAGCCACTGATGGTGAGCTGAGCGATACAGATGAAGTTACCGTAGTTGTTAGCCTACCACCTGTTGCAGCAACCAATCCTAACCCTGCAGATGACGCCACTGGTGTTGCCATTGATCATCAGATCAGTTGGGCTGAGGCAGCCACTGCCACAGGCTATGTGTTGAGTATCGGTACAAGCGCTGGTGCTACAGATGTATTCACCAACTTCAATTTAGTGATGGGAACCGATGCAGTCGTTAGCGATGGCGTGGTAACTTTCACCCATTCCCCAACCTGGCATGCGTATTCAACTGAGTATTTTTGGACAGTTGTTCCATTTAATGCCAGTGGTTCAGCAACGGGTGCTGTTGAGTGGTCTTATACAATCATGGCTGCTCCCGTACCTGCAGCCGCTACAAACCTGTCACCTGCAGATGGTGCCACTGAACAAACTCTTGATGTGCTCCTCGAGTGGGACCTATCAACGGGTGCCACAGGATACTTATTCAATCTGGGTACAGATAACCCACCCACAAATGTTGCCAGCCTTGATCTTGGAGAAACCAGTGATTTCTACCAAAATCCGGCTCTCATAGAATATGGAACCACCTACTACTGGAGCGTCACGCCCTATAACTCATATGGACAGGCAACCAGCACAGAAGTGTTATCATTCACAACCATGGCACAGCCAGTGCCGGTAGCAGCGATGAATCCCAATCCTGCAGATGATGCCATGGATGTGACACTTGATCATCAGATCAGCTGGGATGAGTCAGCCACTGCAACAGGTTATCTCCTGAGTATTGGTACAAGCGCTGGTGCTACTGATATATTCACTGATTTTAATTTAGTGATGGGAACTGATGCTTTTGTTAGCGAAGGCGTGGTCACTTTCACCCATTCCCCAACCTGGCATGAATATTCCTCAGAGTATTTTTGGACGGTTGTCCCCTTTAATGCAAGTGGCTCTGCAACTGGAGCTGTTGAATGGTCCTATTCAACCATGGATCCTCCGCAAATTGAACAGACCTTTACCATCTTTGGTGCAAATGGAATCCAGGGTGATATTGATCCTTTCACCCAGGCTTGGCCAGAAGGCGCTATGGGATGGCAACAAGCCTACCTCACAGGACCTCATGTCTGGGGACAGATTGAAGGAACTAATTCCTGGGTTAACTTTGATCCAGATCCAACAATCGGTCTGAATACCCGTACACCTTATAGAATCCGATTCATTGTTCCTGAGGACTACTCAGATCCATCAATGGTATTCCACGTAAAAGCTGACAATCGCGCAATTGTGTGGATTAACGATACGTATATCGACAGTATTGATGGAGAAGGTGGTGCCAGCAACATCAATATCGCAGATGCAACTGTTGCCTCAGCGTTACAGGTTGGTCTGAATGAAATTCGTATCACCATGGTAGACTGGGGTGGTGCCGTTGGTCTAAACTATAAAATCGATGTAACCATGACTTCTGCTGAGGATATCAGCGGTGCTGTGCTTACGCCAGATGATGCAGCTGTCTTAAACAATGCACCAGTAGCAGATGCAGGACTTGATCAATCTGTTACGACCTCATATGTGATGTTAGATGGGTCTGGATCCAGTGATCCTGATGGGAACATACTCAGCTACACCTGGAGTGAAGACGGTAGTGACATCGCAATGGGAGTAAATCCCGCTGTGACACTCACTGATGGTATGCACACCTTGACGCTCACAGTTTCTGATGGTGAGTTAAGTGCCACTGATGAGGTGATGATTGATGTAACGCTTCCAGCAGGTGGTGAACTCTGTGAGACACCTATCGACTATGGGATGGTTGATTCACCTCTCATCGCTGGCGATTTCCCTGCCGGAGGTGCAAGATGGTTTAGCTTTACCAGTGATGGTAGCTATGAGGCAGTCGAAATTTCACTTTGTAGTTTTGATGGTGGTCAGGATCCGCAGTTAGCAGTATTTGCCAGTTGTGATGATGTGATCGACCTTCCTCACTATGCCGTACCACCCGCAGGTGCCATTGCGTTTAACGATGATGCATGTGGACTGCTTCCTGCAGTTACAATCCCTGAACTGGGAGCAGGTACTTACCTGGTAGCAGTATATGGATACACTGAATCAGACGCAGGTGCTTTCGAATTGGAAATCAAATCTGCAACTGATGATTGTATCGCCTTTACTGACATGTACGAGCCTAATAACACTCCCTTTGAAGCAAGTCCTGCAGTAGATGGAGATGTCTTCGAAGCAGCGCTATGCCCCACAGAGGATAGCGATTGGTTTGCCGTTTCTGGTTATGCAGCACAGGTGCTTATGGCAGAGACATTTCCACTTAGTTCAGATGAGTGGGACACCGATACCTATTTGAATCTTTATGATGCTGAGGGAACACTTCTCGCTTCAGATGATGATGGTGGCAGTATTGGATACACTTCAATGATCAGCTATATGCTTCCTGCCGATGGAACCTATTATTTTGAAGTAATTATGTCGTCCTTTGAGGAAGGTTCAGCTTTCGATTACGTCATGAGTATCCACGTTGAAGATCCACCAGCGCTAGCGCCACAAAACCTGGTTGCCATGGCTGGTGATGGTATGATTGATGTGAGTTGGGAACCTGTCCCCATGTTTACACTGATGAGACAAACGGACAGCGTTTCACCACTGAAGACATCAAATCCAAAAGACAATATCCATCCGAACAAAGCTGCCATACGTAGTATTCTGACGGAGAAACAAAACGCCAGTTATGCACACATGATGAGTAGTGGCATTAGAGAAGCCGGTGAAACTTGTGCGGAAGCCATCAGTTATGGTTCTGTAAATGCAGGACCCCTGGCAGGTGATCTACTTGCTGGAGCATATGACTGGTATAGCTTTACCACGGATGGTAGTTATGAGAGTATCAGCCTGTCACTTTGTGAGAGTGATGGTCCACTTGATTCGAAGATTGCAGTGTTTGCATCTTGTGATGACTTTGTGGCATGGCCAGAATTTGGTGCGCCAGAGGGATCCATCGCTTATAATGACGATGACTGTGGTTTGTTTTCAGGGGTTTCTGTCTCTGGTTTAGCTGCAGGTACTTATTATGTCGTTGTTTATGGGTATGATGCCTCTGAAGCTGGCAGCTATTCCCTGGACATCATGGGTCTTGGCGATCCGTGTGACGTTCTTGTGGATACTTATGAGCCCAACGATGTGATGAACGAAGCAACCAGCGTAGCTGACGGCGATGTTCTGAATGCAGCACTATGCCCAACTGATGATAGTGATTTCTATGCTATCTCAGGTTTGGCTGGCAACATCATTACTGTTGAAACCATGCCTCTCAACTCAGACGAGTTCGCAACTGATACCTATATGTATCTCTATGATGCAACCGGTACCATGATCGATTCTGATGATGATAGTGGTCTGGGTTACTCCTCAATGATCAGCTTTCAGCTTCCTGCTGATGGAATGTATTATTTTGAAGTAGTTGTAGCCTCCTTCTCTTCAGGTGAAGTCTTTGATTACTCAGTATACTTTGAAGTTGAGCAGGATGTTTACATGCCAACATGGTCTGTGTATCGTGACGGCGGCCTGATGATGAGTGGTCTCACTGAACCATTCTACACGGACTATGATGTCACCAATGGAACTGAGTACTGCTACACAGCAACACAGACCATGGAAGACATGAGTGAATCCGGTCATTCCAATGAGGACTGTGCAACACCACAACCTGCTTTGCAGGGTGACCTGTGTAGTGATCCTATCTTCCTGACACTTCCTGTCATGGGAGAAATGGGAAGTTCTGCTGGATTCAATAATGATTATGGAACCTCAGAAACATCCTATATGAATGGTATCGATATCGTCTATGCCTTTAGCATTCCCGAAGATGGTACCATCAATGGAAATATTGCTGATGCTGGCGATCAATGGTCAGCCATGTTCATCATGGAAAATTGTCCTGATGGTGAAGGTGAGATCATTGCTATAGCCAGTGGGTCAAGCGGTGGTTCCTTTGAATATGTGCCAATCATGGCAGGTGATTACTTCCTGATTGTTTCTAATTGGCCATCACCCCATGAGTTCAGTTATACCTTTGATCTGAATTACCAGGGTGGGCCAATGCAACCTATAGTGGCACTTAGCCCTGTGGCAGGTATGATGGTGACAACTCTGACACCAGACTTCTTATGGGAGTCCTGTCCACCACCTATGGACATCACTGCACGCTTGAGTGAGTCCCAAAATGACAAAGCTAAGGTCGAAGAGAATCGTAATACAGATGACAGTGAAGTTGAGCTGATCATTGGTTATGATCTGTATCTGGGAACAGATCCTGATCTAACAAACGTTGAACCGATTGAAATAATGGGCACACGTTATACACCCATGGAAGATCTCATGGAGAACCAGGTGTATTACTGGTCCGTTGCTGCAATTGACGAATACGGTTTTGAGACATTCTCGGATACCGTTTCCTTCTGGACTAACTCAATGGTTGAAGCTCCTGGAGCATTTGCTCTATCCATGCCGATGGCAGGTGAAGAGCTCCAGTCATTAAGTCCGGTTTTCAGTTGGATGACTAGTACTGACCCAGATATTGGTGATGAAATTCATTACACACTCATCGTTGGAACAAGCTGGGATGACATGGATACAGTAGAATCCATTGTAGATACTAGCTTTGCACCAGAATGGGTATTAGATGACAACACCATTTATCGATGGATGGTCTTTGCTGAAGATAATTCAGGTGTGATGACATCCAATATGGGTGGCTTCCAGGAATTTACCATTAATCAGGAGAATGATGTGCCTTCCATGGTAGATCTTATTACTCCAGATTCTGTCCAGGTATTGAGCCTGACACCTGAGATGTACTGGACACCTGCAACTGATGCAGATCCAAATGATCAGCTGACCTATGAGATGCACTGGTGGGGTGATGGAATGGAAATGGATTCCGTCCTGCTCGATACCAATGCTCTGACCTTACCAAGAGAACTTGAGGACAATGCACAGTATTATTGGGAAGTGATCACCATGGATGAAAATCAGGGTGTTTCACATTCAGAAAGTAAAACCTTCTGGACTGATCTCATGCCTGAAGCGCCGATGAACTTTGCGCTGCTAAGTCCACAGGATGGTGATGCAGGTTTACCTGCAAACCCAACCCTCTCATGGGAAGTTGCAGTAGATCCAGATCCTTTCGACTATGCAAACTATACCTTGCAGATCGCAACGGATTCGAACTTTGTTGATATGGCATTCGAGACCTATGTAGAATCCAATGTTGAATTTGAAATGACTGAAGATTTACCCGTAGATACACAATATTGGTGGAGAGTTATTGCCACTGATCATGATGATCTATCCACTGAATCTGAAGTTTTTCAGTTCACTGTTGGTACGGTTTCACTTGCTGGAACGCTTGCTCTACCTACAGAGTTTGTCTTGGATCAGAACTACCCCAACCCCTTCAATCCAAGTACCACCATTCGTTATGGATTGCCTGAAGATTCCAATGTTTCGCTGGTCATCTATGATGTCCGTGGAAATGTTGTGCGGACCCTTGAAACAGGTCACAAATCAGCAGGTTGGTATGAATTGAACTGGGATGGTCAAACCAATAATGGTCTAACCATCAGTACCGGTGTTTACTTTGCCCGTATTGGAGCTGGCAGATACAGCCAGGTAATAAAGATGTTGTACTTGAAGTAACAAGTACTGCCACATAAGTAACAAAAAGCCCCTGAGCTAACGCTCAGGGGCTTTTTTCGTTTTGGATAGCATTCTGGTTCAATAACCCATGCCAGGCGTGTGCTTAGTCGATTAAAATCCAGGCCAAGCCCGATTGATTTTTCAGAAATACAACTCCTATCGTGACGGCTGGATGCAGTTGTTCGTAAAAGTATAATTAATAACGAGGGGTTTATAAGGGGAGTCTCAGACAGAAGACATTTCCCTGTGGAATATTTGGCTCGACCCAACTCTCTCCGTTGTGTGCGATAGCAATTCGTTTTACAATTGCCAGACCAAGGCCTCGACCACGTTTCGATTCTGCATCCAGCTGGTGGTGTCGTTGAAAAACCTTTTCTCGATCTGCTTTTGGTATCGTGGTTCCCTGGTCTAGCACTTTCACCATGACACTTTGACTATCATTTTCTAGTGTAATGCGAATAAGCTTACCATCTCGTGCATATTTAATTGCGTTACTCAGGAAATTCTTAAAAATTTCAGTAATGAGTATATTGGCTTCCACAGGGAAACTCTCTGGAAGATCAAGCTCTATATCAAGATTCGCTTGCTTTAAGGAGAGAGAAAACTCATCGACCGATTCATCAATAATCTTTACCAAATCAAGTTTTTCCATTGGGATAGTTTCACCCATAGCAGCTTGGCTTAGGAGGGTAGTATTTTGTAAAACTTGTATCAGACTTTGACTGGTAGAATGGATTAACTGTAAGAAATCATTTTCAGGATCTTCCTCCAGAGCCATTTCGGACACATTTTGAATCACCCCTACAGGGTTTTTCAGGTCATGAGTAATGATATCCAGGAGCAACTCTCTTAAACTATTGAGCTCCTCCATTGAGGTTTCCATCTCTTGCCGCTCCGTCACATCCCTGGATAAACCAACTATACCTATCGATTTCCCATTTTCATCTGGTATGGGTGCTTTGGTTGCGGAGAACCATTTTACTTTACCCTCTTTGTCCACCAGGCGCTCAAGCTTACTTCGAATAGCCTCACCTGAGCTCATAATCGTTAACTCATCATTTCGCGCAACACGGGAAAATGATTCAGGGAAGAAATCAAAATCAGTGCGCCCAATGGCATCTTTTGTGTTGGGCACACCTAACATTTCAGCCTGATGCGAATTAACCTTTATAAAGCGCCCTTCCTTATCCTTAAAATATATGGTATCAGGAAGATTGTTCATGAGGATATCCAGAAGCGTTGCGTCTCCAATAACATTCGTATGAGCATTTTGTGACTTACATCGCCCCATGGTGTGACCTCTAATTTTGAGTAGTTCTCTCTGTAAAAAATGAGAATATATACCGTTAAACTAATCTGAATTATACTGGGAAGCCAAACATTGAAGAGGAAATGTTAGGAAAATCTTTAACATCCGTGTTCTCAGGACTCGTTATAGACTCGCCAAGTGAGGTTCACAGCTGCAAGACAATGAAGATACTTTTATTGAAAATAGAAACGACAAATTGTTGATACCCAATACCCCTGACCACATATGTTGAAGGCTTGAGGACTGTTTCCAGGATAAGTATAGCTGGAATCTATTTTTTTATGTAGTGATAACATAATGTGAGGGATTGGTTCTATGATAATGCAATTTGATGTTTGCTAGTCTTAATTATATTGTGACATAACTAATGTAAAAGTGTGGGATTAATGGGAGGGATGATGAATCGATTATTTCGTATTCTTTTGATCGTGTTCGGATGTTCAACACTGCTTTTTGCTGACAACACCATCAAACTGGGGCTGAAAATGCAAAAAACACCAAATCTATATTATGAGAATGGTCTGGCGCTGGGGTATAGCTCTGACAGGTTGATGAATAATAAACTGCATCTGGGTGCAAGTTTTGTCAGTAGCAGGCTCGGTTCAGCCATGGGGAGCAATGCTCTGAAGCAGGAAGAATATCTTCTCTCCGCTGGATTCGTTTTCCGGTCAGGTAAATTGATCAATCCCGTTATAAAATTGAATACAGGTCTCTTTGTCCTGGATACGGAGTTTGAAATATTTTCTGAGCTCCCCAATAAATCCATGATGCTTTCAGCTGAATTTGGTCTGGGTTATGACATTGACGGGCCCTTTGATCTGACGACGACGCTTGGCTACAACTTGATCACAGGAGATGGATTGAATGGTCCAGGAACACTCTATCCCATTTTTCTTAACCTAATGGTGAATTACACACTGATGGGAGGATACCTGAAATGATCCGCTCAATATTAAAAATGGTCATTCTCATAATTTCTATCCTACTCATTGCCCAGTGTGAAAAAAATCCAGTCATCGACGATGAGACCATGCTGGATGGAGATATCATCTTTGATGCTTCAATCTATGACCCTGCTCAATATCTTGTTTCGCATGCATACCCAACACCTACTGCGGCCCAGCTCTCAACACCCGTTGTTATTGCGGCTCATGGATATACCGCCACCACCTTTGAATGGGACGAGTTTCGTGATTGGGCAGAACCAGATCAGGATGTTTTGATTTCTCAGGTACTGCTGGGAGGGCATGGTCGTGATTATGAATCTTTCAAAGCATCTAGCTGGGAAGATTGGCGTGATCCTATTCTTGAAGAGTATGGACGGCTTGATGCTCTGGGTTATACGAATATCAGCCTGGCGGGTTCATCAACTGGATGTCCTCTCATGTTGGAGCTGTTGGCAAGTGACGCATTTAGTGCTTTTCAAGCGCCCAACGAAATCTTCCTCATAGACCCTATGATCGTACCGGGGAACAAGCTGCTATCTATCATCAAAGTCGTAGGACCCATGCTGGGATACACAGAAACGGAGACCAACGCGGAGACTCAAAATTATTGGTATACATTCCGACCTCAGGAGACCTTACAGGAGTTAATGGAATTGGCCAATACGATTCGCCTGGAATTAGAGGATGGGTTTGACCTCCCTGACGGGACCCGATTGAAAGTCTATAAGAGTCTCCAGGACGCTGCGGCAGACGCTGTGGGTGCCTTGATGATTTACAAGGGAATCACAGAGAGTGATGGCACATCTGTAGATGTTGAAATGATAGATTCTGATTTACATGTCTTCACGCGATTGGCTGGACGCGAAGAAGTCACTCAAGCTGATAGGGATGCCCAGGTGGCTGCCTTTGAGGATTTTATTTTAAGGATACATGAGTAAAGCAAAAATAATGATGTCAGAAGGGCGTAGCACTCAGCTAATTTGGGTCACCCAATGGCATCCAGTGAGGTAGGGATTATCAAGGGGAGGATGATTTGTCTATGCGCTTTATCCAGGTTTTCGCTACAATCATATTTTTCACTTCACTATTTGGCTGTAGTCATGCACCAAAACTGATTCTGCCCGATTCTGGACCTGTTATCATTCAAAGCGATAATGATTCCGTAGTGGTCAGAGAAAATCAGCAACTGTTCATAGAGTGGAACAGTCATGGGTCGATTTTACAAACCCGTGCCAGAGCAAAAAATTGTGAAGACGTTTGTCCTGAGGACCCCCCTGTTACAGTGACCATTATCGAGGCAAATGATAGTCTCATCAGAGTAGGATCTCATGTCTGGAAAACCAGAGTGGATATGCCAGAATCTTATCTTGAGCCAGAATCAGAGATTGAAATTATGGGTTCTGAGAATCCCACATTATTTATTCCTCTCAATCAGGTTACCAACATTTCCATCTATGACCGGAAATTTACAAGAGAAGATCTATTTGAGTCGCCAAGACTCATGCTCATTTGGGCGGGTGCCGGAGCAATCGCCGGAGCCGCAAGTACAATTCAGCGTGCTGAGGATGAATTAGAAAATACAGATAAATCCACAGTAAAAACTGAAGAAATCATATTAAGCGGCCTGTCTGGAGCAGTATTTGGTGCTCTGGTCGTTCCTATAAACACCTATTTCAAGATTGCATTCGACAAAGGGCTGGGAGAAGAGATTCAGATACATTCAAAAAAATATACTGTGAATAGTCCAGGAGTAGCACACAGACTGGTCATTGGAAACCAATAACTGGATTCAATATGAGGAGGCTTAATTGCTGATTGATGCAAAATCTGGGGTTGTTAGTGCAAAAGTGATTGGCAAGCGACGTTTATGGGTTGGATTTGTACTCAAGATGGAGAAAATCCATTGTCAGTAGTTGTGAAACACAGTCTGAGGATGTAGTTCAGGTGATCATCCTAAATAATAATTTAGCTATCACAGTATCCTCAATCTACAATAGTGGGATGGGTCGGTCGTGATTCAGGGTCACAAGAATCGATGTTTGTGTTAAGTCTTAGTAAAAATTAATTCACATGGAGGGGCAATCACATGATAAAATTAGTATTCCTTATACAATGTGTAGTAGTTGCATTTACATTTAGTCAGGTTCCAGTCGCATATTATCCGTTCAATGGCAATGCCGATGATCAGTCGGGGAACAACAATCACGCTGTTGTGAATACTGCGGAACTCATCCCAGATAGATTCGACCTTGATAATTCTGCGTATTTCTTTGATGGTATTGACGATTATATCGAGATCCCAGATCACAGCGCATTGGATATTACTGGAGAGATTTCGATCTCCTTATGGGTCAAGCCAGGAAGCGAGTATTTAACTGACTATAGTACAGTTTTAATAAAACAACATGCTGAGACTCACTTTCACCCCTATGGAAAATTCGCTATTTTTGCGAATAATACATTGAACGAATGGCAGTTTAGAGCTGATGAACAGACCTTGGGTTTTGGACCACTGACCCGAAATCTTTGGCAACATATTGTGGTGACTTTTAACCAATCCACTTCCACCGCATCAGCCTACTTAAATGGTGAGCTATCAACGGTTGCTTTCGACTGGGAGGATGAACTTGCAATAAGTGATTTTCCACTAAAGTTTGGCATAAACGCAAACCTGCAAGAAGGTTATGCCGGTCAATTGGATGATATTAGAATCTTCGATCATGAGTTGTCGCTATCAGATGTTGATACACTTTTCCATGAGGGCGGATGGGAAGGATATCCAGTTGTTGACCCGCCTTTCGGAGGTACAATATTTTTAGATCCTGATATAATTACCCCAGATGATTTGAGTACATTTGAGGGGATAGTGTATAGTGGTCAGGGCATGCGTACAATGTATGACCGCCGAGTTGAAGATTGGATTACTGTTAATGCATTTTTGTTCCAGGCGAGCTTCAATGACGGGCTGTCAGCAGAAATTCAAGTCAACCCTGAGTTTGGAACGGATTCATTGGCTGGAATTGAAGCGCTAAAATATGGATGGGTGATTGGCCAATTACCTACAGTTTTGAGGTCAGATGTTGAGACTGTATGGATTCATAATGGGTTAGAGCCTTTTGGTGGTGGTAACAACAATTTACTCATTCACACCGACCAGGCTGCAGCATATGAAGCTGATGGAATCCTTGAAGAAACCTTCGTTCATGAGGCTTCACACACATCCCTGGATTCATATCATGCCAATGACCCATTGTGGCTGAGTGCTCAGTCTGCAGATCCTACTTTTATATCTACCTATGCACAGGACCATCCCCAAAGAGAGGATATTGCTGAGAGCTTTCTCACCTATATTGCGGTTCGATATAGAGTTGACCGAATTTCAGATGAGCTGGCAAATACAATTCTACAAACCATTCCCAACAGAATTGCATATTTTGATGATCAAGAATTTAATATGTTTCCAATCGTTGAGCCGATTGATCTAATAGAGGGGCTCCTGGCGTATTATTCCATGAATGGGAATGCAGATGATGCTTCGGGTCAAGGAAATCATTGTACAATAATGGGTGCAACTCTTGATACTGATAGATTTGGCGTTGCCCAAAGCTCTATGCTTTTTGACGGTACCGATGATTATCTGGAGGTTATACAGCCAACTGAGATTAATTCCCAAGTTGACTACACCTGGAATGCTTTTGTAAAAAGCAATTCTGGAGGAGTTATTCTTGCTCATACAAATCTTAGTTATTGGGACCTGGGTTCCCATGGATTAATCATTCCCGATGGTGGCATGGTTGGTTTTGGAAATCTACTTCTGGATATTGGTTGGGTTGGATATGCAAATACCTCAGGAGTAACTGACCTTTTAGACGATGAATGGCATATGATCTCGACCACAGTTATGTATAACACGAATGGCGTATATGATGAGGTCTCACTGTACATTGATGGACAATTAGCTGCAAACTCTACTGCCCTGGACCTGAATGATGTTGCTGTTGGAAATATCAATAGTTTTCGCATCGGAACTGCGAATGGGGATTATGATTTTCCAGGAGTGCCGCTGTACTTTCAAGGAAACATTGATGACATAAGAATCTTTGACTATGCATTATCTCAAGCTGAACTGGATACACTGTATTCTGAAGGGGGATGGCCAAATCCTGTGAACATTCAGAATGAAAGTTTATACCCAACCGATATTTCTTTAGTTCAGAATTTCCCCAACCCATTTAATCCCACTACAACAATCCGATTTGGGTTAAAAGAAGACGCCGATGTTTCGTTAGAGATCTTTGATGTAAAAGGAAACAGCATCAAAACTCTGGAACCAGGGTATCAGAGCGAAGGCTGGCATCAATTACAGTGGAATGGAAGCGATGATAACGGAATCCAGGTTGCCACAGGGATGTACTTTGCACAATTAAGTGCGGGTGGTCATTCCAGAGTAATAAAAATGGTGTACTTGCGCTAGTCACAACATCAAAATAGGACACGCTGGAAAGCCAAAAGGTTGGGCTAAAGCCCCTTGATAAGCTGTTCCAAACCCCAACCCTTCTTCGCGAAGAAGGGCAACGACTGTGACGATCCCTCTTTTTTTGCAACGAATAGGACGAAAGCAACGAACTGTTCGTTAAATTACTTCCTCACTCCCCCTTCCTTTTCTTGTGGAATTTCGGGGATTGCTTCACCCTTCGGACTCGCAAAGACAGTTGTGGGAGTGTGTTTCCCAGTCTCTTAACGTAGGAATAAAGACCTCCAAGGGAATGAAGCCTATCCCAGCGACCTCCCCAGGTTGACATGAAATACTTTTGGCATTTACTCAGTAAAAAATCAATTGTTTTCGAAAAAAGGATCGATGTAAGTACTTATGATTAATTTGGGTTAAGAATATTTGGATCATATAAAATAATCTTATATTTTAGCCAATTCTCAGATTTCAGAAAATCACTCTTAACAACTCCAGTTGGAGGGGGACTTATGTATCAACCGCGTCGGTCAATGTTAATCCTGCTAACTTTAATATCCATCCTGCTTCAAAGCATTTTTTCTCAGTCAGCTTTGATTAATGGTCCGGGTGGAAGCAGTCGAATCAGGATCACCAATGAAAATCCAATTCATGAAAATGCCAACCCGGCGGCTTATCAAATATCCGGGCACCATCTGACTATTGAAGCCTGGATTTATCCGATGATGTTTCCACCCCAACTCCACAGCAATCATGTCGCGGGTTTAGCTTTTTATCCTGAGATGGATCCATGGAAAATATATGGACTGGCAATCGACAATGATTCTGGAGAACCCCTTCCTGTATTCTCCATATCGAATAATGAAGCCGGATCCGAAGTGATCGTACAGGCAAATGAGGCAATCCCACTGCATCAATGGACACATTTAGCAGGAACTTATGATGGTGAAAATCTTCACATTTATATGAATGGTGAATTGAAAGGTACGGTTGCTTCAAATCTTTCGATTGCTGGAGAGGGTGTAGGTTTCTATATCGGCAGATATATTTATGATCGCTCTCTAGGTCTTATTTCACAGGTGCGTCTCTGGGACATAACCCGAACCCAAACCGAAATTCAAGATAATATGCAAACCAATTTTTCCGGTTCTGAAAATGGTTTGAAGGGTTACTGGCGATTGGACAACGAAACCAATCTCAATGAATATAGAATTGCAGTGGATGCCACTGAGAATCATAATGATTTGATCGTTCAAGGTGAAGCAGAATTCACACCCTTCCCACCCAATGGTGACCTGGGAACCCCAAGCTACACAGTAGATGCCAGCTCCATTGATTTTGGAATAGTTGAACAAGCTGATATCGCAACCTACTCCGTCACAATCAATAATACCAGCGCGGATCCTCTGCTAGGTACAGGTGTTGTTGAAGATCCCCAATTTAGCTTTGATCTGGTAGCCGGATTCTTTGTACAGCCACAATTCACCCAAGATGTGAATTTTTCACTCAGCTCTTTGAATGCAGGACAACTATCCGGATCACTTGCCATATCCAGCAATGCAGAAACAGATGTTATACTCCCATTTACTATGCAATCTATCGCATTGCAGAATGTGAATGCAAACAACATCAATATGTGGTTGCAGCGAGATGGTCGATTTGCCAGGAATCCGTTTCCACCCAGGAATGCAGGTTTTGAATGGCCAGCAGGTAGTGGAACTACAGCTATTTACGCATCAGGTGTCTGGGTCGGTGCTAGAGTAAATGGTGAAATCCGAACTGCTGTTGCCCAATACGAGAGAGAGTTTAGAGCTGGGCAAATTGTAAATGGTGTCCCGGCAGATCCAAACAATTTACAATATCGGGTATACAAAATCCAAGCTGGTGATGATGCATCAAATATTGATTACGCAGAGTGGCCTATTCACATGGGTGCTCCAGCCAATCCTGATGGCTCTCCGCTGATTCTTGGTGATCAGACATTGTTTCATGTATACAATGATTTGGATGGATCTGCTCATTTTGATGAAGCAGGTCCATTAGGCGTTGAAGTACAACAGACAACCTTTGCAGTAAATTTACCAGGTCCTTACAGCAACACAGTATTTATGGCTTTTAAAATAATCAACCGGAGTGCTGATGTTTGGGAGGATGCCCATCTGACCCTCTGGTGTGATCCAGACATGGGAAACCATGCCGATGACCTTGTGGGTATTGATGTCGATCGCAATATGGCTTATGTATACAATGGCGATAACTTTGATGACCCAAATCCATACAATGAGGGCTATGGGGATCAGATCCCTGCCATCGGCTATAAAATCTTAAAAGGAGCTTTTTATACCAAACCAATCCAGGCTTCAGCTGCCTATGCCAATGGCTTACCCTATCCCACACATGACCCTGACACCGGGGAGGAACGCTATAATTGCATGCAGGGTCTTCTCCTGGATGGTTCCTCAAGGATTGATCCCGAAACAAATGAACCGTCTGTTTTTCCATTTTCAGGTGATCCAGTGGAAGGTACTGGCTGGCTAGATGCAAACCCGGGAGACAGACGGTTTATTCTCGCAATGGGACCCTTCAACCTGGATCCAGGGCAATCAAAAGATTTAGTCGCAGCAATCATCGTTGCATTGGGTACCAATCATTTGAATAGTATCACTGAACTACGAATTGCATCGGATGAGATTCAACAAATGTATGAGGGTGGAAGTGTTCTTGGTGGTGTGTTGGAAAGTGTTGATGCAAGAGACATCCCAGCGGGAACCACTGAAACATTGGACAATATTGTGGAGTCTGGAATATCTCTTGAGGTAACAAGTGGTGCAGAGGGAGCATCGGTTGAGATTGCCACCTATTTAGATTCTCCACCTGGGACTGGAGATATGGCTATTTCCAACTTGCGTGGGGTGGGCAAAGCCTTCGATGTTCAGACCATTGGCGATATTTCCTGGCCAGTGCAGATCACCATCTATTACACAGCCGATGATTTGCTTGAAGCAGGGATTCCAGAAGAAGATCTGTTAGGATTATGCTATTGGAACGGCACTCATAATGAATGGCGTCTTTACTCTGAATCTGGAGATGATGATCAGGGTCGAGGTACCTCTATCACAGCAGTTAATAGTGCTGATATAGTAATTGATGAAACTGCATACGCTGGGTTTATTTCTGCAACTGTTTATCACTTAACCCCTATTTCAATTGGAGGAGTACACCCTGTAGGTGTTGATCCTTCTGTGTATCCAGCGGTAGTCCCAGACGAGTTCACAATGTGCCAGAATTTTCCCAATCCGTTTAACCCAAGCACAACAATCCGATTTGGGTTGGCAGAAGCAGCAGATGTATCATTGGTGATCTATGATGTAAAAGGAAACAATGTAAAAACCCTGGATGCAGGATATCAGACTAAAGGCTGGCATCAATTACAGTGGAATGGAAGCGATGATAACGGAATCCAGGTTGCCACAGGGATGTACTTTGCACAATTAAGTGCGGGTAGTCATTCCAGAGTAATAAAAATGGTGTACTTGCGCTAAACACCACCTCCACATAGGATGCTCAAAAAAGCCAAGAAGGTTGGGCTATTGCCTTGTATTGTAAATAGTTCCAAACCCCTGGTCTGAAGACCGGGGTACTTGATACGTAGCTCCAAGGAATCAAACCCAAACCCGTCTTCGCGAAGGAGTGCAACGACTGTGGCGATCCCTCTTTTTCACTACGAAGTGGATATATACAACGATCTACTCGTTAGAATTAATTCCTCACGCTTCCTTAGTTCCCTTGTGGAATTTTGGGGATTGCTTCTCTCGACAGCATCGTCGGGATCGCAAAGACGGTTGTGGGAGTTGCGTTACCCAGCTTTTTAAGGCGGGGGGAAGACCTCCAGTGGAAAGGAGCTTATCTCAGCGACCTCTCCAGTTTGGAATGAAATGATATTGGGATCTACTCAGTTAGAATTCATTTACTTTCGAAAAAGGATCGATGTAAGTACTTATGATTAATTTGGGTTAAGAATATTTGGATCATATAAAATAATCTTATATTCTAACCAATTCTCAGATTTCAGAAGATTACTCTTAACACCTTCAAACATTCAACTCTCAATTTCAATTATATCATTTCCACATACTGAATATCATTATGATAGTATCCACACTGTCTGAGTGCCTGGGCAAATCATTACAAACTACTGTAAATATTAATTATCATCATCTTGGCATATGCATTGATAGAATAACCAATATGACATTGCACACTTAATGAGAATCCAGATCAATTGACAAGTCAATCATTGATATCTCATTGAAGATTAGAAGTCATAAACACCTGGGGTTATCGATTATGTTCACAAATTATTTCAAAATCGCATTGCGACATCTGTGGCGCAATAAGATTTATTCGTTCATCAATGTTTTTGGTTTAGCTATTGGTCTAACCTGTAGTTTTCTGGTGATGCTCCTAATTCAAGATGAATTGAGCTATGATAGATTTCACGCAAAATCAAACAAACTTTATCGAATTGAACAGGACCAGTTTTATGATGGTGAACCCTATCATGTGAATGTTACGCCATGGCCCTGTGTCCCCTCATGGAAAGCAGATATCCCTGAGGTGCTGGATGCGACCCGTGCCGGGAATTGCGGCGGTCGGTCCTTCCGGTGGGAGGATCAGGCATTTATCGAAAACAATGTAATGGCTGTGGATCCAGCATTTTTCACAATGTTTGATTTCGAATTACAAAGGGGTGATCCAAACTCGGTATTAAATGACCCTTTCGCCGTTGTGATTGATGAGAGTACGGCTTCAAAATATTTTGGAGATAATGATCCACTGGGAGAAGTATTAACTGTTGATAAACAATTCAAATTAACAGTCACTGGCGTCGTCAAAAAAGCCCCGCGTAACAGTAGTATACGTCCCGTGATCATGGTTTCAATTGAATTTGCTAAACAGCTGGGGGAATACAATGAGGGGTGGGGAAATAACTCTATCCGAAGCTATGCACTTCTTCATGAAAATGCGGATGTAGCAGAAGTAAATCGTAAGCTGACTGAGGTAGTGAATAATCATCGTGAGAATGAGAGCAAGACAAAATACATGGCAGCCCCTTTGACTGGAATTCGATTGCATGGATATTTTGGCTTTAATGATAGGGGTGAAGCCTTACAGAGAATCTACATGTTTTCAGTCATAGCCGCATTCGTCCTGTTGATTGCAAGTATAAACTTCATGAATTTGTCTACGGCGAGGTCTGCCAATCGAGCCAGGGAAATTGGAATCAGAAAAGTCGTGGGTGCCTACCGCAGAAATTTGATACTTCAGTTCTTGGGAGAGTCCATGCTGCTCACCCTGTTTTCTGTGATCCTATCTATAGGTTTTGTGTACATGGTGCTTCCTGTGTTTAATAGCATATCTGGGAAGATGCTTTCAATCTCACTGTTACTTCAGAAGGATTCTATCTTGCTGTTAATTGCGATAACTCTTATTACGGGACTCTTTGCAGGAAGTTATCCAGCCATTTTCCTCTCCTCGTTTAAGCCCATAAAAGTATTGAAGGGAAATCTTTCCCACGGCACCAGTCAATACATGAGGAAAGGTCTCGTGATCGTGCAATTTACATTGTCAATTCTATTGATTATTGCAACCATCATTGTTCAGCAGCAGTTGAATTTTTCCCGATCTAAGGATCTTGGTTTTGATAAAGAGAATGTGATTGCCATCAATATCAGCGGTGAAAAACGCAATAGCTATGAAGCATTGCGCAGGGGATTGGCAAATTCTGCGCACGTTGTGAGTGTCACTGCTTCCTCTCATCGCCCCACAAACATTGGCAGTAATTCAGGTGGGATCGAATGGGATGGCAAGGACCCTGATCAAAGTCTCATCGTCTCCATGAGTGCCGTAGATTTTGATTATGTAGAAACACTTGGTATTGATATGGTGGAAGGAAGATCCTTTTCAAGAAAATTTGGATCTGACCCTGCAAATGATGATGGGGGAGGATCCTTCATGATCAATGAAGCCCTGGTTAAAATCATTGGCAAAGATCAAATCATTAATGAATCCTTAAGTTTTATTGGCATTGAGGGACCTATTGTTGGCATCATGGGGAATTTCCATTTTAAATCCATGCGACAGGAAATTGAGCCACTGGCTGTGGCTATTATACCCCAGTATTTTAATAACGTTCTCATCAGGTTAGCACCTGGAGATGCAACAGAATCGCTAGTGTCGGTTGAAAAAATTTGGGACGAAGTCTATGCTGGAATCCCATTTGAGTACCAATTCCTGGATGAGGACCTGGATAGGATGTATCGGGTTGATAGATCTATTGGACGGCTGATCAAGTATCTCGCGATCATCGCAATTATCATTGCTTATCTCGGTCTATTCGGCCTGGCTTCATTTACTGCAGAACAGCGGAGTAAGGAAATCGGGATAAGGAAAGTCCTTGGTGCTTCCATGCCACACCTGGTGTACTTGCTTACCATCCAATTCGCAAAATGGGTTGCCATCTCATGCCTGATCGCCTTTCCATTGGCGTATTATGCATTATCATCATATTTACAGAATTTCGCATATCGGATTGACATAGGATATATGCCCTTTGTCATTGCTGGAAGTCTAGCTTTTACCATTGCTCTCCTCACCGTGAGTTTTCAAGCAGCCCGAGCAGCCCTGGCAAATCCTGTCGATTCGTTGAAATACGAATAGCAATAATCTCCTGTTTAACTGAAGGACTCAACCCCCCCGGTCTGAAGACCGGGGTATGTGATACGTCACTCCAGGGAATCATACCTCAACCCGTCTTCGCGAAGGCGTGCAACGACTGCGGCGATCCCTCTTTTTCACTACGAAGTGGATATATACAACGATCTACTCGTTAGAATTAATTCCTCACGCTTCCTTAGTTCCCTTGTGGAATTTTGGGGATTGCTTCTCTCGACAGCATCGTCGGGATCGCAAAGACGCTTGTGGGAGTTGCGTTACCCCGCCATTTAAGGCGGGTGGAACACCTCCCAGAGGGACTGGACTTTAGTCCCAATTATTGAGGCAATAGCCTTGTCATCTAAATAGTTCCAAACCCCCGGTCTGAAGACCGGGGTATGTGATACGTCACTCCAGGTAATCGTACCTCAACCCGTCTTCGCGAAGGAGTGCAACGACTGTGGCGATCCCTCTTTTTCACTACGAAGTGGATGAATTCAACGAACCCATTGCGAGATTCCATATGGATTTCAAGGCTGATGAGTTTATGTTACAATTCTATCATCAATGAAAAGGAAGTTACATTTGTCTCTGTCCAACATTTTCGTAGAAAAACGTTTACCCATAATTGCGTTATCCCTGGGAGTTGTTGCCATAGCCGGTAGCCTCATAGTGGGGCTGAGTACGATGCGGGCAACCTCACGAGAGATTGAGAATCAGATCAAACAAAATTACTTACTCCAGTCAGAATATTTAGCCTCGTTAGCAGAGCCTGTACACGGACTTTCAGATTCGGCCCTCCTCGCTCAGATTACTGAGGTGTGGGAAGTAGAAAGAGAGAAGCCTGCAGATGAATATATCTGTATTGTGGATGAATCAGCCACTTTGATCTTGCATAGCGCCGCTCCACAGACCGTTGGTAATTATGCTGGTAGTAATTGTTTGACTGGCTCAAAAGGGGAAGTCACTTCAGATTTGATTCATTTGGTAGGAAAAAGTGCGCCCTATGTTGGCGGATATATAGCCAGTAGCGGGGAACAGCAGATTGCCGCTTTTTCACCTATTCAAAGTCGTGGATGGGTCATCGGTGTGCATCGATCCTCACAGGCTATAAAGGACATCATTTCAGAAAAATTATCGTCCCAGTTTTTGGGCATGTTGATCATCAGCCTCGGCATTATTCCGCTCTCATTTGGTTTATTGTTTATGACATTCCTGAGAATAAACAAGAAACAGAAGCTGGTTGCGGAACAACTAAGAGAAAGCGAAGAAAAATACAAAACTATATTCAACGACTCTAGTGATGCCATCACACTTCTTGATGAAAATGGATTCATAGATTGTAACCCGCAGACCCTGGAAATGTTTGGTATCAAAAACCGAAGTGATTTTCTGGGTACCCATCCCTCTGATTTTTCTCCCTCCCATCAACCTGAGGGGAAATCATCCTTTGAACTTTCAAATGAACACATCAAGACGGCATTCGAGAAAGGGAGCATCCGTACGGGCTGGACCCACCGTCGCCTCAATGATGAGGAGTTTCCAGCGGAGGTACTATTAACAGCCATTACGTTTGGCGGGAAAAGAGTTCTTCAGGGGACAATTCATGACATTACTGAGCGTAAGAGAGCTGAGCAAGAAATCCTTTACCAGGCGTCACTCCTTGAGCAGATAAAAAGCGCCATATTTACAATCGATTTTGATTACCACATCATCTCGTGGAATAAGGCAGCAGAACAGGTATACCAATGGCAAAGTCACGAGGTTATCGGTGAGAACATAATCGAATTGTTGTCTCATCCAGAAAGTAGAAATGAAGTAAAAACATACTTTGAATCGTTGAACAAGAGGGGCGAACAGGAAGATGAATTTTATGTAACAAGAAAAGATGGAAAAATCATTCCCGTCCAACTTGCGAATACGAAATTGAAGGATAGCTCAGGTAAACATATTGGTTTTATTGGTGTCAGCGCAGATATCTCCGAGCGGAAACAGGCAGAGCGGGGATTAATTAGAAGTGAGAGTGTGAATCGAGCCATCACTCAGACAGCTGCAGATGCTATTATCACAATTGATTCCGAGGGACTCATTCTATCCTGGAATAAAGCATCTGAACGTATTTTTGGCTTCAGTACGGCAACCATGATTGGGCAGAGTTTATCCTCAATTATACCAAAGAATTACTTGAAGGATCACACACAGGGGGTGAAAGTCCTTTTGAGGGGGAAACCAAAATCCATTACAGGAAAAACGGTTGAGTTGACAGCCTTGAGATCGGACGGAAGTGAGTTTCCCATAGAACTTTCATTATCAAGCTGGAATACGGGTGATGAGGTTCACTACACCGGAATTATTCGTGATATCACCGACCGGGTGGATGCTGAACAAAAACGTATTGATTTGGAAAATCAACTTCGACAAGCACAGAAACTTGAGGCAATTGGCACCCTGGCAGGTGGAATTGCACACGATTTTAATAATATCCTGCAAGCACAATTTTTATATACAGGTATCATGGAACGGCAGATAGGCGATGACGAAAAACTCGGTGAATACTTACAGCATATCGTTGACGCTGGAAAACGTGCCAGAGACCTGGTCGCTCAAATTCTTACTTTCAGTCGACAGTCCGATGTAGACTATGAGCGTGTGAAGATTCAAGATATTCTAAGGGATTCACTGGAATTGATGAAATCTGCACTGCCCTCTAATATTCATATAACTGAGCATATCGATTTGGATGCCGACCCTGTCAAGGGGGATAGAATCCAAATTCAGCAGATCATACTAAATTTGTGTAACAATGCTTACCAGGCTATTGAAGACTCAGAGGGTGAGATTGAAGTATCCTATAAACAGCTTCGGACCAAAAATAAGGGGGATGTCCTCGACACCCACTTTGTCGCAGCTAAAGGTGTTGAACTTCTGGTTCGCGATAATGGACATGGCATGAGCCCAGAGGTGTTAACTAAAATCTTTGATCCCTTCTTTACCACAAAAGATTCTGACCATGGAACTGGACTGGGATTGGCAACAGCCTATGGTATCATAAAAGAAATGGGCGGCCAAATCGATGTCAGCAGTAAAGTTGGACAAGGCTCAACTTTTAAGATATGGTTACCAGTCCTTGATGATCATGAGACCTCAAGTGATGTTGAAAGGATTCTTTTAACTGAGGAGAATCAACGCACGGTACTATTTATAGATGATGAAGAGGCAATCCGAGAGTCAGCAAAAGAGGTCCTGGAGAGAAATGGATACAAGGTTGCGGTTGACCCATCTGGGGTGGCAGCATTAGCTAGAGTTAAGGACAGAGCTGAAAAATTTGATATCATTATCACAGACTATACAATGCCGGGTATCTCAGGTCTTGACCTTTCAAAAGAGGCACTTGCAGTTTATCCAGATACAGCTATCATTATGATGAGTGGGAATGTTGATAAAAAATTACTTGATGGATGTAAAACTCTGGGTATAAAACGAGTGCTGCAGAAGCCATGGACAGAAGATAGTCTCTTGAAGCACCTAAACATAAGATAACCGCGGATAAAAATGTGAGCCTTGAATGAAAGCGAATAGTAGAGAATTTTCAATTCTACTTGTTGATGATGATGCAAAAATTCTATCAGCTTTGGAAATATTGATCGCGAGTGAGGGGTATCAAGTCTACAAGGCAGCTGATGCAAAAACCGCCCTGAAAATATTAAAAACCACTGATATACATTTGGTCCTCTCCGATATCATGATGCCCGGGATAAGCGGCATGGATTTATTAAAAAAAATCAAATCCACACACCCTGAAATAATTGTGGTTCTTATGACGGGTTATTCTTCAGTCCCAGGGGCGATCAATGCCATTCGGGATGGGGCACAAGATTATTTGATTAAACCAATAAACACAGATGATGTGATCTTAATGGTCGAAAGGAATTATCAACAGTTTAAGCGAAATCAGAGAGCTGTTATGCTTCGTCAGGAAGCTACCCGCCACAAAAGTATATCCATCGTAGGAAGCTCCCCAAGAATAGAACAGGTCAAGGAAGAAATTAGCCAGGTAGCACCGGTGGATATCTCCGTGCTTATAACCGGGGAAAGTGGTACAGGGAAGGAGTTGGTCGCCCGATCTATCCACGAGCAAAGTCTCAGAAAGGACAACCTCTTCGTAGCCATCAACTGTGCTTCTATTCCATCAGATTTGCTGGAGAGTGAATTGTTTGGACATGAAAAAGGTGCATTCTCAGGAGCAGTCACCAGAAAATATGGGCTCTTTGAAGTAGCAGACAAGGGTACACTGCTCCTGGATGAAATAGGAGAGATGGCCAGTGAACTTCAGGCGAAAATCTTACGGACGATTGAAACCGGCACTTTCAGACGACTGGGGGGGACCAGCGAAATAACCAGTGACTTTAGGATTGTTTCAGCCACAAACCGTGACCTTCAGCAATCAATTTCTGAGAATCAGTTTAGGGCTGATCTCTTTTTTAGACTTAACCAATTCAATATTGAGGTACCACCACTCAGGCAACGAAAGAGTGATATTCTGGAACTGGTTGAATACTTCTTCATGGAAAAAGGGCGTGAAAATATTTCCTCTGCAACCATCCCGGATACGCTGGAGTTGCTGCTCAGCTATGATTGGCCAGGGAATATTCGTGAATTGTTTAATGCACTGGAAAGAGCACATTTACTTGCAGGCACAGGGTTACCCCTACCAAAACATTTTCCACCCGAAATAAGAATGAATTCTGTTCAGCAACAAACGAACTCAAATGAACCTACAAAGACCCTGGCTGAAGTTGAAAATAAACACATCCTGGAGGTCTATAATCGAAACAGTCAGAATAAGCCTAAAACTGCCAAAGCCTTAGGCATAAGTGTTCGATCTCTTTATAACAAATTGAAGGCAATGGACCTTAGTTAGAATACCCACTCTTCTATGGCAAATTAGCTGGTTTCTTCCAAATAGTTAATACTATCAATTTCTGATAGTATTCTGCAATTAATTCATTCATAACCATGCACAAATTGCAAAACTTCATTTGCATAGCGCATTCGATATTCTAAAAGTATAATAAAAACAATAGGATGGAAAATATATTCATGCTGGCACATTAATTGTCTTATAACAGATAATGAAGCTTGCACTGAACATGGGGTCGTGTTGAGATAACAACACTGGGGTGATGCCCTGGTTTTCAAAAATGCATTCATTCTGGGTGAAATATAAAAGTGCAAATCGAAAAGAAGAAGGGGAGTAATGGACATGTTAAACAACTACAAAATTGGTACAAAGCTGATTGCATTTTTTCTACTTATTGGGTTGGTACCCCTAACATTTATGGGAATCACAGCCTACTCATCAGCCTCAAATGCATTGATCGAGGAGGCTGAGCAGAAGCTAGATGCTGTTGCACTGCTAAAAAAAGGTCAAATTGAATCGATGTTTCATGATGTCCGGGCAAACATGATGGCAATATCAAGTACGAATGATATAAGACATTCTATAGCTTCGCTTATAAAATATCATAAGGAAATGGATATTCAACCAACTGCCCCATATGATATGACCAGTAACAACAGGCGTGTCACCGTGAAATATGATGACTTATACCAGGAAGTACACTCTCTTCTGAAGGTTTACCCAGAGCAGTATAATTACTATGACATTTTTATCATCTGTCAGCCTCATGGACACGTCATGTACAGTTGGTCAAAAGAGGCGGACCTTGGGACAAATCTCAGTTCTGGAAGATATAAGGACTCAGATCTGGCAGAAGTATGGAGGAGTGTGAATGCTGGTCAAAACTTTATAACCACTGACACCCAACCCTATGCCCCATCAAATGGAGCACCAGCAATCTTTTCTGGAGCACCAATCAAAGATGATGCTGGTAAAACGATTGGTGTCGTGGCTGTTCAGTTATCTCAGGAGAGTATTGACAAAATTATGCAAGAAAGTACAGGTATGGGTGAAACGGGTGAAACCTATCTGGTAGGATCTGATTTCTTGCTCAGGAGCAACTCACGCCTGGCTTCAGATGAGACAATTATGATAGCTGAAGCAGAGACTTTTGGTGTCCAGGAAGCTTTCAGAACCAAAGGTGATTTTGATGGGCTCTATATAAAATATGCCTCTGAGAGCGATGCAAAAAAGCAAGGTAGAGCGTACTCCAAAAAGGAAGGCGGGATTCCCGTCGTGGGAATGACAATCTATTTACCTGGCCAAAATTGGGTGTTGGCTGCGGAGATGGATCAGGAAGAGGCCTATCATGCAGCTAATTCATTAAGAACAACAACAATCATTACCATTCTCATCGCAGCTATCCTCATATCAATTGCTGCCTTTCTAATCTCCAAAACAATGACGGGTCCGATTAAGAAAGTCGTGCGCATGTTAAAAGATATTGCTACTGGAGAGGGAGATCTTTCGGCAAGATTATCCATTGAATCCAAAGATGAAGTGGGTGAATTGGCGAAATGGTTTGATACCTTTGTGGGTAAATTGGAGGATCAGGCTGCCGAGCAGAAGATGCTTCAGGGGCAGGTTCAAGGAAGCACCAACGATTTGAGTGCTGCTGCCACTCAATTGTCTTCTATCACTTCAGACATTTCAGACAAATCTATGAGTATTTCAGAGATGTCTAACATGGTAGCTGCTGCTTCAGAACAGATGAGTGCCAACATGGATACCATTGCTCAAGCATCTAAAGCATCACAAGACAATATGAACTCTGTAGCTGGTGCAACTGAAGAGATGACCAGCACTGTAAGTGAAATAGCACAGAACGCGGAACAGGCCAGGGAAGTCACCCATGAAGCTGTTCAGAGTGTTGCACTGGCTTCAGGTCGCGTTGACAATCTGGGTGTTGCTGCTGCAGAGATCAGTAAAGTAACAGACACAATCATTGAAATAGCAGAACAAACCAAACTTCTCGCTCTAAATGCTACCATCGAGGCAGCCAGAGCGGGTGAAGCAGGTAAAGGCTTTGCCGTGGTTGCCAATGAGGTTAAAGAACTTGCCAGTCAGACCAATTCCGCTACAGCGGATATCAGTCAAAAGATTGAGGCAATTCAAACCGAAACATCAGGTACTGTTACTGAGATAGCTTCAATTACAGCTGTCATCGATAAAGTAAATTCAATTGTCAATACCATTGCTACAGCCGTGGAAGAGCAAAACGTCACAACCCAGGATATTGCAAGTAATATCGGGCATGCTACGGGAGGCATGACAGATGTGGTAAATAATGTTGGTGAAGCTGCTACCGCAGCACGGGAGGTCGCTTCCAATATTGCCACGGTGAATTCTGATATTGGAACCATCAAACAATCCGGGCAGGATTTAAAGAGTTCAACCGCTCTCATTACCACAACAGGTGATCAGCTGTCAGATGTTGCACAAAGGTTAAACGCTTGATCAATGGAAAGTATTCCCAGTAACTCCTCATGGGGCACAGAATTGCCTGCACGCGATGATGTGCCCCTTCCCAATATGAGGGGTGGGGATCCTAAAATGATTTTTCAAAGAGAACCAATCGGATCATGAGTTTAGAGTAGATCTGAAAGCTGGAAGATGGGTCTTGAAAATTTATACAAATCTAAGTATACGGTAAAATGAATACCACAAGGAGGCAAAAAATGGGACTACATAAAAGTTTACCCCCAACAGTATTGAGTATCCTTATATGGGTAACATCCCTAACTGCCCAAATAGAATATTCAGGATTTGCAGACATCCTATATAATCACGATTTATCAGATGATGGTGTTTCTGGATTCAGTTATGGTCAGTTTGAAGTTGATCTTTCTGCTGCAGTAATGGAAGGGGTCACCTTCGAAGGTGCCCTGGCCTATAATGCTGATGATGGTGTGTTTGAAGCAGGTGCGGGCTTTTTTGATATTCAATTGCTTGGATCAGATAGTGACGTAGATCATGACGGGTTAATTAAGCAGTCTGGACTCATGATCGGACAATTTGACGTGCCTTTTGGGATTGATTATCTGCAGATTCCTTCCCCCGATCGTTTGCTGGTGAGTGGACCCTTATTAAACCAGAAGACAATCGATGGCTGGAATGATGTAGGATTGAACCTATACGGCGAATTATCATTTCTAAACTTTAACCTGTTTGCCGTGAATGGTTGGCAAAATGGATTTGCTCTGGGGGGACGCTTGGGACTTCCTGTTGGAGACTTGCTGGAACTAGGAGCATCTTTTTCAACTCAAACTACAGAAAATGACACGGGAGCTACACCAAACATCCTGGGGCTGGATCTTCAGGCTAAATTAGGATCCATAACTACTCGACTTGAGTATCAGCAGGCGAATGCCATTGAGGAGGGGAATGTTGATGCCCTCACAAATACTCACGAACACAAAGGTTATTATCTTGAAGTTGATCTTGATCTAGAACCTGCTCTCAACCTGCCACTGTTTGCAGTGGGTCGCTATGGGGGATGGAAAATGGATGAAGATGACATGGAGCGGATCACCGCTGGATTAGGCTACAGGGTTGTTGAGGTTTTTCAACTTCGGGTGGAATATTTATCTGATTCAGATACTGAAGGTGAAAAACAGAATATAATTACCGTACAGACGGTTATTTCTTTTTAGGGGTAGGATTATAAGTTTTGGTTTCCAGGTGGAAACTCATTGTTATCCTCGGGGCGCATTCGCTTCCATAGGGGGTGATGCGCCCCCCCACCCAAATCCGATTCCTCTTTGCCCATGATCCAGTACCAGGTATCTTGATCAAGCGGCTAAGTGATAATGCTTGAGAACCAGTTAATTTTGGCAAATTACATTATAGTTTATCCCCGAATGATGCTCAGGAGGGGGTGAGAAACATGTTTAATATTATCAGAGTGTATGGGTTCGAGAGAGCGTTCCGTAGGAGGGGTTAGGGATATGAGCAAGCACACCATTGGATTTATTAGCTCAGCTTCATCAATAACAAAATATAGTGTTGTTATTGTAGCGCTTTGGACCTTACTCATACTTTCATTAGCCATAGAAAACTGGTGGAGTGAAGATAATTCAATCAGACACATGGCCCAAATTTCTGCTGAGCAAGTTTTAGCTCAGGATCTTCTCTTTCGTCGCTGGAATGCAAGCCATGGAGGGGTTTATGTCCCACTGACAGAGGATACCCCAGCCAACCCCCATCTAGAATTTATTGAGGATCGTGTGGTTGAAACAACCTCTGGCAAATTATTAACACTCATTAACCCAGCTTATATGACACGGCAAGTCCAGGAACTAAAAGCTATGCTCGGGGACTCACGCGCACACATCACGAGTCTTAATCCGATCCGCCTGAATAATGCCCCGACAGAGTGGGAGAGAGTAGCACTTGAATCATTTGAGCAAGGCGAGTTAAGCTACGCCGATATTATCTCTTCTCAGGGTAAGGATTATTATTTCCTCATGAAGCCCCTGCTTACTGAGACCGGGTGCCTTACCTGTCATGCAAACCAGGGCTACAAAGAAGGGGACATCCGAGGGGGGCTGAGTGCTGCAATACCTATGCAGCCGCTTTGGGAGATTAAAAATTCTCACCTCTCCAACATGATTCTCTCACATGGCTTGATATATATCATTGGATTGGTTGGGATAGGTTTTGGATCAAAGCGTATCCGTAGACAGACCAATAAGCGGATCTCAGCAGAAAAGGCGATTCTGAAGAATCAATATTTTTTGGAAAAGGCACAGGAGTTAGGTCAAATAGGGACCTGGGAACTTGACATACCATCCAATGTTTTAAGCTGGACAGATGAGAACTGTAGAATTTTTGGCGTTCCACCTGGTACAGTTGCCACCTATGCAATATTCATGGACAAAGTGTATCCTGAGGATCGGGATTATGTAAATGATGAATGGAATGCCGCCACCCAGGGAAAACCCTACGACGTTGAGCATCGATTGCTCGTGGATGGTGTGATAAAATGGGTGAGGCAAAAGGCAGATATAACTTATGATTCAGAAGGGCGGGCAATTTATGCCATTGGGTTTACTCAAGATGTAACGGAGCTTAAGAAATCTGTAACAGCCATGCTTGAGAGTGAGGATAGGTTCAGAGCTTTATTTGAAAAGGCACCTATATCATACCAATCGCTTGATGAAAGCGGTGATCTGATAGAGGCAAATGATACGTTTTGCTCACTGTTAGGATATCAAAAAGAGGAAGTTCTTGGCAAGAATTTTTCTGAATTTCTCCACTCGGATAGCCTGGAGACTTTTCAAGAAAACTTCCCCATATTCAAACGTCGCGGCTTTGTAAAAAATGTAGAGTTCAAGTTAAAGAAGAAGGATGGGGATTTTGTAGATATTCTCCTTGACGGTAGGGTTGGTCATAATGAAGATGGTTCATTTAGACAAACCCATTGCGTTTTCCAGGATGTTTCTGAACAAAAGGAAATGGAAGCAGCATTGGTTGAAGCAGAGCTCCAATACAGAGAGTTAGTTGAGATTACATCCAACATCATTACACGCGTGGATTTAGAGGGCAAAATTCTATACGTAAATCCAGTCGCCGAACATCTATATGGAATCACACCAAAAGATTGCATCGGGAAATCAGCTCTTGATTTTGTGCATCCAGATGATTTTGATGCCACAAAAAAGTGGATAACCGGATTACCAAATAATGATAACGAACACTCAAATTTTGAAAATCGTCAAGTAAACGCTTTAACAGGGACTGTCCGGTGGATTCTCTGGACGACGGATATGGAGAAGAATAAAGCGGGTAATTGGTCCGTAATCAATTCAGTGGGCCGTGATATCACTGAACGCAAGGAAATTGAAGTAGAGTTAAAAAAGCGTGAATATTTCTTCCGGGAAACACAACGAGCTGCACTCATTGGTTCTTATCAATCAGAATTTTCACCCAATGATATCTGGGTGACCTCAGAGGTTTGTGATCAAATATTTGGGATGGAACCTGACTATGATAAGACGGTCAACGGCTGGGTAAACTTACTTCACCCTGACTCTGCTGATGAGATGCTTCGTTATGTAACGGAGGATGTTATTGGAAAGAATATTCCTTTTAATAAGGAATATAAAATCATCCGTAGATCGGATGGTGAAACACGATGGGTACTTGGTCTTGGAGAAACAATTACTGATGAAAATGGTGTTGTCACAGGATTGATTGGAACAATTCAAGATGTTACTGAACGTAAACAAGCAGAAGAGAAAGTAGCTGAAAGTGAAAATCGATACAGAAGTCTATTTGAGACGAGTATCGATGGGATTTGCTCACTTGATGCTCGAGGGAACTTCATTGAGGCCAATGATGCAGCCAGGAAACTGCTGGGCTACTCTCAAGAGGAATTCACTCAGCTCAACATAAAGGATATCGTATTTGAAGCGGATCGTAAAAAATCAGAAAGCTATCAGGAAAGACTTAAAACTGAGGGGTTTTACAAGGGATATCAAGGTCGGGTGGTCTCTAAGGATGGTCAGGTAAGTCATGTGGAAGTGAGTTCCATAGCGGTTTTTAAGGATGGTGAGTACAATGGGTCCCATGATATAGTAAGAGATGTAACGGATAGAATTTTACTTCAGGATCGACACAGAACAATTGAAGATCAGCTTCGACAATCACAGAAGTTGGAGGCTGTGGGCACCATGGTTGGTGGCATTGCCCATGAATTGAATAATGTATTACAAAGCATATTCCTGTACGGTGGTTTGGTTAAAAATGAATTGCCTGAAGATCAAGAACTGCATAGTAATATGGAGCTGTTATTGAGGGATGGTGAACGCGCCAGAGAAATTGTAAAGCAGATTCTGACGTTCAGTAGAAAATCAAAAGTTGAGTTGCAGCCACAACTCCTCCAAAACCTCATCGATGAAGCATTGGCCATAGAGCGAGCATCTTTACCACCGAATATCAGAATCGAAAAAAATATCGATCAAAGCTGCGGTCCAGTTTTATGTGACAAAACCCATATCCATCAAATCATCATCAACCTTTGTAACAACGCAAATCATGCCATGGCTAATTCAGATGGTAGCATTATTGTAGAATTGAAGCCTGTCAGGGAACAACTCCATTCATCTAAATCCATGACCGATATGGTAGAACTCACTGTTGCAGACACGGGTCATGGGATGGATCCCGAAACTTTGGAGAAAGTTTTTGATCCTTTCTACACAACGAAGAAAGTTGGTGAGGGAACTGGATTAGGACTATCTGTAGTCCACGGTATCATAGAAATGATGAATGGCGTTATGTCTGTTTCCAGTGAACCTGAGAAAGGAACCTCATTCCGTATATTGCTTCCTGTCACAGACTCCCAAACAACCTCCAGTGAAATCAGCAAGCCATCCCATGATATACACACCTATCTAAGCCGAATATTATTGGTTGAAGATGAGGAAAATATTCGCTTAGCTACACAGGAGGTATTGAGTGAGCTAGGATTCAAGGTTGATGGTGCAGCCGATGGAGAACAAGCATTAGCAATTTTCAATGAATCAAGGGGTGGTATTGACCTGATCATTACCGATCAATCCATGCCCAATATGTCTGGGGAGGAATTCACCCTGGAGGTCAGGAAAACTGGCTCGGATATTCCCATCCTTCTGTCCAGTGGACAATTAGGAATCGATGACAAACAGGGGCTTCAGGATGCGGGTATTTCTGCATTTCTCCAGAAACCCTGGACGGCGGATGAGCTATTACTGGAGATTGAAAAATTGATCAAATAGAAAATATCACGGAGTATCAATAGAATCAATCATTTGGGAATCTAAAGTGATGGGATATATTTGCTGCAACAATAATTAACAAAGTGGCATTAATTATCCGAAGTGGTTCGATGTCAAAGCCCTCTCGCAAACTGGCTGCAATAATATTCACAGATATAGCTGGATTTACCAGGATGTCTTCCAGGGATGAGGAAAAGGCTTTTCAACTGCTCGAAACCCAGCGACAGATTCTAAAACCTATCGTAAAAAATCTAGCAACCTACAAATAGGCTCAGAGACATATTTCCCTCTCAGTATTGATCAACACCAATCAATGACCACATTTGTTATGATTTAGGAATTATAAGCCTTACCGACTATCTTGTAAATTCAAGTTACCACAGGTTAAAATAGAGATTTAAGATTTTCTCAATAGGGTGAAATGGGAACACTTTAGTTGAAGCTTCCTCGCACAATGTTTAGAGCTTTATTTATCCTCCTCCTGGGTACAACCAGCTTATCAGCACAACACCAGGCGGTGAAGTTTAACCACCTTGTGATAGAGGATGGATTATCAAACAGCTATATCACCTGCATACTTCAGGATAACAAAGGGGTGATGTGGTTTGGGACTCAGGACGGGCTCAACAAGTTTGATGGGTATCATTTTACCGTTTACAAGCATGATTCGTATAATCCCAATTCCCTTTCTGACAATTATATAAGATTTATTGTTGAAACGAGCGATGGTATGCTCTGGTTGGGTACTGAAAGTGGTGGGCTAAATAAATTTGATCCAACGACTGAATTGTTTACCCGCTTTAGTCACTACACCAGCAATCCAGGTAGCTTGGGTCACAATAGCGTCAAGTACATCTTTGTAGACGCTCATGGATCAAACGAAGTGCTCTGGCTGGGAACCATTGGTTCTGGTATTGACAAATTTGATCCAGCAACGGGATCATTCAACCACTACAGACATGATCCTAATAATATCAATTCAATCAGCAACGATGATATCAATTCAATTTACAAGGACAGCCAGGGCTTTCTCTGGGTGGGTACTTTGAATGGTCTTAATCGCTTTGATGAGGTGAACAATCGCTGGGAAGCATTCTATCATACACCTGAAAAAGAGGGATCAATCAGTAGTTCTGAAGTGTATTCAATCATGGAATCAAGTAACGGAACCCTTCTGTTTGGGACTTTGGATGGCGTGAGTCAGATACAGAATGGAGATACCTTCGTTCGTCTTGAAGAAAAAGCCAGTCTGAGGCTCAAGGAAAATGACATCCAATCAATGATTCAGGATCAACATGGAAGATTCTGGATCGGGACCTTTCACGGTCTGAGACGATTTGATATAAAAGCGAATGAACTCATTCTCTACCAGCATGATTCAGGAGATCCCAATAGTCTCAGTGACAATAATATTACCTGTGTCTATGAGGATAATTCAGGATTGTTGTGGGTCGGGACAGGTGGGGGTGGCATCAATAAAATGAAGCCCAATGCTGAATACTTCCACCACTATAATCATATACCTGGCAATCCCAATAGTCTCAGCCATCCCAGTATCCGTGGCATGTATGAAGATAAAGATGGGATACTCTGGGTGGGTGGTTATGGTGGTCTTAATCGGATAGACAGGGCTACACAGAAGTACACACAATTCAGAGCTCAAAGCGCACAATCCAATTTTCTGTACACAGATGCTATTTATTCCATTATCGGGGATGTTGATGATGATGATATCCTCTGGATTGGTTCAGAAGGCGACGGATTATTCAGGTTCAATAAGGGGAGTGGAAAAGTCAAACACTATCTGGAAGATGATTTGGCTATCCAGGCATTGTTTATGAATGCTGACGGGCTGCTCTGGATTGGAACCTCTGAAGGTCTGGTAAGATTTGATGAGAATAGCTCAGAGATGACCCTATTTGAACCCGACCCTAATAACCCCAACAGCTTGAGTGATGAGAAAGTAGTTGCCCTCTACCAGGATAGTCAGGAGCAACTCTGGGTGGGGACACTCACCAATGGACTGAATAGATTTGACCCGGAAACCCAGCAATTCAAGCGATTTACCCATGAGATCAGTGATCCAAATAGTCTGAGTATTAACCGGGTCAAATCAATATTTGAAGACCGGTCTGGTGTCCTCTGGATTGGAACCAATGGAGGTGGGCTGAATCGATTTGACAGACAAACCGAGACTTTTAGGAGATATTCAGTCAAGGATGGTCTACCCAATGATGTGATTTATGGAATATTGGAGGACAGTAACAGTAATCTATGGCTCAGCACAAACCTGGGATTGTCGAGATTTAACCCTAAAACGGGTACATTTAAAAATTATGACATAAATGACGGTCTACAGAGCAATGAGTTCAACACATCCTCTTATTTTAAAAGTGGGAGTGGTGAAATGTTTTTTGGGGGTATCAATGGTTTTAACGCCTTTTACCCCGAACGAATCACTGAGAATCAATTCGTTCCGCCTGTGCTAATCACGGATTTCCAGATATTTAATAAATCTGTTCCCATCGGGGAGTTTACCGAGGGTCGGACCATTTTGGCAAAACATATCTCAGAGACTGAGGAGTTAGAGCTTTCCTACAAAGATGCAGTCATCTCATTTGAGTTTACGGCATTGAGTTATGCGGCTCCCCTGAAAAACCAGTATGCCTACAAGATGGAAGGTTTTGATAAGGATTGGATCTATACATCTGCCTCCAGGCGATTTGCCACTTATACAGATCTTAGACCTGGTAATTACGTCTTTAGAGTAAAGGGGTCCAATCATGATGGCATCTGGAACGATGCTGGACCATCGATTCGTATCAGGTTAGCTCCACCTTTATGGAGAACCTGGTGGGCATATAGTATTTATATTTTTGTCATTCTCTTTTTTATCGTGGGCAGTTTCCAGTGGCGGCTCTGGCAGATGAGAAGGCAAAATAAAGTATTGGAAAACCTGGTTAATGAACGAACAGCAAAAATTCATAAGCATGAGCTGGAACTGGAAAAACAGTTTGATTTTTTAAATAGTGTCATCGAATCACTCTCACACCCCTTCTATGTTATCGATGTGGCGACACAAGAGATTGTGCTTGCCAATACTGCCGCTAGAGATAATGGGAAATCTGATCAGAACTCGATGCAGGCGGATCCCAGTTTTAGGAATCTGGTGGGGGAAGTTATGCAGACCAGCAAGCCAGTGACGACTGAATTTCAACACAATCATAGCTCAGGAAAGGAAGGCTATTTTCAAATCAATGCCTACCCCGTCTTCGATGATCAAATGGAAGTGGTGCAGGTGATCATATACTGGCTGGATGTTAGTGAAAGAAAATCATTGGAAAATGCATTAAAAATCAGCCTCCAGAAACGCAATCAGGAGCTTACAACAAAAGCCATGCGTATGGCTCAGGATAAAGAAGTGTTGATTGGAATCGTAAGGGATGTTCAAGCTCTGTATGAGACATCACATCAAACTGAGAGAGCGCCCTTGAGAACTCTCCTTACCAGACTTAACAATCAAATTACTTCTGATAACCAATGGGACGAGTTTGAGTTGTGGTTTCAGGAAGTCCACAAAGAATTCTTCACCAGACTAAACACGAGTTATCCAGATTTGGTCCCCAGAGAAATGAAGATATGTGCATTTTTAAAACTGAACCTGAGTAGCAAGGAAATTGCTAACCTGACTAACCTTACTGTGAAAACCATTGAAGTTTACCGATCCAATTTGCGCAAGAAATTGAATATCCCACCTGGTGGAAACCTGTTAAAATTTATTAATGAGATTTAGTGTTACCTTGCTGCAATAGTGGTTATAGTTTCGTCCCCCTGTTTTAGATAATTAAATAAAAACAACTATATACAGCCATTCATCTTACTCGGGATAGTGGTTTTATTAAGGTGTATTCAGGTTTTCATAAGGCATTAGCAGGCGGTTGGTTGAATATATTTCTCCCACAATGTGTCAAAACAACTCGAGTGGAATTCAGCCTGGCGACGGGCTTGAGGGGGAGGATAGGAATTCTCATATGGATAAGCAATCCAGGCCAGAGATAGATCCTGATAAAGTTGAAAAAGCCAAGGCTGAACTCAAGGTGCTAAAAGAATATTTGAAAAAGCAGCAAGTCCCCAAAAAAAATGTAAACCAAAGAGGGAATGAAGGATGATGAGAGAAGAGAGAAGATTTTCTAAAAGTTTAATCCTGTTGGTGGTTCTAATGTTTTTAGCACCATCACTATATGCCAACCCGACAGTTCACTGGTCAGGTGAAGGGAACGCCAATGATGCCTCTGGCAATGGGTATCATGCAACACCATATGCAATTTCTTACCAGGATGGGGTTGAGGGTCAGAGTTTTTACTTTAACGGAGCCTATCGATCAAGTGCTTCTTATTTACGTAGAAGTATGCCCACGTTGACCACATTTACGCTCTCATTCTGGATCAATAGTAATGAGCAGGGATCAGGGGATGGTGGCTATCATAGGATATTCAGTACACAGGGTGATGCATACGAAATTGCCATATCTGGAAGCCGAATTTCTCTCTACTCCCGTATTCCAACCAATAGATGGGTTACGCTTGGTTATACTGACCTGACTGAATGGAACCATATCGCAATCACACACACGAATGGCACTGTACAATGTTATATAAACGGAGAACTTGTTAGCACAGTTGCTCAGACATTTCGTGTCGGTGGAAATATCCAGATGGGAAGAAGATATTCACCTGCACCTTATTATGAAGGTTTCAGAGGTTACTTAGATGAGATTAAATTTTACCCAAATGTTTTAACTCATGAACAAGTACTGGAGGAAATTGACAATACTGTTCCTGTAGCCAATGCTGGTGCTGACCAGACAATCCAAAGCTGTGTGGGTGATGCCGATGTAAATCTGGATGCTTCAGGTTCAACAGACCCTGATGGTGACGCATTAACCTACTCATGGCTGGAAGACAATGTTGAAATAGCTACAGGTATAAATCCTACCATTACTCTCACTCCAGGAATACACACTATCAATTTGATAGTCACGGATCGATTTAGTGGTGCTGACTCAGATGCTGTGACGGTAACTGTCACTGAGGATACAGAACCTCCAGTGATAACACTTCTGGGGGATAACCCAACCAATCTTTTCTTTCGAGATGACTACATAGAGGCTGGATACAATGTAACTGATAATTGTGATGCCGGACCCACCGTTGAAATCACTGGAACCGTCAACACAGATGCCCCAGGTACCTATGTATTAACCTATACCGTCACTGATGCAAACAACAGGGTGGGCACTGCACAACGCACAGTGACTGTAAATAGCATGCTTGTAAATGGAGGATTTGAAGGAAGTGGATCAGGCTGGGCTAAAAGCGGTAATGTTTGGATTCATGGCAATGTCGCGCATTATAGCGAGCACAACAGATCTCCAAATGGGTCGCTCTATCAATATGTTAATACAGTGGTTGGTCAGGAATATCGACTGGAATTTGACTATTGCGCCCATGGGAATACTCCCCCTGGAGGTATGCGGGTTAGAGCCCACGTGGGACCAAATCCAGTTGTTCTTGACCAAACATTGACAGCCAGTCTGGTTGCATGGGAATGGAGACATGCGTCATATACATTTACTGCACAACAAACCAGCACACGAATTTGGTTTGGTGACAGTTCTAGTCGTACCGTAGCAGTCGATTTGCATATTGACAATGCAACCCTCATCGAATACACCCCACCTGTTGCGAATGCAGGACCAGATTTGGATGAGGTCGTTCCAGTTGGGGGGACAGCTTCTATTCCTTTAGATGGCTCAGGCTCATCCAGCCCGGATAACATTGACCTGACATATACCTGGACAGGTTCATTTGGATCAGTCACTGGGATGAATCCATTGATTCAGCTACCTGCGGGTAGCCATACCATTACCCTTGGTGTTGACGATGGGGTTGGTCCTCCTGTCACAGATGAATTGGTTGTCACGGTATTTGAGATCAGCCTACCCATTAACGGATTAGTAGGTTACTGGCCAGCAGACGGAAATGTAGAGGATGTGATAGGTAATTATGATGGTACTTTAGGTACAACCACAGTTTTTGAGAATGGTCTAAACGATCAGGCATTTTCCTTTAACGCAGCCCAATCATCTAATGTTGGTCTACCTGTGAATCTGAGTCCTTCTAGTTTACCCCAAATGACAATGGGGATGTTTGTCAATCTTCGCAGTCTGGCAAGTGGTAGTCTGGGCTGGGTCATTGGTCATGATAATGGAGGCTATGATCGCTCATTAATCCTACACGATTATCGTTACGGAGATGGACTGGCAGCTGGTGTAGGACACACCTATATCTCCACGTTACCCAAACTGAAAGACAATCTTAACCGCTGGTATTTTATTGCAGTTGCTTACGACCAATCAATGAATACGGCGACCATTTACATGAATGACTTAACTGGATCAGGCATGACCCAGACAGTAAGCACGACTAATGGCGATGGCTTGGCAACCGCTAGCCTGGGCGGGTTGAGTTTTTCAAGTCATGGCGCTGATGTGCTGGTGGATGAAGTCTTCATGTTTAACAGAACACTCACACCTGCTGAATTAGATCAGATCAGTTTTGATTTAGCACCCAACTATATACCGACAGCTAATGCAGGACCAGATCAAGAGGAAACCTGTGTTCTGAATAGTATTCAAGTTGAATTGGATGGGTCTGCTTCAACGGATCCCAATGGAGATGCCCTGACCTACAGCTGGAAGGAAGGCAACACAATCCTGGGTACTGAATCTATCATTTCTCCCTCTCTTGGAATCGGTACACATACTATTGAATTGACTGTCACAGATGCCTACGGAGAGTCCAGTACGGATCAAGTAGTCGTAAATCTGATTGGTGATACCACTGATCCAATAATCACGCTAAACCACTATCCAAGAACCCTGGCATTTCGTACCCCATATGTTGAGGCGGGCTATGAGACGTTTGATGTCTGTGACCCGGAGATCGATGTTGAAGTTGTTGGAGAGGTGAATATTGAAGTTCCAGGAATATATCCCATTACCTATACAGCTCGGGACGATGCCGGGAATACCAATGATGCGACGCGGGTGATTCTCGTCGTTCGCGGTGCTCATACCCCTGAGGGTGAAAATGTTAAGGTGCGACCGGTTGACGAAAATGATCCGGATGGTCAGAAGCAGATGGAGGTAGAATATGACCACGTTGAGGAGAGCGGAGCCACCAAATACAAGACCAAGCCACAGGGCGAATGGGGACCGGAGGTTCCAGAATTACCTGAAAGAGTGAAGCAGGAAGCACATACTAAACTCCATGAAGTTTCCTCAACCGTAGAGAGCACTGATAAAATCAGGTTGGAATTTGAGTATGATGAGGACAGCTATGAGGAACCGGATAGAGTTAAAGTTCTTAAAGCCGAAGATACTGATGGTGATGGAACCCTGGACGAATGGGTTGATCGTACGAAAGAACATGACAATGAAGATAGAAAGATAAAAGCCGAGGTTGAATCATTGCCTAAAGAGGATGAGCCGCCATCTCGTTTTGTCCTCGTTGAAGTTCACAATCCACCCGTGGCAGATGCCGGTGAAACTCAATATATCCTGATTAACGAAGGCACCGCCCAGGTCACGCTGGATGGATCAGGTTCCAGCGATCCAGATAACGATATAGTCAGCTACTCCTGGTCTAGTCTAGGTGTAACGGTGGAGGGTATGACTCCGACACTGGAGCTTTCTGATGGTCTCTATTCTTTTATCCTGACAGTCACAGATGAAAGTGGAAAGATGGATATGGATCAGGTCACCATTTCAGTGGATCTTGGTGCCACAACAGAAGTTGGACTGGATGTTGAAGTTCAACCCGTTGATATCACGACGAATACATATCCGGTTACAATCAAGTTCGAAGACGTCAGAGAACCGGGTGTTTCAAAGACAAAGAGTCGCGATCAAGGTCCTGAATTGCCCACAAGGGAAAATTCGGAAAGAAAGTACAAAGAATATCCTGACCGGAAATATCATGACATTAAAACAAAAGCAAAATTCACTGGTAACGCACGAGTCGAAATAGATTACAACGATCGTGAATTTGATCGACCAGATAATCTCAGACTACTCCACCATGAAGATTCTGACGACGACGGCGTCACCGATAGATGGGTTGATGTCACCAGCTCTCATGATAAGAATTCTAAGAAAATTGAGGGAACGGTTGACAGCTTTTCACCCTTTATCGTTGTAGAAGAAATTCTTCCACCCGTGGCAGTGGCTGGTCCCGACCAGGAAATCCTCTCAGTCCGTCCCATTTTTCCCGTTCAACTGGATGGGGCAGGGTCATCTGATCCTGAAGGAGACCCATTGACTTACCAATGGAGTGGTCCGTTTGGCACAGCTGAAGGTGTGAATCCTGTTGTAGACCTTGAAATTGGTGAACACATCATTACCCTGGTAGTAACAGATCCTGATGAAGCGACTGACACCGCGCAGTTAACCGTCACAGTCATTGAAGTGAATAGTGTACCCATTGCAGGGTTTGGTAAGGCGCTCGATTTTGACGGTGTCAATGACTATGTATTCCTCGGCAATGGACCCGATCTACAAATCGGTAGAGCCATTACCATAGAATCCTGGATTTACCCGAGAGACTTAGAGGGTGGACACCCCCATGGTATTGTGGTTCACAGACAATCAAATATTGCCACGGATCATATTTTCGCTACTTGGGAGAATGAATTATCCTACAGCCTGCATACCAGTACGGGCTGGCAGTCATTCAACCTTCCTGGCCTTCTGTTAAATCAGTGGCAACATGTGGCAGTTCGTGTGACTGCAGATCAACATGTTTATCTGTCTATCAATGGCGATGAAACAGATATGGGTCCTTATACCGGCACACCTTCAACCACAGGACAGGGTTGGGTCATTGGTACTGAAGCCTGGCATACTGAAGTTGGAAACTGGTTTGATGATCGCTTTGATGGTCAAATTGATGAAGTTCGTATATGGAATACCACCCTTGCTGCAGATGATGTTGCGACCTGGATGAATCGTACTGTTGATTATACTCACCCCCAATTCAATAATCTTGCTGCTTACTATAACTTTGATGAAGGCAGCGGCAGTCTGGTCGCAGATCATGCAGGTGGAAATGACAATGGTACGCTCTATCTGATGGATCCTTCAGAGGATTGGGTTGATGCGACCATGCCATCCCTTTACACAGATGAAGATACTCCTGGGTCAGGCGAGCTAATCGGAAGCGACGAGGATGGAAATGAGCTTTCATTCACAGCGACTTCAAGTCCTGCAAATGGAAGTCTCGACCTCAATTCTGATGGTAGTTTCACCTATACTCCCAGCACCAATTGGTACGGTACAGATAGTTTTACCTATCTGGTAAGTGATGGTATTAACGTGAGCAATGAAGCAACGGCATTTATCCTTGTGGAAGCCGTGAATGATGCGCCAGTGGCAGATGCAGGTGAGGGCCAATCTCATGATTGTGTAGCCACTACCCTTGAGGTGACACTGGATGGAGGCGCTTCAACAGATATTGATAGCGAGGGGTTGAATTACAGTTGGTCTTTGGATGATGAAATTGTGTCAAGTGAAATAATATGCACAACAGAGTTAGTTCCAGGAGAGCATACATTCACACTCACAGTTAGCGATGGATTCCTTTCAGCCAGCGATGATGTGCTGGTAAGCTTACAGGCGGATGAGGTAGCACCAGTTATTACCCTGGTTGGTGATGCTGAAGTGGATCTGGGGTTATACAAGACATATGTTGAAGGTGGCTATACTGCTCTGGATGAATGCGAAACAGAGTTTGAAGTTACCGTTGAAAATACGGTCGATGTAAACAATCCTGGAAACTATGCTGTCACCTATACAGCAATAGATCTTGCAGGTAATTCAAGCTCAATATCACGTGTAGTGAATATCATTAATACACCACCTGTTGCTCGGGCAGGGGAAGACCAATCTCATGACTGTGTTGTTGGTGAACTTGCAGTTGTTTTGGATGGCTCTGGGTCAGACGATATTGATGGAGGTGTCCTGAGTTTTAGCTGGATTCTTAATGATCAAATCGTCGGTGATGAACCAGTTCTCAATATTGTACTCACAGAAGACATCCATGATTTTACCCTCGAAGTAAGTGATGGTTTTGCTACTTCAAGTGATGTTGTCAGGGTTGAAATTGTAAATGATGATGAAGCACCTGTCATAACCTTGCTAGATGGTAATACAATGGAGTTGGGTCTCTATCTTGAGTTTATAGACCCCGGTTATGAAGCGGAGGATCTGTGTGGGTCAGATTTCACAGTAGAAGTTACTGGTGAAGTTGATATCACCACACCTGGATCATATACCATAACATACACAGCTACTGATGCAGGTGAGAATGTCAGCATAGAAGAGCTTGAGGTTGAAGTATTTAACACTGCGCCAGAGGTTGTTAATGCGTTAGACGGGATTGAATTATCTTTTGGAGATGATCTTCTCACAACCGAAATAGACCTATCCACAGTCTTTAGTGATGTGGATGTGAATGATGCTCTGACCTATTCATTTGAACACGCCAACGAGGATGTTGTGTCGGCTACACTTACAGAATCCATCCTGGGTTTCGAGGCTCTGGACCTGGGTGAATCCGGTGTAGAGATTCGAGCGGTTGACCCCTGGGGTGCTCAGACATCGCAGACCTTTACGGTTCTGGTAAATGTGACAGCCGATCTGGCTGGTGCCTTGTTGTTTGCCCACACTGAAATCGATATCAAAAAGGATGTTGAAATCTTCAGTGGTAATATCTTGGTCAATGAATCATCAAGTCATGGTGGTGGTAACCACAACGATGATGATGACCACGAGGACGACGACGAGGATGATGATGAGGATGACGATTGTGGACGGGGCGGAAGAGATAGCCGTGGACGCGGAAATGGACATAATGACTGGGAATATGAGCTTAAGATAGATAAAGATACTCATGTTGCTCCAGGCTATATGCTCATGGCAGATCATATTCAGGTCAAACGTGATGTCTTCATCGAAAGTGATGTATATGCCAACGAGCTTGATAACCGAGGTGATATTACAGGACAAGTCTTCGGAGATGTGATGACCCCACTGTTTGCAACCATGCCTCCGTTCAAGTCTGCTCCAGTTGGTACTCAGGACATCAGGGTAAACAAGAATCAGACCCTGGTTCTTGAACCAGGTGACTATGGTCGCATCAGAGTGAAAGATCGTGGAAACCTGACCTTCACGGGTGGTGTCTATAATATCGAGGAACTGGACGTTGATAAATACTGCCATATCCGTTTTGAGGCTGGAGCCGAAATCCGTGTGGAGGATGAGATTGAGATTGACAAGCGATCCTATGTAGGTCCCGCAGGTGGTTCATATATCACAGCAGCTAACATCATCTTCTATATCGCTGGAGATCGTCACTATGCAGCCAAGCTAGGTGAAGAAGTACAATTCTTCGGAACCATTTATGCCCAGGAAGACAAGGTTGAGTTCAAGAAAGAAGTTGTTTTCACAGGTGCACTTCTGGCCGATGAAATCAAGGTGTCTAAGGACTGCGAACTCGCAGTTGACAGCTACTTCTCCACAGGTGGTGGCTCATTGGGTAAGGTGGCGGGAAGCGCTTGGGTGGAACCGGTCATGGAGGTAGAAGTACCAGAAGTATCCGCTCTGGCATCCAACTATCCCAACCCCTTTAACCCCAGCACTACGATTGACTTTGCTCTGAGTGAATCTGGTCAAACGACACTGAAGATCTATGATATTCGTGGAGCCGAAGTTGAAGTTGTTGCCGATGGTTACCATGAAGCAGGCCATTATACGGTGCATTTCACACCCGAGAACATGAGTAGCGGCATGTATCTCTATGTCCTTCAATCAGGATCGTTCCGGGATGTGAAACGGATGGTTTATTTGAAATAGGGAATTATCCTTACCGGAGAGTCACCAGAACACTCCAATCATCAAAGGCTCCTGACTCAATATCAGGAGCCTTTTTTTGTGGTAAAATTTTATCAATCCAGCAGTAAACAGGGTGAAAGTGTCCGCATATCCATAATCGAATTCAGATCAGGATAGAACTGAATTGCCATGGGGTTGACAGTCTGAAAGTCTGACTTAAGTTTAGACCATACATTTTTAAGTGAATTATTGAAGATGAACAGTCTAAAAATTTCAGTTCTACTTGCTCTCATGCTAGGATTCGTCGTGGCTGAAACAGAAAGGAATCGCTCTAGTATTGATATGCGCAACACCGTCCTGTCAGATGGAGAAGTGTATGAGTTAAACAGTAATTGGGATTTTTACTGGAACCAACACCTTGAACCTACCGATGTCGGTTTCTTCATCCCGGATGGCATTGTTGAATCTCAATATTGGATCGAGAGTAAGTCAGGAAACGTCTCTATCGAGGCATTGGGATATGCCACCTATCATGCCACACTACTGCTCAACCCAGATGATATCGGTAAGGATCTCGCACTGCTAATCCGTGAAAATAATACTGCAAGCAGATATTATATCAATGGCGAATTGGTCGGTGAGGTTGGACATGCTGCTTCAAATCCTGTTAGCAGTCAAGCCACATGGGAACCTGCCATCATTACATTCAACTCATCCAGTGATAGTGTTGACATCCTTATTCATGCATCAAATTATGAATTCAGGGAAGGTGGTCTGGGAAGACCACTAAAGATTGGCAGCCAGAAAAGTGTTCAAAAATTTCTGGACAGAAAACACCACAGAGACATGCTGTTTATTGGGATATATCTGGCAATGGCGCTATATCACTTAATAATCTCCCTCCTTCGCAGGAACGATGTACCAGCTATTTTACTTGCCATCCTTTATTTCTCCTGGATACTGAGAACCCTCTTTTCAGCGAATTTCGTTTGCTTCCAGGTTTTCAGCAATATTCCCTGGGATGTGCAAATTCGGATGGAATACTTGAGCTTGTATGTGGTCATATTCACGACATCATTCTATGTCATGCACATGTTTAAACGCTATTTATTCACCTATGCCCGAAGACTCCTGACAGGTGTCACAGCATTTTTTCTGCTAACCCTCATACTCCCTGATACAGTGACAATCTCTCGAATTGCAGCCTATTATCTATACTTCTTAGTCCCCGTATCTCTGATTCCCTTTAGTGCGGTTATCCGAGCAGTCATGGATCGGAATAGAAAGGGACAGATCATCTTCCTGGGTGGTTTGGTTCTGGTCATTGCAGTCGGTCATGATACCCTGTACACACTGGATATCATTTCCACAGGTTTTATCGCACCCTATACGTTCATCGTCTTTATCGTTGGACAGGCTTTTATCGTAGCTAAAGACTATGCAGATGCATTTTCAGCTCTGGCTACCAGCGAAGTGGAGCTTAAGCATGAAATTGATTTGAGAGCGAACGCTGAAGAAGAACTATTGGCCTATCAAAACACGCTGGAAAAAACAGTCGCACTTCGAACCACTGAGCTGGATAACACGAATCAGAAACTGCTTGAAGAGATAACTCAAAAGGAAGAAAATGAGGCTGAATTACAACGGTTGAATGATGCCAAAGATAAGTTTTTCTCCATCATCGCCCATGATCTTCGAGGTCCCATCGGAAGTCAAATGACCTACATCGAGTTGATCAATCAGGAATTTTCTGGCTTTACACTGGAGGACTTCAAAGAGACCTTCAAAAATCTTGGCAGCACCAATAAAAAGATATACGCCCTGCTTGAAAACTTGCTTTCATGGTCTAGACTTCAGCTAGGTGTAATCGAACCGGAGTTTCAGGAGGTCAGGCTTAGCAAAATTTATGAGAATGTTTTACCTGTTGCCCAACAGCAAGCCATTGCAAAAAATATCACCATCCACTTGAGCAATAATGAGGACTCGTTGATAAAAGTTGACCCCTCCATGATTGAAGTGGTGATCAGAAATTTGTTAAACAATGCCATCAAATTTTCTAATCCAGGTGGTGACATCCACATCATAATAGACTCTACATCGAACAGCACACAATTCTCAATAAAAGATGAAGGGATTGGCATTCCAGCGGAGGTGCAGGCTGGGTTGTTCGATCTGGCGAGCAAGTTTCGTCAAGATGGAACGGCAGGGGAGGCTTCATCTGGTCTGGGGTTACTCCTGGTAAAGGAATTCACTCATACCAATGGTGGTAAAGTCTGGTTTGAAAGCATCGAAGATCAGGGAAGTACTTTTTTTCTGGAATTCCCCATGGTTTCACTCAATCCAGAAGGGTAATTCTATTCAGGTCTATTCCTGAGTCTTGTTTATTCAAGATTGCTTAGTCCCATGTGAAGACTATTTTTATGAATGGTTGCAATTATGTGTTTCTGGGAGTGCTCCATTTGAAAATCCTCATTGTAGATGATGAGTTTTTTAACCGTAGACTATTACGCCATTCTCTGGAAAAATTTGCGATCTGCACAGATGTTGCCAACGGCAGGGATGCGATTGATGCTTTTGAGGATGCTATTCAGAAGGGGGAAAGATTTGACCTCGTCATGATGGATATCATGATGCCCCGAATGGACGGTCACCAGGCTTTAGAGCATATCAGAAAAATAGAGTCGGATTCTCAGATAGACCAACAGGATCAGGTAAAAGTGATCATGGTAACGACGCTTGGGGATCAGGAGAATGTTATTCTGGCAGGTCAAAATTCAGCCGATGGTTACATCCTGAAACCTTATGAATCAACTACGCTCTATGAATCAATAAGACAATGTGGCTTGAATCTGGAATCTAAATAGGAATTGATCTTCTCACTCGCTCGTCATTCTGTGGTTGTACAATAGATTTAAGCACCGGCTACAGTATTATTTGCACCAACAAATTGATGGGATAATTGTGTTAACCCTCGAGTAATAAAGAAACGTGTGATGAAACAAGCAGGTTTATTTAATCCTAATCGATGTTTGAACTAATAGTCACGATTAAGGCGATAAATATGTTCATCTTTTCCAAATTTGGACGATGATATCGTTGGAAAGGGATGTGTGATAGTCGATCTTGGTTGCATTCAATGGGGTTGTGTTATTGATTTGAAGATCTGGGATATACTAATATGAACTGGGTTACATTGAATGTATGGAGTTGTATCCGTGGAGGGTGGAACTCGTTTGTTCTTGTCCTGATGTTCATACCTGTCATCAATTTATCAGCGGCTTCACTACATGAAGAGGTCACACAATCTCTTGAGGAAATTGAACCCGTATTTGCAAAACACCCTGAACAATCTTTAGAGCTATTAGACTCTCTCCTCTATGTCACAATTGCTGGAAACAATGAACTTGCCAAAAGTCAGGTGCACTTATTTAGAGGTAATTATTTCAAAGTAAACAGTCGCTTTCAATTAGCGGTTCAGGAGTATGAGCAGGCAATTACTCTCGCGAACCGCTACAATGACCATCATATCCTGGCAGAAGCTTACCGAGAACTTGGGGCTCAAATGAATCGTCTCGGTAAAAACATGGAAGCCCTTAAGAACTTTTACCTCGCCATTGAATCTGCACAAAAAGTGGATAATTTTCGACTCATGGGTGCCACTTACTCCTTGATCGGTAACAAGTTCAGGGTCCTGGGGGACTATTACAAGGCCATCGAATTCATACAACTCGCAGAGCAAAATTATAAAAAAGCTGATTTTGAAGAGGGCTTCGCCTGGATAGCCTATACACTCGGTGGTGTTTATCTGGATTTGGGCCTGTACGAGGATGCTCTCAATTCTTTTAACCAAAGTTTAAGTAGCTATCGCCTACTCGCCGCTGAATCTGGGAATAATGTGGGGGTGGCAATCTGCCTCGATAGGATAGGATTGGCTCACTATGAACTCAACGATTTGATCACAGCTCGAGATAACTTGATCAAAGCTATGGATATCTATATCGGAACACAGAATATTCGAGGTCAGTCTATTACGCTAAAGAATTTGGCGAAAGTGGAGTACAAACTAAAAAACTATGATAAATCCCTGGACTTCTTGAATCAAGCATATCGGCTGAATATGACGGAAAATTCGATTTATGGGATGGCGACAATTTATCAGTACATGGGATTGAACTTATTTGAAAAAAATCAGAAGTCTGCTGCAATAGATAGTGTTGAAATAGGTTTACAGTATGCACGAAGCACAAAACAACGACCTCTTGAACGTAACTTGTATGGCACACTGGCTGAGATGTACTACAAAACGGGGCGTACCGAGACAGCGTTTGACTATTTCCAGAAACAGTCTGTATTATCTGATTCCCTGACTGTAAAATCAGCAGCCTTGAAGTTGGCAGGATTGAAAAATATTTATGAAATGGAAAGTCGACGCCAGCAGATTGATGAACTTGAAATAGAGAATCAATTAAGTGCTCTCGCTCTTCAAAAACAAAGAAGTATTCAGCTATTTCTGACCATCGGGGGACTGTTTCTGGGCGCTTTCGCTATTGGACTTGGATATTTGTTTTTGTCAAAAAGGAAGACCTTGTTGCTGGTTGAAGATCAGCGCCAGGAACTTGAAAAACTCGTAGCTACCAAGGATAGGTTCTTCTCCATTATTGCCCATGACCTCCGTGGACCCCTGGCAATCATCATGCAAACGCTGGATGCCTTTCTGGAAATGTTTCCGGAGATGACCCGAGATGAAATATTTGAAATGATAAAATCTATGGAGGGGACTTCTAGACGAACCTTCAATCTGCTGGAGAATCTTCTGCTGTGGTCGCGATACCAATCGGGAACCCTGGAAGCCAACCCACGACAAGTCGATATTGTTGAACAGGTAAAAAGCGCAATGCTTATGCATCAAGCTCGAGCAGTAAAGAAAAAGATCACTCTTGAACAAGATATCCCAACCAACCTTACAGCATTTGTTGATCCCGATATGCTAGCCACAATCCTGAGAAATTTGACCTCAAATGCTATAAAATTCACCCCCCATGGTGGAACGGTAAAGATTCAGGCAATTCGTTCAGATAAACAGGTGCAGATTGATGTCATTGACACGGGGATAGGTATTCCAAAGATAAAGGTCGAGGGTCTTTTTCAGATCGAGCAAAAATTCAATCGCAGGGGAACTGACGGGGAAGAGAGCAGTGGTTTGGGATTAATTCTTGTTAACGAATTTGTAGAAGCTTCTGGGGGTAGTATTCGGGTGAGGAGTGTGGAGAATGAAAGTACGACATTTAGTTTTACACTAAACGACCTGTATTGAGAACTCCAGATTTACCTGAAATTGAAGCCTCCTCGCACAACGCCTCAGATCTTTACCCCACTATTTTAAGAACAACATTTTTATCGTCTGGCTATGTACACCAGACTGTATCCTTGCCAGATACATCCCCGTAGAAACGCTCAGGCCTCGCTCATCCAGACCATTCCAGACCGTTTCATGCCAACCAACTGCAGTTTCACCGGAGATTAACGTCCTCACAAAGCGGCCCTGAATATCATAAACAGTCAATGTGACATATGATTGTTCTGGTACACCGAAACGTAGGGTTGTTACGGGGTTAAAGGGGTTTGGGAAATTCTGATTCAACGCAAATGATTCTGGTAAGGCGATCCCCAACCCATCTGCCGCACTGGGAGCTGTCAGGAGATAAGTCATGACTTCGGACATCATGGTGTTTCTTTTCTCCTCAGGATACACAGTTTCAAAAGGGAATCCCAGATAAACCAGTTTCCCAGGTTGGGTGCCACTTGGAAACATCCCTTCAAAGCTCACACCACCAATGTTGTGTGTTGAAACATTCTGATATCTCACCACACTGACACTCCCACCCGTTGCAATGAGTGCATCTGGGTAGCGGACATTAAAAGTACCATGGGTCCCATTATCATAACTAAAGCCGCCCACGTCTTCCAGCATACGACTGCTAATTCCCTCGGCTGAGTAATAGACACCACTAACACCACCTGGAGCATCAGCGGAGTAGGTTGCTTTCAAATAGTTATGGATAAAACTTTTGTCGCTGGCCTGTCCCCGATAATCCAGATCCCAGGCTATCTCTGCCCCTGATACAAACAGTCTACCCCCCTGCTGTAGATAGTCCATGATCAGCGCTTGCTCTAAATTCGAAAAGGTTTCATCAACTGTTGACTCTTCACCTAGTATATAGTCGACAATGAGATAATCATTCAGATCTACGAGACCATCAAGTACGGCATCGTTGGTGGCAGACTCAAAACTCAAGTCATTCTCAAGAATTGCTTCACCATGTTGCCGGATAAAGTTGTATGTGTTACCAGCTGATCCACGGTCAAATCCATTAACCACAAGAATCTTGTTGACATCCAGACCATTGGGGGTTGCTGCCAGCACTTCAGATTCACTGGATATCCCACTGAGGTTTTCATTAATAAGTTTGAAGTAAAATATTGCTGTAGAAGAGAGCCCGGCTATAGTAATCGTGTTCGCCACCTGAACCAGGGGCGCATCAAATGTCAACCCATCCTCACTGATGAATAAAAGGTGCTGAGTAATATTCAGGTCGGGATCAATCAAGATGGTGACTTCACCTGGTGTGGTTGAAATGATTCCAAAGGATATGGGACGCTCAGGTAGGCTACCATCAGCGATATAGGTTGGCTGCGTCATTAGACCTGACTCATCACTTAACAGTGTATATTGAGTTGGATCCCGCAAGATGGATTGAGCTGACCTTGTCTCTCCGTCAACCGCAACCCGTTTATCCAGGAAACGAATGCCATGGCTATAATCGACATAGGTATTGGTGTGAATATTTGTCAGGGGCTGAATAGGGCTGCCATTGAGTTGATGCCATCCATATATGGTGACATGACCGGGACGGTTGGAGTCAATAATCAAGTTGCTGAGCACAACATCTTTTTTTGTGCCACCAACAAGTTGTCCCAGACTCGCTCCTGCAGCCTCTAACTGGTTCTCTATGGCAGTATTATGCTCAATAAACTTTGGGACGCCTTCATTCTGACTCCCTACAGGCGCATAGGTAACAGGGGCTAATTGAATATCAGTATTTGAGTAAATGTGATTAACCAGTTTGCGCGTAGGCATAGACATCCCGAAGAAATCAGCCACACGCTGAGCGGTAATTGGGCCCATGGGCACCCGACAATAATTGCTGTCAGCCCCAATGGATAAGTAATCAGGCATGACATGATAATTAACACTTCTGGTGGTTCCACCCACATCTTGAAATGAGCCAGTCAGAGATTTAAGCTCTCTTAGGAAGTAAGGTACATTTCCTGTATATAGCTGGTTCAGGATGGCATTTTCCCGATCAGCAAAACTCATATTAATCACCGAATTCATAAACTGAGTTCCATTCGGAGCATCTCCCCGACGGAGAGGTATTTGATAGCTACTACGAGGTAAGATCCCGGGTTGGATGAAATCAGCATATGCGCGCTCACCATAATATGTGTATCCCTGGTTAGCGTCTGCTGTTCCTGAAACCATGGTATGAATAAAACCATTCCTCGCAACCTGCACCGTATGCAGAATGACCTGATCCGGATTCTTTTTCAGGATTATTTCAATCTGCCCATTTACAGATTGATGTCTAATAAAGGCGGCATCTTCATTTGTAGTAAATGAGTAATGGTTCGCCAGATAGCGTTGCATCATTCTGGATCGATACCAGGTACCTCCAGTTGGTGAAACGATGGGTTCCCCATTGTAAAGGGCAACACTATCATTATAAGCAATGACAGATAGAAATCTGTCAGAGGACCCATTCAGCCAGGTAATGAATTGATCACCATAAGTATTGTTGTAGCCATAATTGCTATCCAGAAAACAAATCCGATTGACATAGTCTGGGATATCAGTTACGCCATCCAGAAATGAAAATACAAAGCGTCCACCGCCGCTATGTCCGGTGAGGATGACGAAGGGATCATATGCCTGAAAGGTAGCCAGGAGATATTCAACGGTATTCCTGACAATATCATCGTAATTAGGATATTGTGCCTTCCAGGAGGGCCAGCTCAGTTGGTCTGCTTCAAGATAAACCGTCACAAGATTATAATCCTGGATCTGATCTCTGAGGAAGCGAGTCTGAGCACCAATATGTTGAATGTCATAGTGCCAATCCTCACCTGCCTCCAAATTTTTACCCACAGTATGTTCAATGGTATTCCCATTTGGCAGGGCGAATAGCGCAAGACCCACAGGTCTATCGGTTCTAAATGAATCTGCAGGAGGCGCATCGATGTGAATGGTCATCTCTGGGTGGAGTCGAAAGGTCACGATCTGTTCATCAAAGAAGGGACTGACCTCAAAACCGGATAAGATTTCCGTGTTTTGAGCGTTTGCTGGGGATGACAATAACCCGGTGAGTATCAATGAATAAAGCAGAACTCGAGTGATGGATGTGCAACGATTCAATGGCATGATGGATCTCCTGATTATTGTGGCTCCCTCAATATAAAATTGATGATCTGCATAGGTTGAATTATCATTTGTACTGAAACATTTTGTTTTGCAGCGTCTCCTTCAAATTAGTTGGTATATATATTTCAAAATACATACTCTGTACTTTAAAATGGTTGACCGGTGGTGTGTGTTTAGAGGATTGTCCCCGCTCTTGATTCAATTCGGAAATATTTTGCTTCAGGTTATATTTGAAATCATGGAAACGGATCGTAACTAATAATGCCCATTAGAAATCTGGAAAAAAAGCTATCTATCATTGCCATTACATTAGGCTTTGTGGCAGTGGTAGGAAGCCTGATTATTGGGTTGGGCGCCTTGAATAAAACATCTCATGAGATGCAAAGACAGGTTGAACAAATCTATCTGTCAAAGGCTCAGGTACTCGCCTCGCTTGTTTTACCCGATCATGGTTTCTCAGATTCTACCCTGCTGGAGCAAATTCACAAGACATGGATACTCGAAAAGGAAAGACCGGGGGATGAATACATATGCATCGTAGATGAACTTTCCAACCTAGTTTATCATAGCGCAGCCCCTATGACCGTGGGTAATGATGCAAGTGGAAATGCTATTGCCCCAACACAGGATTTAAGCGCTTCAACGCTAGGTGAGTTGGTTGAGGTAGGTGAGTCATATGTAGGCGCATATGTATCCAGCGCTGGGGAGCAGCAGATCGCCGCATTCGTACCTCTGTCACATGAGGGGTGGGTCCTTGGGGTTCACCGCTCACTAACAGCAGTTGAGGAAAGCATATCAAGAGATTTGCGTTCCCAATATTGGGGTATGTGGATTATCAGTCTTGGTATCATTCCCCTGGCACTGGGGATCCTCTATCTGACAGTGGTGCGCGCCAATGCCCATAGAAGGCGCATCGAAGTCAATATTTCACAAAAGGATTATCTCCTCAAACAGGCGCAACTCAAATACAGGGATCTCGTGGAGGGAACTGCAGATCTCCTCACCCGCGTTGACATGGAAGGTAAATTCACCTTTGTAAATCAAGTATCGAAGAAGTTTTTTGGTTTGAGCCCGGAGGAATGTATCGGGTTGAGTGCTTTTGATTTTGTTCATATAGATGATCAAGAAGAAACCATGACCTGGTTTCGTGAATGGATGGCATCAAAAGAGCCACAGGCAGCCATCGAGAATAGGCAGGTCAATCAGAAAACCGGTGAAATATTCTGGATGCAATGGACCGCCCATCTCGAATTTGATAAGAATGGAAACCCCGTCGCAATCGGTTCCATATCACGAGATGTTACAGAGCGCAAACAGATTGAAAATAAGCTCATTGAGAGCGAGGCACTAAAAACAGCTATTCTAGAGAATTCACCTGTTGGTGTTTCTGTGAGAAGTACAAATGGTGAGCTTCTGTTGGTCAACCCTGCATGGCAAAAAATCTGGAATGTCTCAGATGAGCAACTCAAGGAGCGATTGAAGCCAAGAAAGAAGTTTTCGTTTGACAAGCGCGACAGTTATCTGGGTGATCACTTACCTGCTGTTCAAAAGGTGTACGAAGAAGGTGGCGCCTACTATGTTCCTGAGGTAAGACCTCTTATCCCTGCAGAAGGGAAAGCAGAATGGGTTGCCCAGTTCTTCTATGCCATCCAAAATGATGAAGACACGTTTGATAAGGTTGTTGTGCTGACTGAGGACATAAGCGAAAGAAAACGCTGGGAGCAGGAGTTAATCGTCGCTAAGGATGAGGCAGTCGTAAATGAAGCAAGGTACAAAGCATTACATGATGCTTCATTCAGTGGTGTTACCATTCATGATAAGGGGTTAATCCTGGATTGTAATCAGGGACTTGTTGATATCACAGGTTACCCGTTTGAGGAATTGATCGGCGCAGATGGATTAAAACTTATTGCCAGTCACAAACGGGATCTCGTATGGTCCAAGATCCAGGAGGGTTATGATAAACCCTATGAAACTATCGGGATTAGAAAGAATGGTGAAGAGTATCCACTTCGCCTGGAAGCACGGAGAATACCCTATGAGGGAAAACAGGTCCGGGTTGTTGAATTCCGCGATATTACAGAGCAGAAGGAGGCAGAAAAAATCCGGCTAGCCCTGGAATCCCAGCTCAGGCAATCACAAAAATTGGAAGCAGTTGGAACCATGGTGGGTGGAATTTCTCATGAACTGAACAACGTACTCCAGAGTATGTTTTTATATGGTGGAATGATCGCTGAAAATTTACCTGCAGACACGGAGGTTCAATCGAACTTTAAACATTTACTTGATGACGGTGAACGCGCTCGAGATATTGTTAAACAGGTCTTGACCTTTAGTCGTAAAGCAAATATTGAAATGAAACCTCGTTTCGTTCATGAACTCCTCGCCGAAGCGTTACAATTGCAACGGGCTTCACTTCCGCCTAAAATCAGGATTGAACAAGACATTGATGAGAATTGTGGTCCTGTATTGTGCGATAAGACCCAGATTCACCAGATGATTATCAACCTGTTCAAAAATGCAGAGCATGCCATGGATAATCGCGCTGGGACAATTTCTGTCAGCTTAAATCAAGTGCGGAAAAGTGCTGTTGATGGATATCCAGAAACTGATATGTTGGAGCTGATTGTTAGAGATACAGGTCATGGGATGACCGATGATACCAAGGAAAAACTATTCGATCCATTTTTTACTACTAAGGATATCGGAGAAGGTACTGGCTTAGGTCTTTCAGTTATCCATGGAATCATCGAGGTTATGCGTGGACAAATATCTGTGACCAGTGAGCTGGGGTCAGGTACATCGTTTAACATTCTCTTGCCTGTAGTCAATGAATCTGTTGAGGAAGCTGGTGAAAGACCAGTGGTTGAGGGGATGACTGAAGCATTATCCATCCTGCTTGTGGATGATGAGGATAGTATTCGGAATGCGACTCGCGCCATTCTTAAACGCAAAGGGATTGCAGTTGAAACTGCATCTGATGGATCACAAGCGCTTGAGTTGTTCAGGAAAAATCCTTCAAAATACACACTCGTTGTCACTGATCTTTCCATGCCCGTTTTATCCGGGATTGAGCTTGCCAGGGCTATCCATGAGCTTGATGCAGACATTCCCATCATTCTTTCTACGGGTCAGTTGGGTATCAAAAATGAGGTCAACTTTGATGAATTGGGGATTACTGGTTTGATCCAAAAACCCTGGACAACAAATGAGTTACTTGAGTGCATCAAGGGGTTGGAAAAAACCAGTTAAAATTCGACAAGGAATTAATATTTCATATATAGCAACTATATATGGAAGTTATCTCCTCATTTTTTGTATTTCCATGTAAATCGGAGAGCTGAATCATAGAGCTCATATCCCAGGAATGATGTGATAATTCTTTATCGCTTCCTTAAATAATTTCCATTGGTTCTAAAATAGGGCATTTCAAATCTGTACTAACCATTTAAGTACCCGCTTGCCAGTTCAGAACCACTGTATTATTTTAATGACCAAAAGCGGGGAATAGGTGGGGACATTACACGAAATATGGCGAATAATCCCAGTCACCTACAGCTGGTCAATTATTCTATTTGATTTCATTTCAAGCATAGTTGTTAAGTCACATAAGTTAATCCGCTATAGTTTTATAAAACGATCATGCATTGTATTCAATAGATAGACGAAATAACGAGATAAGGAGGGGGAACCATGTCTTCTCAATTCGATCATCATGTCCAGTGTCCTGTATGTTCATCTGAGTATACCGTTCGGACTCACCGCTACTGGCTAATAAAACTACTTACCAGCAATTGGAAGTTCAAATGCACGGATTGCGGGAAGATATTTTATTTTAATAAGGTCAAAATTAAAGCATCATCATATCCAAACTCATCTTCTCATTTAAGCAAATAACAAGATCTCAATTTGAAATGCGAACTGGTATTTGTTTAACAGGTGTAAATGAGGAAAACATGAAAAATACACAGAAAATATTAATCCTGATCACTCTCTCACTGGTCATCGGAGTATTTGGTCTGAATGCTCAGGAATATGGTTTTATGTATCTTGCCAATAAATCTGCTTCTGGAAGCATTGCCACGGGAACGTGGCATACAGTAGGCAGTACTACTGGTAACGACTTTATCGAAGGCGCAACTTCTTCAACTTGGAGCTTTTCTTCAAACCGCTTAACCGCAGGTTCTGATCGTTCATCAAAGGATACACGTCTGAGACTCATGAAAGGTACTTGATGTCCAATATCAGAAACGCCAACATCCCCTTCCCGGCAATCTGGCAGGTGTTGGGTAAGGGTATCACTTCCATACGAAAAAATTGGAAAATGGTATTGATAACCCTACTGTTCCTGCTCCTGTCCTCTTGGGCAAGTTTTATGTGGGGTAGAATTATTGGATATTATGAAGGAGTTGAGCACAATCTCTGGTTTGAATCACTCATTGATGCCTCACTCAATCTGCGCTCATTGGAAATACTTCATGAAGAGGACATGGAAAACTTGAGGACCAATCTGGAGAGAATCCTGGATATTAATTTGTCAGCGGTCATGGCAAGCGGGGGTCCCCGTCCCAGACCAAAGTACATTCAACGACATTTGCAAAATTCATATCCCTGGTTCCGTCCCCTTAAAATCGAACTCTATGAAAGGGATATCGCCAGAATAGCCAGGTACCGTGAGAAATATCCGTCCAAATCGTTATTCATACCGGGAGATTTATCTCATACCCGCCTTATGAGTTACCTACCGCGGGATACGAGTAAAAGTCACCCTTAAACCACCAACAAATGGGGAGAGATAAGGGTGACTTCTATCCGTTGTTTGCAGAACTGTTATGGGAGACAGAATCTGAAGGGGAGTTGAAAGATACAGGGAATGTTCTGGTCTTCCTGAGTCGCAGGAATCCAGTGTGTGCCCTGAAGAGATTCAATCGCAGCTCGATCAAACGCATCACCACCACTCTTGACAACCTGGATATTCGAAATTGTCCCCGTATCGCTTACCCGGAAGCGTAGGATGACATCACTTTCCCAACACATATCTCGTGGAAATTCGGGGTAACAAACGCGCTCCCTGATGACTTCTATCCCTCCTATGGGCTGAGGTAATGTTACTGCAAGGGTCTGTGCCGGTTTTGCACTCACTTGGAGTGCTGTTGCCAGAGTCAATAGACCGCATACAACTCTAGTTGTTGTTTTCATGAGGGTCTCCTTCATCGGCGAATTTTGTTTCATAAAGCAATCTACAGCTATCACTAGCACAATTAATATGCCATAAACTTCTTTGAAGTTTAGGTAAGTCATTAATTATTAAGAAATAATGTAGTATATGATAAATAACATAAGATGTTAAATAACAAGTAATGCAATCAAGTCATGATATAAAAATATATCTTGATGATATAAAGACTATGCTAAGCTATTATGTATAAAAGACTAAGGTACGGATAGACTTGGCTATTGAGAGTATTTGGTGCCCTTTGAGTTAGTGAGGGAATCAATATTCTGAGTGAGTACAGATTCCCCCGCATAAAGCAATTATTGAATTTAACCGCCGAGTCTCGGGTGAATCAATTTTACATACCCAATAACAATAGGAACACAAATCAGGTACATTAAGATGCCATATACGCCAGATGGGAGGCTCAACACAGAAAGACCCTCACCGGCTGGAAGAATGAGATTCCCTACGGTAATTCCAACGGTTGCATTTTGAATTCCAGTTGCAATGGCAACAGAAACCGACTGTGCCTCACTCATCTTGAACATGTGAGCACTACCATATCCCAGGAGCAGCATGACAATGATGAGAGTTATTATTCCAGGTCCCAGAATTGTCACATTATTGATAAACACATCCCATTCACTTGTCAGGGCAGCAACTACAATTATCACGAAGAGAATAGCTGATATTTTGCTGGCGGTAGGCTCAAACTTTTTTGTGAAGGCTGAAGCTTTGTGATGTACCCAGAGACCTATGGCGACTGGGATAGCTGTTATCAGAAACATGGTAAAGCCCAGGGAGACAACATTTATTGGAGGTGCCTCCGCTCCCATAAAATGGTGAATTGAAAAACCAGTGATCAAAGGTAGAGTGATGACAGTTACAATACTGACCACGGCAGTATATGAAATCGAAAGTGCAGTATCTCCCTTTGCCAATTTCGTCAGAATGTTTGAGGTAACCCCACCAGGACTGCAAGCCAGAATCATGAGCCCAACAGCCATTTCACTGGTGAATCCAAAAAACAGGATTAGCCCGAAAGCAACCAGGGGTAACAGGACCATCTGGTTGAGGATCCCAACAGCAAAAACCTTGGGTTGTTTTGCAACATTCTTGAAATCACCAATTGTGAGGCTCAAGCCCAGGCTGAACATGATAAATACCAGTGAGAGAGGGAGGATAATATCAATAATCATTTAAAGCTCCATTTCCTGTTTTTTATATTGTAGATATTAAGCAACCAATTGATTCATACAAATCGATCTAACAATTTTAAGACAAAGACTTTTTTGGATTACTCCACAAAATAGAATGTGAATTATACATTGACAC
>JAERTJ010000221.1 GCA_016844945.1 Fidelibacterota bacterium | reverse complement strand
ACTCTGACGAGCTTCAGCGCAGCAGGCTCGGGGACTTTCTATGACTAGAGGCAGCAATGCATTATGTCTATATAATAAAGTCTGAATCGAACTCGAATCGATACTACACAGGTTATACAACAAATGTAGAGAAACGAGTTTCAGACCATAATCAAGGAAAAAATGTTTCAACGAAGAGACATCGTCCCTGGATATTGAAATCCTACGTTGCCTTTCCTGACAAGCAACGCGCAATTGCATTTGAAAAGTATCTTAAAACAGGTTCAGGTAGAGCGATGGCGATTAAACATCTTTGAACTTCACTTAAAATTTCATCAAGACCGAGCCTTCGCAAAAAAAGCGACTTTAATCTCACCGAGATAAAAAAATGCCAGATTCGTGCCCTTTAACACCGTAAATACCCCCGGCGCTTGCCAGGAATTTTCATCTACATTTACATAAGTTGATCCATCTATCGTAAATGGACCATTTTTATTGTTTTGCTGTACTCCCCAGCCTGCAGTCGACATAAATACACGCCAGCGCTGACTGAATTACCTGAGTGATCAGTGCCATTCCACTGGATAGAGTAGGCGCCTTCTGGTTGGTGGGTGTCGGTTAGGCTGGTGATGGCTCGACCAGAAATATCATAGATAGTGAGCGTCACATCTGAGATTCTAGGAAGATAGTAGTTAATCGTGGTCGTAGGATTAAAAGGATTAGGGTGATTCTGATGGAGCATAAACTGGTAAGGCAGCGATGATACATCATCTTGAAGCCCCGTAGCAGATGTGTAGGGGTTGTTATACCAGACGAGTTCAGATTGTCCACATATAATTAGATCCTTTGTCTCATCACCATCCATATCGACGTAGTAACCGAGACGTGGATCATAAATGGTTGCGTCAATTATATGCTTCGTCCATTGCGGATGTTGGTTCTCAAACCAGACGACCTGATCACCAGAGGTACCACTGATGATCACATCGAGTACACCATCACCATTCACATCCTGGGGATCACCCCAACTTGCCCCAGCAAAGTCTGAATCGATGGAGTGCTGAATCCAGGTCGAGTCTTGATTTTCATACCATACGACATAATTGGCGTCTCTGGATCCAACCACAGCATCGACCATTCCATCATCATTGAAATCACCGGGATGAATTATAAAGGGGCTTGTAACTGCGTCATCAATGCTATGCTGGATCCACACTTGTCCAGAATCCTGGTTCTCAAACCAGACCACCCTGTGCTCAGCCATAAGGGTAGCAAAAACATCCATAAAACCATCACCGTTGATATCAACTGGAATTGCTGTGGGATATTGCCTGGTTGCTGGATCAATCGTATGCATAGTCCATTCCGGGTGGTGATTCTCAAACCAGAGGAGTCGGCCTCCAAAGGCATAATTACCCACAGTTATGAAATCCTGACGGCCATCGTTATTGAAATCTGCTAAAGTGAACCAATCTCCTCCGTGGGTCGTTGAAGCAATTGTATCCATGGACCAATGGGGGTGGTTGTTTTCATAACATACGATCATGTCTTCCGTGAATAGCATGGTCAGAACGTCTAATGTATCATTATCATCTAGATCCAATGACCAGGCAAATGTCGGTCCGCCACTCACTCCATCAATGATAAATTTCTCAAAGGATAATGAGTCGTTGAGATAAAGAACCAATTCATTGGCTAAGAAATTAGTGACGAGAAGGTCCAGTTGTGAATCACCATTGATGTCTTGGGCGTCTACATTGACTGAAAGGTTTAGCTGATCATCAACCACGTTTCTGGACCAATCCCCGAATACAGGTAAGATTGTGCCAAGGCTAAATACGATAAACATAGTACAGAGTTTAATGCGTTGCATAATTCCCCCTTAAGATTGGATTCCCTAAGTATCCTGCGGTGAAATCGAGATTCTAATGTTTCTAATCGAGATTGAATATGAAGTGGTTAGAAGATAATAATTATAATACTATTAGCAATTATGCCATGGTTCAACACTGTGAATTTCCCCCGCGTGCCACATTCGTGCCATGTGCTCCGTGAAGCTCAGTGCTCTGGGATGAAAATTCTGACTTGAGGGACAGTTTTACTGTTCCTCTAAGTCACTGATAGTCAGCTAGATACGTTGACTAGCAAGAGATTGCGGTAATAGGGTCCTTTGTATCTCCCCGCCTCCGCGACGTTCTATATGTTCAATATATACAATATGTTATGTCGTATTGTGCGTGCGAAAATGCCACATTCATTTCACCTTCTGTATGCTAGCTAAACAGAAACTGAGTATTAATAATTCCAAGTGAAATGATATCTTGGTTTACTTCCTTTGACAGCTGGCACGTAAATCCTATACTCTGGCGATCACAATTTAGTTGAGTGGGGGCTATATTGATTCATCGCTTGATTAACAACTGTATTTTCGCTTTTGTAGCAATGGTCCTGTTTACGCCGCCCATGCTGTCAGCAATTCCATCAGATACAATCACTGTGGGTTGGGGCAAAAGTGGGCAGGTGATTATTGAAGATTCATCACAATATAGTGCCTACTATCTTACATGGTTTGGTGAAGCTAGAGTTAAAGCTCTTCCAGACACCAACCACAATCTGGGTATTCTGGATGTCAAAACACCTGAGCGCCAGGCCCAATTCATCACACATTATCCTGAAATTGGCCACGATACACCTGACATTGAATATTACTGGTTTAAGGCAATTATCAGAAATATCTCTGATCGTGATATCAATCTGTGGTTTAAACTAAATACCAATCTTGGCTGGTATTTTTATGAGGAGCCCGGCGGCGGGATAAACATGATTATGGGGGGCGGCTGGGTTCCATATGACAACACCAATCGATACCAGCCACGTAGCAAATTCCTCCCTCACAAATTAATCCCTCTCCACTTCAAAGCATTGGAGACCCAAACCATTTATTGGCGAGCCTACGAGTCAACAAGAATGAAGCACCGGGGAGGGATTGGATCTGGTACTTTGTATAACGATGAATATTTAAGTGACCTTCAGGAAAAGAAAACTGCAGAAAATATTAGCGTTGCTTTTGTCATCGGTTTGATAGCTGCAGTTCTTGTCTTTATCGCGATTATGTATGTGATCTATAAAGACTTGGTGTTTTTAGCCCTAGCGCTTTCGGCGCTGTCATTTATTCTATCCTATTTATGGGAGAGAGGGTTGGTACTCACGACTTTACTACCCCAACTCATTCACGTACCAAACATGTATGATTTGGGTGAGAACCTGGTATTCTCACTACGGGGAATTGCCTTTTTCTATTATGCCACCCTCTTTTTGAAATTAGAAGAGACCTCTCCAGGGTGGCATAAGGCCTTATTCTGGATATCAGTTGGCTTGCCCGGTTTTACGATTATTCATAATTTGATGCTCGATTACACCCACACAGAGAGTTTTAATTTACTCTTATTCAACTGGAAGTTCATGAATCTCTACGAATCCTTTATAATGATAGCCTTCATGTTTATGGGACTGGACTTGAGTTGGAAGAAGGTCCCCATGGCAAATATTTTCTTGCTGGGTTTTATTTTTTTGGGTGTAGGGAATATCTTAAAATCTCTTTCAAACAATTTCCTCAATTCTGCCACCTGGGCTACGGTTGATTATTGGGGTACTGCCATCATGTTTTTAACCTTTTCTGCAGCCCTAGCTTACCGAATGCGCTTAATGGATGTCCAAAAGCAATTGGCAGAAGCGAATGTGATCCGGATAGATCAAGAATTGAAAGCAGCCAATGAACTGGATGCAATGAAGACCTCCTTTTTTACCAGTATATCTCATGAATTCCGCACGCCCCTGACGCTCATAATGAGTCCACTCGAGAAGCTCTATGATGAGACCATATCCAAACAGAAAAAAGAACGTATCGGGATGATCCTGCGAAATGCCCGCCGCATGCAGACCCTGATCAAGCAGATACTGGATCTGGCAAAAATTCAGAGTAGCAAGATGAAATTGGACGTGATAGAACATGATTTTGCCAAGCATGTCAAGACCATTGTAGCTGCACATGAATCGCTGGCAGACAGTAAGGAGGTCAGCTTCAAGATCAATATCCCAGACAGTAAAGTTCCGCTTTACTACGATCGTGAAATGATGAACAAAATCGTTAACAACCTGCTTTCCAACGCCTTCAAATACTGTACAGCAGATGGTGAAGTGATCCTGACAGTAGTTCAACATGACGACGAGGTCGAATTGCAAATTGAGAACAGCGGAAAGCCAATATCTCTGCAAGACCAGGAGCGTATCTTTGATCATTTTCAGCGTATTGAAGGTGCTGATGAACGTATTGAAGGGTCTGGTGTCGGACTATCTCTGGTGAAAAACCTCATGGATCTCCACCATGGTAAAATCGGAGTCAGAAGTGAAGCCGAGGAACTCATTTGTTTTACTGCAACTTTTCTACCAGGCAATAAACATTTTAAGCTCGAAGAGTTAGCACTAAAAAGCGAGGTTTTCACGACTGAAGTAAAAGATTCTCTCCCCTCATCAGAGCCCCTTCCAGAAACAAAGACAGATTCTAAGCGTGGCAAAGAGCAGCCTCAGATTCTCATTGTAGAAGACAATCAGGACATGCGCCAGTTTATTTCTGAAGAGCTGGAGAATACCTACTTAGTTTGTACTGCTGTAAATGGTCGTCTGGGGTTGGAAGCTGCCCGGGAGAGTATCCCTGATCTGATCATCTCCGATGTGATGATGCCAGAGATGGATGGATTCACCTTCCTGGAGAAGACACGCCAAGATCAACTTTTATGTCATATCCCTATCATCATGCTCACCGCTCTTTCCACAGATGAGGCGAAATTCAAGGGTTTGGAGACGGGTGCTGATGATTACCTGCTTAAACCCTTCAATGTACGTGAATTGCGTATCCGAGTAGCAAACCTCATCCGTCAGCGCGAACGCCTACGGGAGCGATTTAATCTTGACCAAACACTGGACTTAAAGGAGCTCACCGTCAGTTCCATGGATGAGAAATTCCTGCGGCGAGTCATGGAGACCATTGATGAAAATATGGCTGATATGGATTTTAGCGTAAAAGAACTCAGTGGGCGTGTCCATATGAGCCGGTCTCAACTCTTTCGTAAACTCACAGCCCTCACCAATATGACCCCTACTAATTTTCTCCGGATCCAGCGCTTGAAACGAGCCGCCAGCCTGCTGTCACAAAATGCTGCGAGTGTAACCGAGATTGCCTACATGGTAGGATTTCAAAGTCCGACCCATTTTGCTTCCAGCTTCAAGAAACAGTATGGGCTTCCTCCGTCTAAGTATAGTCCTACATCGTAAACTCTCGAGTCATTCTGAAGGGTGCCATCGCTGCAAGTTGCTGCAAGATCGTATCGAAGATTTAGAAGGTGTACTCCTTCAATATGACCCCCATCTCACTCGCTTAAACTCAGCTTGATTGAAAATAAACAGCTACTTCAAATAGAGCATCTTAATGGTCTGGCTGAACTCCCCTGCTGTGATCCTGGCAAAGTATAACCCCGTACTTACCGAATTTCCGTATAGATCCACACCATGCCACTGCACCCTGTAATCGCCTGGAGCCTGATATGCGCTAACCAGTGTTTGTATCTTCGATCCACTGATGTCATATATGGCCACAGCAACTTGTCTTGCTTCCGGTAGATCGTAACTGATCGTGGTAGTTGGATTGAAAGGGTTGGGATAGTTCTGGAACATGATAAAGGTCGCAGGTATGTTTTGTGTGATTGTCTCGACCACTGGAGCAAGGATGACCAGAGTATCACTCACCGCGCTACTACAATGCATTATATCTGCAGTATTAGCCACCGTGGCGATGGCTGCCTTAACGACATTTGCCATAAATTGGAAATCAAGAGTACCAATCGTGTCAGCAGGTGTATGATAATGGGGATTTCTGAAATTCCCTCCATCTGTTAGGAAGAGAGCTGGAATATCTGCATCCCAGAAGGGCGTATGGTCGCTCCTGCGTAAATCGGGAACAATTTCAGCATTACCTGGCGCTGATCCCGATAGGACTCTTAACTCAGGGACAAATTGTGCAGCATAGGTGTCAAACTGACTCATGAAAGCAGTGCTGGATTCGTCTGCAAAGTTGAAAAGAAAATTACCCCTGTTATCATAAGCTGCGGCGCTATCAACAATGTCTGGGAACAGAAGTTCGAATCCAACTGGAAAAAGTTGGCTTCCGGGTTCATCACTGGTATAGCCAATCATTTCGAAATTAAAAACACCCTCAATGGTCTCGAATGTCTCGATACCACTTGTAACGTAGGTTCGACTTCCAAGCAGAGCTGCTGGCAGTTCTTCTAGATCAAAGCCAATAAAGGTGATAGTATGACTGAAATTATAACCAGACAAAACCCGCATGGCTTCCAACATTCCAACCACTGCTGATCCATTGTCATCAGCACCAGGGGATCCTTCAACGGTGTCAAAATGACCATCTATTATGAATACTATTTCTTCTTCAAGCTGTCCTGGCAGCCTTCCGATAATATTGTCTGCCTGGTAAATCCCATATGGAAACTCTTGTCGGTGGACCTGCAACCCATGCGATTCAAATTGGGATTCAATAAAGTCCTTCGTAGTCTCAAGGTGCTCAAAGCCGTCACTGCGATGACGAACCCCCTCGATGATTGAAAGATCGTTGTACAGGTTTGTGGTATCTACATTAGATATTAATCCTGCCACATCGATGTTGTATCCATCATCTGCAACGATTTTTATCAACAATGTATCAGATGCTGGAAGGTCATAAAACCATTGTATTTGCTTTCCGTCTCCAGAAACAATCGGGTAGCCTACATCGCCGTTCAGTGAATCACAATAAACCAAGTAAGTTTCTCCAAAATCGTCCGATATTTTGACATATACAGTCATCGTATCATTCTCGTCATCCCAAAGATCATAGGATACGGTCACGATCCGATTCTCCTGATCAAGAGATGTTGTAAGATTGCTGATTGAAGGCACACTATTTTGAGCCCAAGATGTCCCTGCAATTAAATGGACAAGCATATGTAAAAGCCAAAATTTGAACTTACCTGTCTCCGTGTTCATCTTAATTCCTCCAGTGTAAATTGATACGGTTGTCATATTCCCCTAATTGGTTTTTTCAGGCTGGTAAAAAGTAGGTCTGTCTGTACGCAAATACCAATCAGGAGGTTGCAAAGGCTTTTCAACAGGTTGCATCAGTGGAAAGTTGTGGCGAGTAAGATCAATGAATTGAAATACCTGTAGTGAAAGGATCACCGCGTGCCACAAACGTGCCATATTCTCCGTGAAGCTCAGTGATCTGGGATGAAAATCCTGACTTGATAGCCTGCTCTGCTATCCTTATAAGTCACTGATAGTCAGCTAGATATGAGGGCTGCGCTGGATTCGCCGGATTCAGGTCCTTTGTATCTCCCCGCCTCCACTCGCTTACGCTCGTCAGAGTGTAAGCGACCACGCCGAAGCTCCGAGTAACAGGAGGAGCGTAGGCGGGAATCTCACACAATACATCACAAATCTGACGAGCTCCAGCGCAGCGGGCTCGGGAACTCTTAAACAAAGGGGAAGCAGTGTATTTTGTCTACATTCTAGAATCTGAAATCATTCCAGATAGATATTATACTGGATACACAATTGATGTTGTGCGTCGATTGAGAGAACACAATCAAGGAAAGAATGTTTCAACCAAAAGGTGTCGACCCTGGAAATTGAAATCATACGTGGCATTTCCTGATAAGCAACGTGTCATCATATTTGAAAAGTATCTAAAAACAGGTTCAGGTAGGGCAATGGCTAGAAAACGCCTTTGAGCACTACCTCAAACCCCACTCAGGACGCGCCTTAGCAAAAAAAAACGACTTTAATCTCACCGTGATAAAAAAATGCCAGTTTCGTGTAACATACTATTACTGCTGACTGGTGTTTTGAGCCCAGGCAATATCAGCAAACCATCATTATCACCCCCAATATTAATATCTAAGAATCTTGTTAGAAAGGCTCCATGGATTTTGCAGTCACAGAGATACGTCCTAGATTGAATGCATCTCAATTCAAATATTCAAAGGAGATCATACATGGCAAACCAGGATAGAATTTTCAAAATGAGCCTCGCAAAGATTTACCCTCTGTATGTGAATAAGGCGGTGAAGAAAGACCGAACCCAAGCGGAGGTCAATGAGGTAACCCAATGGTTAACGGGTTATGATCAGGCCGGATTAAAAGAAGTTCTAGCGCAAGAGATTGATCTCGAAACCTTTTTTGCAGCAGCACCACAGATGAATCCGAACACAACCTTGATCACCGGTGTGGTTTGTGGTGTACGTGTTGAGGAGGTGGAAAACCCGCTCATGCAAAAGATCCGATACCTGGACAAGCTCATTGATGAACTTGCCCGTGGAAAATCCATGGAAAAGATTTTGAGAAAGTGACCAGAGTATGTCATGTTGACCCCGTCGAAGTTAGGATCAAGCGGAATCTAAATAAGATGTGATTCTTTATGCCAATGAATTACCAACTGTGAGAAGAGTGCGAGGTTCGGGTCACCTCTTGTTAGTGGTTTTGGCTCAAGCCTACTGAATAAGGCAGAACCACTAGTAGCTTACTTCCAGTGTTACGTGATCACTGTTAAAGGCTGAAAAGATACCCAGGCCACCATCAATATTGGTCAGAGGCTCCTGGAGATCCCTGGAGTCTTGTTCACGGTATTCATAGAGATCAACATATTCCTGGTTTACACGATAGACACTGAGGTGATGGGTACCAATAAATTCGAAAAGTGGGAACCGGACACGATAATGGTCATCCTGAACAGGCGGA
>JAERTJ010000220.1 GCA_016844945.1 Fidelibacterota bacterium | reverse complement strand
GACGTGGACAGAAAAAGTTTCTACTGGACTATGCTAACTCTCAACAGCAGAGAGCCCTGGCTTATAAAAGATTGACCATCGGATTTGCCCGTCGCGCTGCAGAATACAAACGTGCCCGTCTCATTTTTCATGACAAAGAGCGCTTGATAAAATTGGCCAAAGGCAAAGTTCAGTTTGTGTTTGCCGGGAAGGCGCATCCCCGTGATGACCATGGCAAGGAGATATTGAAAGAGATCGTAACCCAGGCCAAGGATTTGCTGGGAGATGTGAAAATTGTATTCCTGGAAAATTACAACATGTGGTTAGGCAACTTGATCACTGCAGGTGTTGATGTCTGGTTGAATACCCCCCTGCGACCCAATGAAGCCTCTGGAACATCAGGTATGAAGGCCACACTCAATGGTGTCCCAAACCTTTCAATTCTCGATGGATGGTGGGCAGAAGGCTGTAGAGACGGTGTTAATGGCTGGGCAATTGGTGATGCTGATCGTCCTGACGATGCTGCTGACGCTGACCATCTGTACAGTATTCTGGAAAATCAGGTCATTCCGACCTATTACGATGATCAGGAAAAATGGTTAAACATGGTGCGTGAATCAATCATCACCGGTGTAGAATTTACCGGTACCCGCATGGTGAATGACTACCTGAAGCAGTTCTATAAATAAGTCCAGTAGGGCATTGTATTTAAAAAGAGGCTGTCCTGATAGGGCGGCCTCTTTCTTTTGGGGGACATCCACAAAGCCCTACCCCACCTGCTTGAATGTCGAATAATGATTACGATTGAAGACTTTTCATTTCTCACATCACAACTTAAATCAAAAATCGTTTATCCTTGTTCTTACATCAAATCTCAACAAAATTTCTTATGCTTCGACAGGCTCAGCAAGACACAATGGATTGAACTTCCAAGACTGTTTTGATTTGGAGCAAAAAAAAAAGGCCATCTCACTTTATGAGACAGCCCCTTCGATCTATAGGAAAACGTGTGGTTAACGTTTGTGATGTTTTTCCATCTTCTCCATGATGCTGACCAACTCGGTTCGTTGACTCTCATCCAGACTGGCATGAAAATCCGCAAACTGACTTAGTAGGGTTTTTCTGAATATACTGAGCTCCTTTTCAGCAATGTCAAAATCAAGATTTAACTGCTCGAGGTTTAGTTGCTCCTGTGCCAGGTTTGCTTTCAGCGGGGTGATCATATCAGCATGAGAAGCACGCATGTCTGATTTGAAGTTCTGCATTTCCTCCAGAATTGTTTTGAGTTTTGCCTGCTGAGGTCCACTCAGATCCAGTACTTTGGTTGCCCGTTTTAAAGCGCGCTCAGGATTGGGACCTCTGTGATGCATCCGCTGCGAACCACAGGCGGTTATTCCCATGACCAGGGACAGTGTCACCAGTACAAGTCCAGCCCTTTTATATCTTTTACTTATATTCATTGTTAGTTCCTTTAAAGTTTAGCTATCAGTTTGCTCATTGATCAGAATTATTGTTGTCTGTCTGATTCACAGTTGGTGGACTCTCCAGAGTTACTTCCACTTTTTCTCGGAGGTGTTTCTTCCAGGGGGTGTGGCGAGTAGTACGACTGTTATGATGACTGCCGTGGCCACCGGAAAAGAGAATCTTGGAGAGAACCAGGAGGCCAACTGCTTGCCAGTAAGTGATAACAGGTCCGCTGAATAGCGTGGGTATTAGCCAGTTCCATAGCGACATGGTTATAAATCCAATGGCGAAGATGGCGAAGATGACAAAGAAGCTTATGCCAATAATTTTTCCAGGTGATGGTTTACACATATCAATATCCTTTCAGGTTATTCGTATAAATCTTTGAGTTGTTCACGCAGTGCCAGAATTGCATATCGTTTTCGTGAAAGCAGGGTATTTACAGAGTCTCCTGTAATTTCCGCAATATCACTGAAGCTTAATCCTTCGATTTCATGCCAGATAAAAACCTCTTTCTGCGAAGGTGGAAGAGACTCAATGGCTGCCTCCAACCGTTCCTCAATTATATCGAGGTCAAATTGGTGTTCAGGATTAGAACTTGAATCAGTGAGCAGATTCTCCAGGAGATACTCACCCTCCTCCGATGTTCCTGTGGCCCGGGCATGGGTCCCTTCAATAGTTCTGGACCTTTTCCGATAGAAATCGCTAACCCGGTTCTTCATGGCACGATAAAGCCAGGCCGAGCTCGCTTCAAGATCTCTAATTTGGGAGTATGAGCCGGTGAACTGATGAAGGACATCTTGCACAATATCCTCAGCATCTTCATAGCGAGGTACCCGGGAGAGTACAGAATCAAGCAACCAGGAGCGTGCTTCCGCTGCGATAGCTGCAATTTTTTGATTCCGTAATCTCATCTTGGTTGGGCTCGATATGGCAATGGCATTCTGCATCTTACCCTTATAGACGCCAGGATGCAAAAAATATTGTGTACTTTTTCAATGTTTACATGAGAAAAGTCAAATTCGCCACGGATAGACTCCGCTTGAAACTTGAAACTTGAAATTCGGAAGCAGCGAACAATTCAGATGTGAAGGGCGAATCTAATCTTCATATATGCCAATATTTTCAAGTCTTTGTAGGGTGATTCACCAGGAGAGTAGCCATCACAGTCTGTCTGTGTTCAATCCGTGCAGATCTGTGGCAAGGCGACTCCAGTTTAAAATTCCAGG
>JAERTJ010000219.1 GCA_016844945.1 Fidelibacterota bacterium | reverse complement strand
AATGAAAGGTGCGATATAGTCAGCAATCAACTCATCAGTCTCCCGTTCTTCAGTACCACCAATATCATAGTGAGCGACATCAATGTCGAAGAATAATGCTTCCAGAGCTTGAGTAGACAGGTTCATCCTCGCCGCTTTGTCTTTTCGGAGGATATCCTTGAGTTCTGACTCTACCGCTTCAGTAAGTCGTAAGTTGGAACTGGACCGTGTATAATTTCTAATCTGAGAAGTCTCTTTGAAAGACTCAGGAATTACAATGTATCCATCCAGGGTCTTATCATTTACCAATGCATCAAATTGAGCATGAAGTTCTTCAAAACTCCCTGGTGTCAGAGCTAGACTTAGTGGAGGTATCTCCTTGTCAGCATATCTTTGATCCAGCGCTTCAACAAGTTGTCTACCAAACCTATGCGTTTCATCTATTAAACCCATATTCTTGGTTTCCAACCCGGCGCCTGATCCAGCGACATATCCAGCTCCCAGACTTATCCCTAGAATAAGAATTGGCATACCAAAGGTACCTATTATAAACCACTTAGAACGAATTCTGCGGCGATACTCGAACCATGCAATTTTCAACCAATTCATTTGGATGTTCCTTGGACAAGCTTGATAAAGATGGCTTCTAAGCCTGGTTTTGCTACACGGATGGATTTGAGGTCAATGAGTTCATTCAATTCATGGATGACCTCTTTTTTGGATTTCTTATGTAGTTTTAGAAATATTGAGCCATTGCGTAACTCGGATTCAAATTCAGAAAAGTAGGCATGATCAAGATCAGCTGCCTGAGCAGGAGTAACTTCAAGTATCTTAGAGTCATGGGCACTCAACACATCCTGCAGTGATCCGGAGGTAACCAGTTTCCCCTGATTGATCAAAGCGACATCATCGCATATTTTCTCAACTTGATCCATCTGATGTGAGCTGAAAATGATGGTTTTCCCCTGGGTTCTCATCTCTTCCAGGATTTCCTTCAAAATGAGTTGATTCACTGGATCAAGTCCTGAGAAGGGTTCATCAAGAACCACATATTCAGGATCATGGAGGATTGTATTGATAAATTGCAGTTTTTGCTGATTCCCTTTTGACAGTTCATTGACTTTGGTATTCAGGCGAGCGCCTAGGTCAAATCGATCCAGGTTCGTTTTTATTTTCTGATTCGCATCATTTACATTGCGCAAGTGAGCAAAGTATTGAAGGGTTTCATTCACTGATATTTTCTGGTAGAGACCGCGTTCTTCAGGAAGATATCCAATACGCGAGGATTCTGGTCGGATTGTGGAGCCATTAAATTGAATGGATCCACTGTCAGGCATGATAATATTCATTAACATCCGAATAGCAGTGGTTTTACCCGCTCCATTTGGACCCAGAAACCCACAGATCTTGCCAGGCTTTACATCAATGGACAGGCTATCAACCGCTCTGATAGATTCGTATTGTTTAGAAATACCCTGTATTTCAATCATACATTAAATCCTGAGTTCCATCTCAATGGTGATACAGAATAGTGATTATGACCTTATAACACGTAAGAATTTTCGTTTGCCTGCTTTTATGATAGATTCTCCAGAGGTGGTGAATTTATAATACTCATCTCCGACCTTTTCACCATCTACACTCACGGCGTTCTGTTTGATCAGTCTTCTGATCTCACCTTTACTGGCAAACATTCCGCTTTCATTCAATACATCAAGGAGACTGGTGTCATCTGATTCCAGTTTTAGCTCAGGCATGTCATCTGGAATGTCCTTCTTTATAAATAGATTATCAAAGGCTTGTTGAGCATCCATAGCTGCATTGTCGTCATAATAGACCTTAACCAATTCTCTACCAAGTTGACGCTTAAAGTCCCTGGGATTAGCACCTTCAGCCATTTTTGATTTAATCGTTTCGATCTCTGACATGGCTAGATTGGTGGTAAGGGTTAAATATTTTATAATCATTTCATCTGGGATGGATAAAACCTTTCCAAACATTTCGGCTGGTGTATCAGACAATCCGATATAATTATCATAGCTTTTGGACATCTTTTCCACGCCATCAGTTCCTTCCAAAAGTGGGAGTGTCATGATGATTTGTTGGGATTGTCCTGATTTTTTCTGGAGTTCACGCCCCATGAGTAAGTTAAAGAGTTGATCTGTCCCACCCAATTCCACATCAGAGTGAAGATGTACAGAATCCTGAGCCTGAGCCAGTGGATAAAGGAATTCGTGAACAGATATTGGTGTACCGCCCTTATATCGTTGAGAAAAATCATCACGTTCAAGCATTTGAGCCACAGTGACCTGGGCTGCAAGTTTAATGACTTCTGAAAAGTTCATCCCATTTAGCCAATCAGAATTATAGACGACTTCAAGTTTATTGGGATCCAGGAGGATTGAAGCTTGATCCAGGTAGGACCTTCCATATTCACGGGCTTCATCTAGTGTGATGCTGGGTCTGGTTTTATTTCTTCCTGTTGGATCACCAATGGAAGCAGTGAAGTCACCAATAATCAGGATAGCTGTATGCCCCAGGTCCTGGAACTGACGCAATTTTCGGAGCACAACTGCATGTCCAATGTGAAGGTCGGGTCGACTGGGGTCAGCGCCTAGCTTCACCTTAAGCGGTTTGCCTGATTCTATAGATTTAGCGAGTTTCTGCTCAAGTCCTTCAGGGGATACAAAGTCTTCAACGCCACGGGAAAGTATATCGATTTGTTCTTTAATTGGGGGGAAGTTCACTGTTTAGCTCCGAGTGTAATGTTAACGAAATTTTCTTGCTCGATCCATTTCACGATCTGCGTCTCTTTTAAGCGCTGTCTGTCGCTTGTCACGAATGTTTTTACCCTTTGCCAGACCTAATTCAACCTTGAGTTTGCCTGCTTTAAAATAGAGTGATAGAGGCAAGAGCGTATACCCTTTTGCTTCGATCTCATGACTAAGTTTTCTAATCTCTTTTCGGTGAAGCAGAAGTAGACGGGGTCTGGTTGGATTATGTTGGTCGTACTCGTTTGCTGTTTCCCAGGGAGAGATATGGAGGTTAAGAAGTGAAATACTGCCATTCCGGGGACGTGCATATGCATCACCAAGATTGAGTTTACCAGCACGGATTGATTTTACCTCTGTTCCCTTCAGGGAGATTCCAGCCTCATATTTTTCTACAATTTCATATTCATAATAAGCGCGCTTGTTACGCATGACCAACTTTATGTGTTCCTGAGCATTCATGGCGAAAATTTATTCCTGGTTAGTCTGATAACAACCCCGGTTTTCCAGAATATCTATTAAAGGAATGCTTGAGATTATTCAAATATTGTACTGTATTCATTTCAAGCTTAACCTGAAGTAGTCTTGAATACTGAGACTTTAACGAATCGGTCAATCACCCCTATATATCTAAGTCGTAAAAAAAAGCAATGCACAGCACTATTAAAGCCTTGATGATCGCATTATAAGGGATTATAATTAAAGTAATGGTTCAAGTGTTTAACAATGATCTAGTATAGGTTGAGCTTAACATGCCAAGGGAAGCTATCAAAAAACTCTATTATTCAATCGGTGAAGTCAGTGAGGCAACTGACTTGAAGCAATACGTTCTGCGCTATTGGGAATCTGAATTCCCTCAGTTATCGCCTGCCAAAAATCGAGCTGGAAACAGGACCTATCGTGAAAAAGACATTGAGCTAGTTAATTTTATTAAGACGCTATTGTATGAGAAGAAATATACTATTGAAGGTGCGCGACAGAAACTAAAGGAACTTCAGGATAGTGGTCAAGCGTTGAACATATCAAGTCTCGATGAACCAGTTCCCGTGACGCAGGTGCCAGAACCAGTTCCAGCACCTTCATTTGAGGCAATGGAGTCAGCACCCCCTGCTGGCGATACAATTGACTCTGCCAGCTACAAAAAGTTTTTAATCAATCTTCGAAGTGAATTAAAACAATTGATTGAGTTGATTGATTCATAATTTTCGTTTAATCCCTGAATGCATCCTTGATTCAGAGCCATCCATATCTTTAATTACGCCGCTTCAAAAATGGGTACATGTTAGTGCCATATTGAGAAGCAAGATTGACCCGGAACGTGGCGCAGCCCGGTTAGCGCGCTTGACTGGGGGTCAAGAGGTCGGGAGTTCAAATCTCCCCGTTCCGACAAGAAAAACCCTGCCTTTTTGGTGGGGTTTTTTTCATAGGCATCACTGTTTCGCGCCCCGCCACAGCGGAGAGGTCGGGAGTTCAAATCTCCCCACCTGCCAGATCGTGGCTTGAAGAGCTTGAGCTGGTTCCGACTATAATTAAATCCTGTCTAGTGGTTGGGTTTTTCATTTATATCTGATAGCATGCACAGCCAAGGGATTACTCTTTATATATTTATTTCAGAGTCTAATTATCTTCATCAGGATAAATTTTATCCCGACATTCCGGACAGATCCCATGTGTGAATTTTGAAGTAGTTCTTGATGAGATGTAGGTTTCCAGATGCTGCCAATGGTGTTGTAAGTCTGGATTTCCACCTTCTATTCTGATTTTATTACAGCTGCTGCATATGGGAAGTAGGGCTTCCATTGAGCTTATCCGCTGATTCAATGATTCTAGATGTTGGATCCTGAGTTTCAGATGGTGATTCACGAGCTTCAGTTTAGAATAATATCTCCCGATAAATGCACCTGAAGTCATACCGAACAACGCCGGGATGAGAAATCCCTTCAGTGCAAATGGATCTGCACCTAAGATTATTTTTTGTCCAATCGATAACAGACTCAGAAGTAGAGATCCCGCTAAACCCAATCCAATGGTTAAGCCTAAGCCAACGGTTTTTAAATCCTCTTGCGCAGTCTCATTTGTATTAGTTTTAGACAAGTGGAGATTCCCCCATTTCATTTATAAGAAACATTCCCTATAAATTATCGCCTGAATATAAGTAAAGTTGACTATTTTATCATTATATTACGCGATACATGATATCTCATGATGGCAATAAACATATAATTATGATCAACCAGTTAATATGGAGAAGCAAATGACCTTAAAAGAAAAGCTAGACCTTTTATGGAAGTATCTGCTACTTGCGGTTTTGATTTATGGATTTGCACAAATCGGAAGACCACATGGCTTTAGAATGATGAATCACCATTCAAATATGGGAAACGAACATGGGATGATGTGGTTTGGTGATGATGAAAATTGCGATTATAAAGATATGACAGTTGATGTTGAGATTGAAAAATTAGACGATGGTGATTCCACCATCAAAGTCATTGTAAACGGTGAAACAATAGATCTTAAGGATTTTGATATGAAGGGCGAGAATGTCTTTATCAAAAAGATGAAAGGCTCAGGTAAAGAAAAACGAATAAAAATCATCAAAAAAGAAATGAAAGATCACGATTAAATAAATTTTATAAGTTTGAAATTAGAAAGGCGGGATTTCCCCGCCTTTTTTTATTTATCAAAGACAGCAATAGCTGACATTACTTCACGTTCAGTGGTTTTTCCTGCAGGTCTGTTTAAAAGGATATTATTCACTACCAGGGCTGAAGATCCACCACCATCCAGATTGATGGCTTGCACACATCCAAGATCCTTAAGTATCTGAGCCAGTTCCTGGAGGTTGACTCCCCTACTAATTAGCTGACGTCCATCCACCAATAGCAGAATCAAATCTCCGTATTTCGTGATCCCAGCCGCAGTTCTTGGATGGACCTGTGGGATGCTGGTGCCAAAAAACACCTCTTCGTCAATTGGAATATTTATCTCACCATCCCTGATGAGAATCGGTCCACCACCTAGGACATCTCTATAATTCCAAAGACTTCGGTGAGCCGTATCAAGCTTTGCACCAGGAATATTAGGTTGATTTCTAATGGGTTTATCCCAGCTAAACACCGAATCACCCTGGGTTGAAACCCACTGAATACCCACTTTATTATTGTCATCAAACCCAATAGCTGAGCGATGTAGATAAAACCTTTGTTCATCACGTATCACAGATGATGTAGCAGAGTGAATGAGTTCCCCATCGACTTTTAAGATTCCAACATGTCTTGCAGGGTTCAAATCCATCCTGAAGTAGCCACCATTAATGATCACAGGAACATTTAATCGACTGGCAAAATCTGATACTGTTTCCCTCCCATCGACGTCAGACGAGATAACAACTCTACTTTCGATCTCATCATGTGATTCCTTGACATGCACATACCAGGCTCTCAGGTTTATCCCAATATGAATTGATTGATACACTTTGATCCCATCTGAGAGATCTTTATTGATTGAATCTATAGGTGTCCATTTGAGGTGAAATTCATCATTGCCAAGACCATTATTGTCACTCGAATCACAGGCACTTAATGCAAAGACGATTAATATTACAAGTAATAGATAACGTTTCATAATGATCAATATAGGATGATTTCTACCAATATCAGAATTTGATTATTTTTTAATCATTACTTTTTGATGCATTTATTAATATGACGGCGATGATGGAGAGGGTGCCGCCCAGCAACACGTTCAGTTTTAGGGGTTCATCAAGAATTATCATACTGAATAGCATGGCACTCACAGGTACAGTAAAAATAAAAGCTGATGCCTTTTTTGATCCAAGTCGTGATGCTGCAATGAAATATGCTGTTGTGGCAAAGGCCATAGCCCCAACAGAAATGGCAAATAGGTTCAACCAGAATATGATATCAAACGAGAATACAGTGAGAATTTCTGAAGGATTGACAAAAACGAATGCCAGTAATGAACTGATCATGTATAGCCAGAAACTATAGGTTAGCGTACTCATATACCTGTTAATCCTGGATGAAATAAAAGTGAGAAACGCCCAGGTTGATGCACACATGACAAAATACTGATTACCACTTTTGAAAATTGCTGACCACCCCTCTTGCCAGACATTGATCAAGATCGAACCACCAAGAATTCCCAGAAGTAATCCTACCATCGCTTTCCCTCGTGGCATTTCTTTGTGGATAATGGTGATCAAAAGAAAGGTAAGAACCGGATTCAATGTTGTGACGAGAACGCCACCCGCTCCTGCGGCACCGTGATGTGTCCCGGTAAAATAAAAGTGATTATAAAGAACGAGAAATATAGAACTCGCTAGAATTTGTAAGAATCCTCTCCAGGAAATACTGATTTTTGTTTTCCTGTATAGCAGAACAGCTAGCATAGAGAGACCTGCAAATAAAAATCGCCACACCATCAGCACAGGTATACTGGTATAGTTCCCCAGAATTTTACCATTGGTCCATGACAATCCCCAGGTCGCCATAGCGATGATCATGATTATATAGAGAAAGGTATGTTCACTTCTTTTCATCACACATTTTAATCCGAACAGTTAGAATTCAATACATTCATTCCATAAATAAAAAATCCCCATCACTTCTTTAGAGCAATGGGGATATTTTTATTGAATGTGAGTAATACTATAGCTCAGCGGCTACATATTTTGGGTATTCGGGTTTGAACATACTTTCCTCAACGAATTCCAGTATGTTTTCGGGTTCATCAATTCCCGCAAGACCTTCATCAAAAGCCATTTTACATACGGCTGCTGCAATGGTTGCTGAGATGCTTCGTATTTTTCGAAGATCAGGATATACGGTCCTCAATTTGAGCTCTTCCTCTGTAACCATTTCTGCCAGAGTCTTAGCCGCCATATAGAACATGGCATCCGTTACTTTGCTTGCCTGACACAGGGATGCACCCAGTCCAACACCTGGAAAAATAAACATATTATTCCCCTGACCTGGAACAAAGATTTTGCCACCCATGCGTACAGGGTCAAATGGACTACCACTGGCGAAGATTGCCTTACCAGCTGTCCAGCGATATGCCTGCTCAGCAGTACATTCTGATTTGGTTGTAGGATTGGACAAAGCAAAAATAATGGGTTGATCGGAATAGTTTAACATCTCTTTTACGATCGGTTCAGTAAAGGTCTGCCCCTGTCCACTCACGCCTACCAGAATAGTTGGTTTTACATATTTAATTACATCATGAAGACCTTTTATTTGCTCCTCATCGCGTGCATACGGAACTTTGTGTTCTTGTAGGGGTCGTGAACCGTTTTTAACGACCAATCCCTGGCTATCGATCAACCAGAACAGTTTGCGAGCGTCTACTTCAGACATTCCGCTTTCTTCAACGATACCAGCAACGATCATATCTGCAATACCGACGGCGGCTGAGCCAGCACCATAGAAAATGATTCGCTGGTCTGCCAACTTCTCATTTTTCATCCGCATGCCACCCAGGAGTCCTGATAGTGCAACGGCACCTGTACCCTGTATATCGTCATTGAAACAAAGAACATCTTCACGATATTTGCTCAGAATTGGGAACGCATGATCGTTCGTAAAATCTTCCCACTGTATGAGGACTTTTGGCCAACGATCTTTGGCAGCCTTAACAAATTCATCTACAATTTCATAGTATTCTTCGTCATCACCCCGTTTTTCATGAATACCCAGATAGAGTGGATCATCAAGGAGCTCTTGATTGTTTGTTCCCATATCTAGTAATATGGGAAGGGTTTTACAGGGATAGATGCCACCACCTGCAACGTAAAGTGCCAGTTTTCCAATAGGAATTCCCATTCCATTTGCACCGAGATCACCGAGACCCAGAATTCTGCTGCCATCCGAAATCACAATGATGTCAATTTCATCCTGATTCCAATTGTCAAACATCTCCCGAATACGTCCTTTATCGTGGAGGCTGATGTACATGCCGCGATTCTTACGATAAATATGACCAAATTGTTGACAGGCTGCTCCAACGACAGGCGTATAAACAATGGGAGTCATTTCCATAAGATTTTCAGTGAGCACTTTATAGTATAAGGTTTCATTTCGATCATGGAGACTGGTGAGAAAGATGAATTTCTCCAGTGGATCAGTTTTTCTACGATAGTTTTCCATGACACGTGTGATTTGCTCATCAATATCCGTGACTTTGGGCGGAACCAATCCACGCAGCCCCAATGCATCCCGTTCCTCTTCTGTAAAAGCAGTTCCTTTGTTAAGTAGAGGTTCATTGAGTACATCCAATCCCCTTACAATAACCTCTAACGGTTCGCTACTGCTTTCTAGCTGATATCTTCTTCTTTTTACAAGAGCCATCGCCTTCCCCTTTTCAACCAATATTATTCAAACAAAATAAGGGTTACCACTTGCCATTTTGAACCCTTTGCTATTAATGATGTTTACTAGCACATAAATATGCAAAAATGATGCAAGCTTGGCACTATTCATGCAAATAAAGTGATGATGTTTGAAATATTTTTTAAACACAAAATTTCTTTAATATTATTTGGAGGGAAAATGGAAATTAAAAATCGATGGTTTGTTGTGGTTGGTGCAATTCTGATACAGCTCGCTCTCGGGGCGATTTATGCATGGTCTGTATTTACACCAGAATTGGTTGAAGCTGGGTGGACAAAAGCACAAACTCAAGCTGTATTTTCAACAGGGCTTTTCTTTTTCGCAGTAGTTATGGTTATTTCAGGACGCATTATGCCAAAACTTGGACCGCGTAAGGTTGCTATGGCTGGCGGATTTGTCCTTGGTTCTGGATATTTATTGGCTGGTCTATTTGGGGGCACCAGTTTTATTGCACTTCTCATCTTTATTGGAGTAATTGGCGGTGCTGGAATCGGTTTAGCCTACGTTGTTCCAATCGCAGTGGGTATGCGTTGGTTTCCAGATAAAAAAGGATTAATCACAGGACTGGCTGTTGCCGGTTTTGGTTTTGGTGCCACCCTCTGGGTAAAACTCGCGGGTTCATGGGGTTCTCTTATCGCACTCTATGGTCTCAGCACGACTTTTACTGCCCTTGGCGCAATCTTTATGCTCATGATTCTTCTCGGTGGTATCTGGATGATCTTTCCACCTGAAGGCTGGAGACCAGAAGGATTTACACTACCTGTGTCTGCAGATGGTTCACCTGTTGCAGATAGAAAACATTTGAACAGTGCTGAAATGCTGAGAACACCACAATTCCACTTTATCTCCATGACTTTTGCATTCAGTGCAAGTGCTGGACTAATGAGTATTGGCCTGATGAAATTATGGCCCATGGTCGCCCTGACTGGGAATGGTATTGATCAGGTTTCTGCGAGTGCTATCGCGGGTACAGCAATGGCTGTCTTCTTCTCGCTGGCTAACGGTTTAGGACGAATCGCCTGGGGCGCCATCAGTGATAAACTGGGACGCAAGCAATCTATCATCATTATGACAGCCACTCAGGGTATCTTTGTTATCCTTTTCCAGTGGATGGCAGCGACCCCCGCATTGTTGTATCTGGGAGCCACATTGATTGGTTTTAATTTTGGTGGTAACTTCTCACTCTTCCCAACCATCACAGCTGATACATTTGGCGCTAAGTTTATCGGTCAAAACTACGGCTGGGTATTCCTGGCTTATGGTTTTGGTGGAATACTGGGACCCATTATGGGTGGCTGGTTAGGAGATATGGGTAACTTCCCAATGGCGTTTACAATCTGCGGAATCCTATGCCTGGTTGCAGCAGTTATTATGTCACAAATTAAACCACCGGCAAAATCCGTTGCTGCCTAGACATTCAGTCTAAAGT
>JAERTJ010000218.1 GCA_016844945.1 Fidelibacterota bacterium | reverse complement strand
GAAACCCGAAGCTTCGTGGAATGGGGCTCTGATATAACATCGGTTATCAATATTCACGGGTGGATAATTGCTTTCCCAAACCGAATTCCAGTTTTGATCTGCGATGGTTTTCCAAAATACCTCTTTGCTTTCCAGGGCTTCCTTTAGCGTAGGAACCGCATGTAAAATTTCTACTGTAAACTGATCGGATGGGATATAGGCCAGCAGATGGTCAGCCTCTTCTACAAAACTCTCAAAACCAACCTCAGCCAATTGGGCAATCCGTATCTCCTGGAGATCAGAAGATGCTGCTAATGGGCACTTTAATTCTATATAATCCACTATTCCTTAATTAGAAGCTGGAGACAATACTTACGAAGTCATCCGCTTTCAGAGAAGCCCCACCAATCAGACCACCATCTACATCCTGCTGTGAGAATAACTCTTTGGCATTCTTAGCATTACAGCTACCTCCGTATAAAATACTTGTGGAGTCAGCTGTGGATTTTCCATATTTTTCTTCTACAAGTCCTCTGATATAGGCATGCATCTCCTGGGCTTGTTCCGGGCTGGCTGTTAATCCGGTTCCGATGGCCCACACAGGCTCATAGGCGATGACGATATTGGAAAACTCATCTTCATTGAGATGAAATAAACCTTCGTTCAATTGAGTTTTTACCACATCAAAATGCTTGTTGTTATTTCTTTCTTCAATAAGCTCGCCACAACAAAAAATAGGTGAAATGTTATTGTCAAGCAGCCTGTTGGTTTTTTGAGCCAGTAGGCTATTGTCTTCTCCAAAATATTTTCGGCGCTCACTATGACCAATAATAGAGTATGGAATTTCCATGGAAGCAAGCATATTAGCTGCCACTTCACCTGTATAAGCGCCTTGTTCATATTCACTTACATTTTGGGCGCCTACTGCCAGATTGGACTCATCTGCTATATCAGAGGTCATTTCTAGAAATAAGGCAGGTGGGCAAATAATGACATCACAGCTTAAGTCTTTTTCATCAATAGCCTCTGCAATTTTAACGGTTAACTCTTCTGCCTCCTGAAATGTCAGATTCATTTTCCAGTTTCCGGCAACTATTTTTTTTCGCATGTTATCTTCTTTTAGGAAATTCAATTTGGGCGCAAATTTAGTATTTTTTACCTATGGCTTACACAGGCTTTTAACCAAGGCTTAAAATCAGTAAATCAATTCTTTACCATTCTAAAACCAATGGTCCGGTCAGTGGTATCTGGTATGATCCAGGCCCGGTCGGAATTTCTATGGCTATTGGGTCCCAATAAATAGGAACCTCCCCTGAGTATCTTCAACTCACCTTCATCAGGACCTATTGGGTTATCTTGTCCGCTAAACTGATAGTAATCAAACTGATACCAGTCAGAACACCATTCCACCGCATTACCGCTCATATCATACAATCCCAGTTCATTGGGGTTTTTTCTACCTGTTTTATGCAATTCTACATTGGAATTATCGCTATACCAGCCTACATCGTCGAGTGTGTTGCCTCCACTATACAAATACATATTTGATTGGGCACCTCCTCTGGCAGCATATTCCCACTCCGCTTCGGTGGGCAATCGACCTCCATTATGTGCACAATAAGCCCTGGCTCCATCCCAGCTGACCTCCACTACTGGATAGGTATTTTTACCCACTTTAGCGACGAAAATATCATTCTTATATTCAATATCACAGAAAGAACTCTCCAAATTAATATAAAGCTTGCCATCAAAAATGCCATCCGGAGAACAGGAAATATCATTTAAGAAAGCTGCATATTGCTCATTATTTATTTCAAATCTGCCTATTTTAAAGCTGTTTAAAGATACTGTATGAACTGGCTTCTCATCAAACTCACACACACTTGCCTGCTCTCCGGTACATCCCATTTCATAGGTTCCTGCTGCTACGGTAATAAATTCGAAGGACTGACCACCATCATCCACAAAAGCCAATACATAGGCATTGTTCAGGTAGTTGTCAGAATCTTTTATCTGAACAATTGCAAGGTATTCTCCCTCCTGAGAATATTGATGGGTGATGGTCTTGTCATTGGACCAATCAGTATCCCACTGTAAGTCTCCATCGAAATCCCAACGCAATTGCAATAAATCAGATGGGTCTTTGGAATCATAGGATGCCGATGCATCAAAATTAAAAACTGTTGAACTGGGACCTGATTCCGGATCAAGTGCCAAAACTGCTACCGGTATTTCAGGGTTTAAGTCCATACTATCCCCTACTGTAAAATTTCTGGTGGCCCAGGTTACTTCCTCCTGAATGTCACGCACTTCTATTCCGATTGAATAAAAGCCTTTGGTGCTATATGTTTTCGAGATGACTGGTTTCTTTTCCCAGTCGGTGTCCCAACGACCATCATTCTCATAATCCCATCTGAATTCAAGCATATCGAGAGGCGATTGCTTGTCGTAACTTGCTGAGGCATCAAAAATATACAGACTATTGATGGTACCGCTTGCTGGAGAAACCACTAATTCAGCCACAGGAGGTGTATTGGTGGTAGTTTTTTCACAACTTACCAAGTAGCTGCTTCCAACAATGATCATGATGAGGAATACCCAAAGAAATTGTATTCCTTTATGTATGTGAGAATTGCTTATGGATTTCATAAATAAACAAAGGTTTGCTAGGTATTTTCCGATTTATTTAAATGCTTGTGCCAAAATAGATCAAAATATACGGCAGAATCTTTAGATAAGTGAATACTTATTAAGGACACATTGTGAAGAAATACAAATGTAAATCGCTCAAGAACTGAGACTTATTAATATAGTCGCACTCTGGGATCAAGGAGTGCATAGAAAATATCAACTAATATATTCACAAGAATCAGGACGAAGGAGATGAAGAGCACAGCCCCCATGATTACAGGCAAATCATACTTATCAAGGGCATCTACTATCACTACCCCTATGCCTTTCCAGTCGAATACATATTCAACAAATACTGCTCCTGCCATGAGGGAGGCAAACCAACCTGTGATGGCAGTTAATATTGGATTTAGTGCATTTCTTAGTCCATGCTTTATGAGCACCTGAAAATTACTCAGGCCTTTGGCATAAGCGGTCCGAATATAATCCTGTGAAAGTGCATCCAGGAGAGCCGAGCGGGTGAGGGATACTACTATGGCCAGTGGTCGGATACCCAGCGTTATGGCAGGAAGAATGAGGTTTTTGATGTTCAAATACACCTCGCCCGTATAATCATCAACGGAATAAAGGCTTCCAAACATCTGCAGACCTGTATATTCTGCCAACACGAAGGCAAAGAGCCAGGCAATTAGAATGGCA
>JAERTJ010000217.1 GCA_016844945.1 Fidelibacterota bacterium | reverse complement strand
ATATATATACTATATCCTGTAGTTGGATTGGGATAGAATTAAATTCATTTTGAACCTGAATCTGTTAATGGAATTAGAGCTTAGGGGCTAAATATTTTGCTTTTTGTCTGTAGTATTGCTGTACTGATGAGTTTGTTTTTTACTCTCGATTTGATCGTAGCACCAAAAAAGGGGAAATATTATGTTAGAAACTTTGTATCACTCGTTGGCGTAACTGTACCTGGAATATATGAATCTGTTGCTAATACAAATTCTGAGATTTTAGGACATTGGAATGAGTATTTTTTTCCATCCTTTGGTATTTCATTCTTAGTGTTTATGACTGTTGCATATATAGCGTTCTATCACAGACTTATGAATGATCTCCATCGACAAGATGGAGTTGTTGTGGTGTTCACATTTATGACACTACTTGAAAAAGGTTACTCAAATTTTCAAGACGAAGTTAACAAAGAGATTAAAAAAGCTGTTGCTAACAACTCGCGAATAATAACAACCGGGTTAAATGCAATGGCAGAACACATTCCTCGTTACTTTGAAGATTTGTTATTAGCATTAGTGGATAAGGAAGATGACTATGATCTGGAGGATTATGTACAGCTGGTGCTCTTTTCCTTTATTGAGCACTTTTTAAACCACAATGATGCTAGATTTACCCTGCGTGCATATGATTCCGAAACAGATTCGATGGTCGCAACGCTATGTACATCCAGAGATACCACTCCATCACCAATTCCCGTTTCAAAGAAAAATCTTATTACATTATCCATGCAGAAAAAACTCCCCCTTTTGTATTCTATGAATAAGGATCACCATTTTGAAACAAATGGGAGCATAAAGGGTAAAAAGTACGATGATTATGTGACTTATTGCATAGTTAGTGATCGAAAAAAGCCCTTGATTAGTTTAAATCTTGAAGTTAAGGGCAAGTCTAATGTTAAAAGATTAAAGGCAATGGTAACTAGTACGATATTTACAATAGTATGTGATGCAATAAAGGTAAAATACCTAGTGATGTCAGAACAGGAGTCATGATGAATTTAGTTAAAAATGCTAATGAAATGAAGGCTTTGAGAAAGAAACGAAAAAGGTTGCTCTCCTTAATGCGGTCATTCAAAAAGTTACGAGAGCGGGATACAAGAAACGGCTATGTCGTTGTCTCTTCTAAGCACGATAAAAGTATCGAAAAAAAAATTGGTGAGCTTGCTTCTTAGCGAAAACCATTTTGAGCAACAATTAGCAAGCCACAATTACTAGTACTTATTGTCCAAAGCTGCAGCACTCAAACAGCACTAAAAACCCGCCAGGCCCTACTGAGTTAGGGGTGGATGGGGACTGAAAATCCCCGTGTCGGCGGTTCAATTCCGTCCCTGGCCACCACACTAAAGCCCATGTAAATCAATAACTTACACGGGCTTTCTTTTTGACTCACATAGTGCACATATGTGCATTAAATACCCACCAAATAGTACCATTTTGTATGGATACTGCACATATAGTGCACACGCTTTTGAGCGAATACCACTATGCTACCCTATTCCAGCTGGATAGAAGAGGCTCCTCAACCTGATTGATTACAGGCGTGGTTTTCTGGAGTATCGAACTCATATCTGCGTAATCAGCCTGAAGCAAATCAACATAGTGTTGCTCAGTTACCTTCACTGAAGAATGTCCAAGGAACTTCGATACGCGATAGATATCTACACCTGCCTGGATAAGCAACGCCCCGGCCGTCTTCCTTAGAGTGTGAAGATTGGCATCTGGGAAACCAGCTTTGTCAAATAGTTTCCTGGATAAAGCCTGAGAAACGGCAGAATACGTATAGGGGAAGGGTGATCGTTCGGCCCTTCGTCGCAGCAATATCTCCCTGAGTGTATCGTTCAATGGGATTTGACGGCGCTTACGTCCCTTGCCAATGATCTCAATATGATCATCATAGACTGAATCCCAGGTAAACTCACCTTCTTCCAGGATCTCCGTAGCACGAGCACCTGTTTGAAGGTAAAACGTTACAAGATCCCATGCGCGTTGATCCTTTTTGGCGGCAATCGTTTCATACAACTTTTTGATCTCCGCCTCTGAAAGAAAGCGAACTGGTTTACTCTCCACTTTGAGCATTTTAACCCCCATAAATGGTGATTTGATCAGGTAATCCTGCCTGGTAGCCCATGAAAACAGAGCTTTTAGGTGCCGCAACTCTGTATTTAGCGAAACTGCCTGGACCTTCTTCTTGTTCAAGCGCCAGTCTTTGTAGTCTTCGATGTCCGTTGAGGTGATCGAACGCAAGGTAGTCCTGGCACCCATCCTGTAGAGGAACGGTTTGAATACTTTATCGTACCGTATGATGGTTTGGGGGCTCCTGCCGTCCAACTTGGCGAACTTTAGAAACTGTTTCGTACATACTTTTAGAGCCAATGACTCATCTGGTCTGGGTTTGATGCCGTTCTGTATCTCTAGAGCTTCATGTTCGAGACGTTCGGCCGTTAGGCGTGCCGTTGTCTTTGATGTGTACATAACTTTGGATCTTCGCTTTCCTTGGTAATCAAACCACTGGATGCGGTATCCAGCACGTCCTCTCGGGGATGAGTATTTCTGTATGCTTGCCATTCTATTTAATCTCCTGGTTGATGATTGTATTAGTATTTATTGCCGGAACTGGTTTGATGACCGCACTCAGGGATGATTGCGGTATACGGACCGATCTACCAATCTTGACGTAATCAATATCTCGTGATTGTATCCTTGATCTCCAGAACTCCACTGACATGGATGTCTGGGCTGCAACCTGCTCAAGCGTCAGGTACTTTTCTGTAGGTGATCCACAATTCGGACAGAACTTGTGATCACTGTTGAGGGTGTCTAATCTTCCCACAAAACCCTCCTTAGGGTTAAGGGGTTACGCTCAAAGGCGATTGGACATGAATGGAATCCATGTCTGTGCTACATCGAGCTTGGATTAGAATTGTCTCCTGAACCAAGCTTTGATGCGCATTCCGATAGTGGGCGATTGTGAGTACCGTTGATACTCCTC
>JAERTJ010000216.1 GCA_016844945.1 Fidelibacterota bacterium | reverse complement strand
CCGCCAATGATGCAAACATCCCGATCTTTGTAGGTAGCAGCCTCTGTCATGGCAGCCCCGTAGTAAACACCGACACCTTGCAGTTTGTCGATCCCCTTTGCATCCAGCTTGCGAACCTTCATCCCGGTGGCTAAAACGATGGAGTATGCAGAGACCTGAGTCCCATCCGTAAACTTTACCACCTTGTAGGAACCACTATCTTCAATGCTAGCAACTTCCTGTGCCGTCAGCAACTCTGTACCAAATTTCTTGGCTTGAGCTACGGCACGCTGAGCCAGGTCTGCTCCGGACAGTCCTGCAGGAAAACCTAAGTAATTTTCAATGCGTGAGCTGGTACCTGCCTGTCCACCTGGAGCCTCCCTCTCGACGATTAAGGTTTTCAGACCTTCTGACGACGCATACACTGCATTAGCTAATCCAGCGGGTCCACTGCCAATGACAACCAAATCGTAAAATGGGTTCTCAGCCGTGGTTTTTAAACCAACCCGGTCAGCAATTTCCTGAACCTTCGGCTGGATAGTATGAGAACCATCAGGGTAAAAGATGATAGGTAACCTGGTGGTGTCATCTGTTATGCTCTTGACCAGTTCCAGCATGGATTCATCTTTATCAATATCTATCCATTGATACGGAATTTGATTACGGGACATAAACTCTTTGACTTCGAAACAACGCGGAGACCAGAGTGCTCCGACTAAGCGGATTCCTTCAAATGGAATCTCAGCCATGCTACCCCATAAACTCAACAAATCGTCAAGTACAGGATACAATTTTTGTTCTGGGGGATCCCAGGGCTTGAGTAGGTAATGGTCCAGACCAATCTCGTTGATGCTCACAATGGCCGCCTCGGTATCTGAATAGGCCGTGAGCAAGACTTTCGCACTTTGGGGATGCAGGGTTGCCATTTTGGCTAAAAACTCTGTTCCTGTCATACCCGGCATGCGTTGATCTACTAAAAACAGGGCGATGGGGGTGCCCCGCTTTTTAATGGTTTCTGCAGCTTCTAGACCCTTGTCAGAACCAAGAGCTTTTATGATTCGAAACTCTTTTCTGTATTTGCTTCTTAAGTCTCGTTCAACTGAAGCAAGCACCTCTGGATCGTCATCAACGCAAAGAATTATTGGCTTAGTCATCTTCCTCCAAACTCACTGATAATTCAGTTCTAAAAATTGTCTTCCCCGGTTCTGAAGTCACACTCATCTGCCCCCGGTGTTTTTCGACGATGATGCCATAACTGGTTGAGAGACCTAGCCCGGTTCCGCTTCCAATTGATTTAGTCGTGAAGAATGGGTCAAATATCTTTGGCAATTCATCTGCTGGGATTCCCTTGCCACTGTCTTCGATTTCAACACATACCTTGTCGTCCTCATATCTCGTTCGGATCTGGATTTCACCTTTACCGTTCATGGCATCAATTGAATTGTCCAACAAATTGGTCCAAACCTGATTTAATTCACTCCCATAAGCCATGATCTCCGGGATGGTTTCATCATAGTCCCGCACGACTTTGATCCCCACCTTCATTTTATTTCTCAAAATGACCAGTGTATTGTCCAGACTTTCATGCAAATTGATTTTCAACACCTTGGCCTGCCCCAGAAAAGAGTAATTTTTTAGTGCAACCACAATCTCGGAGATACGGGATGTTCCTTCACTCACCTCAGTGAGCAATGAGTAGACAGGAAAAATGGTGGCGACCCAACGGAGGATTGCTTCCAGGTTTTCCTTATCATGTTGCGCCATGAGTTGGTCAAATTCATCGATTGAGAAATTGAGATCCACAAAATGGGGTGCCATATCCGTTTCATTATCAAATCCTTGATCATCTAACCAGTCTTCAAAATCTGCTTCTCTGTCTGAACGCGTCATTGCATCCAGTTCATTCATGGAGGTGCTGAGATCCAGAGCACGGTTCTCCAACGCGTGAATCAAGGACAAGTCCGCAGTGGATAAGGCTCGCTGATTCAATTGGATATGCACCTTCTCTAACTCAGAGAGTTTGGTTTTTAAAATTAGCGAGGCTCGTTTGGTGGCGGCTGCAGGGTTGTTGAGTTCATGGGCAACCCCTGCCGCAAGTGTTCCCAAAGTAGCCATTTTTTCAGCCTGTTGCAGAGATTTCGCTGTTTTCTTGTGATCCGTAATATCTGCTCCAAACACAAAGGTGAATTCAGATTGAAAATCCTTGGTATGGGTAAACATATAGATTTTGTCTTCCACGGAGACTTCATGCTGGGTGATGTCACCACTTGAAGTAATCTGAAGCCACTTATCCTGGTCAATGCCGGGGCACACTGATTTCCAATTGTCGCCTTTGATATTTGTGCCGAATACGTCTGTAGCGGCTTTATTCGACAGAATGATTTCTCCATCATCCTTCAGCCTGAGCACAGGACCAGGATTCATGTCAGGGAAGCGAGCCATCTTGGCAAGAGATGCGCGCTTTTCCTCCAGCTCTCTCTCAATGAGTTTGATTTGGGTAACATCGGACCCAAACACGAAGAAATTTTGACTCTCAGCTGGACATACATGGGTAAACAAATAACAACGCTCATCCACATCAGCTTCAAAGCCTCGATCTGTGGCACAGGTACTGATTTCTTGCCACTCTTCTTTGTCTAAGCCAGGACAGAGATCTAGCCAGCTTTGCCCGATGAGATTATCCTGATTGAAGATTTTTCTGGCTGCTGAATTCGCCAACAGAATTTCTGCACTACGATTGAGTCGGAGCACAGGGCCTGGATTCATCTCGGGGAACTTGGCTAATTCCTCAATTTCTTTTTGAAGCGTGTTGTTTGTGCTTGCCATATTAGCCACACTCCAGCTCAACGTAGGCACATGCAATCGACGAAGTAGCCAGTTTCCCCATGAAAGAATTTTACCTTTTCTAAATTTCTGAGTGGAAGAGAGCCCCAAAGCAATTGATTATCTTCCACCTGTTTAATCGCATATATGTTATTGTGACTATTTTTGTCCTAATATATCCAAATCCGACTCCTGTTCAAGCCTCATTTTGAATTGAAACCTGAAAATTTGAGGAACCCAGACTGTTTTGGAAATTGCTCAATTATTGAGATTCCATAATAAAGTATTCTATATCAACATAATTTGCAGTTCAACATGGATAGGGCTATTTTTTCAACAATATCCACGTTTGCTTGCAAAGAGATATGTGACCATAATGCGACAAACTTAGGGGTCTAACCCATTGCTTGACCCCTGATTCGTAGGTCACTCCCCCATCAGGAGCAAAAATGTGACTATTGGCGGGTCTTCACATCTTTGAACTATAGCCCAATGGAAATGCAATCTCTGCCACAGCGATTGGAATGGCAACCAGCGGCCGTCTGGGGACATAATCGACCAGCAGCAGCTGAGCAAAACTATCCACAAAATATCCCATAGCAGCGACCATGAATAATACTCCGAGTATATTTGAGAAACATCCAGACACATGAATCAAATGGCCCAGAAGAATAGCATGTATACCGTGAAATCCGATACCGAGGCCAAACCCATACGTGTCACCTTCCTGGAAAAGTATGGGGAATGCTTGCAGTTCATGAGTCTCAATGACAGCTAGAGAACTAACGCCACTTAGCAGAACAGTATAAATATGTTGAGGACGTTAAACCCATGAATTGTCGTCATGCCCAATCTGGAAACAGCTATGATCTATGAAAGTGTTCTACTCACCAGAATAAACATGACATAGAGGATGATGGATAATGCAACTTCGCTGAGCAGGATCAGGAGCTCAGTGAAAATGCTGCTTCTGATCAAACCGGGTTCAGCACCGATATTCTGGACTGCAAGGGTCGCTTCAACGGGTATAATCAGAGCATCTGGGACATAAAAAATGGGTAATGATAGCTAAACCGCTGATGAGTAAATAGAGACCTGCTGCAATTTTTGTAGGCGTTGGATAAAACCTGTGCTTGTTTGACTAAATGTCATGCTACGCTCTCTTTTACGCTTATGGCGACGTTACCTTTTTTGTGTCCAAGATCCACGTATCGATGTGCTTCGGTGATATCTTTCAGCGCATAACTTTTATCGATGACTGGCCTGATCTGACCTGATTCAAGGAGCTCCTTAAGTACTTCCAGGTCCTTCCTCCGCTCTTCGGGTTTTCTTAAACCTGTGGCAGCTGTGAGGGCTTTTTTACCAGAACCAAGTATTGTTAGGAGTGATTGCATAAGAAATTTAATTGAAAAGCCAGCCTCCAGAAAGATCCCATTAAATGTCAAGGATGAATTGCATTGGGTGAAGGTGAGTTTACCAACAGCGTCAAAGATGATGTCATATGTCCTTCCGTTGGTCATGAAGTCCTCATTCGTGTAATCGACCACGTGATCCGCTCCCAGATCTTTGACCCACTCCATATTTCCAGTGCTGGTGACAGCTGTAACTTCTGTATTATAGTGGTGAGCAACCTGGACAGCAGCTGCTCCAACACTGCCAGAAGCGCCATATATCAGGACTTTTTGGCCGGCTTGAATCTTTCCTGTGTCTCGTAGAAAGGGCATGGATGTTAAAAAGCCATCAACACTTCCGGCAGACTCAAGGTGGGTCAAGTTGGTTGGTTTATAAGCCAGAACACCCTCTTCAGCTACGGTGATATATTCCGCATTTGCTCCAAATTCGGGTCCTGCTGTACCAAAGACCTCATCACCAACTCTAAAGCGAGTGACGTCTGCACCTACGGCGACAATCACACCTGATAATTCTTCACCAAGACACTTCAGTTTGGGGCGGGTGAGTCCCGTAAATAATCTTGAGAAATATGGTTTGCCCTGTCGAAAAATTGCTTCGGTGGCTGTCACCGTCGTGGCGTGGATCTGAATCAGCACTTCATTACTTGATGGTTCAGGGCGTTTGACGTCCACCGGCACAAAGACCTCAGGCGTTCCGTATTTATGGTATTCAATAGCTAACATTTATTTTGTCCTTCTCTATTTCCAAATTTTATAAGGAGCAGTCCATGCTCTTTTTGGGTGATTTTAATAGTATAAGCTAGCCAATGGTAACCGAAAGCGCTTTACAGCTACGGCAACGGGATTGCAGATGAGCACATAAGTGGTACCGAACCTAACCCCTAAGGTGATTCATAGAGGAGCGTGAAGATACAAAAGACTGAAATCTTTAGAATCTACTCTTTTCATTGTATCTGATTGTCTATCAGTGACTTACGGACACTTTTAATATTGAACAGACTGTGATAGGAGCGCTGTTGATCTAGTGGCATTTCGAAATCACATTTTATACGCTTCATGTAATTCCATCAGTAATGCTTCTAGCTTTAATCACCTGATTTCTTAGACCATCTCGTTTCGCTGGGGGAATGTTAGTCCCACCAGTAGGGGCTCGCAGAAGCTAATTTAAAAAATGGAGATGTCGGCATTGTCACGCCCTCGGGAAGCTGCATAGCCTGGCTCCACTGCTTGGGAGACTTTCCGTACACACGCTTGAACTCCCGGCTGAATTGCGAGGAACTTACGTAACCTACTTCCATGGCTGCTTCGTTCACGGTCATCCCTGTGGCGATCCTCATGGCAGCGTTATTCAGTCTCATGGATTTCACAAACTGGATTGGCGACATGGTGGTAGCCTGTTTGAATTTGCGATGGAATACAGCCCGGCTCATCCGCGCCTGTGCGGCCAAATCATCTATAGTGACTGATTTACCCAGGCTGGTAGATAAGTATTCAATTGACCGGGCGATCTCATTACCTACACCAAATGCCCGTCGCGCAGAATCACCTGCCTCACCCTTCAATATTGCGTAATATACTTCCCGAAGACGGCTGTCTCCTAATACAGCTGTATCTGAGAGGCTATCCCCCAGCTGTAGCAGCCGTAACAGCGCTTCAGTGAAGGCATCATCCCAGTGGGCCAGTGCGATCCCCTGTGGCAGCGGACCTTCCTTGGGTTTGCGTATGGCACCGGCAGCGCTTTCCATCTCGATAGCCAGTTCGGTCATCACTCTCGTATCCAGAGAGATATATACTCCCAGTAGGGGGTTCTCCTGCGAAGCGGTGGGTGTTCCTGCCTCTACAGGCATGGACATGGCACAGCACATATATCGACTGCTGTCGTACACATATGACTGACCATCCAGGATGGCTTCCTTAGCTCCATTCACGATGGCTACAACCGTAGGTTCATATACTGCTGGAGCGCAGCGCATCCCGTGGGTAATCCGGAAGAGTTGTACTCCCCTCACTCCAGTTTCCATCATGCCGCTCTCGGGTAGCCTGTTTTCAATGACTTGTTTGATCTGCTTCTTGCTCATGCAGTCAACATAACACGATAAATTTCCATACACAACCCCAGCGATACAATTAGGCATGTTTTAGCTATGATGTCGCCTAGTTATGTCATCTGTTGAGAGTTATGTTGCATGCAGCAGAGATAAACCTGCCCTACGATTAAGCAAGTGCCGCCAATAGGAGCGCTGAAATGGAATACAAGGAGAAGAAATAATGGTAAAGAAAAACGAATTTGGACCTAATGGCTGGACACCAGAGCGAATCGGATCCTTGAAGGGCAAGACCTACTTGATCACTGGCGCTAGTAGTGGTACTGGATTTGAAGCGGCAAAGATTCTTGCCTCCAAAGGTGGCAAAATCGTGATGTTGAACCGTAACCCCGAAAAATCAGAGGCTTGCATCGCGGCGATCAAACAGGAGTTTGGCAATCAGGCCGATGTTACTGCCATCCGTGTTGACCTTGGCGATCAAGCTTCCGTGAAATCAGCAAGCGCCGAGATCCTTGAAAAGGTAGACCGTATCGATGCACTCATGTGCAATGGTGCTATTGCTCAGGTACCGAAGCGTGCCATAAGCAAGGACGGTTGGGAAAGCCAAATGGCTGTAAATTTCTATGGACATTTCACACTGCAAGCTTTGCTATACCCATTGATTGAAAAATCTGAGGGGCGTATTGTGACGGTAGGTAGTATGGGTTACGATTTGGGACTCAAAACGATCAAATTTGACGATCTGAACTGGGATAAAGATTATACTGCCAATGACGCTTATAGCCAAAGTAAGCTGGCCCAGATCATGACCATTTATGAGTTACAGGACAGATTAGCAAAGGCAGGTAAAACTGAGGTTAAAGCTTATGCCTGTCACCCTGGTTCTTCCAGGACAGCACTTATCGCAACAAGCGGTAGCTTCATGATGAGAATGATCTTTGGTCTGATGAAATTGTCTCCTCTGACACAGCCTGCTGAGAATGGTGCTTACCCCGAATTAATGTGTGCTACTGAGGAGAATTTAGACCAGAAAGCTTTTTATGGACCTACGGGACGCAGTAATTGGGTGGGCCCGGTTGGAGCACATCATATAGAACCCCATGCTAAGGATAAAGCTGTAGCCGAAAGATTATGGGATCTAGCAGAGAAAGAAACTGGAATCAGCTGGGGCGTTTAAGTAAATATTTAGAGGAGCATAAGACTTGGACATTTTAAAAGCAGCAACGGATTGGGCGAAAGCAGAAGTCCTTTCAACCCCATTCTTTATCCTATTCGGAGTCGTTTTTATTGCAATTAGTATTGGTCTCGGGCATCTGGGTAAAACAGATCTAGCAAAAGCATATATCATCCCAACTCTGGTCGCAGGGGTTTTACTTATCATTATTGGGTCTGGATTACTCTACACCAATATCTCGAGGATTTCGAGCTTCGAGGCTGACTACAAGAGGGATGCTTCCGCTTTTGTGGAAGCAGAAATGGTTCGCGTAGAAGGTACTTTGAAGGAATACACCACCGTTTTCAAGGTGATTCCGCTCATGATAATTGTTGCTGCCTTGCTGATCATCTTTACCAGCACTCCGGTCTGGCGGGCTTCCAGCATCACAGCCATTACTATGTTGATTATTATTTTGTTTATAGATGGTCTGGCCCATGCCAGAATTGCTGACTACAAAAGCCAATTAATAGTCGCTGATAAACAAGAATAAGTTGACAGCTCAAATCGCTCTCGATCACTTATTATCATGTAGAACACGGCCCACATAGGGTCGGTAATGGCCAGGATTGCTGATCACTTACCGATGATTTTCTTCCTATGCTGACTACCCCAGGAGTGTAGTGCAGCCAGGACCCCCTCAATAGATTTTGAATACTCAGTCGCTGTGTACTCTACCCTGACAGGGTATTCATCGTAGACCGTTCGTTGCGCTAACTGGTGTTGTTCAAGGTCCTTCAGCTCTTTGGCAAGGACCTTTGAACTGATCTTTGGAATGCTGCGCTCGATCTGCCGAAAACGTGTATTGCCATGCATGAGAGAGATCAGGATCATGATCTTCCATTTGCCACCCAGGACATCCAGGGCATCACGGATGGGGAGCATCTCCCTGTCACAATCCTCGTGTTTTATCAGTTTAACACTATCTGTCATTGCGCTTACCTCAAGGTAACTGGTTACTTATTATATACTGCTTGCCTAAAGTAACCACATCATCTTATAATGAAAGCGCAAATTGAAATTGAATTGAAAGGAAAATGACATGATAAACGAAAAACAACCTTCAAAAGCTTTTAACATAAGCCTGTGGATTGGGCAGGTGATACTGTCGGTGATGTTCCTGATGGCCGGTGTGATGAAAACTTTCCAGCCCATGGGACAGCTTGCAGAGATGATACCCTGGACCCAGGATATGTCCATGCTCATGGTACGGTTAATTGGGATTAGCGAACTCCTGGGTGGTCTGGGACTACTGCTACCAGCCCTTCTGAAGATGAAACCTGCCCTTACTCAGCTTGCAGCTGCAGCTCTTGGCCTCGTAATGGTGATGGCCTCATTGTTCCATATTTTCAGGGGTGAGTATGCCAGTATTGGAATAAATGTATTTATGCTTGCAATAGCTCTGTATGTTGCCTGGGGACGTCACTTCATGGTACCGATTCAGCCTAGATCCTGAAAATGGACCGCAGGCAATTTCTGAGTACATTAACTGGGATGATAGCAATGGGACCTTTGAAAACTCTGGAATCGCTTCCAGTACAGAACCGGAAACTACCGGTCATGTTTAGCTGCCATGGCAGCCCCTTCCAGATCATACGTTCACGGGAGGAATATCCTCTGTGGCAGGCACTATATGATGTCGGGAGGGATTTGGAAAGGGAGTATGAGATCAAGGCCGTGCTGGTAGTGTCGGCGCACTGGCTTTCAGAAGGCACCTACATAAACACATCCCAAGACCAGGAGCAAATCTTCGACTATCGTGGTTTCCCCGAAGAGTTTTACCAGTTCTCATATAAAGCACAGGGGGCACCCAAGATCGCCAGCGATATTCAGGAATTGATCCCTGGAGTTAAAGCGACTGCTGATTGGGGCCTTGATCATGGTACCTGGCCCGTGTTGATGCACCTGTTTCCCGAGGCGAATGTCCCTGTATTTCAGATGAGTGTCTTTTATGACGCCGATCCAGAATACCACTACAAGCTGGGTAAACAACTCAGGACACTGAGAGAAAGAGGGGTCTTGATCATCGGAAGTGGAGCCCTGATCCACAATACCAGTGGAAAATCACCGAAGCCCAGGGTTGGTAAATCGTCCGGTACGGGGGAGGATGAATATGACCGCTGGCTGGTAAAGCAGATCGATGAGAGAAACATCTCCAACCTGATCAATTACCAAACAAGTCACGAATTTGGTCTGTTCGCGGCTCCAACCCCTGATCACTTTGTGCCTGTTCTCTATTGCTTAGGTGCCATGGATGAAGACGAGAAGATCGAATATTTCTACAGTAGAGAATCAGTCATGCCTTCATTCGGTGAGCGAAGTTTTATCACCAGGAGCTAAAGGACAGGGATCTTGCTGTTAATATTTATACAGCCAAATAATGATTTATAGAGGAAACAAATAAAGTGAAGATACTATTACTGGGAGCGACAGGAAGAACAGGTGCAGAGGTTTTGAGCCTCGCCAAAGAGCGCAATCTGGAAGTGCATGCAATTGCTCGTGATCCATCAAAGTTAGGAGTCAATTTGCCAGAGCTTACCATGTTTGAAGGTACCTCCTTAGATAGTGAGCTGGTGGGCCGGGCCATGAAAGGATGTGATGCTGTAATCAGCTGTCTAAATCTGGGCAGGACATCCGACAATCCTTTTGCGAAGCTTACCGCACCAGAAGATCTATTGTCTACTTCAATCAAAAATGCGTTAACAAGTATGGAGAACAATGGGGTGAAACGAATTGTTGTGATGTCAGCCTGGGGGGTTGGTGATCAGATCAATGAGACACCCTGGTATTTCAGACTATTGGTGAAGCATTCAAATGTGAAATATGCTTACGACGATCATGAAAGGCAGGAGGGACTTCTCCAAAACTCAAACATCGAATGGACCATCGTTCGGCCTGTTTCTTTGATGAATAAAGATGAATTAAAAACCTTGATTATAACCAATAACAA
>JAERTJ010000215.1 GCA_016844945.1 Fidelibacterota bacterium | reverse complement strand
TTTTGGATATTATGCGCTTGGTGATGGAATCTCAGCCATTCTCACAAGGAATCCTGGCCAAATCAACCCGGTTTATATCAAAAAACACCGGTATCGACAATTAGACCTCAATTTTAACTGATATAACGGGGGAACTTCTAGATACTTATACATGTTCTCCGAGATGGTTCTCACTATTTTTTATCGTCCAATTAAATTAAAGCATGAGGATTAAAAGAAAAGTGGCTCCAATTACTTTGGAGCCACTTTTGAATCAGAGTATTATAATTAATCAGCCAGGGGTTTAAATCTAGCCTGGAAAAACCTGAGATATTCAGGCTCATAGCTAAATTCAAGACCCTTTATCTCATTACGTCTTTCATATACATCAGCAATGGATTCGGCAACCACGTCCATGTGAGCTTGTGTATAGACGCGACGTGGGATGGTAAGTCTCACCAATTCCAGTTTGGGACGATTATGATCACCGGTTTCCTTGTTTCTACCAGCAGAAACCATTCCACGCTCCATGGCTCTCACACCACTTTCGATATATATCTCTGCTGCGAGAGTCTGTGCTGGGAAAACATCCTGGGACAGGTGTGGTAAAAATTTCTTGGCATCAAGAAAGACACCGTGGCTACCAATTGGATTCACAATAGGAATACCATATCCAAGCAATTTTTCACCTAGATATTTGGTTTGTCCCACACGTGCTCGCATGTGGTCATCCTGTACTGATTCCTCAATACCAACAGCCAGTGCTTCCATATCCCTGCCTGCCATACCACCATAGGTGTGCAGACCTTCGTAAACAACCACCATGTTTTGAGCCTTACGATAGACATCTTCATCGTTTGTTGCCATGAACCCACCAATATTTACGATAGGGTCTTTTTTGGCACTCATGGTTGCATGATCCGTCAAAGAGCATATCTCAAATACGATTTCTGCAACACTTTTGTCAGCATAACCTGGTTCACGTTCCTTGATAAGCCATGCATTTTCAGCCACACGGGTCATGTCGTGAACAATTTCAATACCATGTTTCGTGGTGAATTCACGCAATTCTTTGATATTCTTGAGAGAAATGGGTTGTCCACCCGCCATATTGACAGCAGTTGCTATGCAAATATAGGGAATCTTGTCAGCGCCAACTTCATCAATGAGTTTTTGCAGTTTGTTCAGGTCGACATCACCTTTGAAAGGATGTAGGCTCTCAGTATCATGGGCTTCATCAATGATAACATCAACAAACTTCCCACCCGCAAGCTCCTGGTGAAGTCTTGTTGTGGTGAAGTACATATTGCCGGGGACATAATCTCCATCTTTGATGAGAATTTGTGACATCATATGCTCTGCTGCCCGCCCTTGATGGGTAGGTATGATGTATTTATATGAGTAGAAATCTTGAATTGCTTTCTCAAGATTGTAAAAGTTACGACTTCCTGCATAAGCTTCGTCGCCCATCATCATACCAGACCATTGACGATCACTCATAGCGTTGGTACCGCTATCTGTAAGTAGATCGATATAGACATCTTCTGATCTAAGTAAAAATGTGTTGTAGCCAGCTTCTTCGATTGCCTTGATTCGATCTTCCCTTGAAGTCATCGTCAAGTGCTCGACCATTTTAATTTTCCAGGGTTCCGCCCAGGATTTTCTGTAGGTCATGATTTTCTCCATCCATAATACATATTGAAACTTTTATTGTACGAGATGCCCTGAGTTTAGGACTCACCACCTCGTAATCAGAACCGAATTGAAGGATAGGTTTTACCAATCGGTTCATAGAACACCTAAGCAATAAGCGTTCCATCATGGATGGTATTCGGTATTAATCCATGGAGTTAATATTTTAGAAGTTAAGAGTTGAAGCGTGAAAAAATATTGGTATAGCTGATGGAATTAGAGAACAGGTGTATCAGGCGAAACCATTGGAAAGGGGATGCTAATGGTAGCATCATCAATATAGAGCATGTAGATAGAGTTTGCTGGTAAGATTTCACGCTTCATTTTTTTACCGGTAAAATATTGAATGCTATTGGTACCAACATCCAGAATGATGCTGGGGATTCTGGTGCCATCATTCAATTCAATGACATCAGTCAATGATTTTGGGTCTTTACCCTTTAAAAGTGAAAAGAGATTAACATCCATATTAGTCTCCAAAAGTTGCACGTCAGCCCTGGGAATGATCTGTACGGCTTCATCGGCTATATTCTGGAAAACATAGTAGGATTCATCTGCACTTATCATGGTGCCAGAAATTTGTTCCTGGTTGCGCTGAACGATGTTGATTGCCGGGGAAGATTTGTCCATTGATTGGGAAGTCTGAACATCATAGGGTTTGGCAGAAACTGAAGAAACACCAAGAGCCATCGTGAGGAGGGCGATCAGTGTAATTCTTGTTGTTTTCATTTCTGCTTCCTTTCAAAAGACCTTCTCCGGTCTTACTGGAAGCATTTTACTATAATGTGTTACCCTCTGTAATCAGGGTAACCCTAATGTTGTGTGGGGATTTCCCCTATGTTGTGTGATAAAGAGAACATTTAATGACCGTCTTTGCGAGGACGCAGGACGAAGCCTGCCTATGCCGAAGCGGCTACGCGCAGGCAGGCAATCTCTCTGACGAACCTGAGGTTTTGCCTTAGCCTAGAGGGATCGCCGCATTCCCTGTGGTCATTCGCGAAGATGTGGTTAGAATGAAGAATTAGTGTTTGGACATGAATTACACGAATTTACTCGAATGTTGATATTTGGGGATTGATGAGCTGCTCAGGCAAGAGGGATCGCTGCATTCCTTGCAGTCCTTCGCGAAGACGTGGTTAGGCTGAATATTTAGTGTTTGGACACGAACTACACTAATTAACTCGAAATTTGAGGGTTGGTCAATTGCATGGTTCTCACTACCGTCTTTGCGCCTACTGGACGGTAGCATTATGTAGACTAGAGGGGATACATCTGGTATTCGTAAAAGGCTATGACTTTAAAGGATTACCGACAGGTGGAAACCTTTGGACCATTCTCGAGTTTGCCAGATATCTGGTAGCACTGATCTGTTTTGGAGGTGATATCTGATTTTTTTGCAGTCTTCCAGGCGAATGTCTGGAGGTACTCAAATGCATATCTGGGACCTGTAGCATTGGAAGGAATTTCAACAGATACTGACTTATTTCGTTCAAGTTTGTAGTATCCTTTTCGAACAGTTACACCATTGCCATCCTCATAGAGAACCCTCACTCGAGCAGCATACCCAAATGTTCCAGTGGAATTATTAACAAACGAAACATTATAAGCAGGTTCTAGATTAATATCAAAACTTTGCCGTTCTGAACTGTTAAAAACATTCACTGATAATTGATAGGGTGATAAATCTATAACACGAGGTTCAACATGAATTTTATCTTGATTAAAGGTGACATACAAATAGGAACCAAGATGCATGGCCCCAGAATAAATAACGGGTACAGGACTGTTGTTTACATTTGTTAGTGTATCATAGGTCCCCAGATTTCGATGAAAGTGGCCTACAAAAATTGCTACAACTTCTGATTTCTTTATAAAATCCTCAAATACCCCCTGGTTCCAATTATAGCCATCATCATAAGCATGAAAGTTAAGGATAATTTTATAGCCCTTCTCTTTTGCAATTTTGTTCATTTTATTCAACCAATCTGATTTTTTATTGGTTGTTAGTGTAGCTGGGATTTTCTCCGGAAAAGCGTTTTTGGTTTCATATGAATGAAAGGGTGAATTGTTAGCCTGAATGAACATGAAACCTCCCTTTACAAAAGCATAGTGAATACTATTTTCATAAAAGTCAGAACCGTATTCATTTCTAATAGGTCCTTTCACATATCGCATGTGTTCCAAGCTCCAGGTTGACCTTACACCAACCTTCCCCCCCATTTTCATAAATATCATGATTTCCAATTCCTGCATAATAGGGTAATCCACCCTTTTTGAGTTCATCAAAGACTTTGTCGGTATAGAATAATCTTTGATTTCCAGTGGCTGAGTTTGTTAGATCCCCATTGATTATGATGCCATCTAAACTATTGATATTCTTGATCTCCTGAATGAGGGTGGGAAAGATTTTGTTATAATACTTCTTACTTCCACCCTTTCCTAAATCCGGAAAATCGATAAAGTCACGCTCTCTTTTTAAAAAGAAGGGTTGTGGATCTGATGCAATGACAAATTTGAATGATTTTTGTGCAATCACCTGCTTAGTTGGAATGAACGAGAATATTAGGCAAATAAGTATTCCAAGATTAAGTGTGACTCGTGTTTTTCTTCCATGTTCCATGCTTAATCTCCTTGCTAGTATCGCTAGCATTCAACAATTTCATTTTTTCGTAACTTGGACTGCTTGTTATTCTTCTAATACATTGGGATTGATCTTCATGGATTTCTGCGCTTATCAGTTAACCAATTGGTTTTACCAAGTGAAAGATATACCAAAGTTCATCTAAGATAATTTAATATAACCTTTTTTATCATGTATGCTATATAATTAGAGCTACAGTAGTTATTACCGCTCACTATTGTATTTTTTTTATACATCCTAGTGTAAATGATAGAACGAGATACATAATACTCGCAGGGGTAGTTGGTTCTCGAGATTTTAAAAGGATCGCCACATTCCCTGGGCTCCTAGCCAGAAGTTAGCAGAATCTAGTTTTTGGGGAAATTGACAGGAATTGCATGAAGTGACGAGAAATTTGAAACTAGGGAGTGTGTTTAAATGGCGCAACAGCTCTTGAACTGTTTACCACTGCCACAGGGGCATGGATCGTTGTGGTTTACCTCAAGAGATGGGAAACCCTGGTCTTTCTCTTTCATCCACTCCATGACATGTTCAGCAGGTTTATTCATCTCAAAGAGCTCCTGTATAACCCCAAGTTCTGGACGAATCGAGGTAAAGAATTCTTTGTATCCCCTGCACAGATAGTTGAGTCCCAGCTCCCCATCATCGCCCACCTTAAAACGATGTTTTGGACATTCTCCATGACAGAGATCGAGAACTGAACATTCCCGACATATTTTGGGGAGTCCCTCCTGCTTATCATTGCCGAACTTGATTTGATTTGGACTATGCACCATTTCTTCAAGGGTTGTATCCTGAATATTCCCCAGATGGAATTGAGGAAAAACATAGTGATCACAAGAATAAGTATCACCATTGTGCTCAATTGCCAGGGATAAGCCACAGGTGGAGTTCCATACGCATACACCGGGAGATACACCGAGCTGATTTGCTAATGCTGATTCAAAATGTTGGATAAATACCTGCCCTACATCTTCCCTCACCCAGCGCTGGAATATGCTCTGTAAAAACTTGCCATATATCTCGGGCTCCACCGACCACTCAGCTATACGGGTTTCGCCCACCTCATCTGGGGCGGCCAGCATTCCATCTGCTACTTTGATTCGCTCTACAATGGGAATGAATTGCCAATAATTACTCCCAATTGATTTGAGAAAATCATATATCGTATCTGGCGAGGATTGATTTTCAGAACTGATAACAGTAAGAGTATTAAACGCCACATGGTGTTTTTTTAGAAGTTCAATCCCAACTATGACATCGGTGAAGCTACCATAGCCATTTTTATTCAATCGATACTTGTTGTGTAACTCCTCAGGACCATCAATTGATATTCCAATGAGGAAATTATGCTCCTTGAAGAAGATACACCACTCATCATCCAGGGTGATGCCATTGGTCTGAAGCCCATTCTCTATCTTTTTACCATTGGCATATTTCGCCTGCAGCCTTACCACCTCGCGATAGTAATCCACTCCCAATAAAGTTGGCTCTCCTCCCTGCCAGGTAAAATTCACTGTGCCTACTTGATGACCTTCAATTTTTTGTTTTATGAAGGATTCAAGCAGTTCAGGCGCCATCTTAAAATTGTTATGATCTGGATAAAACTGATCCTTCTCAAGGTAAAAACAGTAACTACATTCCAGATTACAATTGGGACCAATGGGTTTGGCTAGGACCTGGAATGCAGGGACTCTTTCAGACTGCATCAGGATAAATCTTTGTGTAGCCTGGAATGAGCATGTTACAGATACTCCTCGCGTGCAGACAGGTTGGGTAGTGGGAAATTATTGATGATTCTCTTCATGCTGAGAATCTAGTATTTCAAGCGTATCCTGCTACTTACTAAATCGTGTATTCAGATAATCGAACAAAAGGAAGACACCGCCTAAAATAGCCAGTGCTTGCATTTGTGTAGCGATGCTGGTTGACAGGAGATTTTGATCCAGGAAACCCAGGCTGATAGCTCCCCCTTTGATCAAGTAGTAAAATAACTTTGATACGAAGATGGCGGACAGGAATCCAAGAGGTTTTGCAATCCGGCTTGATTGAAGTGTCCCCAATACCCAGGCGAAGATGGCCAACTCACTGCTCATGATGAGAAATTTAGGAAACACTGGATGTCCCGTACTAAAAAAGGATAGTACATGGAGAATTGCAGCCATGAACATCGCGTTGTTTCGACTTGAGTAAATCACAGTCCCCAGCACAAGAATTTTCATGGGATCTAATTTGTACAATGGAAAAGGCAGGATATGAGCGAAAATAATGGTCGCATAGAAACTAAAGAGGACCAATACATCAGTGATGAGTGTCCTTGTAACTGCTTGTATTTCAATGGGTTTGATTGTAGATAGCAATCTCATATCTGCTTCCCTTTATTTATTCAAACTGGGATGAATACTGTTCCATTGTACTCAGGAATTCATCCTGCGTTAAAACTGAGACACCCATTTCTTTTAGTTTGTCCAATTGATCTTCAGCATTGTAGCCCCAGGCTGCGCAATGACTTTCCACAGAAGTTCCATCAATCACTTCAGTGACCGTGGCTGGATGATCATCAATAAAAATAACATTGGCTGGATTAAGCTTCTCCACCTCAGCAATATTGAGGAGTAATTCAGGTTTTCTCAATGTCCGTGTTGCCTGAAACATGTTGTTAATCTTGAGAGTAATATCATGTGATTCGAGAATAAGCTGGACTGAGACAAGATCCTTTGTTGTAACGATATAGATGGATTCTGGATGTTTCACTGACTGCAGAAATTCTTTCATTTGTGTGTAAACTGGACTTAGCGCTAACCATTCGGTCGGATGATTTGTTTGCAGTGTGACCCGCATGCCGTAGAACATCTCCCTGAATCTATCTCGCACCTCTTCATATTGCTTAAGATAGGTATCAAATTCAGTTTGAGAGGTAATGGGTGTTCCATGATCAGCTGCCATCAACAGAAATACATAATCCTCACCTCTACGGATGTATATTCTCGATTCTCGAAATTGTGCTATTTCTTCTTTTGTAAATTGACTGATATCCAATCTAAAGTCATTGATATTATTGAAGGCTGAAAAGGCATTATAGGCAGTGACCAGACATTCTAAGATGCTATCAGCCACAACCCCATCAAAATCAAGTGCCAGCACTTTCTTCATAATTGTTTATATCCTGATCATGCTTTTTTCAAAAGAATTTGCATTCGGCTTATTCATCCCGGATGGGTATCTCGCCTTATGGATGCAGTGTTTATCTTTGAACCCTGGCTGAACCGCCACTGGCAAAGGCTTCAACCTCAGGTAATCTTGCCATGGTTACATCACCAGAGAATGTTGTTGAAAGCGCACCATGGGCCCATCCCAGACGCAGGGTTTCATCTAAGCTTCGTCCATCAAGCAGTCCATAAATCAGTCCTGAAGCAAATCCATCACCACCACCAATACGGTCCAGAACTTTAAGTTCACATGTCGGACTGATTGCTTGCTCGCTTTTTGTCCAAACCACAGCACCCCACTGATGTTGGTTTGCAGATTCAACTTCACGCATGGTGGTAGCTACCATTTTGACATTTGGAAAATCGCGATTGACCTCAGACATCATCTCAAAAAAGACCGAGGTATCCAGTTTGGATTTTTTTTCTACATCGGGTCCCTTCACACCTAAACCAAGTTGCAAATCTTCTTCATTACCGATGAGTACATCAACATGTTCGACAATCTTTTTGAAGGTTGTCTGTGCCTGATCCAGTCCACCCATGGATTCCCAGAGTTTACCGCGATAGTTCAAATCAAAGGAGGTAATTGCTCCGTGTTTCTTAGCTGCTTTCATGGCTTCGATTATCAGCTCTGAGGTTGTTTCTGATAGCGCTGCATAAATACCACCGGAGTGAAACCAGCGAACCCCTTTACTAAAGATGCCATCCCAATCAAAATCACCTGGTTTCAACATGGCGCCTGCCTCATTCGCCCGGTTATAGAATACTACGGGTGGTCGAACGCCATATCCAAGATCTGAATAAACCGTTGCGATGTTCGGTCCTCTGGCACCATCATGCTCAAACCATTTATAAAAGGGTTTTACACCCATTTCCTGAACGCGGGATTGGACCAGTTCCCCAATTCCATAATCGACCATGGCTGTTGCTATTCCTGTATTAAGTCCAAAACAGTCCGCCAGGTTGGCTGCACAATTATACTCACCACCTGAGACATGAATATTTACTTCTCGTGCCTTTCGAAAAGGAGTTCGTCCCGGGTCTAGCCTGTGCACGAGTGAGCCAAGGGACAGAAAGTCCAGTTCACATTCATCTTGTCTTATATTGAGTTTCGTCATTTTCTGATATCCCTAATTCCAATATGTTATTGTTTTTTCTTGTTAGTTTCCAGGCATAAATAATTCTATTCAAAGCGTTCCCCGTTGGCCCATAAACCCAGGGCAGGATTGGAGATATAAAATATTTCCTCACCATCATCCATTGTGTTGAAGCCATCCAGCATTGTGTCGGGATCATAGCGATCCAACATCGTTTTCAGGTCAGCGTATTTGTAGTTAACGCTTTCTATTTCTGTCTGAGTCAAATGCCCAGGACAATAAGTGATGGAGAATCGGTCTTCTGAGGACCCATGGACAAGATGAGCTGTGGCACTTAAATTATTTTGTAAATCACTGTTTTCCTTGGTTAATTCAAGGATTTCTGGTGTTGTTAAATAGCCGTATTTCCTGATGAGTTCATCAATCCGCTTATCTTCTCCAAACTCCTTTAGACCAGGTGCCAACACGATCAACTCGCCGCCATCAGCAATTGCCATACGCGTACGGTAGATGCTCTTATTGCCCAACCAGGTGCTTTTAAACTCTGCTGGATCCAGATAGACAACCACCTTTTTCAATGGTTTCTCAACCATTTGAAAATTCACTTCAAGAGATAATGCAGCAGCCCTTTCAAAACACTCCAGATCATCCCCTACGTACAGTCCCCTGACGCAGAGTTTTCCCTTCTGGTTTTTGCCAACCACGGTGAGTGCGTATACAATTGGCAAATCTTGAGCAAAGTGTTCTTCAGCGTAGTTCAAAACGGCTCGCACAGGAGATTGTGCCCGCCCCATAATGCGTTCCATGCCGTAGACGGCTCCGAGATAATGACTCTTATTGATTCCCTCTGAACCACCGGTTCCTACAAATATGTTCTTGTTGTGATTAGCAAAACCGATGACTTCATGGGGTACAACTTGTCCCACAGAAAGGATAAGATCATGCCCGCCTTCCACCAGCAACCGGTTTACCTGAGCAGGCCAGGTAAATGATAGCTTTCCCTCGGACACTTCTTTGATGTATTCTGAAGGTACCTGTCCTATGGTAACCACATCGTTGCGCCAGTCATGGTCACGAAACAGGTCCAAAGGGACATCAGCATACATCTCCTTGATCTGACTCTCCAGCATAGGCGTATGGGTTCCAAGAGCCGGAAGTACATCTGTCATGCGATCGCCATAGTATTTATATGCAGAATTGGTAAGGGCACCAGCGAAAGAATGAAACCGGGTGAAATCAGGTGGAACTGCCAGGACTTTCTTTCGGGGACCGATTTTGTCCAGCGCTTCTTGAAGACTTGACTCTAACTCCTCAGAAGTAAATTCAGTATCGACTGACCCTTTTCCATAGTACAACATGCTAATTCATCCCTTTCCAGTGTGTAGACACTGTAATTGACCCGGTTTCATCTTATAGAGATTTCTTATACTACATAAGTTGAAGCGGAAGTATCTCCTCCACGTCCGGTCCAATTGGTATGAAACCATTCACCACGTGCTTTATCGATGCGCTCATAGGTATGTGCACCAAAATAATCCCGTTGGGCTTGCAATAGATTTGCAGGAAGTCTTTCGGAGCGATAGCCATCATAGTAAGCAAGTGCTGAGCTCATTGCAGGCATGGGAATTCCCATTTCAACGGCTTTGACTATCACACGACGCCAGGCAGCCTGGGCATTGGTTACTGCTTCACTAAAGAAAGGATCCAGTAGTAGGTTTGTCAGGTCAGCATTGTTATCAAATGCATCTTTGATTTTTCCAAGGAAGACTGAACGAATAATACAGCCTCCGCGCCACATTAGTGCGATGCCACCATAGTTTAGGTTCCACTCGTAACTAACTGCTGCTGTGCGCATTAGCTGATATCCTTGAGCGTATGAAACAATCTTTGAAGCATACAATGCATCTTCTAGATCAGCCAGCAATGCTGCTTTGTCAGTTCCAGCCACCTTCCCAGGTCCAACCAGAACTTTTGATGCTTCTCCACGCTCATCTTTAATGGCAGACAGGGCTCTGGCGAATACAGCTTCACCAATCAGCGTGAGAGGCATTCCCTCATCAAGGGCGGCAATAGCGGTCCATTTCCCTGTACCTTTTTGACCTGCAGTATCCAATATGAGATCAACTGTTGCATGGCCATTTTCATCTTTATAACCCAGAATATCACGGGTGATTTCAATGAGATATGAATCCAGTTTACCTGTATTCCATTTTGCGAATACTTCGGTCATTTCTTCATTGGACATGTCTAGCCCCTGGCTCATCATTTGATAGGTTTCACAGATCATCTGCATGTCACCATATTCAATACCATTGTGAACCATCTTTACAAAGTGTCCAGCACCATTTTCGCCGACCCATTCACAACAGGGATCGCCTTCATCTGTATGGGCAGAAATCTTCTGGAAGATGGGTTTCACATGTTCCCAGGCTGCGTTTGAGCCACCGGGCATGATAGATGGTCCCAATAGAGCACCTTCTTCTCCACCTGAAACTCCAGTTCCAATATACTGGAGACCTTTGGACTCAACATGGGCGGTTCTACGAATGGTATCCGGGAAATGTGAGTTACCACCATCGATGATAATATCTCCCTCCTTTAGCAGGGGTATAACCTGTTCGATGAAGGCATCAACAGGTCCACCCGCCTTAACCATGATCATGACCTTACGGGGGCGTTCCAGGCCCTGTACGAACTCTTCTACGGTGTGATAGCCATAGATATTCTTCCCTTTTGCCCTATCCCCCATAAAATCATCCACTTTCGAGGTGGTACGATTATAACAGGCAACACTAAAGCCTTTACTTTCCATATTTAGAATGAGGTTCTCCCCCATGACGGCCAGGCCGACAACTCCGATATCTGCTTTCACTTGTGTCACTTTTAACTCCATAATTTCAATTTTTGATTATTCAATTCTTTGTGTACGTCTTTCCGAACAAGCACAGCGACTAGCAATCCCTCTGAAGGATTAAATCTATCATCCCAGTCAAAAGAGATCGCCACATTCCCTATGGTCATTCGCGAAGACGTCCATTAGACACCACTGTAGGCTGAGAATCCGCCATCGACAGGAACAACAATCCCTGTTACAAATTTTGAGGCATCCGAGACCAGCCAGATAGCAGTTCCCAGTAAATCATCTGGTTCCCCAAAACGTCCCTGAGGAGTGTGTCCCAATATCTGACTCCCACGTGGGGTGAGTTCACCAGTTTCCTTATCAGTCAGAAGGAAACGATTCTGTTCAGTGAGGAAAAATCCAGGAGCTAGTGCATTCACTCGAATACTGGGAGAATACTCCTGGGCAATATGAACAGCCAGCCATTGGGTAAAATTCGATACAGCAGCTTTGGCAGCGGAATAAGCTGGAATGCGGGTGAGCGGTCTAAAGGCATTCATGGATGAGATATTCAAGATATTCCCTTGCTTTGCCTCCACCATGTGTCGTCCAAAGACCTGAGACGGCAAAATGGTACCACTGAGATTCAGCCCGGATACAAACTCGAGGCTCTCCTTGGGTATATCAAAAAAGGCCATATCTGGACCGGTTGTCGCCTTGGGGTGATTCCCGCCAGCACCATTCACCAGAATGTCAACACCACCCATACCACTGATGCAGGCTTCAAGCGATGATGTAATACTATCAGTATCCAGTACATTTATGGCTGCACCAATGTGGTCATTGCCAAGGTCTTTAGCCAATTCCTGTGCCTTATCGGCTGCCAGATCTAATAGGGCTACTGTTGCACCCGCATCTGCATAACCTTTTGCAAGGGAAGCTCCAAGCACACCAGCACCGCCCGTGATGGCAATTCTCTTTCCTTTTAAATCAAACGCATTCATATTTTTCCTTTAAACTTTTCTTACATGTATCCGAAAAATGTTGGTAAAGCTTCTGTGAGCCATGGGATATATGTGATGAGCATTAAAACAGCAATCATCACCACATAGAAAGGCAATAGCGATTTGGCTAAATTACCAATGGTGGTCTTCCCTATTCCACACCCAACAAATAAAACTGTCCCAACGGGTGGTGTCGTCAATCCGATACACAGATTCAGAATCATCATGATCCCAAAGTGTAAGGGTGAGATTCCAAGTGTTGCCACAACAGGCAGGAAGATGGGAGTAAATATCAAAACAGCAGGCGTCATATCCATGAATGTTCCCACAACCAGCAGTATCAGATTGATAATGAGCAGAATGAGAAACTTACTCTCAGTCATGCTCACCAGCGCATGACTGATACTCTGTGGTATATTTTCATAGGATAGTATCCAGGACATGGCTGAGGATGCTCCGATGAGCAACATAACCATGGCAGTAATCTCAACCGTTCTTAATAAAATTTCAGACAGCTGATCTAATTTTACTTCTTTATAAAAAACGACTGAGAGTAAAAGCGAGTACAGAACCGCTATTGCCGAGGCTTCAGTCGCCGTAAAAATACCTCCAATGATACCACCAATCACGATGACTATCAGCATGAGACTGGGTACGGCATCTGCAAGCTTTCTAATGGCATACATAAATTCTGGTCTTTCACCCTTGGGGTACTTCCTGATTGTCGCAATGATTGCAGCAGCACCTATGAGTCCGAGACCCAATAAGATACCAGGGATGTAACCAGCAATAAATAATGCAGCAATAGAGACTCCACCACTTGCCAATGAATAGACGATCAGAATATTACTAGGTGGAATAAGCAATCCAGTGGTAGAGGCTGTAACTGTCAGGGCTGTATTGAAATTCTTATCGTAGCCCTCCTTATTCATCACTGGAATCATAAATCCACCGATTGCAGTGGTTGCAGCGGCTGCAGATCCAGAGATTGCTCCAAAAAACATACAGGCTACCACGTTCACATATGCCAGTCCACCAGGGAACATCCCCACCAAAACTTTTGCAAAATCGATGAGACGTCGTGCAATGCCACCGCGGCCCATTAACTGGCCAGAAAGGATGAAGAAGGGAATTGCCAGGAGGGCAAAACTATCAATACCGGTGGCCATACGCTGGGCGATGGTGGTAATTGCAGGTCCAACAGGGATAGTGAACAACATGGTAAACATGGTGGAGAGTCCAATGCTGAAGGCAATGGGTACATTAAATGCTACCAGGATGATAAAGCTGACAATGAGAACTAAAATTGACATATCCATTAGCTCATCTCCTCAACTGGGCTTTGCCCTTTGAGTGCATCCATAATGACATCCAGAGAATAGATAATCATGATGCTACCACTTAGGGGTAGAACTGTATAGATATATCCCATTTTGATACCTAATGAGGCTGAAATCTGATTCAATGTGAAGGTAAGTGCAACCAGCTTGATCCCACCGACCACCAGAATCAAGGTAGAGAATAAAATAATGGCCAGATAAATACCGATCATCAGCATATCTTTCTGACGGCCATGCAATTTATTGGTCATAATATCAATGCCCAGGTGTGCCCGCGTACGCAAGGCATAGGCACCGCCCAGAACCCCTATCCAGATCAATAGAAATCGAGCGAGTTCTTCAGTGTTTGAGCTGGGGGTAGGCAGAAGAAACCGAGTGACAACCTGCCACGTAACAACCAGTACGATGAATCCCATAAGTAAAACCAGAAATTTGGACAGCAGATTATCGATGAGTGCAATGAGCGCCTTCATTATTCAATATCCCCTTCTATTTTCACGGCATCAATTTTCTCAATGAGGTCATAAATGGTAGTCCCTTTATAGGACTCATGCATTTCCTTGACTGATTCCTGGAAAGGCGCTTTTTCCGGATAGATCACTTCAACCCCTGCTTTCTGAACTTCTGCAAGAGCCCTGTCTGAAGATTCTTTCCAGACTTTACGTTGATAGGTTACGGATTCATCAACAGCTTCCTGTAACCAGGTCTGTTGCTGCTCTGTGAGACTATTCCAAACCACAGTACTCATTAGCAGGATATCTGGTACAGAGGTATGCTCATCAAGGGCATAGTATTTACAGACTTCATAGTGTTTAGAGAGATAGAAGCTGGGCGGGTTATTTTCCGCACCATCCACAACTCCCTGTTGAAGTGCTGTATAGAGTTCACCCCAACTGATAGGTGTAGCCGAACCACCTAAAGCCTGAACCATTTGAACAGCTGTCTGGCTTTTCATGACACGAATTTTCAAGCCCTTAAGATCTTCTGGGGATTTCACCGGGTTTTCCTTGGTATGGAAACTACGGCTACCTGCATCGTAATACCCTAGACCCCTTAACCGAAAATCTTGTCCAGCGAGTAGGATATCACGCCCGATTTTACCCTCTAAAATCTGCCATAAATGATCTTCGCTACGAAACACATATGGGATACTAAATAGTTTCATCTCTGGTACAAATGATTCCATAGGACTGGCAGAAACTTTAGTCATTGCCAGGCTACCGATCTGTAGCAATTCGATGAGCTCGCGCTCAGCACCCAACTGTCCTGAAGGGTAAATATCCATTTGCATTTGCCCCCCAGATTTTTCGGAGAGACGCTCAGACATAAAACCATAGCCTGATGGACTGGATGTGAAGGATCTAGACCATGAGCAAGTTTGATGATGGTCTTATCTGATCTAACGGAACACGATGAAATCAGAACCAGCACAATTAAAGTGGTGACTACTGATAATTTACCCAGTTTTAACATGAGAGATTCTTTCATCTTAAAGGTTGTAGGCTGATTTTGCCAGATCATATGCCAGAGACTTCGCCATTTCCTTAGCGGTCGATAATTCGATCCGATGGGTCGCTACTAAAGTTGCCAGGAAATTTGAATCAACTCTTCTGCTCAAATCGTGTCGTGCAGGAATGGAGAGCAATGCCCGTGTGTCATCGTTAAAACCAACTGTGTTGTAAATCGACGCAGTTTCAGTTGTCATCTGTCGAAAACGAGTCATCCCTTCGATGCTATCGTTAAACCACCATGCTGGTCCCAATTTCAGTGCTGGGTAATGTGCGGCTAACGGGGCCAATTCCCTGCTGTAATTGGTTTCATCCAGGGTAAAGATGATGAGTCTGAATTTCGGGTCATTCCCATATTCATTAAGAATTGCATGCAAATTTTGTGTGTATTCGGTCTGGATTGGGATATCAGCACCCCTATCAGCACCAAATTGTTCAAATATCAGATTATTGTGATTCCTGTAGACACCGGGATGAATCTGCATGACCAGACCATCTTCAGTGCTCATACGAGCCATTTCCATGAGCATATGTGCGCTAAATCTTGCTCCATCCTCTGCCAATGCTTTTCCAGATAAGGCTTTTTGGAAGATACTTTCAGCTTCAGTTGGACTTAAGCGACGTGTAAATGGACTTGAGACCCCATGATCAGTTGCTGTGGCACCCATGGACTTGAAATAAATTCGTCTTTCTTCGAGAGCGGAAACAAATTTTGGGAATGAATGCAAGTTGCAGCCTACCAGTTCTTCAAGATCTCTGATATTATTCTGCCAGTCAGGATTCATGATGTTGGTAAGTGAATCAGGTCTGAATGTGGGGATGACCCTCCCGTTCCAGTCACTGTCGCAAATTGCCTGATGATGCTCCAGGGTATCTGTGGCCTCATCTGTTGTGGCAATCAATTGACTTAATAAATTCGTGTATTCTACCCCATCCAGATGTTTATCTCTTATCCTACTGGTTTAAAATCTTGTATGAATGTTGTTCGGCTACTGCCAGATGGTCCATCATGGCTTCTCGAGCACCTGCACCATCTTGATTTTTTATGGCATCGAAGATTTGTTGATGAAATTCGACAGCTTCACTAAAGGCTGTGTCCACAGTACTGTATACGATGGTTCTGATTCTTGGCATGAGTCTAAAGATGGGATCCATTTGGAGTGCAATAATTGGATTTTTAGTTGCTTCACAAATATTCAAATGAAAGTTTTGATCAATCTCGCCTTGATATTCAGAGTCGACCTTATCACTCTTTTTCAATTCAGAAAGATTTTTCTCCAATAGTTTCACATCCGCTTCTTCCCGATTGCGAGCTGCGATCCAGGCGATCTGTGGTTCAAACATTTTACGGACTTCAATAACCTGGAGGATCAAGGTATCATCCAGGTTCATTTGCAAGTATTGACTCATGGGTTTGACAACGTTGGCTGAATTGTACTCACTCACATATATACCACTTCCCTTACGAATGGTGATCAGACCTTGAATACGTAGCATCTGTAAGGCTTCTCTAAGAGCCGTTCGACTCACACCAAACATTTCACACATTTCCTTTTCAGTGGGCAATTTGTCACCTGGCACAAATTTCTTTTGTAAAATCGACTTCTCAATTTCACTCTGAATCTTGTTGCTCAACGTTTCTGTGTTACCAACTTTTGAATATGTATGCATAGTGTTACCCCTGGTCAGCTTGCTGTACGCTTGTGGATTGAAATGCTTTTGCCGTAAGTATGAAACTCGAATCTGGAAAACTTGCCATAAGTTTGGCAATTGCATCTGGATATTTTTCCCCACCCCATTGAGAGTGACCATATTCGAGGAGATATATCATTTTCTCTTGAGAATTGTGAATAATTGAAATCTGTGAGTACTCCCATCCATCGAATGGTCAATAAAACATTGGCATCGGGATAAACATCCCCGTTTTGAGCATCAGTGATGATTCCAGAAATCTTACCGCCTTGTCCAGCATTTAGCAAGAAAGGCACAAGCAAGAGTGCCCCCAAGATTGTTTTTTGCCATTTACCCGTTATACGCATACAGGTACTCCCTTATTCAATAATGTGAATGATGTATGACACATTTTCCTTATACAGCAAAAGGTTCCAGCTTGTTTATTCATATACAAGTATTTGATCTTTCCTCAGTTTTTTCAAAGTCATCATACAGAGAGTAATTAGTAAGATGTATGACACATTATGTTAAAAAGTCACCTGAGACATGTCAAGTTTAATTGTGAGTATTATGAGATTATTGTTAGGACGAGATTTATTAGAGGCTGCGTAGTGGAATTTTCATCACGTGTATTGTTCAGAAAATGAATCTGGGCTCCTACCCTTTTGGATAGAAACCCAGATTTAACGAAACGATTCCTGCCGGCATTTAACACTTACCGGCTGGTGATAGCTTGTCTAGATTTTACCAGAATACCGCATATAGAACGACCAGAATCAAACCAATAGCTGTGGCACTGATATTGAAAACTGGCTCGGTTGCAAAATATTTCCTGGAAACAGGGATACCCTTTGGATCAGCAGCACCCTTACCTTCAATCTGACTGACGATGGCAATAATAATCATCGTAGCAATCCAGACGATCATCATCTGGTGCATCCAGGGCATTGAAGTACCAAGTTTTAGTACCAGAGCAAGTGGGATAGATGATACGGCACCCCAGATCGCGCCATTATTGGTAGACTTCTTATAAAAAAGTCCCATCATAAAGACACCCAGGACACCAGGACTGACGAGCCCGGTATATTCCTGTATATACTGAAACATTTCTTTTACAGAGCCTAATGAAGGCGCTACAAGCACTGCGATAACCAGGGAGACCATCACAGCAATTCTTCCGATGTTCACGGTTTGCTTATCGTCTGCATCTTTATTGATATAGGCACGATAGATATCCATGGTAAAAATGGTTGATGTTGAATTCAACATGGAGGCTAGAGAGGAAACAATAGCAGCAGCCAGAGCAGCCAGAACCAGTCCCTGTAATCCTGTTGGTACAAATTGACTGATCAACCAGGGATACGCTTTGTCATAATTAATTCCATTGGCAGTATTAAAGGCTTCGGCAACCCCAGGAATAGCAGCAGTTCCAGGAGGAGCAGTAAACATGACATATGCTACGATTCCAGGAATAACTACGATTAAGGGAATAATGAGTTTCAAGCCAGCTGCAAAGGCAATACCCTTTTGGGCTTCTTTTAATGATTTGGCGGCAAAGGTTCTCTGAATGATGTACTGGTTAAAACCCCAGTAATAAAGATTAGCAACCCACATACCACCGACAAGAACGGCAATACCCGGAAGATTGCTAAAACTAGGGTGACCCTCCTTCAGAATCATATGGAAGCGATCCCCGGCAACATTATAGATATGAGACAAGCCATGAAGGAGACCACCATCAGGTGTCACATGGTTCAATGCAATAATTGAGGTTACCAGACCACCAACAATGAGTAGGATAACCTGAATAACATCCGTCCAGGCAACTGCTGATAATCCACCCCATAAAGAGTAAGCGGCCGCGAAAAATGCCAGTCCCAGAATACCATGCATGATGTAATCACCATTTCCTGAGCCCAGGATAGTATCCAAAGCTTTGGCACCGAGGAAGAGTACTGAAGTCAGATTTACAAAGATGAATAAACTGATCCAGAAGACAGCCAGGATGGTCTTCAAGTTTTTACTATAGCGTACTTCCACAAATTGTGGGATGGTGTAAATCTTTTTCTCAATAAAAATCGGCAGAAAATATTTACCAACAATGATCAGAGTAATTGCAGCCATCCATTCATAGGATGCAATTGCCAGACCCAGAGAAAAACCTGATCCCGACATACCGATAAATTGTTCAGCAGAAATATTGGCAGCGATTAAGGAGGCACCTATCGCCCACCATGGTAATGATTTACCAGCCAGAAAGTAATCTTCAGCATTTTTCTCATGCCCCTCTTTACTTCTGGATACCCACAGCCCTACAGACACGATAGTTACGGCATAAGCAATAAATACCATATAATCGATCATTGAAAAATCCATGAATTATCCCTTTTTCTTTCGTTTAGAAATCAAATCGACCTTGTTGTGTTGGACCAAAGCGCTAATTCGCTGTTTATTGATCCAACCATTCAATCTTTTGTCAAACCTGCCAACCCTTCGACAAAAATCAAGCCATACCATGCATCGAATAAAATCAGGGTTTTAAGATACGATATGATTCATAATATTATCATATTCATAAAATCTATTATCAATATGAAATGCAGTACCCTTACGTTTTAATGGTGCCAAATGAATCTCATTCATGAAAATATTTGAAACGTAGGACCTGCATAGCTCAGGGGCTTCGCGAACATCATATCTATTGCTATTTATATTTATTCAATACTCTGAGTGCGCGCAATGTATTCCAACGACTCGCAGTTCCCACCTTCTCCATATCAAAGTGGGTCTGCCCGGGGTGTTTAGCCTGAACCGGCCATTTCCCATCTTTCAACCGCTTACTCATGACAATCTCAACTGCATCCTGCATCCTCGGATCAAAGTCCACACCAACATTTTGAAAATAATCCAACGCACGCAAAATGTCATATTTCCAGCGGGAAGGATAGGAAAGCATGAGCATTTTCTTGTCTATGATTTTGCCTGTGCGGTGAGATTTGAATAACTCATGCTCCAACAAGAATGCTCGCCCAGACTCTGCTGCCTCAAGAAGCTCATCCAGACGATAGCTGTGTCCCCGAAGATCATACTCGTGGATTCCCTCCAGAACTGAGATTGTGGAATGCACGGAACTGTGTGTGGCTCCACTGGTGTTGGATCTACAGTTGAAACCTCCATCCCCCATCCACTCCGTGAGTAAAAAGTCTATGATGGACTTCAGGTGATCCTCAGAGATACCAAAGTATGCAGCATAATTCAGGAACATTCCATTCACACATACATCACTCTTTCTGTCGGCACCGATGGGTAATATGCCTCCGTCTGGACCTTTCAGGGTCTCTATCACTTGAATGATGGATTCTCGAATGAGTCTATTGTCCGGAAGTATTGCCAGATTTTTCAGATCAAGAAGTGTATAGTGCGTTGAAATCCATTTGGGTTGATAAAAACGTTGACCCCAATGTCCCTCTGAATGTCTGAAACTCAGGAATTGTGCGCCCCATCCTTCAGATGCGATACGCTTTTGAAGGGCAGGTTTATCCTCCTTCAATAAATCCCGATAGACCTGGTATTGTATTGATACATCGCCTTCAAGGAGCCAGCTGATAAGTTGATCATTTTCTGTATACATACTGTGTTTCATCTTTCACGTTATGGTCCATTAACCCTAAATCATCAGAATTCTCGTTTATAGCTGATATTAGGCACCAGAACCGCGAATTCCCATCGTTCCACCGTTTCGGTTTTATAATTATAAAAATCGCCATAGTTCTCTTTCGACATGAGTAAGTTTCCCATTGAAAGGGACCAGACATTTGCATGCTGGGGATGGTTAATCCGGTAATTGATGGTGAGATTAAGAAGATATTTATTGGGTTCCCGCTCCTCAAATAATTGAGAATATTCATAGACAACATCTCTCGCAATATCTGAAGCTGCGTCATCGATCGGGGTTGTCCGCTTCCCGCCAAAGAAATTCAGCTTGGTATTGACACCCAGGATTTTGTTTTGCCGCGGACCAAAGGCCCACTCCTTCCCATAAAGGAAATTGATAACATACTGAGTGTTGAATCGGGTACTTCGTTCAATACCATCATCACCTTTAAATTTTGAATCGAAGAATGAGGCTGTGACCAGATAATAATAGCCCTCCTTTAAGAACCGTTCCAGTGTGATATCCAATCCAGCATTCGTACCCGTCCCAGTGTTAATTAATTCATCACTAAAGTACCAGTCTGCCTCCATGTTAAGCACAGAGAAATTGCTATCAGGAATCACCGGCACATCAAACAGATATTGGATATAAGGCTCAACCTTCAACCGTAAATGGGTACTTATACTGAAATCATAGGCCAAGACCAAATGATGTGCTTTAGATACTTTCAGATCCTTATTGGGCTGGCTCATCCCCGAGCCTTCATTCAGCCGGGCAAAATATAATGTCAGAGGTTCAATCCTGGAATGTTGACCATAGGCAAAACTCAGGGTTTGAGTCAAACCGCTTTGATAAGATATCCCAAGTCGGGGTTCCATGACGAATTCCTCATTCAAATCAAAGTAGTGTCCTCGTAACCCCCCATTCACCGTGAGTCTATTTGTTACATTGAATTTGGATTGTGAAAATACCTGAATGATGTTGGATGCACCCTTTTCATCTACGACACCGATCAACCCTTGATCATGGATGGGAGCATGACTGGCAACTGTATTATAATTCAAATTATCAATGCTCATCCCCGTTCGATTTGAATGCTTCGCACTGAATTTCTTATTGAAAACACTTGTGAATGTATTTTTATAATTCAATGCATGCATATACTCACTTGCATAAGGCTTCAAATCATATCCCAGAATGTCAACATCATAGGTCATATAGTCGCTGGTGAGGGCCAGGGAGGTGTTTAAATAGGCGTTGTTCTCAAACACATAGCGGTGATTGACTCCCATTCCACCCATGCGCTGAATAAGGTCAACATCCATGCGGTCATCAGCCCTTTCCCACAAGGAGGAGTCCTCTTCGGCATGCATGATATCAGAATCATCAGATGCAAGCCCCCAGATTGAAAAAACACCCAACTGTTTTGTTGGTAGATTGATCTTGAAACACAGGTCCTGGTAGACAGGAAGAAAGTCTTTAATCTCCTCAGGGAAAAGGGGGCTGATAAGTCCCATGGTGGAATATCGGTAGTTAAACAGATAAGAGGCACCTGACGCTTTACTCAGTGGACCTTCAGATGAAAAATCAAGACCAGTGGTTCCCACTTGAAACGCATGTTCATACTTTTCATTGTTTCCTGAGCGCAACTTGATATCAAATACACCTGAGACAGCATTTCCGTATTCTGCAGGAAATGCCCCTGTGAAAAAGTCTGAGTTTCCCACGACCAATGCACTGAGAGAAGAAATTCCACCCCCGCCAAAGGTGGTGAGATTGGCAAAATGGTTGGGGTTTGAAATTTCAACCCCTTCTAACCGCCAGAGCAGTCCTTTGGGCGAGTTTCCACGGATGATGATGGTATTGTCCCGAGTAACATCTGAAGCCACACCAGCAAAAGAAGAAACCAACCTGCCGGGGTCATCCCACCCACCTGCATAACGCCTGGCTTCTTCCACAGAAAAAGTTCGTGCACTCACAGTTGACATTGAATTTAGGGGCTTGTCTTTTTTCGTATAGGCATCTACAACGACTGAACCCATCTGCAGAATATCCTCCTTCAATTCTACAAGCAGAACCACTTCCTTTCCAGACGTCAGGACAAGTTCTGGAATGACTTTCGTTTCATAACCGGCATAGAATACTTGTATATCATGCCTGCCAATGGGGACCTTGTCCATTCGAAAAACACCTGCAAGATCTGAGGT
>JAERTJ010000214.1 GCA_016844945.1 Fidelibacterota bacterium | reverse complement strand
CTCGACAACCTCTTCTTCTATCATCCGACTTCCCCGTGTCCATTTGATAAGATTTGAGAGCAACAACAGCATGGATAATGGAAACAGGAGGAATCCCTTAGAAACAAACACCAGGACAATCATAGTTACACCTGAGATGACCGCCCATTTTTCTTTCATGGAACCCTTTAGACTCATTTTGGGTGATTTGGAAAAGGGAACCTTCGAGAGCATAAGGCTGGAGATAATCATGACCAGGGGTAGTACAATACGAGCGTCTCCACCTGTCTGTCGGGGAGCCCATCCTAACATGGGGTATTCATGGATTTGACTCAGAAAAAGCCAAATCCCAACAATAGTCAGCGCCATGAGGGGTGTGGGCATGCCATAGAATTGAGATTTTTGATCTCCCTCTGCTTCAAGATTAAACTTTGCCAACCTGATTGACCCTAACATGAGAGGCATAAAGGCATAGAATCCACCGACAAGCTGTCCTAACGGCTCAGCCCAAACCATATATACAAAGACTGAGGGTGCCAGACAGAATGTGACGATGTCTGCCAGAGAATCGAACTGGATTCCAAAATCAGAGGTGCTATCTAGTGCGCGGGCTAACTTTCCATCAAAACCATCGAATATGCTTCCAAAAATGATAAACCAGGCTGCCCAGAAAAAATCACCATTGGCAGAGGAGAGAATGGACATAAAGCCCAAAAACATGTTAAATATGGTCAGGGAATTTGGAATAAACCGACGTTTTGGATTTTGTTTAAAAGGAACACGTTTCCGGGTCATAATTAATCCATCTTTGCCAGAACGGTTAATCCGCCCCGAACCGGTTCTTTGAGCTCAACCAGGACCTTAGCGGCTCTTGGGATGACTACATCCATGCGACTTCCAAATTTAATCAAGCCGTATCGTTCTCCCTGAGTGACTTCATCATCTTCTCTCAAATAGTTGATAATGCGACGCGCCAGAGCTCCGGCTATCTGGGCAAATTTGACTTTCATCAAATCATTTTCCAGACCAACGACACTCTGCTCATTCACTTCAGATGCATCTTCTGCAAAGGCAGCTTTAAACGCACCATATTTATAGTTCACGAATCCAATCTTGCCACTAATGGGCACGCGATTGATGTGCACATTCAGGGGGGATAAAAACATGGTGATGCGTCTCGCCTCTCCTACATAGTCATCCTCCACATCGGTAATCTCAACAATAACCCCGTCTCCTGGACTTAATATGTGCTTGGGATTGATGATAATTTCACGTTCGGGATCACGAAAAAAGTAGAGAGTAAAAAGTAATAATACGCCACTCACCATGGAGGGAATTTTCCAATACAGGGAACCCCCGGTGAAGAAAGAAATGCTGGTCAGAATCAGCGTGATAGCTAATGCGATAGCGATGTTAGAGTAACCTTCTCGAGCCATATATATATTTATTTTTCCTCTCTCATTAAAACCGCGCAAAGATAAGTTGGGGCTACCCAGAATAAAACACGCATTTCGCAGGTGTCAGGTCAATTTACGCTGCGATAGTTGCGTTGGACAGGTATTTAATTAATACTCTAATTACTCTTCGGAAGGAACAGTTTCACCCAGAATGATAGGCATGGCTTTGCTCTCCTCCTGGCGTAAAATATTGAGTGTGAGCTGGTCACCATTTTTCAGATCCTGGAGATTAAAATAGGTAAAGATATCATCATCAGTTTCAATGCGCTGACCATCCAGGCCAACAATAAGGTCACCGACCTCAACCTGACCTCTGTCCGCTGGCGAACCATCTTTTACACCGACCACAAGAACCCCAACCTCAGAGCCCAGGTCAAGTAATTTTGCTGTGTGAGGGTTGTTGTTTCGATAACTGATCCCAGTTGAGTAATTACGGTCAACAAACCCCTTATCCCGTAGCTCATCGATGATGTCTATAGCGCGGTTAATGGGTAACGCAAAGCCAATCCCTATAGATCCACTATGATTGGCGCCAGAGAAGATAAATGTATTGATACCAATAACTTGTCCCGATGAGTTCACCAGGGGGCCACCGCTATTTCCCGAGTTGATTGAAGCATCTGTCTGGATCATATCCTGATAGATTCTGCCTGGCTCCTTAAATCCAAAATCCATGTGCAGACTACTGATTATACCTGCTGTGGCGATGGGCATGCGACTATCACTGAACAATCCAAAAGGATTCCCCATGGCAATCACCCACTCCCCCATAAGAATCTCATCGGAGTCACCTAGCTCAGCAGCCAGGTAATCTCCAGGGTGGGCAATTTTAATAAGTGCCAGGTCTGTTTTTTCATCGATGCCAACTGCCTGAGCACTATGTTGAACCCCATTCGCAAGCGTCACTGTGATATCAACGGCGTTTTCTACAACATGGGCGTTGGTGATGATATAGCCTTCTTTATCATAGATAAAACCAGATCCAATGGATGATACCTTTTCCTGAAACCAGCGAGGGGTTCCAGGCATCATGAATCGCCAGAATGGATCTGACATCAGGGGCGACTGTGAGTAACGGATCTGAGTGACACTAATCCCTACGACGGAGGGGCCAATCTTAGCTATTCCGCGTGTAATGGCTGTTTCACGAGAATCCATGAGAGACGTTTTTGAAGGAATTTCTACTTGACTTGAAACAACAGGTGACGGTTCGCTCTCCCCAACCTCTTGTGGTGGGACATATTGGACACCTGTAAGCTCCCAGTTCCTCAACTCTCTCAACGAAAATGTGAGTGCCACAAGGAACAGTGCTAGCGCAAAAATGAGGGTTGAAATCTTTTTCATATCAAACAATGTGTCCTGTGATCATAGTTAAATAATAACTTTTGGATTCATTTCTGGCAATACTGAGCTCAATTTATAACCACATCGGCTGGATGGCTTCAGGATAGCTCACTTTTACCAATGACAGACCTTTTGCGGGAGCTGTCACAACATGTGATTGCCGATTGGGTTGATTCAGCAGGGTGTTGAAATGTTCCACGCTCCACTTTCCTCGAGCCACTTCAATCATACTCCCCACCAGCATACGCACCATATGATGCAAAAAACGGTCAGCCCTAACGATGAAATCAAGATCACCACTTAAGGTTTCCTGCCAGATGGCTTCCTCAATGGTGCAGATCATATTTTCAGTTTCAGTGCCTGCATAACAGAAGCTGGAGAAATCGTGTTCGCCAAGAATACTCCTTGATACTTCGTGAAGCTTATCCATATCAAGCGGGTAGCGAACATGCCATCTGCTATTTCTGCTGAGCACATTGGGCTCTTGTGCAATCTGATAGCGATATTCTCGCTGCCTGGCTGCAAAGCGACTATGGAATCGATCATCAACGGTTTGGGAAGCGATGATCCGGATATCGTCCGGAAGTTGCCGATTCAATGCCCGGCAAATATTAGCCACCGGGATATTAGATGAGTCAATTTCAAAATGCGCGACCTGACCCATGGCATGTACACCACTATCAGTGCGTCCAGATCCAATGAGTCCCAATTGGGTGTTAAACATTTTGGCCAGGGCGCGCTCGATATGTCCTTGAATAGTCTCAGGGTCAGCCTGAATTTGCCAGCCATGATAAGCTGTCCCATCATATTGGATCAACAGTGCTATTTTCATGGTTTCACAACACTTCCTTGAGATATGCTGACCAACCCTAACCAGGCAGTCATTGAGATCCAGATCATGAAAAGTTTTGGCTCCAATAGATAGAAAAGTAATCCCATTCCTATCCAGGGTAATGCGATGATTAATTTTTGTGGTGATCTGGAATGCGTTTGAATATGGGGAATCCCGCGTATAGCTAACAGATCGCCTGTCTTCACAGCACGATGGATGGTATGTGATACCAGGGCTTTGAAAACCCCTAACCAATAGCTCATTCTCTGCATCATGGTCTTCTTTGACCGTTGGGAAACAAAATAGGTTTGGAATTTTGTAAAACGATCCCACTCAAGCTGGAGTACAGGGATAAATCTCAGTGCCAGCATGATAAGTAGCTGGAGCTTATCTATCCGTACTCCCAGCCACTTCAATGGTGCCAGGAGAGCTGTTAACTGATTGATAATCATTGGATTACTGAGACTCGCCTGAAAACTGGAAACAACGACCAATGGCCAGGCAAACCGCTCCACAGCGATCAGTAGGTAGTGCCAATCAGACCACTTGAATCCCTGAGACAGTGAGTTAACAAAAAGGGTTCTCATGAACGGCGAAAAAATGATCTGCAGGGTAGCAAGAAAAATCACCAACAAACAGATATACCCCAGCGTTCGTAATGGGTGAGGTGAAACAAATTGGAGTGCTATCAAGCTGAGCAATGTAATTCCCAGATGCCAAATAGGATTAGCAACAACAAACAATGAAACAAAAATAAGGCACGATGACAGGAATGTGAACCATAATACCCATGGATCAATGCGTTGTACTGAAATGGTATTTTGAGGACGGTTTGCTGACAAAAGCGGTCCCTATTTCAATGATAAGCTCAGGCGAAATCCTACACTGTTCTGGCTCACTTCAGGCTGGAAGGTAATTGGGTTGTTTTTACGTTTCAGGTATAGCGCATCCATGGTGCTCACAAGATGGTTAAGGGCAATTGCACCGAAGGCATATGTCAATCGTTGTCGCCACACATAGCGCTGTGTCTTGATCTTAAAAAATTCTTCACGATTTTCATCTGAATCCCAGGTCCAGTCATAGCCTTTATCAGCGGAGTACAGTTGGTCCCACTGCCGATTACGCAGCATTTGTTCGTTAAAGGCCGTCATGCTGCTGTATTTTGACACACGATCCAGAAATACATCAGATTTACGTTGAGGATTGTGCACCTGAGCATGTTCGGCAGCAAAGTAAAACAAATCATTTCCATGAGAATTGACGGTTGTCGCTGCAACACCGGCAAATATCCAGAGAGCCGCTTCAATGCCATTAAACAGATAGCCTCGGGAAGTTTCATTATAGCTGTGTTCGCCCCAACCTGGAAGTAATGCGCTTTTCAATACGACAGCTTTCGGTTCAGGTATTCCAGTATTTTCACCATAGAGCGGAAACGCTAGAATAAGCATAACCAGTAAGCTTTTGAGAGATTTTTGAAACACCATTTAAGTCCTTATAAAAAAGAGCGCTGCAACAAGTGTAAATACGCTCAGAGTTGTCAATACCAGCAGGGGGATCCCTGGTTCATCTGTTGAAAAATCGCCGTGGATGGTCATAGGATATTCCTCATCCAGTAATTTTTTCAGAGTGGCAACACTCAACTTGTCAGAGATCTTTCCTTTCCAGTGAAATTCCTGATTCTCATGTTGAAAGATCACATCAAGTTCTAACTGTCTAACATATGTTGAGTTCCAGACAGAATCCACCATCTTACGGTTAATTGAAAGCTGAAGATCGCTTGATGTAATTTGGATCGAATCTAACCCATCAAGTGAATCAGGTACAGGTCTTGTAGCACAACGATTCAGGTAGAGATCTACTGTCTTCCCTCCAGCAAATTCAGGTTGGATAGAAATCTTGTCCAAATCCAATGAATCAGCAATATCTTTGCGCATATCCGATAATAATTCCGACGTTAGACCCTTGTGGCTCAGTTGTCCCATAAGTGTTGAGGCAAATGCTATTATAAGTAGAATATGCTTCACAATTTGAAAGCCTTATGATGACGCACTGTATCCATCAACTCGACCGTTTTGTCAGGACTTCTGGATACGTTTGGTGAACATGACCACCATCATACTAATAGCAGATAGGAGTAGAATGGCCAGGGCAAATACATTTCCATGGCGGGTATAAAAAGTGGGTGAGAGATTTAGTGGGGCATCGTAAACGATTTCACCTTTTTCACCCAGAGGAATGGTTTTAGCGAGTCGACCACTGGGTAAAATCATTGCACTAATGCCCGTCTGAGCGGCTCTGGCCACACTGACACGATGTTCGATGGCTCTTAGACGACCGGCAGCAAGATGTTGATAGGGACCAGGTGAATTCCCCAGCCAGGCATCATTGGTGATGATAGACATGAGGCCAGCACCATTAGTAATAAACTCGCGGAACACCCAGGGATCTACTGACTCATAGCAGATTAATGTGCCCAGATCAGTCACCTCATCTCGACTCCCCATGGGATATACCACTGCTTCTTTACCAGGTTCAAAATTGGCCTGTCCAAAATTCAAATTTTTTAAAACGGGAAAGGTTTCAACCAGGGGAATTCTTTCGGCGAAGGGTACCAGGCTTTGCTTACTATAAATCGCCACAGGCATCCCAGGTGAATAGAAAAAGGCTGAGTTGAAAAATAGATACTCTCCCCCTTCTTCTTCATGATGAAGTGCTCCTGCAAGAACTGAAACGCCGTTATCCTCCACGAAGCGTCTTATTTTACGATCGAATTGTGGATAATAGTGCAAATGTGCCGGTATGGCACTTTCTGGCCAGATTAAAAGTTTAGCACTGTCAGCGACCACACGCCGTGATTGTTGGAGAATTGCCTCAACATGCTTGGTTTTCTTGGATCTCACCCATTTCTGATGAGGATCAAGGTTGGTTTGAACAATACCTACGGTCATGGTATTGGATTTCATTTCACCTACAACCTTCATCCGCACCGCTCCAAAGATGAATGATCCTACGATTATGAATCCCAGAATACCCCAGACCAGCTGCTGGGTTCTCACCGTAATTTTCCCAAACTCTAATTGAAACAGGACGGTATTTATCAGAACCACCCAGAAACTGACGGCATATATCCCACCATACTCGGCAAATTGCTGTATGGGAAGGGCAAAGTTTTGAGTCATGGCCAGGGATAGCCAGGGAAAGGCCAGGGTATAGCCATGATAGCTATACAAGAATTCGATTGACACCCAGAATAATGGTGCCAGCAACAATCCCCTCGTCCCAAGATTCTTACCTGTTCTGGCAATGATGAGACCAAAGAGACCAAACCAGACTGCCAGATAGGCAACACTTCCCATCATGGAGGCTGAGGCGATTAGAAATGATGTCCCCGAGTTATTTGCAATCCAATTCAGGCTAGTGAGTGTGAAGATAAATCCAGTAATAAAACCTAGTTTAAAGCCTTTTTGCCAACCATTCTGCTGCAAGGCTGCCCAAAGCGGTAACCAGGCACCCCAGGCAACAAAGAACATATCAAAGGGTGGGAAGCTTAATGTGAGTAACAATCCAGAGAGGATTGCCAGAGTTTCAGGTGTGAATCGCTTGGTCATTTATATTGTACCGTTTTCCTAGCTTTGTGTTTCCTGTAGATACTGTTTTAATATAATCGCAGCCGCTATTCGATCGACAGCCCCTTTATCATCACCCACCTTTTTTCCCATACGATGAAGCGACTCCTCAGCTTCAACTGAACTATAGCTTTCATCCATGGTCATTACAGGCAGCTCAACAGCCGTCTTCAACTGTTCGATGAATGCCTCAACTCGTTTGGCCTGTTCACTTTTTTCAGCACCTGGGCGGAGGGGTATTCCAACCACCACCTCTGTGACCTGCTCCTGTTCAATAACACCTCGAATTTGCTTGATAGCATCTTCATTGTTCTTGATCAGGAGCGTGTCATAAGGACTGGCTATGATTCGCAGTGGATCTGACAAGGCTAACCCTACCCGTCGTCCACCTGGATCAATTGCCAGTATGCGTCCCCTCATGTGCTAAGCAGTAGTTATGCTTAATCTACAGGCTGCTTGAGTACTTCTTTCAGCAGTTTACCAGGTTTGAAATGTGTCTTTCTTCTGGCTGGAACAAAGATTTCTTCGTTGGTCCGTGGATTACGTGCTCTTGGTTTGGCTTTGGTAGGTTTGACCTCAAATACGCCAAAATTACGAACTTCAATGCGAATGGAGGCTTCATCACCACTCATCATCTCGCGTAATACGGTGAATACGCCATCAACGATCTCTTCTGTCTGGAATATTTTTTGACCTAGTTTTTCGGCGGTTTTCTTGGCTACATCTTTCTTGGTGTATGTGATTTGCTGCATGGGTTGTCCTTTCTTATCCATGACTCTACTCACGCTCTACGCTGATAATGCCATCAGAGGCGAGTAGTTTCGATTTAAGTCTATCTAATTGTTTGACACCTTCGACTTCTACGATGACCAGACCAGTGACGACATCACCGTCAACTTTCATAGAGAGTGTATCAATGTTTATATCGTAGGCAGAGATGATCTCAGTAACATCTCTAACCAAATGTTTACGTTCCTGAGCTAAAACCTTTAAACGAACCAGAAATGTCTGTGCTCGAGCAGCTGCCCAATCCACATCAATAATTCGTTCCTTCTCAAGCAGGTTTGTGCCCACAGTTTCACATGTTTTCTGATGAACAGTGATACCCCTGCCCCGTGTGATGAACCCGACAATTGGATCACCGGGAATGGGGTTACAGCATTTACCAAAGCTGATCATCATATTGTCAATACCCTGAATCGAGACACCCTTGGTATTGCGACGTGCGCGATTTAAAAATGATTCTGCAAGGGACGTGTCAGATTTCGCTTTTTGGGGCTTAGCATATTCCTCAGGGAAAAACTTGGTGAGAATCGATGAAACCGTGCGATGACCTGAGCCAATAGAGGCAATCATTTTTTCTTCAGAATCAAACTTGAGGGTCAGGAATGGATCCTTCAGGTGTTTCCACTCCTTGGCTTTGCGAATTTTACGCAGTTCCTTTTCCAAGATTTCCTTACCCAGGCGGACACTCTGTTCAAACTCCTGTCCTTTGATCCATTTCCGGATGTTTGACTTGGCTTTGGAGGTTTGAACAAATTTTAACCAGGATGAATTGGGTTTCTGCGAATCGCTGGTGATAATTTCAACTTTATCACCACTCTCCAAACCGCTGTTCAGAGGTTTGATGCGACCATTCACCTTTGCGCCGATACAATGCAGACCAACCTGTGAGTGCACATCAAATGCAAAATCAAGTGGGGTTGCACCCAGAGGCAGAATCCGAACTTCGCCCTTGGGTGTATAGACAAATATTTCATCTTTATATAAATCAATCTTTAGCAGATCCATAAACTGATGAGATGTGGTTTTATCCTCAGTCTGGAGAATATCCACCAGATTTCTTAACCAGGTCACCTGTTGATCAATATCGTCTTGAGCAGTTTTATCATCCCGCTCTTTATACTGCCAGTGAGCTGCCACACCTTCTTCAGCCGTATCATCCATTTCTTTGGTACGGACCTGGACTTCAACGGGGAATCCGTTCGGTCCAACAACAGTGGTTTGAATACTCTGGTATCCATTGGATTTTGGCTGAGCAATAAAATCTTTAAAGCGTTCCTGGATGGGTGTATAGAGGGAATGTATAAAGCCTAACACACTATAACAGGCTTCAACTTGATCTACAATGATTCGCACAGCATAAATGTCATAGACATCTTCAAAGGGTCTATTCTGATCTTTCATCTTTCGAAAAATTGAATAGTGGGATTTGAAGCGACTCTTATAGGTCGCATGGTATCCGGTTTTCTCCATGCGCTCTTTGACGGGTTCCAGAAATTTCTGCACATATTTTTCAAAGAAAGCCTGGCGTTTGGGGATGAGTTTTTCCAATTCCTTGGATTGTTTTGGCTCAAGGATGTTAAAGATAAGATCTTCCATCTCTGACTTGATGCGGTACATACCCAGTCGATGTGCCAGTGGCGCATAAACGTCCCTGGTTTCCCTGGCAATACGTCGTTGCTTTACTGCAGGCAAATGCTCCAGGGTCCGCATATTATGGAGCCGATCTGCAAACTTGATGATAATAACCCGTATATCATCTGCCACAGACAGGAGCATTTTACGGAAATTGACAGCTTGCTTGTCTTCCTCGCTTCTAAATTTCATGTCAGACAGCTTGGTCACACCATCTACTAACCGCGCCAGTTCCTCAGAAAATTCCTTTTCAACATCTTTGCGGGTGTAGCCAGTATCTTCAACCACATCATGGAGCAATGCTGCTGAAATTGTCACAGAGTCAAGCTTCATTTCAGCCAGGATGGTAGCCACCTCAACACAATGGGTAAAGTAGGGCTCACCCGATTTTCTCAACTGTCCCTGATGGGCTTTCTTGCCAAAAGAATAGGCTCTCCAAACAAAATCTTCTGCTGATTCACCAATTGAACGAGCCCCGCCCATCAGATCGATAATCTGTTGAAAATCAGCGGGATACTTTGACCCGTCGGAGCTAAGGATACGATCTAGGATAGCAGCAGACATTAGAACGGTTCTGGATTACCTCCACCAGCAGGTGGTCCGGGTGTGTATGCTGATAAATTTTCAAAAGATGCAAATTTATCGATAAAGCTTAGCCGCACAGTCCCTGTAGGGCCATTCCTTTGTTTGGCGATAATGAGCTCTGCAATACCTTCTTGAGTATTACCATCATCATCCAGAACACCATATTTTTCAGGACGATAAATAAAGCCTACCACATCGGCATCCTGCTCAATAGATCCAGATTCTCTCAAGTCAGAGAGAATGGGACGCTTATCTCCACCGCGTGTTTCAACGGCACGGGATAACTGAGAGAGGGCGATAATGGGAAGGTCTAATTCTTTGGCCAACATCTTGAAAGATCGGGAGATCTGACTAATCTCCTGCTGACGAGATTCAACACGACCTGTGCCCTGCAAGAGTTGCAAGTAATCCACGATGATGAGATCAATCCCTTTATCTGCTTTCAGTCGTCTGGCTTTTGCTCGAAGTTCAGTAATATTAATAGATGCTGAATCATCGAGGTAAATTTCTGCTTCAGCCAGATTCCCGGCAGCAGTACTCAAACGGGGCCATAGATTAGATGGCAAACGACCCGTTCTCACAAGGTGAGCATCTACTTTAGCCTCACTACACAACAATCGCATGGCCAGCTGGTAGTTTGACATCTCAAGGGAAAAAATGGCTATTTTATGTCCAAATTTTACAGCTGCATTACGTGCTAAAGACAATGCCAGAGCAGTTTTACCCATAGAAGGTCGAGCTGCGATAATGATTAAATCAGATTTTTGGAAGCCAGAAGTGATTTCATCCAACACTTCAAAACCAGTGGCAACACCGCGAATTCCACCTGGATTCTCATGGAATTTGTCAGCCTGGGCAAAGGCTTCATCCAGAGCGGTTCGCATTCTAACAAAATCAGCCGTCTTGAAACGTTTCTCAGACAGCTCAAAGATTTTGCTTTCTGCCTTTTCCAGCAGATCATCCACTCTTTCACGGGTTTCGTAGGCTTCGGTAGACAATTCTGCAGATAGTTGGATGAGGGCTCGAAGGGCCGAACTCTCCATAACCAGTCTGGCATAATAGCGCGCATTGGCTGTTGAAGGTATTTTTTCAGTGAGTTCAGTGATGTAGTAGGCACCACCGGCTGCTTGAAGATCACCACTCCGCTTTAATTCATCAACGACGGAGATTTGATCTACGGGTTCACCTCTTCCATCAAGGTTAATAATGGCATTAAATATTTTTTGATGGGCAGGTCGATAAAAGCTTTCGGGTTCCAGGAATTCCATGGCAGAGGACATAGCCATCCGGTCTAGCATCATTGATCCGATGACACTTTGTTCCGCATCTTCGTTATGAGGTGGAAGTCTTAGATTCTGGCTTGTCTCACTCACGCCTGCTCCCCTTTCCCTGCCTGATACATATCGCGAATCTTCTTAAAATCCTCCCAGGCCGGGCGTTTCCAGTTTGGGTTTCGTAATAATGCAGCGGGGTGGTAGGTGACGACCATATCTGTACCATGATAATCGAACACTTGACCACGCATTGCAGTCAGTGAATCTTTAGTTCTAAGAAGTGTGGTTGCTGAAATCCGTCCCAGGGCAACCAGGAGCTTGGGTTTAATCAATTCTATCTGTTTTAGAAGGTATGGTTCACATTCTTCTATCTCAGCTTTATTGGGATCACGGTTTTCCGGAGGACGGCATTTCAAGACATTTGCGATATAAACATCTTCCCGGGTAAGGTCGATGGCTTTGAGAATTTCTGTAAGCAACTTGCCTGCCCGACCCACAAAGGGAACACCCTCCAGGTCCTCTTTCTCACCGGGAGCCTCACCAACAAACATGAGATCAGCATTGGGGTTACCCACACCAAAGACAAATTTTGTCCGTGTAGATCCCAGGGGACAATTCAGGCAATCTTTTATTGCAGCATTGAATTCAGCAAGAGAATTTGTGTCTTTGCCCAATGGTGTACGCTCCATATTCTGGGGTTGGGGGTCTTCGGGCATATACAAGGGTCCGCCAAAGATCTCCAATTCTTCTTTTACAAAAGTTCTAATCTGGTCTTGTTTTGATGTCACCTGAAGACCTTGGATTGACTATTCTTTATCGTCTTTAGTTTTCTCTTCACTTGAGTCAACATCATCAAACATGGCCTGTTTTTCCCACTGGAGATCACCAGACAGGAACTCGGTCAATCCAACGGTGGTTGGTTTGACAACATTGTCGTAGGTATCACGATCAATTTCAGTATCCATTTCATAGGTGGCGGGCATTTCATCTTCGCCACTGATTTCTTCAAGATTTTCTTCTTCGCGACGTCTTTCTTCTTCTATAACGTATCTATCACCAATGATCTGTCTTGCACGCTTGGCAATTACTGTCACGGCTTCAAAAATATCCTCGGTATGTTCTTCGATTTTTCTGAATGGTACTGTTTGTAAACCCATTTATTTACTCCTTTATTGATGGTAAACATCTTTTTTTAATATTTCTGCAAATGTATCAACCGCATCCTCAAGTGTTGAGTTTACGATCTGATAATCAAATTCCTGTCCCAGTCTCATTTCTTCTGGCATTCGTTCGAGACGAATTTTAATCTGATCAGGACTATCAGTATTACGATGGATCAATCTTTTTTCAAGAGCCTCCAGAGAGGGTGGTTCAATAAAAATAGAAACGCTATTCTCAGGGTAGGCTTTTTTAACATTAATGCCTCCCTTAATATCAATATCCAGCAAAAGCTGTTTGCCCTGTTCCAGGGCTGAATCGATATAGGAGCGTAAGGTGCCATAGAGGTGGCCATTTTTTGAATAGACCTCTTGCCATTCTACCAGTTCATCATTGGCAATTCTTTCAAGAAACTCCGCTTTGCTGATAAAGAAGTAATGTTTCCCTTCGATTTCATAATCGCGTCGAGGCCTGGTCGTCACGGAAACTGAGAATTGTATCTCAGGAAAAATTTCCATTACCGCATTTTCAACGGTCCCTTTACCTGCTCCGGAAGGACCGGCAACGATGATCAGCTTACCCTTGTGATCTGTCATTGAATATTCTGCACCTGTTCTCTAATTCTTTCAATTTCATTTTTTAATTCAACAACAGCATGACCGATAGGAGTAGAATTGGCTTTACTTCCAATGGTATTGGCTTCTCGGTTCATTTCCTGGAGCAGGAAATTGAGACGCTTTCCAGCATCACCATTATTTTGCATCAACTCCCTGAAGTGCTGGACATGGGCCTCAAGCCTGCTAATCTCTTCAGTGATATCTAATTTATCACTCCAGAGGACGACTTCTTGTTCGATCCGTTTTTCATCAATCTGGGATTCACCTTCAACTCCGCTATCAGCAATTTTCTTACGCATTTTTTCTGCGATTAGATCCAACCTACCCTGGTCATCGGCTTGAATTCTACTGGTAATTTTAATGATATTATCTAATTGCTCAGATATCCCCTGCTCAAGCAATTCTCCTTCACGAAGACGCATAGCCTGGAGTTGATCTGCTGCTTTTTTAATCAGACCAAGAACAGATTTATGAAATTTTTCTTGATCTGCTGCATCAGAATCATAGGTAATTACATCTGGGAAACGCAACAATTCTGAGAGAGAGAGTGTCTCAGCATCCCGACCCAACACTTCAGCGCTGGTGTTAGCAATTTGTTGATAATGTTGGAGTAGCGCTTGATTGAGATGTGGCGTACCAATGGCAGATTGCTCAGTTCCCATGTTCATGGTTACTGTGACTCGACCTCTGCTCAGGAGTGATTGCAAGTGTGTCCTGGCGGCATCTTCAACCTTTTCATATCCTCGAGGCAGACGCAGAACGAACTCCAGAAAACGACTATTCACAGCTCTCAGCTCAATTACAACCTTCAGATCACCAATTTTTTCTTCAGCCCGGCCATAACCGGTCATACTTATAAGCATAGGTCCTCTCAAAAAAACCAGCATTTCATACCACACAAGCACTTCGCTTTGTGCTCAAATATGAAATGCTGTAACAAAGCCGCATAGTATAATTTTCGACTATAGCTATGTCAAAAGATATATTGAAGTTAGGTCAATGTTTTTTCAGAATGTACCCATATCACGTTTTTGATCACTTTTGTGATAGATTCTCATAGATATCGATTTAAGCAAATTAAGCAGGAGCTCTATTTAATTTTTACAGACCTTAAAATTGTTCGCGAGCTGGAAAAACTGGCTGAGATGCCACTGCTGGCCAGCGTATACATCTGCATAAAATCTGTTTTCCCATCTTCAACTTCCGAATTCTCAAAACTTGCCCAATCAGGACTCCCAGCGAGGGGGATATTCAAGCCAATTGAGGCGATGATCCGTTTATTATCGAGATGGAGGAAACCATCCTCCCGGGTTGCATCCACGGGGACCCATCCTTTCAGAGGGAGGTATATTTCTGACCAGACATGAGCACCTGTATTGCCTTCAACAAAATTGAAACCAGATTGTTGACGTGCAGGTATACCGGCGATTCTGGCCATAGTAATATAGAGTGCTGTATACTGTCCACAGTCGCCTTCCAGGGTTTGGAGGGCATTCCTGACTCCCCTTTCCTGGGGTGGATAGACATAGCTCATCGATTGACGAATCCATTGGTAGATCGCTTCAGCCTGACTAACTGGATCAGGTATATTTTCCAAAAGTGTGAAAACCGTATCGACCAGTGCATCATCTTGCTCCAGGAATCTTTCAGAACGTGTATATTTATCACTTATGTCTTTTGGGATGATGTGCCAGTTCTGATGCTCAGCCTTTGAGTCAACCATCGGTCTGTAATCAAATGTGAGATACTTAAAATGACGAGAAAGTGTGACATCCCCTGAATTCAAATGCGAATCCAGATTCCAGTGGAGGATTCGGTTGGCGTACTCTGAATCTGAAAACACGGTGTCGGGTTGCGGTTCTACCCCTGATATGTCTAGCATTTTCTGGGTAGGATAGTCCACAATATCAGCACTCCAGATTTTCAGCGACGGAGGCGTATCAACAGGCAATCCTTGCTGAATGTTTTTACGCTTCAGTGAATCTCCCGTGAGCGCTTGCATGTCAGAGATCACCACTTTGAATTCTCCACTCACAATTCGAAAATCTGTACAATCCGAGCCCAAACTTTGAGCATATTTTTTCACCAGTAGAACTTCTTCTGCAGTCGGCTTTAGCAAGGGGTTGGTGCAGGCATTCAGCAAAACCAAGAAAGTAATCAGACTTAAAATGCTAGTTCTGCGATGGTTATACATAAAAATGGTCACGCAAATAACCTCTCTTCCTCTAGGGGTGAATTAGAGATGAACATTGACTGCCAACTTTCCAGATCGATTTGATTTTGGGAGGAGTATCTCATGAGAATTATGTTGTCCATTTTGCTCGTGTATGAAAATCTTCAAGATTTGAAGCACCTGCATAACTGAAGGAACTGCGAAGACCATCGTTAATATCTTTAATAGCATATTTGACGGCTCCTTTGTATGGAATTTCCATACTAACTCCTTCGGTGTGTTTGCCTTTGTTCCCCGTGTTGAGCTTAGACTCGTAAGAGGCACTGCCCATGTAGCTTTTGTAGAAGGTTTCGTTGGGATAGTTCCCCCTTCTTAATTTTGGACCCGGACTTTCCTTCGTGCCAGCAAACAAACTACCAGTCATGATGGCATCTGCCCCTGCTGCCAGAGCTTTCGCAATGTCTCCTACTGAAGCTAATCCCCCATCAGCAACTATTTTAACACCTGCCTCACTTTTCAGTTCAGAACTGGAAAGAACCGCTGAGAACTGCGGCACTCCATAGCCAGTCATGATTCGGGTTGTACATGCTGAACCGGGACCAATCCCCACTTTAATAATATTCGCACCCCAGGCTGCCAAATCTGTTACTGCATCTGCGGTACATACATTTCCCGCAATAATGTCAACCTGGTGTGACAATTGATGTTTTTGAAGCCAATCCTGAACCTGGCCAATCTGTTTTTTCATCTTTATGTGATGCCCATGGGCAATATCAATAGTGATACTTCTCAGATACTGTTGATTATCATTCGTCTCGAAAGTTTTTAAAAGTCGGAGATCATTCACCCCAATCGAAATGTCGAGAGGACATCGTTCAGAGAGAATTCGTTGGCACTCCTCCTGAAACTCAGCATGGGATTGATGAAACCTGTGCAGGATACCCATTGCACCCAGTTTATGTAGACTTATTGCCATTTCAGCCCCGGTAACAGTCTTCATATTTGCAGCGATCACTGGTATACCAAGTGTGTGGAATTCAGGGTGTCTAAACAATTTCACCGATAAGTCCACATGACCTCTACTTTCGAGCTCAGAGTATGCAGGGACAAGATATACATCGTTATAATTAAGTGAGGTCACAAGATTCTCCCGGGATGGTAATCCCCTTTACATATTTATGGCTTATGCTTTACTGCGCATCAGTGGAGCGGGATGATGAGGCTCAGCCCGATCAATCTAACCTTTTGGTATTCTAATGTACTATAAGGTAGATGCCCTGAAAATGCTGACACTAGCAGGATAAATGGTGTTTGAGTGTTTCGTCCCACTTCCACGCCCAGCGCCAGTCTCAGATTGGGTGAGAAGTCGTTTTGCTCGTGGATGTTCACATTTATTCCCGACCTCATAGCGACTCCCTTGTAACCGGTCAGGCTCTTGAGGTGCTCAAATCCCACCTGAAACATAGAGCGCCCCCTGACCGTGTTTGGGCTAACATTAAATCCCGTTCCCAGATACATGTGCCAGGCATTGATTTTTCGGGAATAGTTTACATCGATTTGTTCAAAATTGAGGGTTCTAAGTGCTGGTCGGGTGATGTTGTTGCGGATGATATAATCATCTCCCAGATGGGATGACTGATGGAAAAGACTAAATCTAAGATGATGGTTAGGATCCCAGCGATAGGTAGCAATACCGGATATTCGATAGTCTGTATTCTGTAAGCCACCAAGGAAGGCCTCCCCCACGTCCACAATGGACCATTGTGCATAGATGGAGAAGCTCATTCCCAACTCCCAGAGCCTGTTTTGTGCCTTGTGGAAACGGATAAACTGTTGTTCCATGCTCAGGGTTACGGGGACATAGGCGACTTGCTCCTCCTCACCCTCCACATCATAGTTAAGCATGCTGATGCCATTGATAGTTGCTCTTGGATCGAAGACCGGTGTTGGATAGCTGGAACTTCTTGGGAGCCATTCGTAATCCTGTGCAAGTAATGGGGTGGAGTAGAAGAGGACGATGAGCAAAAAATACACTGAGAGGTGTTTAAGCATTCCTGGGCAAATATTTGACTCGGTTCGTCTCATAAATCGCGAATATTGTTTTTTGTGTTGCCCGAGACAACACTTTTATCGAGATGGTTCATCTTTCAGAGGCTGTTAAATCTTCAAACTGTACTTTCAATGATCCTTGCATGGACTATTTTACCCATGGGGCTCGGTAAATTTACACCAGATAAGAGAATCAACTTTTTTGAGGAGTAACTTTGCCACATTTCAACTATTTACAACACATGAGAACTAAGTAATGATCTCTCTTTCGGGTCGATCCCTACATTCAAGTTTCCCTGCTGAAGAACGTCGACGTGCTACTCTTTTAATCATCTTATCATACCTGGGTATCGGATTGATGGTCGCATATGCCGTCTTTTGGTTTCTGGAAGAAAACTATGTTTTGGGATTGGCAAATGTTAGCTCTGGAATATTTCTCATCTTTAATCTCTATGCACTGCTGCATAATAGATTAAAACAATGGAATATCACGGGTAGTCTTCTGGTGCTTTCCATGTTGCTAATTATGCTATATTGGTTTTCTAAGGATAATCAAGCGACTTATCTGTGGTATTATACCTTCCCGGGAATTGCTGCTTTTCTATTGGGTTCCAAAAAGGGGAAGGCTGCCATTATGCTCATGGCAATCCCTGTTCTCATATCAATGATTTTTGGAGAGCACATTCGCTTTATGCTAGATTACAAAACAGGATTTGAAATTCGATTCTTTCTCACCTACGCCCTCGTGGGATACCTTTCTTTCATTTTTGAACAAATAACTGAGAAGAATTATGCGGAAATTCACTCCCTGAATCAATCACTTGAAACAAAAGTTGAAGCCCGCACAGAAGAAATAGCACACAAAAATGAAATTTTAGCATTAAAAATTAAAGAAAGTGAAGCTGCAGAGGAAAAGATCAGTTTAGCCTTACGAGAGAAGGAAGTCCTGCTTAAGGAAATTTATCATCGTACAAAAAACAATATGAACCTCATTGCCTCATTGTTGGATATTCAACAAAGGCATGTGAATGCTGACAGTTTTGAAGATGCCTTCACACTGTTAGCAAACCGGGTTCGATCCATGTCCATGATTCATGAAGGTCTCTACTTGAGTGAAAATGTTGCGACTATTGATCTGGGAGAATATGTGACCAATCTCAGCAAGCGCCTGGAAGATGCCTATACAGATGAATCTCAGCTTGTAGAGCTAAAAATGGATACAGAAAAAATTCCAGTGGGTCTTGATCAAGCCATTCCCCTGGGTCTGGCGCTCAATGAGATATTAACC
>JAERTJ010000213.1 GCA_016844945.1 Fidelibacterota bacterium | reverse complement strand
TAGCAAGCAGTCAACTTTGTGATCAAACCAGGCGTGCCCTCGTTAAAAGAATGTTCAGGATACTCTCCCAAGAGTTCCCTGAATACCATAATCTTGATTCCTTGAGGGATTTCCTGGAAACCAGGGGTTACAATTTTAGCTGATCAGGGACCGGGGAATATTTGCGCTAACTGGTTTTGCCTTAATCTGATGTGGTTAAACAAAAAAAGAAACCCAAGGAATTCCTTTCTGTGGTCGATACTGGATTCGAACCAGTGACCTCTCGGATGTGAACCGAACGCTCTAACCAGCTGAGCCAATCGACCAATTTTCAATTATCACTTATTTTTTGTCTACTGCAACCTAAGAGTGGTGTGCCAGTCGACCTTAAAATTGAAACAAAATATAGTTTAATATGCTTTCCACGCAAATGGCTATCACAAAAGCTCCACCCAAGCTGACCGTATCATTTCTATAGCCAGGGCGACTAGTAAAAGCCCCATGACCCGGCTCATAATTTCCAACCCCTGCTCTCCTAGAAATTTCTTGATATAGCGGGCATAATACATGGCTGCCCAGAAGATCAACAGGTTCAATAGCATGGCGAGTAACGGCACCCAAAAACCATATTGAGAAACCAGGATAATGATAGCGGTAATGGCACCAGGACCTGCTATTAAGGGGGTCGCCATGGGAATCACAATATCCTTGGAGTAATCCTTATCATCCCCAAATGAAATATCCATGACATAGAGTAATCCAAGAATCAGAAGTATCAAGCCACCACCAACCTGGAATGAAAACATGGAAATTCCAAAGAACTCGAGAACCCCCTCCCCCACAAAAACAAATATTGTGAGCAATATGAACGAAACCCGAATAGCGCGATGGGCACTACGTTTCGCCCGGTCTTCACTATAGTCCCTGGTCAAAGTCATAAAAACGGGTAGGCCACCAAAGGGATCCATAATGACCAACAGCGTCACAAAGGCATACATAAAAGCATCAAAATCCAGGATCATCCCTTCTCCTCCCAGGCACCAATAATGGCGTCAACAGCTAGCTTGATCATCAAAACAGGGATACCCGATTGTATTTTGGTCTCTCCCAGCTTATTAAGGAGAACAAAATTCAACTGTGAATTCGCGACCTTCTTATCCAGTCGAGTTGCTTTTTCAATAGCATCAGGGTTTAAAGAAGCGAGCGAAACATTCATGGGGATTTTTAGCAACAAGCCAGCCAATTCATCCCATGCTTCTTTGGATAGATTCCCCACTTGATTCGATAGCCAACCCGCTCCGTACATACCCAGGATAATAGCCTCACCATGTCGCACCACACCATATCCTAGCGTATTTTCAATAGCATGACCCAGGGTATGTCCAAAATTAAGAATCCGCCGCAAATCAGTTTCTTTTTCATCTGCTTCGACGACCTGCGCTTTCAATTCACAGCTTCTGGTGATGCCTCTAATCAGATTTGCATCTGAGTCTGCCACCAGAAAAGATTCCATGTTAGCGACGAGAAATTCAAGATACTCAGCATCACAAATTGCTCCCATTTTGAACATCTCTGCAAACCCGGAAACACGATCTCGCAACTCTAGACTACGAAGTGTCTCAACATCCATGAGCACCAGATCAGGTTGATAGAAACTACCGATTAAATTTTTTCCTGTGGAATGATTTACCCCGGTTTTTCCGCCCACTGCAGCATCTACCATGGAAAGCAGGGTGGTGGGCATATGAACCAGTTTTACTCCCCGGAACAAAACACTCGCGACAAAGCCACCTAGATCGGTGACAACACCGCCACCCAGCGTAACAATTGTTCCACTGCGCTCCATCCCTTGAGCGATCAAAGCGGAGATTACCTGTTCAGCAGATGCCAGAGTTTTGTATTCTTCCCCTTCAGGAATAAGAATGGTACGTGTAACAAATCCTGCACCCGTCAAACTCTTACGAAGGGAGTCACCATACAATTTATTCACCGTTGAATTGGTTATGATTCCTACGGGTCCACTGGCTTTTATATCAGATAGATAACTCGCTGCATTATTCAACAAACTATTACCAACATGTAATTTGTAGGTCCCGGTCTGGTGATTGATTTGTACGGACGATAGATCAATCATGACTCAACTCTATTTCCTTCAATATCTTACTGGCAACTTCTTCAGGTGTACGACCGCTACTGGTCACATGAACTCTGGCTGACTCTGCATAGGAGGCTTCTCGTTGATGAAGTAAATCATTCAGTTTTGTTAAGGTATCGCGACATTCATTCAATAGCGGACGATCCGTGGCATGCTCCAATCGTGCGGCAGCCTCTGCAGGTGCCACATTTAGCCAAATGGTAAAATGATCTTTTAAAAATTCTACATTTTCTGTACGGGTGACAATTCCACCACCACATGATATGACCGCATGGTCCATATCAGCTGTTTGAAGGAGTATCTGGGATTCATAGTCCCTAAAACCATCCTCTCCTTGTTCTTCAAAGATTGAGGAAATATCACATCCTGCAAAAGTCTCAATCTCATGATCAATATCTAAGAATGTCCAGCCCATTGCAGCCGCTAAAATATTTCCCACAGTGCTCTTTCCAGATCCCATGAGTCCAATGAGATAGAGTTTTTCGATTCCCCGTGGATTGTTCATCAAAAAACACCACTTGCCTTTATGTGGGCCTTGATTTGATCCAATGAATCTCCTCCAAATTTTTCAAGTAGGGCATCAGTCAGGATTAATGCCATCATCGCCTCTCCAATGACCGAAGCCGCAGGTACAGCGCAGGCATCGGTCCGCTCCTTATGAGCGCTACCGGGTTGACGTGTCTTGATATCCACAGACCGGAGTGGTTTTGCAAGGGTTGGAATAGGCTTCATGGTTACCTGCGCCCGAATTGGCTCTCCATTGGACATACCACCCTCGATGCCCCCTGCATGATTGGTGGTCCTACGGATATTCTCTCCGTCCTTAACAATTTCATCATGAACCTGGGATCCTGAGGCTTCGGCAACATCCAGACCATCACCAATACTCACCGATTTCATGGCATTGATGGACATCATGGCTGATGCCAGACGGGCATCCAACTTCCGATCCCAATGTGTATACGATCCTAACCCAACCGGCACACCCGAAGCCAGGACCTCAAAGACACCTCCAATGGAGTCTCCACTTTTCCTGGTTTCATCTATATGGGCTATCATTTTTTGGGCAACACCTTCATCCAGACAGCGAACTGCAGAGGCATCCGCACAGGCATTTGTATCAGCGTTTAAATTTGTTAGGGTGTTTGATGCTTTGACAGGACCGATCTGAATCACATGGCTAAATATTTCCACACCCAGTTCTTTTAGAAAAGCCCGGCAGACTGCTCCCAGGGCAACCCGCATGGCAGTTTCACGAGCTGATGAACGCTCCAATACATTCCGAAGATCAGTGAACCCGAATTTTTGCATTCCTGCCAGATCTGCATGCCCTGGGCGGGGGAGCGTGACTTCTGGTACAGGTTCAAGTGGTGTGGTATGGGACATTCGATCGGCTTTCCAGTTTTCCCAATCCCGGTTTTCAATCCAGAGCCCAATTGGAGATCCCAGTGTTTTTCCATGACGGACACCACTGAGAATTTCAGCGTAATCCGTCTCGATCTTCATTCGGCCACCACGACCATGTCCCATCTGTCTACGAGCCAGGTCAGCAGCTATAAACGCTTCAGAAAGGGGAACACCTGCGGGAAAACCTTCCAGGATTCCTGAGAGTCCTTTCCCGTGAGATTCACCTGCGGTTAAAAAATTTATTTTATGTAACATTTTAACTCGATTCAAAAATATTGGTGTCTTCAGGGACGGCTAAAAGAAGCGTGGCGATCTCTCTTCTTTCAGCATGAAAAATCGGGGATTGCTTCGTCGCTCGCTCCTCGCAAAGACGGGTTATGTGTATGTTCATTTTCTCAGGGAGGCTTCTACTCAAATTTACGTTTGAAGCCGGTAATCTTGTTATGCACCGCTTCTCGCATTTCATTCATCTTGATCTTGCTCCAGTCCTGAGGACCAAACCAGATATCAACAGATGCCATTGCCTGGTAGAGGTACATATCCAGACCTGAAACTGTTTGACAATCTGAAAAAATGGCCTCAGAAAGCAGGCGTGTGTTGAGGGGGTTAAAAATCGTATCCACCACCACATCAACCGAGGCCAGGATATCACCATCCAGAGGTGTTTCTCTTGTATTGGGTTTCATTCCAATGGGTGTACAATTCACCAGACAATCTGCTGCTTCAATAGGATCAATGGCAGTTTCATCCCAGGCGCATCCTGCCAGTTTCATCCCTTCTGCAGCCTCTCCTATCTCCTTTATGAGTACATTTGCTCTTTCAGGGTTACGGGCAATAACTGTTGTTAAACCAACACCTATGCGAGCCAGCCCAAAGGTTATGGCTCGGGCGGCACCACCACTCCCTAAGACTACCACTTTTTTCCCTGCCAGATCCACATTGGCGGCTTCAAGTGACTTTACAAACCCATACCAGTCCGTGTTGTAACCTGTCAGTTTTCCATCATGTCGCCGGACACAATTGACTGCACCAATGGGAGCAGTGCGATCATTCACACTGTCCAGGAAGGGAATGATATCCGATTTATGGGGAATGGTGACATTAAAGCCACCAAGTTTTTTTGCAGAGGGTAAACCCACCCATCGCTCCAGGTCACCTTGAGCAACTTTGATTTTCTTATACTCACCTTCCAGACCCATTTGTTCATAGATCCATGTATGCATAAAGTCACTGACACTTTGTCTGAGGGGATCACCTATGACGGCTAGCTTCACTTTTTAACTCCTGGTTTATTTACTTAACTATTCTGATCTGAAATATAATCGGTGTAACCTTTCGAAGGTTTGAAACCTTAGCAAGGTTGTGAAAATTTTAATCCATTAATGCTCTGAGTTCGTCAAAAAAACCGGGGTGGGAGATATCCACACATTCCGGGTTATCAAAGCGAGCCGGAAGCTTGCTGATGAGACCGCCGATCCCCATACTCATGGCAACCCGGTGATCATCAAAAGTTTGAACATCCCCTCCCTTAAGAGGTGTCGGTCCTTCCACATGGAATCCATCAGGACGCTCAAAAATTTTTGCTCCCCAATTCCCAAGGTTGGACACCATAGCTGCTATTCTATCTGACTCTTTCACCCGGAGTTCTTCAGCACCTGAGACCACCGTCTCCCCTTCAGCCTGTGTCGCCAATAGCGCGATAAGCGGTAACTCATCGATGAGATTTGCAATCATTTCCGGATAGATATGAATGCCCTGAAGCTTGGATGAACACACGCGTAAATCGGCAATTGCTTCACCATTTTTTACCGTTTTATTGGCTACTGTTATATCACCCCCCATTTCCTCCACGGCATGCAGAAAGGCAATACGGGTGGGGTTCACACCCACATCGCGGATGATTAACTCAGAATCTGGAACCAATAAGGCAGCAGCGATAAAAAAAGCAGCGGCTGAAAAGTCACCTGGGACCTTGAAGTCAATGGCCTTTAAAGGCTTCTTTAATTGGCTAACCGTGGCCTCACGACCCTTGACCTTAATTTTAGCCCCCATAGCTTTGAGCATCTGCTCAGTATGATCGCGGCTGAAGGCAGGTGATTTTACAGTGGTCTCACCTTTTGCATGGAGCCCGGCCAGGAGGATCGCTGATTTCACCTGAGCACTGGCATAGGGCAGCCGATAATCAAGCGCCCATAATTCTCGTCCACTCAACATCAGCGGGAGAAATTTTCTATTTGTAGCCGAAACATTGGCACCCATTTGCTGAATCGGTCTGAAAACTCTATCCATAGGTCGTTTGCTCAGGGAGTGATCACCAGTGAATTGAACATGGATCGGATGGGCAGCCAGTAACCCTATCATGAGTCGCGCAGTAGTTCCGGAATTGCCACAATTCATAGCATGTTCAGGTTGATTAAAGGGGTTAAGCCCACCCCCCTGGACGTGGATGACACCATGCTTATCCTCAATCTTGATACCGAGATTCTGAAGGGCCTGAAGGGTTGTCTTCACATCCGCACCAGGGTTTAAATTTTCTAATCTACTGATACCATCACCCAGAGCTGTAAACATAAGTGCTCGATGGCTTATAGATTTGTCACCAGGTAAAAATATCTCACCGACTAACGCCATGACATCATCCTCTTGAGCTTAGTCGAGTCCCCTGCCCACGGCTTCCGCAACCAGGCGAATACGATCGACGAGTTCTTTAAAGTCTGCCGGGACCAATTGTTGAGGTCCATCGCTTAAAGCCACTTCTGGGTTAGGGTGCACCTCAACCATGACACCTTGAGCTCCAGCAGCTACACCCGCCAGAGATAGTGGTAATACCTTGGATCTTTTACCAGCAGCATGACTGGGATCTACCACAACCGGGAGGTGAGTCAAACGCTGAAAGGCTGGGATAGCACTTACATCCAGTGTGTTTCTTGTGTGATCTACGAAGGTGCGAATACCGCGTTCACAGAGCACCAGTTTTTCATTTCCTTCGTTGAGAATGTATTCAGCAGCCAGAATGGTTTCCTTAACAGTAGCTGACATCCCACGTTTCAAGAAAATAGGTAATCCCGTGCGTGCTGCCTCCTTGATCAAGGTGAAATTTTGCATATTGCGGGTACCGATTTGCAGCATATCCGTATGCTGTGCAGTGACTTCCAGCACATCCGTATCGGTAACCTCGCTCACCGTCGGTAAACCAACCTCTTCACCGACTTGTTTTAAAATTTTGAGACCTTCAACTCCCATTCCCTGAAATGCATATGGGGACGTTCTGGGTTTAAAGGCACCACCCCGTAGAAAGTGACCACCGTCTTGTTTTACAGCTTTACCCACTGTTTTCAGTTGTTCATAGGATTCTATAGAACATGGACCCGCAATGATTGAGACCTTATCACCACCTATAGTGGTTCCGTTTACATCTACAATCGTGTCTTCTGGGTGCCATTCTCTTGATGCCAGTTTATAGGGTGTGCTAATTTCGAGTACATCTGAGACTTCTGGGAGTGATTCAAGATGTTGTTTACCTCTGAGTGGTTTTAATCCAAGAACCCCTACAACTGTCCGAGCTTCCCCAAAAATTGGTTTTGGTGTATATCCAAGCTTCACAATCTCATCTTGAACTCTGTCAATGGATCCAGGTGAAGCGTTTAGTTTCATTATGACAAGCATGTCTAATTTTCCTTTATCATGGCTTATAAGATTTTAATATTATTGAAGTATTGCAACCTAAATCGGGGTTGCCGTTCGCTCCACAACCAGGAACAGGGTCTTGTTATCTTTCAAATCCTGTATCCCGTGTTTTAACACTTCTAGCTTATAAATTTCGGCAGCACGAGCGGGTGCAATAACAGCAGTTGTGTCGGAATATTGGCCTTCTCTCAGTTTTCTTGCAGATTCAGCCGTGTCCTTTGATTCCAGGTGCGGTACATGAACCAATTGGTTACTGAGATATTGGGAACATTGTTTGAGAGCTTGAGGGTGTGACCGGACTTCGCTGATCTCAGCATGCGTCACTCCTGGCTTAACGATGAGGCATTGATTGACCTGTATGTGAAACATCCTCCCCACTTTACACCTTGCTCGGGCTAAGGAGTGGATACTTTCATGCACAACACCACCCCTGGCATTTTCCATGGCAATGACGCCTCTGTCAATTTCGTAACGAGCCAGGCTATCCATCACTCCCTGGCTTGTGAGACAAGGTTTTGTTGATACATGTTCGAGTCCTACTTCATTCATATATTTGCGCGCAGCTTCCTCAGAAAAACTCCCGGGGATTCCCTGGTAACCGATGGTTTCTGGCGGAGCGTCAGGTCGATAGACCTGAGCCTTTACTGCATGAACTGATTTTGAGAAATCGGTTAACATTTGTGCTGTATACGGGTTGTAATATTGAAGGTCATGGAACAACTCTTCACTATCCTGACACGTTTGTTCAACCACATGGTGAACCTGACGAAACCCATGGGTGTCAACTGCTGTCGGTTGAATATCCATACCATTCATCACACGCCCCATAAAGTGAGTAATACCTTGAGACCGAGCAGCTAGACGATCATGATCCTCGACTGAAAGATCGATGAGTCGACATCCCCAGGACTGGAAAGTCTCCCGCCACTGAACTTCTGCTTCAGGCTTTATTCTGGTGGGACAAAAGACCATTCGAAGGTCTCTATCCCGCTTATAGGAATCAGGCCCAAACATGGGGTGTGTGTTCAGTATCTGAACACTCTCTGGAAGTGATGAAACCATCCAGTCACGAATTCGAGTTTTTACAGAAGCAACATCAATGATGAGTTGCTCGGGTTTTGTCATGGGTACAATCTGTTCCAGCAAGTGGGTCATACTGCTGATAGGGACAGCAATAAATACTGTGGATTGTTCCAAAACGGTTTCAATATCAGCCCAGGGATAACCTGCATTTTTCGCGGCTGAGCTGAGATCTTGCTCGTCACTGATTATAGGCTGATAATCTCTGGACAGTAGCTCTGCCAGTAACCTACCAAACCGACCAAAACCAATGAGACCTACTTTTTGTTTCTCTGTATTCACACTGTATTCCCTCATGTCTCGCAGGGCATTAATCCTGCAAAATTTTTTCTCCCATCCCGTCTTCGCGAGCCCAACAGACATGTCGGGAGTGGCGATCTCTTCTTAACTAGACAATTTGGAGATTGCTGTGATGTTCTCACAAAGACAGTGTCAGAAACTTTTCTAATCTTTGCAATATGGGCATCTTCAACTGTCAAACTTTGGCTATTTCACCATCAAGTAAAACGTGATGATAAAAAAAACCCCCGTCAATTGACGAGGGTGAATTTGTTCAAATATACAGATTTAAACCATCACCCTGATCGCATAAAAAAGTAATATGATACTTGCCACTTCATTTCGTGGTGAATATAGACAGCTCTCTTAGGCATGCAAAGTGTTAGAATTTTTTTATTTAAATGGTGATATTTATGTCCAAGGACCCCCTTCTGAGCCTCACTTCCCATGGGATAAAGAGCGTGAAATCAATTATTTGGTCTCATGTCCCTACAGTCTATATTTCAGTGAAGTTAGACCTATGAAACTAAAAAAATCTACTCGCCCCCCTGCAGTTGCCGGCATGTTCTACCCTGGTGAAACATCAGCGTTACAGGACCAGATTAATGGCTATCTGAAGGAAGGGAATCAGGAAGAAACTATAATTCCCAAGGCGCTCATCGTCCCGCATGCAGGGACCATCTACTCTGGTTCAATTGCTGGTTCTGGCTATAGAAGGTTGCTTCAATACCGGCATGTGATCCGCAAAGTGATTCTTTTAGGTCCGGCACATCGTGTTCATTTGAAGGGACTGGCGTTACCAACTGTTGATAGGTTCCAATCACCTCTAGGGAATATTGACCTTGATACAAAAATCATTTCACAACTGGTTGAAGAATTCCCACAGGTCTCATATTCCGAGATAGCTCATGCAGAAGAGCACTCCCTTGAGGTTCAACTTCCCTTTCTTCAGAGTATACTTTCCAGCTTCAGATTAGTCCCTTTGGTAGTGGGTGATGCTTCAGCGATTGAAGTGGCTGAGGTAATTGAACATCTCTGGGGTGGAGATGAATCTTTACTATTGATCTCCTCAGATCTGAGCCATTTCCACACCTATGACAAAGCGGTTCGAGTCGATAAAAAAACAGCTGGATTGATTGAAGCCTTTAAGGGGGATGAACTACCCTCCCAATCCGCCTGCGGTCTGGTCCCATTGCGAGGATTATTGCGTCTTGCCCGGCAAAAGAAAATGACGATTCAACGATTTGACCTCAGGAATTCTGGTGATACAGCAGGACCTCGGGATCAGGTTGTCGGTTACGGATGCTGGGGTCTCTATGAAAACCAATAGTGCACACCTTCTCAGCGAACAACAACTTCCATAAGGATTCAAATGAAAACACTTCGATTTATACTAATGCTAGCCCTTATAACCGTATTGGTCCTTCAGGGACAACCAACCACGCCTTTCAATAGAGGGGTTAATCTCAGTAATTGGTTCCAGGAATCTACTGTACAAGAGGTACACTTTGCCAAATACAGCTATGATGATCTGGTTGATATGCAGAGTTTAGGGGTGGATGTAATTCGGTTACCGATAAATCTTCACGGGATGTCCTCTGGCTCTCCAGATTACATCGTTGACCCTCTACTCCTGACGTTTCTTGATGAAATCATTGATTGGACTGAGGAATTAGGCATTCATCTGATTCTGGACAATCATAGCTTTTCCTCCGGGGGTGGCACTCAACCCAGCATCCATACGCCTCTGGTCTCCATCTGGAGTCAAATGGCTGAACATTTTCTGGCTAGAGATTCAACACTCTATTTTGAGATTAAGAACGAACCCTGGGATATTGATGACGGTGTCTGGAATACCATTCAACAACATGTGGTAAATGTCATTCGAGCCATAGATACAAACAGAACTCTCATTGTTGGACCAGCTAGCTGGAATAGCTATAATAATCTTGATGCTATGCCCATATACAGTGATGACAATCTGATCTACACTTTTCATTTTTATGACCCCTTCATTTTTTCCCATCAAGGCGCCAGTTGGACGGATCCATCTATGGAGCCACTGAGTGGTGTTCCCTTCCCCTATGATCCCGCTCGGATGCCTTCTGTGCCAACAGAATTGATTGGGACATGGATTAACGGTGCTATGGGGAGCTATTCGGGTCAGGGAACCATCCCATACATCTATAGCCTGCTTGACATTGCAGTAGCATTTAGCGAGGCTAGAGATGTGCCCATCTATTGTGGTGAATTTGGCGTCTACAATCGCTATTCAGATAACAATGATCGGGTAGGCTGGTATCAAGCTGTCACCCACTACCTGGATTCACTTGATATTGGTTGGACGATGTGGGATTATCATGGGGGTTTTGGATTATTTGAGCGACATAGTTATGGCTTTTTTGATCATGATTTAAACATACCACTGGTTGAGGCTATGGGTTTAAACACACCTGCCCAGTCCGACTATGTGATTTCTCCAGATACAACTTCGTTTCAGATTTATAGCGATTATCTGTCGGGTCTGATGGAAACAGATCATTCCACCACTGGCACATTTCGTATGTATGACACTGAAAATCGACGTGTTGGGAATTATTCTCTCTATTGGGCGGGTGCTTCCCAATATGATCATATCACATTTTTATTCAGCCCTTCTAGAGATTTTACGACACTTTTGAATGATGACTATCTCCTCACTTTCTGGTTAAAAGCAGAAGGACAAGCTCAGGACTTTGATGTACGTTTTATAGATACACAAACGGACGTTCCTGAAGATTACCAATGGAGAATGGGGACAACATTATCCACCAGTCAATTAAGTTGGGATGGGGTCTGGCAATATATTCAAATTCCGCTTTCTGAAATGGTTGAAAAAGGTGCTTATGACGGCACCTGGATTCCACCTCAAGGACTTTTTGATTGGTCCGCATTAAACCTGATCGAATTTGTCGCAGAAGGTGGCGATCTCACGGACCGTGAACTGTGGTTTGATGATATTCGAATTGTGGATCCAGTCACGGCATCCACCAATGAGAAAGATGTTAAGCCGACCCGTTTCAAGCTGGAGCAGAACTACCCTAATCCATTCAATCCCAGCACTTCCATTCAATACTCCCTGACCCAAACAGGGTTGGTTCGTCTCACAGTGTATGATGTTAAGGGCAGGACGGTTCAGATACTTGTGGATCATACCCAAACTACAGGACGACACGAGCTCACCTGGCAACCAGAACATCAAACCCTTGAATCAGGTGTCTACATTGCACGGATTGAAACCGAAAGATCCTCACAGTCGATTAAAATGCTCTATCTAAAATAGGCGTGAAAATACCACATGACCTCAATTGGCTATAGCTATGCTGAACAGGGGCAATTACTCCAATTAGCCCGGGCATCCATCCAACATGGACTAAAATATGGACCTGCCATTGGAGTCAATCATCAGGATTTCTCTAAACGTCTCTGTGAGCATGGCGCTGCCTTCGTCACCCTTGAAAAACACCAAAAGTTGAGAGGGTGTATTGGATCTGTTGAAGCCTACCGTCCTCTGGTTGATGATGTTGCTGAACATGGTTGGAATGCCGCCTTCAAGGATCCTCGCTTTTCACCCCTTACGCCGGAAGAATTTGATCATCTCCAGATCGAAATCTCTGTATTGACCAAAGCTGAGGAAATGGTTTTCCATTCAGAGCAAGATTTTATTCGCCAAATCGTACCCGGGGAAGATGGTCTTATCCTGGAGGATGGCTATCATCGCAGCTTGTTCCTGCCAGCGGTTTGGGAGAAACTGCCTGATATCGACTCCTTTTTGTCCCACTTGAAGCAAAAAGCTGGACTCAGAGCCAATCATTGGTCAAACACCATCCAGTTCAAACGATTCTATAGTTTTGAATTCAGTGAATAGTCATCCTGATTTCCATCAAGCTCTCGATGATGGTCGTTTACTCTGTACCCTTTGTCCCCGTGCCTGTAAGCTGGCGGATCAACAGCGCGGGCTTTGCTTTGTCAGACAACGGAGAGGAAATGCTGTAGAGCTTACCACCTATGGTCGATCCAGTGGTTTTGTTATCGATCCAATTGAAAAGAAACCGTTGAATCACTTCTACCCCGGTAGCTCTGTACTCTCCTTTGGTACGGCTGGATGTAATTTGAGCTGTAAATTTTGCCAGAACTGGGATATGAGCAAATCCAGAGAAATGGATATTCTCCAATCCCCTGCCAGTCCAGAGGCAATCGCCAAAGCAGCTGCAGACCACGGCTGTCTCAGCGTAGCATTCACCTATAATGATCCTGTCATTTTTTATGAGTATGCCGTGGATACAGCCCAGGCCTGTCATCAACTAGGGATACAAACAGTTGCGGTGACAGCGGGATATATCACTGAAGCCGCCAGACCAGGTTTCTTTGAACACATGGATGCAGCCAATGTGGATCTGAAAGGCTTTAGCGAAACCTTTTATCACGACCTTTGTGGTGGTGCGCTGAATCCCGTACTGGAAACGTTAAAATACCTGGTTCATGAGACCCAGGTATGGATTGAAATTACTACCCTGCTCATACCCGGTGAGAATGATTCTGATGATGAGCTGGATAGGATGACAACCTGGATCGTAGAACAGCTGGGTCAAACTATCCCTGTTCATTTCTCAGCTTTTCATCCGGACTACAAGCTTTTGGATAGACCTGCTACACCACATCCAACTCTGGTTCGAGCCAAAGAGATCGCAGGGAGAAATGGGCTCAAATTTATATACCTGGGGAATGTCCATGATCCTGAGAATGCCTCAACCTATTGTCCTCAATGTCAGAGTAAAATTATTGGACGCAGTGGTTATACTTTGAACGAATGGCAATTGTCAGAACCTGGTGAATGCAAAACATGTGGGCACACCATTTCTGGAAGGTTTGCCAGGGAGCCTAGTAACTGGGGAAATCGCTACGAGCGTATTCGCATATAATTTTCTATTACCGACCAGTTTCATCCAAGGATTGAGAGGTTAAGCTGATTTATGATTGTGGAGATATTACCTGACGCCTGTTTGACTGCACGAAAACAGGTGTACTCCTTATTCTACCCTTCCCGGACATTGAGCTCGCCTATGAGGGTGAAACACATCGAATTTTTCGATACTGTGATTGGCATCTATTGGTCTTCCACAGGCTCAGCCTCCTTTTACCCGGATACAAAAAAGGGCTCCAACCAGCAGCCCCTTTAAAAAACAAGTATTTTGAGAATGCTAGTTTACTTCAGCAAAAGTTTCACCCTCTTCAGAAACCACACTTGCATATTCAACATCATCACCCTGATGATACAGAATACCTGATTTACGACCAAACTGAATAGCTTTGTCATAATCCAGCATGTATACATCACCTCGTCCGCGCCAGCGTTTGTTCATGGTGTCCTCGACCTGCATGGGTACAACCACCCAGACTTTATCACCATAATTGATGTCGCCACCGTAACCATAGCGGGTAATGAGTTCCCGACTCAAAGCGAGTACGCCAGGGAAAATTTCTTTATTGCTGGCGGTAATGTTAGGGGTGTCATCAGTTTGACCCACCAGGGCATTATAGGCAGTAAATACCAGGGGGTGACCCTGAGTGAAGAGGTCTAGCGCTGCTGCCATCTCTTCTACATAGGTGTTCAATGAATCTTTGATCACCATCTCGTGAGCAAGAATGTTCTTTATTTCTGTTGTGTGTTTTGCTTCTCTATTGATATGAAACCCCCAAAACATCAGGAGTATCAGTGGGTAAGCAATTATGTGTCCGTATTTCATGTGTCCTCTATCGTATCTAGTCTTTTGGTTAATTTTATGTAAGTGGGATTTTTTCATAGGGTTATTGTCTTTGGGCAGGCATTATATGCGAGGTGAATAGTGTCAACAAGGGATAAATGACCAGAATTGTCCCTTACGTTTTCACAGGTGACCACTATCACAAAGACCTCTTCTTTTGCATCAATAATTTATATATGTTACTGATATTATTGGTGATATAAATCAATCAAGAATTAGGAACTACTCTCTGAGTTACTGATTTTAGTCAGAAGTGTAAAAAAAAATTAAGGATCAACTATTGATTCAAGTGTTTTTCATGTCAAGCAGAAGTGAGGCCACAGTCCCCCTTATATAACACTTCCTGTGGATAAACGGACTTGCTGCCACTTTTCACTTGTATCGTAACAGATCTGAAGAAAATTCATGCTTGACTACATTCAACCCAGGCAAGGATATATCATGAGAGCTTATGTCTTGAAAAAATCAGGTGATGCTTCCGTTTTGAAAATTTCCAATCTGAAAAGCAGTACTCCCTACCCCAATGAAGTGCTAGTAAAAATCGAGACGATTGGATTGAACTATGCAGAAATTCAAAGTCGCAAGGGCTTGTATGGCTGGGCAGTAAAAAGACCCTATGTTTTGGGGATGGAGGCTTGCGGAACAATCATTAAGACAGGTTCAAGGGTCAATAACCTTCAGGTGGGTCAGCAGGTCATCGTCGTAAGTCAATACGGCTGTTATGCTGAGGAGGTTGTATTGCCTGCAACTCAAGTTTTACCTGTGCAACCTGGCTTCACATCTGCTGAAAATGCAGCCTATGCTGTTCAGTTTATGACAGCCTGGGTCGCTCTGATTGAGATCTGCCGAATTCGGGCAACTGACAGAGTACTCATTCAGGCTGCTGCCGGAGGGGTTGGAACAGCTGCAGTTCAAATTGCCAAGGCAATGGGCTGCCAGGTATTCGGGACCGCGAGTAATCCAGCTAAACTTGATCTGCTTAAAAGTTTGAGAATTGACCATGCTATTAACTATAGCGATACTGATTTTGTTGAATACATCCATGATCGGACCAATGGAGAAGGGGTGGACGCTGTTCTTGAGGTTGTAGGGGGAGACGTATTCCGTAAAAGCCTTGCCCTGCTCAATCCCTTTGGAAGAATGGCGGTGGTAGGATTTGCCAGCTTAAACCTGAAGAAAATTAACCCTCTCTCCTGGTGGAAAACCTGGAGGGACATACCACGGGTCAAAATAGATAAGATGGCTTTGGGTTCGCAAGTCGTTGGAGCCAGTCACCTGGGTTACCTGCTCCAGGACACGGAACGCATGTTAAAGATCTGGAACGAAATGACGAGATTCACCCAGGAACACAATTTAAAACCAATCATTGGTCATGAATACAAATTTGAGGAAATGGCAGAAGCCCACACCCTCATGGAATCTCGAGGGAGTCATGGAAAAATTGTGGTACACCTATAAGTGCCTGCCTATAAGTTTATATTCTTTTGGCAAGGATTCGAATCCTTGCTTTGATGATTCTGATTATATTCGGACATGAATTTTTCCAAAATCTTATTTCAAAATGTAGCTGAGGCTGAAAAGAGCTGTATTGGTATTCTTGGTGGTGGCGGTAAAACTGCCTTGCTTCATACACTGGGCGAAGAACTTGCCCAGAGTTACCCCAGGGTGACACTTTCCTCACTCACTAAAGCTGGTATTTCTTCCATGCACGATCTTCATTTTTATACAGAATTCGAAGATGAAGAACAACGGGAAGCCCTTTTCTCTTCAAACCCTTTATACATCATGGGTGAGCGAGAACATGAAAAGAAATTACTTGGTCTAAATGAGGAGCAACTCCAAGCCTTGTTTGATGCCTCAGATCTCACGCTTTTTGAATGTGATGGTGCCAGAAAGCGTCCCATCAAGGCACACCAGCCATTTGATCCAGTCGTCCCCCATTTCGCCACACATGCCATCATTGTTGTCGGCGCTGATGCAGTAGGTGCAAAAGTAGATGGTAAATTAGTACATCGTCCTGAATTGTTCCGCGAACTCTGGGATGTCAATGCTAACTTTTCACTGGATCCTATCTTCATAACCAAAGTATTAACCAGCGAGTATGGCTATCTTCAAAAAGTACCCAAAACAGCTAAATTGTCCTATTTTGTTAACAAATCTGATGTCCATCCCAAGGAAGCAGTAGAGCTGGCAAAAACACTTAATCGCTTGAGCAATTCACCGACGTTTTATGGGAGTATCGAAAAAGGCATTTTTGAGAAAGTCCATTAATGTTTAATCTGGCCATGATTATCACAGCCGCGGGGAGATCTACACGATTCCCACCCAACAAGTTGCTGGAAAAGTTGGAAGATAGAACGGCTATAGAACATACTGTGAATACCTTTGTGGATTTCGACCTGGATACATTTGTTATCCTGGGTTACCAGAGTGAGCTGATTCAAGAAGTCCTGATGAATCGGTTTGACGACAGAATTATTTATGAATTTAATACCCAATTCCATTCAGGGCTTTCCAGCTCAGTTATTACCGGAGTGAAAGCAGCGGGTAGAACCTATGACTACTGGTGTTTTTGCCCCGGTGACAAGCCTTTTATTCAGAGGAAAACTGTTGAGCTGCTCATTGATAAGCTCAAGAGTGAACAACCGCTTATTCTCTGTCCCAGACATCAAGGCAAACCAGGGCACCCCACTTTTTTCTCTACTGAGCTCTCACCATTTTTTCTCGCAGCCACTGGAGATACAGGAGGTCGGCAAGTCATGGAAACCTTTCAGACAGAAACCCTTTTTGTGGATGTTCCCGATGAAGGGGTACATCTTGACATGGATTATTACCTGGAGTTTGAAAATGCTCGTTGATGAATTGATTTGGGTAAGAGGTGCAGGTGAATTGGGAAGTGCGGTTGCACACCTCCTGCATAGGGTTGGATTTAGGGTTTATTTATCAGAAATCTCCCCCCCTCTGGCTATCCGCAGAATTGTCACTTTTAGTGATGCCATTAGCATGGGAGAAACATCTGTTGAAGGCGTTACTGCCAGAAAATCCGAATCCCTGAGCCTTCCACCAGATACCAGGTGGGATCATATCCCCCTCTTTGAGGACGACCGGGATAACCTGCTCGCGTTCAGACCCACCGTGATGGTGGATGGGCGAATGTTGAAACAGCAGATTGAGGATTACCGAGAATGGGCAGACCTGATGATCGGCTTGGGTCCAGGTTTTTTTCCTCAGAAAAATTGCCACGTCGCCATAGAAACCATGCGCGGACATGACCTCGGCCGAATTATTTCATCGGGATCTCCTCTTGCTGATACAGGCATTCCTGGAAGCCTTGGGGGACAAACACTGAGACGGCTCATTCGCGCCTCAACGGATGGACTTGTTGCATGGGAGGTTGAATTTGGAGAGCTGGTGGTTCAAGGACAACAACTTGGTGTCATCGATAATCGAGAAGCGGTCATCGCTCCCACAGATGGTATCCTGCGCGGCATGATTTCACATGAGACACCTGTGGTTGCAGGTATGAAAATCGGCGACGTTGATCCTCGTGGAAATACAGTTCGCTATGAGCAAATCTCAGAGAAAGCCCGAGCCATCGCTGCTGGTGTATTTGAGGCTATAGTGCTCCATAAAATGGATGACCCTGGTGATTAAAAACCTCTTACAGGACTGGGCGGCTCTTAAGGACAATCCAAAGGCTGCATTATGTTCCGTCATCCAGTGGAAAGGATCTGTTCCTAGAAAAGATTACCCCATGATGCTGGTTCTCGATGATGGATCGATCTTGGGAACCATAGGTGGCGGTTCCATGGAGCTGAAAGTCACCCAATCTGCCCTTGCTATTCTTCAGAAGAATGCCGTAGAGCTTTTTGATTTTGATATGACAGGTGATGATGTCGATGCTGAAATCGGTCTATGTGGTGGCTCCCTAAAAGTGCTGGTAGAACCCTTTACCCAAGCCCTTCAAAAATTTTATCAGGATATGCTTGGATTGGCTGATGATAACCAGAACCTCATGGTAAAGCTGGAATTCAACAGGGACACTCCCCTACAGGTTGACCGTCAGTTTCTGGATGGCAAAAAATCCATCAATGAATCAGACAAGCATTTACAGGCTCGACTTCAAAATATTTTCGAGAATCAGAGGACAGGTTTCTTTGAACATAAAGATACCTGCTATTTGGTGTGGCAGACGTTCACGCCACCTACCATCCATCTTTTTGGCGCTGGTCATGTTGGACAGGCAACAGCTGAACTGGCCCATTTCAATGATCTTGATGTTATTGTTTATGATGATCGTGCTGAACTAATGACACCCGAACGTTTTCCCTGTGCACGGCAGGTCAAAATAGGTTTCCCGTTAATTCGGGAAGATGTTTTTATAATCCCTGAGAATGATTTTGTGCTGATCGCCAGCCGTGAACACAAACATGACAGGGAACTGCTTAGTAAACTACTTCAAACCCCGCCACGCTATATTGGATTGGTGAGTAGCGCCAGGAAGTGGCAGTTATTATCTCAAAGCCTTCTAGAAGCCGGTGTCCCTGAAGAGACCTTGGCTCAAGTTCATGCCCCAGTTGGTATTGATATTCAAGCACAGACGGTTTCTGAAATTGCTGTAAGTATTATTTCGGAAATAATCAAGACCTACAGAAAGCCTCAATAATGTCTTCTATTCTGGTCAAGAACGGACGGCTCATCCATGCCCAGGGTCAACAAAACCTGGATATTCTGATTCAAGATGACATTATCGTAGAGATTTCAGAAAATATCGCTCCTGCAAATCACACCAAAATAATTGATGCTCGTGAAAAGTGGATTTTTCCTGGAGTCATTGACCCACACACTCACATGGGAATTCCCATAAAGTCAGGAGAGTCGGCTGACTCTTTTGCCAGTGGAAGTCGATCAGCTCTGCATGGTGGTGTCACAACCATTCTGGACTTTACGGTTTTAGAAGCCGGTCAAACCCTTAAAGAGAGTCTCACTCACCGTCAGAAACTCGCCGGGGAAGCCGTCTGCGATGTGGGAATACATATCAATATCACCCGTTTTGAACCCGACCTTCTTGATGAAATTCCTGACTTAATCGCTTCAGGATATAACAGCTTTAAGGTGTTTACGACCTACGAAGAAGCTGGAATGATGTTGACTTACGCTCAAATTGAAGCTGTTGCCACAATTATTGCCCGATATGATGGAATCCTCATGGTTCACTCAGAGGACAATGAAACCCTTAAATCTGCCTCAGAAGCCTATATAGAGCGCAATGAAACACATCCGCGGCATCACGGGCTAAGTAGACCTGCCGAGTCCGAGGAAATCGCTATCGGGAAGCTGGGAGAAATTTCCAAGCGGACAGGATGCAGAATTTACATCGTTCATCTGAATACATCAGCTGGGTTAAAGCAGGCATTAAAATATCCCTTGCTGAAAATCGAGACCTGTCCTCACTACCTGCTCCTTACCGATGATGCCTACGAGCAGAAAGATGGCCAGATGTATGTTGCCAGTCCACCCCTGCGAAAATTGGAAGATAAGAATGCCCTGTGGGAAGCCATTCGTAAAGGGAAAATTGATACCATCGGGTCTGATCACTGCCCGTTTTGTCTTAAGGATAAAAAACCAGGAATTCCATTTCAGGAGATTCCCAATGGGATGGGAGGGGTGGAAACATTATTCCCCACACTTCTGGCTCAATTTGTTCAACGTGATTTGGATTTAAGTTTATTGGTGAAAATGACGAGTTGGAACCCAGCCCACATCTTCTCCATCAATCACCTCAAAGGCACTCTCCAACCAAAACATCATGCAGATCTCATCATCGTCAATCCAGAAGCCCTGTCAGACGTTTGGGAAGCTGGGCTTGAAACAATACTGGACTGGAATGCCTATTCCAGCCAACCTGCAATTTTCCCCGAAATGGTCATTCGTCGTGGAGAGCTCGTTGTAAAAAAGGGGGCGATTCAAGATCCTGATTTTGGGTTCCTGGTGACCACTCCCACACCCAGCGTATAGTTGATATCTCTTCAGTAATCGATTCAAAGATTTCTAATCAATACTGAAAAATGCATTTCTCCCTCTCCTTTTTCAGGTTAGCCTAGCCGCCTATGCAAAATGTAAAAAAAGATCGCATGTTCATTTTCCTGGCAGTCATGTCCATTGTAACCACCATGGGCTTTCAGGTCTGGCGAACGCTCTTCAACAATTTTGCCGTAGATGTAGTCGGTCTGGGTGGGAACCATATCGGAGTCATTCAATCTGTTCGGGAGATTCCCGGTTTCCTGGCTCTCCTGGTCGTTTTTGTTACTCTGGTTATTAAAGAACATCGCCTTTCAGCACTTTCTGTCGCCATGCTGGGACTAGGCATTTCGTTTACTGGTATATTTCCTTCGTATGCAGGGCTGATTTTTACCACCCTGCTCATGAGTTTTGGGTTTCATTATTTTGAGACCACCAATCAATCCCTGACCCTACAATATTTTGACAAACACACCTCTCCCTGGGTCATGGGAAAGATGCGGAGTTACTCAGCAGCTTCTGCAATTGTCATCGGAGCCATTTTATTGGTCATAACGTCCTATTTCAGTTATCAACTCTTGTTTGGTCTTCTGGGGGGGCTCATTGTAGTGGCTGGACTCTGGGGAATGTTACAAAACCCAACCCGGGAAGACATTGTTCCCCAGGCAAAGAAAATGATTCTTCGAAAGCGGTACAGTCTGTATTACTTCCTGACATTTATGGCAGGTGCACGACGCCAGATTTTTGTCGCCTTTGCCGTCTTTTTGTTGGTTGAAAAGTTTCAGTTCAGTGTAAAAGAAATCACCCTGCTATTTATGCTCAATAATGCCATCAACTACTTTCTCAGCCCGCTCATAGGTAAGGCGATTATTCGCTTTGGAGAACAGAAGGTATTGTCGACAGAGTACCTGAGTCTGATTTTTGTCTTTATCGCTTATGCAACCGTAGAGTCAAAAGCGATCATTGCTGTTCTGTATATTCTTGATCACATCTTTTTTAATTTTTCCATGGGTATTCGGACCTTTTTCCAAAAAGTAGGCGATGCAGATCATATGGCTCCCACCATGGCAGTAGGCTTCACCATCAATCATATTGCCGCTGTTGTGATACCTGTTTTGGGGGGATTAGCCTGGATTGTTGACTATAGGATTCCATTCATAGCAGGGGCTGTCATGAGCTTTATCTCTCTGGTCGCTGTTCAGTTTATCACTCGAAGTATAAGGCGGGCTGACCTGAGACACGCCTCACTACCTGCCTAATCCAGGAAACGGTTGTGCAGCTCTTTCGTGGGCACCATACAGGTTTGTTTTTTTCCAAACCAACTCAATCGGTTTCTGGCGATCCAATCATATATAGCATCTCTCAACCTCAACGGAATAAGTCTAAACATGGCTGTTAACCGGTAGGGTCGACCCAGCATTTGAAAAACGTCCAGGACTGCCTCACTTTTGATTGAGATCCTTCCCTTTGTAACAAGGACAACTGTGTCAATAGAATCAGGGTCCAGGTCATATTGATGCAGTAATTCAGACCCTGGTTCAGATTGCAAACTGGCAAATTTGAAATGTGCTAAAGTATCCCGCTTAATAAGCTCTTGAACGACGCTGTTACACAAATTGCAATAGCCATCAAACAGCAATACTGGTGGTGAATGATCGAATTCATGAATTGACATAGTTAATACTACATCATTCGTTCAGTTGTTGTCAACAGGCGAATGAAGTTTTAGCTTGGTGCATAAAGGAGAAAATCATGCACGTAAAAATTGAATATTGCGCCGTCTGAAACTACCTACCCAGAGCAACCAGTTTGGTTGCAGAAATTTTGAACAAGTGGGAAGAGAGTATCGAAAGCCTGACTATAATCCCCGGATCTGGTGGGGTTTACGATATTTGGAAGGATGAAGAATTAGTTTATTCTAAAACAAAAGAAGGACGGTTCCCTTTTAGTGATGACGAAGTGGTTCGCCTGCTGGAATAAGCGATTGCCAGAGTAATATTTTTTCTGAACGAACATCTAATTCCATAAATACCCGTGATTCAATTTGAAGCCAGAATAGATCATGGGTTTTTCTTTCTTCTACAGAAACCTTTTTATACCTTAATCAAATCAAAAATCACATTGGATCTTTTGGTTCGTATTGTCTCAAAAAACATACCTAAAATGTTATGAATTTAGAGTTTGTATGCACTATTTCTGATTTTAGTTTGATAAGTAGATTTACAAACTAACCGATGAGTCAATCATCGACGAAAATATGGGGTACAATTATGATAAAGATAGTGGGTTTTTTCATCGGTTCTTTATTCCTGCTTTCTTCAGTGGGATACGCCGAGCGAATCATCGCTCAGGGTGATCCGGTTGCGTTGACTATACCTGGTGAATATTACATGGGGCCCAAGTGGTCTCCCGACGGTGAACAAATCGCAGCGGCAGGAGCCAGCTATACCGGTTTATATCTCTTTGATTTTCCAACTGGGAATATGCAGGTTTTGAGCACTACTTATTCTGCAGGTTATGGATTTGCATGGTCTCACGGTGGGAGTCAAATCGCAGCAAAAATTTCAGAATATGAGAACATGCGTCGGAAACACACGCTGGTAAGCATAGATGTTGCTGATGTCACACAGCGGGTACTTAGTTCTCCACGCTCCATGATGAGTGGCCGCCCGAGATGGTCTTCTGACGACGCTTATCTATACCTTACCTTTACAAATAAATTTGAATCTTTTCATCTCAATGAATCCACACGGTCAGCTCTGGAACCAACCCATCATTTTGTTAAAGAGGGTCATTTTCAGGAGCGCAATGGTGACCTTGACATCCCGCTCTTCACAGATCAAGACCGTATCTATAGTTATGAGATTTCTCCTGATGGAACAAAAATCGCCTATTCAACTTCAGGGCAGCGTCTCTGGCTGGCAGATATTTCTGGAGAAAATGTTATTAATTTGGGACGAGGTATGTCACCATCATGGGCACCAGATGGCGCTTGGATTACTTTCATGTTTAATGAGGATGATGGACATTCCATTACCCACTCTGATATCTATGTCGTGAAAGCAGATGGCAGCTCACGAATGAATCTAACCAATAGTGATGATATGATCGAAATGAATCCCCAGTGGTCACCGGATGGCGCCTGGATTGTTTTTGATACGGATCGGTTGGGTCAAATCTTTATTCAACAAGTGGACAGGAGGTAGTCATGAGAATTTTAACGCTCCTCCTTGTATTTAGTTTTTCTGTACTCCAGGCCCAGGTTACAGGACTGGCAGGTTGGAACATTTTTGTAGACCCCGGTCACAGCAGAACCCAGAACATGGGTGTCAATGGATATTCTGAAGCTGAAGAAACCTTGCAAACAGCCCTTCATCTCCGCCAGATGCTCCTTACCAAAACAGATATTGATACGGTCTGGTCCTCACGCTACAATGACAATGTTGAAGTAGGTCTCTCTGAGAGAAGCTTTGATGCCAATGATCGTGGCGCTGCCTGGTTTCATTCCATCCATAGTAATGCCGGTGCTGAAACCAGTAACAACGTTTTGTTGCTCTGGGGCGAACTCTGGAATGGTGTACCCGATCCACCAGTAGGTGGTGAAGCCATGAGTGACATTATGGTAGATGTCTTGGCTGACGTCATGCGTATCCCACAAAGTAGCTGGGGATCGACTGGAGACTGTAGTTTCTACTCAGGCTGGTCGTCCTCACCCTGTACAGAGAATGGTTTTCAGGGACCTTACCTGTCAGTTAACCGGCGAACAAATATGCCGAGTCAATTGAGTGAGCAGGGACATCATACCAATGAACTGCAGAACCAGCTTGATATGAACAATGATTACACACGGATGCTAGCTTACAGCATGTTCTGGACCATTCTGGATCATTTCGAGCTTGACCGACCCTACCCTGGGATTCTGGCTGGTATTATCACAGATTCTGAAACAGGTATTCGCGTCAATGGTGCAACGGTTGAAGTGAATGGCGAGACCTATACCACTGATACTTTCGAGTCCCAATTTTATCAATACACCTCAGATCCTGATGCTTATCACAATGGGTTCTATTTCTTTGAAGACCTTCCAGATTCCAGTTATGATGTTGTTGTGAGTGCAGAAGGGTACTATTCAGACACACTCCACGTTGACAGTATGTCCCCTGATTTTGTAACCTTTCTTGATATCCTCCTGGCACCCAGCATCCCCCCATACATTGTTGAATCAAACCCTGCAGATGGGGACACTGCCTTTGCCGCCTGGAGAAATCCTTCCGTTACATTTTCTCGCGCCATGGATATTGAAACAATTGAAACAGCATTTTCCATATCCCCTCATGCTGATGGGTCCTTCTATTTAACCCGTGACATGAAACGTCTCTCGTATCTGGTTGAAGATACCTTAGAATTCCTAACAGACTACACCATCACAATTGAAGGTACAGCAACGGATATATTTGGCCATCCTCTGGATGGTAATGGTGATACCATTGGTGGTGATGCGTGGAGCATTCAATTCTCAACAGGTCCACAGGATATGTCCGCTCCTTTTGTATCAGCAGCTTATCCTAACAATGGAAGCAATGATGTTGATTTGAAGGCAATCATCAATATGATCTGGAATGAGGAATTAGATTCAAGTAGTGTGATTTCTGATCTGGTTGTACTGGAGAGGACCTCTGACATGCATCAGGAAGCGTTTGTGCTGGAACATCATGTCATAAACTCGAGAAGTGTTCTGGTGATATATGCCCAGAATGAACTCCTTGACAGTGAGTCCTATCGCGTGCGTTTGCTACCTGGTTTTAAAGATGTTTTTGGCAATACACGTACCTTGCAAACTACGATGAATTTCTCCACCGCGAACTATGACTACGCGATACAGAATATTGACAACTTCGAAAATGAGGCCATTAACTGGTGGTGGAACCCTACCGGCTCCGGGAGTACATCAGGCCACATAGCTGATATGACCAATCGATATGTTGTTACAGATCTCAGTGTTTTTTCAGACACAGACAGTAGCTCTCTGCAATTGGACTACGGGTGGAATACCGATGCAAGTAGCTGGTTGATTAGGGAGTATCTAGGTGGTGGTCCTTCCCGAAATGTTCATTTTAATTCAAGTAAGATCATGCAAGCCTGGATTTTTGGTGATGGAAACGGAAACCAATTCCGTTTTTGTGTCGATGACAATATCGGAGGTGCTGGTGCACATGAAGTCAGCCCCTGGTACACCATTGATTGGTATGGATGGAAGTTGATTAGCTGGGATATGTCAGCTGATGGCACAGGAACCTGGATCGGGGATGGAAACCTGGATGGAACCCTTGAGTTTGATAGTATCCAATTGACCTATTCACCCGGTCAGCCCAATAGTGGCACTTACTATATCGACAATCTTCGAGTTGTAGATAGAAATTATCTGGCATTTGATGACATCAGTAGCCAACAACCGATTGAACTTACCTTACTGCCAAACTATCCAAATCCATTCAATCCCTGGACGACGATTCCATTTACACTGGTTGACGCTGCCCAAACAACGGTGAGTGTATTCAACCTCCGAGGAGAGTTAGTTTCGACTCTGGTCAGTGGTCAACTGGACGCAGGATATCATGAGACCCGTTGGAATGCATCCAATTTTTCATCAGGTTTATACCTGGTTCGACTGGAATCCAACGGACTGACTCATACCCAAAAAATCATGGTGCTTAAATAAGCCATCTGCTGGATTCAGACTATATAAGCCAGATCACATCGCTAGTTGTGATCTGGCTTATAATGTTTGAGCTTTTAGACAGTTCAACTAAGTTTTAACAGCTTGTAACTAATTTCAGGAGAATTTTACCTTGAGAATCAAATTTATAGCTCTGATATTTTTAACTCTGAGCAGTCTTTTCGCCAGGGATATCATTGTTGAGGACACCCATCTTCTCTATGCAGAAGAAGGAACCCCGGGATTATTTCCTACCTACACCCAGGATGGAAAATCAGTCTTGTTTACCAGCGCTGCTTACAAAGGACTCTGGGTAATGGATCGAGCCGCTTCTGAGATTAAACAGGTTACAGATGTACTGGGCGCAGGGTTTCATCCACGCAGTTTGTCTGATGGTTCTATCATTTTCAGGCGGGATGAATACGTCAAGGGGCGCAAGTATACATCACTCTATAAATCAGATGCTTCAGGTGTTCATCTTGTATCCGAGGGTACGCGTTTTGTTTCTCCTGCAAACATGATCAATGATCAATTGATCTTTTTGAGTGATGAAACACCTGTAGTTCTCGAAGGTCTTAGTGAACGAAACGTTCCTTTAGCCAGTGAACATACCTCAGTATTAAATGATAAATTAACACTAAAAATTCTCCAGAACGGAAGCATAACCACCCTTTCACCCCTGGGTGATGGGAATTACATCTGGGCTGAAATTTCTCCGACATATGACAAACTCGTATTCACTCTTGCCGGACGTGGAACCTATATCTGCGATCTTGACGGAAAAATCTTGACCGAACTCGGGTATGCCCATACAGCACACTGGTCGCCCAATGGTGAATTCCTGGTTTACATGGTGGATGAAGATGATGGTGTCCGATATACCGCCTCAGAAATATGGGTCGTTACCGCAGATGGAAGTCAGGCCTGGATGATCACAGAGACTTCAGACAGAATCGAGATGTATCCTCAATGGTCACCGGATGGTTCACACATTGTGTATCACACCCTCCGCGGTGAAATCTTCGAAACTGCAATTCAGATCGTGGACTAAGGAGGATATTATGAAGAAACTAATACTTATCCTCACCATACTGGCTTCATTCACTTATGCTCAAACCCTCACCGGGGTTCGTATTGCTATCGATCCAGGACATGCCGGACATGAAGGTGATGATCGCTTTATGGAGGAAACTGGATTTTGGGAATCAGAGTCAAATCTCACAAAAGGTCTTGAGCTCAGGGATATTCTATTGGGTCTGGGTGCCCAGGTTGCCATCACACGTACTGGAAATAATGGAACCACAGACGATCTATCTCTATCAGAGAGAGCAGGTGTCGCGAATGCATTTAATGCGGACTATTTCAATAGCAATCACAGCAATGGCTGGAATGGAACCGCCAATTATGCCATGGTTATCTATAACGGTACCAATGACGATCCGACTTTTCCTCTGGCACGCACCATGGCAAATATTATGTCACCCCTGATCCACGATGTTAATAATACTACCCACGCTGTTGTTTATGGTGATTTAACGTTAAACCCAACCTGGACCTATGGTTACGGCGTTCTTGTTCCTGCCAACATGCCTGCAACGATTTCTGAAGGTTCTTTCCATGACTATATACCTGAATCATGGCGCTTGATGAATCTGGATTACCGCAAACACGAAGCCACAGCCCTGGCTCGTAGTTATCTGGAGTATTTTGGCCAACCTGGTTTTTCCACGGGTGCCATTGCTGGTCTGGTAAGGGATCCTGAAAATGGAGTTAGCTATTTTTCAATGGCGAGTCTGGGCGACCACAGGCTCCCTGTTAATAACTTACATGTAACCATCGAACCCGGTGGTCATGTTTATTATGGTGGCGAGAATAACAATGGGTACTTCAAAGTTGATAGCCTGACACCTGGCACCTACCAGGTGATGGTTTCTGCCCCTGGATATGCTCCTGATACAAGTGAGGCTATTGTTACAGCTAATCACACAACCATGTCTAACTTCCTTTTGGCAAACACGTCCCCACCCATTATTGTCGCATCCCAACCAGAACCAGGGGATACCTCCTATTCCGTCTGGGAGATTCCATTTTTTGATTTTTCAAAAACCATGGATAGAACTTCTGTAGAAGAAGCGTTTAGTATTGTACCATTTGTTGAGGGCAATTTCTATTTCACAACCAATTCGAAGCGCATGGCTTATATCCTGGCAGATTCTATGGAATTTTTAACCGATTATACCATTACCCTGGCCGGGACTGCTAAGGATGCAGCCGGATATTACCTTGATGGCAATCAGGATGGTGTTACCGGGGATGACTGGAGTGTTTCATTTAGAACGGGATCTCAGGACTTTTTCGCCCCCGTTATAGAGGACAGCTATCCTGCGCATGAATCTGATATGGTTGATCTCCGACCGATTTTTAACATTATCTGGGATGAAGAAATCTATTTTGACAATGGAGCCCCAGATCGTGTGATTCTAGAGCGCAGTTATGACCAGCAGGTTCAGGAAACTGTTTTAGAACATCACGTTTTGAATGAAAAGAGTGTTCTCGTCCTGTACGCAATGAATGATTTATTAAGTAGCGAACCCTATCAGGTTCGTATTCTACCTGGTTTTCAGGATATGTTCGGCAACATGCAGTCTAGTGAGTATACTATTGAATTTACAACCTCAGACTTTGATTATCTCGTTACAAACATTGATAATTTCGAAGGGGGCGTGAATTCCAACTGGTGGCCACCTTCTGGTAGTGGAAGTACTTCTGGCATCGATGCTGACCTGACCACAGTCTCTGCGAATACCACACTGACCGCTCAGAACATTGGTAGCAACACCTCCATGGAACTTAATTATGCCTGGAACGAGAGTGCCGGCTCATGGCTGCTACGCGAGTACCTGGGTGGCGGCTCACCCCGGAATGTACATTTCACATCCAGCAAAATCATGCAAGCCTTCATCTTTGGGGATGGTAACGGCAACCAGTTCAGGTTTTGTGTTGATGATAATATCAATGCTTCTGGCGCCCACGAAGTAAGCCCCTGGTACACCATTGACTGGGTGGGCTGGCGCCTGGTTAGTTGGGATATGTCTAATGATGGAACAGGGACCTGGATCGGTGATGGAACACTCAATGGTACCCTGGAGTTTGATAGTATTCAATTAACCCATGTGGCAGGCCAACCAGCAACAGGTGTTTACTATATTGATGACCTTAGGGTTGTGAGTCGCGACTACCTTGCAATTGACGGTGGAGACGTTGAACACCCAGTAGAGTTTGCACTCCTGCCTAATTATCCCAACCCCTTTAATCCCTGGACTACAATTCCATTCACCCTGGCAGCAAATGCCAACATTGATATCCGGGTTTATGATGTCAAGGGACAGGAAGTTGCTCATTTGTTGAGTGGATCCATGGAAGCAGGACACCATGTGACACGCTGGAATGCATCTCAAATGGCTTCGGGACTATATCTGGTAAAAATGAGTGCCAATGATATCTCGATCACACGAAAAATTACAGTTCTAAAGTAACTTGGATTCGTGACCGATAATAATTATATGAGAAGTATGAGAATAACACTCACCATTCTATTTCTGCTGACCAGTGTCTTTGTGTACGCTGACCGAGATTCCAAACTTGGATCCGCACCTGCCAGCTGGTCGGATCAGGTGGAGAAGGATATGGTTAATCTCATTGCTAAAAATGAACAGGCGCGTCAGGTATATGGACGGGTTGTCAAACGACTCCGTCGCAGCGGTGTCCCTGCTGCCTATGCCTGGCAGGTCTTTTCAAACTCAGGCATCAAAATTGAACCCAATATCTCAAAGCGCTTTGCAAAGCCAGCCGAGAGAATGGATTATACCAACTATCGACGTATTTTTGTAAACACCAAGCGTATTGATGGTGGCGTAAAGTTCTACAATGAACATTCAGAGTTACTCCATAGTGTTGCCAACAAGTACGGGGTTGATCCCTACCTGATTCTCAGCTTTGTAGGTGTGGAAACCCAGTATGGTCTGTACGCCTCATCCTATCCCGTATTCAACTCACTGCATACGATCATTCATAATATTCCCCGCCGGGCAAAATGGGCAGAGGATGAAATGGTCGCATGGTTCATGATTTGTCGCGTGGATGGTTTGGGTCCCCATGACGTAAAAGGATCCTATGCCGGAGCGTTTGGCTATGGACAGTTTATGCCCACCAGCTTTAAAAGCTATGCTGTAGATATGGACGGCGATGGTGTCCGCGAACCTTTTGAATGGGCTGACGTTATGGCCAGCATTGCCAATTATTTACTAAAACGAGGTAAATATCAAATTGGCAGTACTGATTTCTCTGAGAATTCAGCAAACTGGCGGGCTGTCTATAAATACAACCCTTCGAAAAATTATGTAAAAGTGGTTTTAGAACTGCGTACCGAACTACGACAGGCAATCACCAAATCTTAATTCATCATTAAGAAATATAGATTATAAAAATCATCTCCGCTAGGGGATGATTTTTTTATATAGAACTCCAATTGTTCCACTGAGTACATAAAGCATAGAAAGCAATACTAGGGTAAATTTCGGTATGGCACACCACCTGGCAATTTGTGGAAGCATTGCATTGGTAGAGCCTGTTAGCAGTTTGATCAGGGCAATATTTTCTAAAACATCAAGACCGGCAGCAATAAAAATGGCAATAGCAGCACCTATGCCAATTTTCTTAATGATATTGAGGTGATTGAATCTGTCAGCTATGAGTATGCAGCCCAAGGCGATGGACATGGAATAGAAAACCAGGAATAAAAAATCAAGCCCCATATTGACACCTGCCCAGACCATGGGCTGACCCTGCCACGATTGGATGATCTCCTGACTTCCTTCGAGTGACCCAACAAGCTCAAAAGTAATGATGCCACCTGGAGCGGCTTCAGTTACCAGGGGAGCTCCGCTTACCTGCATTCCAATAATGATCAGTAGGGTAAAGCCGAACAATACCCAAAAAACACGGTGCTTATCCATAAAACAAAAAGATCGAATCCTTTACTTTTCTATTTGATGAAGATGCACATCGGTCTGGGGATAAGGAATGCTGATACCAGCTTCATCCAGTGCCAACTTGATTTTCTCAGTCAAGTCAAACTTCACATCCCAATAGTCTTCAGTTTTGACCCAGGGTCTCACAAAGAAATTCACACTGCTATCTGCCAGCTCAGAAACCACTACAGCTGGTGCGGGATCTTCCAGGATACGAGCATCCGCTTCTAAAATATTTTTAAATATAGCTCTGGCAGTGAGGATGTTATCCTCATATCCGATACCAAAAACCAGATCAAGCCGACGAGTTGGGTTGGCATTGATATTCGTGATAACACCATTGGTGATTTGACCATTGGGAACAATCATACGTTGGTTATCAAATGTGAGAAAGATAGTATTAAAGACGCTGATACTCTCGATTTTTCCAGTGACTCCCCCTGCAGTGACAACATCCCCAATTTTGAACGGACGGAAAAACACTAACATGACACCACTGGCAAAATTTCCCAGAGAATCTTTGAGGGCTAAACCCACTGCCAGACCAGCCGCACCAAAAATTGCCAGGAAAGAACTGGTATCTACTCCCAGTCTGTCTGCGGCAGCCATCAACACAACAACCATAAGCG
>JAERTJ010000212.1 GCA_016844945.1 Fidelibacterota bacterium | reverse complement strand
CAAACACGCCCCATTAATTTATTTTCAGTCATTCCGGTAATTTCAACAGCAGCTGTTGTATTTAATAAGTCACTCGAATGACTCGGTACATATATTTTTAAATAATTCTCAGTCATTCCTGTTAATTGCCCTTCGCGCTGGGTCTCAAATAATACCCTGGAGGTAGAATTAATTTGTCGCAGGGCAAAGGAAAGATTCTTTTTGTCGGAAAGTTCTGTGAGTCGTTTGTTTCTATCCTTGCGTTGGGGAACTCCAACAGGATTTGGCATTTCGATGGCAGCAGTATTTGGTCGCTCAGAATATGTAAATACATGAAGATAACTAATATCCAGTGATTCAAGTAAATCGTATGTTTCCATAAATTCTTGTTCACCCTCACCAGGGAATCCGACGATCACATCTACTCCGATACCAGCCTCGGGCATGATAGATCTAATTGTATTTATACGATCAGTAAAAACATCGACATGATATCTACGTTTCATCAGTCCCAGTATTTTATCTGATCCAGACTGAAGCGGAATGTGGAGGTGTGGTAGAATGGTACGAGATTTCGGGATGAATTCTATGATTGGATCTGTGAGTAGATTGGGTTCAATAGATGAGATTCTAATTCGCTCAATCCCCTCGATTTCATCCAGGCGTTTTAGGAGATCAAAAAGAACTATATCATCAGAATAACGATAATCACCAACGTTTACACCTGTGAGGACTATTTCCTTCACCCCGCCCGATGCAATTTCTTTCGCCTGTTGAACAATAGCCGTAGGTTCCAGGCTCCTGCTCCTCCCTCGCGCAAGTGGAATTGTACAATAAGTACAAGGGTAATCACAACCATCTTGAATTTTCAGGAAGGAACGTGTACGATCACCAATGGAATATGAAGGGATGCAGCCATGAATCTCATCGAGCTCAGTGTCTTGAATGATTTGAGGTGTATGTGTTTCATCCTGAAATTGTATGTGCTGAAGCAGGTTAAACTTCTCGCGTGTACCCAGTACAAGATCCACTGCTGAAGATTCAACTATGAACTCGGGTTTTAGTTGGGCATAACATCCAATAACAGCAATTTTTGAGTCGGGCGACTGCCGCTTGGCTTTATTGACAATCTTTCTGAATTCTTTATCTGCGTTTTCAGTCACAGAACACGTATTTATAACATACAGATCAGCAGGATTTCCAAATTCAGTTTTCTCGTAACCTGCACCAACAAACTGCCGGGCAATTGTGGAAGTCTCAGCATAATTGAGCTTACAACCCAGCGTATGAAATGCGACCTTTTTGGTTTCACTACTCATCGTTCTATAATAGTCCACAAAAGGGTGCTAGAAAGTCCCTTTTTCTGTGTTTCCATCTGTTTTCCAGAACGAATTCAGTTTGAATATCTGAGTAGAAAATTATTTTGTTTTCTCACATTTTAAAGGAGTAATCATGAACTTATTTTCACATTCCTGGCTCCCTTTCATTTACCTCTATGGACTTGGCGGGATTTTGTTTATTGCTGGAATTATTATCACTACAAAAGCTGGTGCATTTGACCTTAAACGTGCAAAACATAAGAAGTGGATGTGGATCTTAATATTTGGTTTTGTATGGTATCTTAGCATGCACGCTCTGATGACATTGGCGGCGCTTGGAAGTATCTCTCCCTATGCAGTCTTCTATATTTTGATGGCTATGGTTGTGGTGTTTATTGTTGTAACGTTAAGATTTGGAAAAGGAGCTAGGGCATAATGCAGACGTTTCATAGTATTGGAACTACCACCGACTGGGTGGTTATGGTGGTATATTTTCTAGCCATAATGCTTTTTGGTAGCTATTTCGGACGATATACCAAGAATACTTCGGATTTCTTTTTTGGTGGTCGTCGATTCTCATGGTGGCTCATTACCATGTCCATCGTTGCAACAGGTGTCGGTAGCCATAGCTTCGTGAAATATTCAGCAAAAGGTTTTGAGCATGGAATATCATCCTCAATGACATACTTGAATGACTGGTTCTTTATCGCATTCTTTATGTTTGGCTGGCTACCAATTATTGTTTATTCAAAAATCAGATCAATTCCAGAATATTTTGAGAAGAGATTCAGCCCTTCCTCACGATTTATAGCGACTATTCTATTACTCCTTTATATGATAGGCTATATCGGTATCGGATTTCTCACGCTGGGTAAAGCAGTTATTCCCATGTTACCGAGTGCGTTTATGCTGTTTGGCATGACAATCCCTGTAACCCTTATGGGGGCAATCATCGTCATTGCAATAATTACCGGTATCTACATCACCTTTGGCGGGCAGACTGCCGTCATTTTTACTGACCTGCTCCAGGGATTTATTCTTCTATTTGCCGGTCTGCTCTTATTCTTTTTTGGGATTACCTATCTGGGTGGATTTGATGTTTTCTGGAATCTTTTGCCAACAGAATGGAAACTCCCCATGGCGGACTTTAATCAGCCCTCCAATTTCAACTTTGTGGGAATATTCTGGCAGGATGCCATTGCTGGTTCGATCGGTTTCTTATTTATGAACCAGGGATTGATCATGCGTTTTATGGCTTGTAAGAATGTCAATGAGGGTCGTAAAGCAGCTGGAATTAATATCTTATTTGTCCTACCTATATCTGCTATTGTCGTTGGCAATGCAGGCTGGGTTGGTAAAGCAATTTCTGTCGCAAGCCCTGAAATTGTCAGTCCATCAGTTTCTCCAGATCAGATATTTGTCGTCGTGGCAAATATTATTTCCAGCCCTGGTATGTTTGGATTCATCATGGCTGCATTAACTGCTGCTCTTATGAGTACAGTTGATACCCTTATCAATGCGACCGCAGCCATCTATATCAATGATGTTCATCGACCCGTTCGTCAATTCCTGAAAAAGTCATATGGTACGGTTGCAGAAAGTGATCGTAAGGAGCTAGGTGCTGCTCGCTATGCCTCTATTGTTGTAACCATACTCGGTGTCTTAGCAGTATTGGCTTTTAAAAACTTCCCAACAGTTTATGAAGCACACGGCTTTTTCCACTCGACCCTCACCCCTCCATTGGTGGTTGGAATCTTCCTCGGTGTTTTCTGGAAGCGGTTTTCAGCCTCAGCAGTTATTACTACCTTTGTTGGTGGTGTGGCATTAATGATTCTTGGTGCAAGATATCCTGGAATTTTAATTGCTCCTTTTGACCATGGAATTGAAATGAATGAAGCCCACCCCTATTCATACATACGAGCTCTCTATAATACTCTCGTCTGTATCGGTGTGGGAGTTGTGGTTGCATATACAACAAAATTCCAAATCGGGTTTGTTGCTAATATGAGAAAAAAGGCAAATGATAAGACGATCATGAATACTTTACTAGCAGTCGCGATCATTCTCTTCTCTGTTGTCCTCTTTGGAATCGCAGGTATTTCCATCCAGGTAATCTCTGCACTCGCTGTAATTGCCATCGTTCCATTGACCGTGACCTATTTTGTTCACTATGATGAAGAAGTAAACACTCAGGGTCTTACTGCAAGTTCAATCCAACTGGCTCGCAAGCAATTTAAGGGAAGTGAGCCAAATGACCTTGAAGGTGAAAATGTTCTGGTTCAGTGGAAACTGGATGACACAGGTGAAGGTGTTATGCGCTTTTCAAAGCAAGATATGGAATCCATGAATGCAAATGTTGGTGATCTTGTCTATGTCATGGATAAGAGAAAATGGATGGGTGGTTTAAAATCTGTTCACTCAACCTTTGCAGAGCCACATAATGAAGATGGAGTCGTTTATATGACTAAGGATCTTGCCGAATCTGGAATCTTTGTTGAAGGCCGTGAGCTCCTTGCGGAAAAAGAGATGTAATGTCTGCGAAGCAACTCTGCATCTTATTCCTCTCAATCATCTTTTGGGTGACTGAGGCTACAGCACAACAAACCGAGCTGCAGGTTGGATTCTGGAACGTAGAGAACCTCTTCGATACCACAGATGCCGTTTTGATCAGGGATGATGACTTTACACCCTCTGGTAAATACGAATGGACTGAAGAACGATTGGTCAAGAAGTTTAATGACCTCTCCAGAGTTATTCGAGAAATGGGTAGAAATGGTGATCTGGCAATTTTAGGTCTGGCGGAAATCGAGAATCTTGATGTACTCACCAGATTCAATGATGATTTTCTCAAAACTGGGATGGAGATTCTGCATAAAGAATCTCCAGATGAAAGAGGGATTGATTGTGCATTGCTGTTTAATACGGATCAGGTTGTACTCGTAAATCAACACTTTCATACCGTCTATCTCGCAGGTGATGAAAAAACGCGAGATATCATCGAAGCACAATTTCAGATAAACTCTAATCAAGGTTCACCTTCGTTGTATGTGTTTATTAATCACTGGCCATCACGCTGGGGTGGTCAAGAAGTGACTGACCCATTGCGACGGGCGGCTGCTCGTAGAGTGCGAAATAGAATTGACAACATTCTTATCAGTGATCCAGGTGCTGACATCATGATATTGGGAGACTTTAATGATTATCCCAGTGATCCCTCACTTCAATCAGTGCTCCGTGCCGTAAAAGCTGGACCTGATTTACTACCTGGCGACCTGATCAATACAACATGGGGACTCCACGTGAATCCTGAAGCCGGTACAATTAAATACAGAGGAAAATGGACAGTCCTGGATCAAATTATCATTTCACAGGGAATGCGTGATAATAAGAATTGGGAATGGGTATTTGAATCGACTCAAACCTTTATGCCGGATTATCTCATCGAATCTGAGGGTAAATATAGTGGCTGGCCATATCGCATGTATCGTAGCGGAAAGTACCATGGCGGATATTCAGATCATTTACCCATACTATCTAAAGTTACTTTCAGTGAATAGACTCTTTCTATGAATCTCGTTTTTGTCTCAGCCGAAGCCGCCCCTTTCTCAAAAGCAGGCGGATTGGCAGATGTCGCAGGAAGTCTTCCAGAAGCCCTTACGCCCTATCTTGATTCTGTTACAACCATCACACCTCTCTATGGTCAAATAGATACAGAAAAGCACAATATCCTCGCCACAGGCGAGCGTGGTCATATCGATATGGGGGAAGAGACCTTCCACTATGCCCTACATCAACTGAATGATCCCGATGCAACCGCTCATGTCATTTTTATTGAGTGCGCTCCCCTATTTGGACGACAGGGCATCTATACCAAAGCAAATGGTGAGGGGTTTGATGATAATAATATCCGATACTTCTTCTTCCAGCTTGTTGTACTGGACGTGTTGACTCGAGGAATTGTTAAAGCTGATCTCCTGCATTGTAATGATCATCATACTGGATTGCTGCCGCTCCTCCTTAAAGATACTGACCTCTCTACGCGAACTGTATTCACCATCCACAATTTTCTGTATCATGGTCATTTTTCAGTAGCAGACTGTGCCAATTTACCTGATGGAATTGTCAAACACCTAACCAGGACACAATGGGATAATTTTAGCGCTCTGCTGGAAGGTATTGATCACAGTGATGTAGTAACCACCGTTAGCCCGGGATATGCAAAAGAGTTGATCGAGGGAATTAATGTGGATGCACACAGCCATACCATCCTTCAGAGAGCTATCCACAAATTCTCAGGGATTGTGAATGGAATCGATACCAGCTATTGGAATCCTGAAAAAGACCAGTACACACCCCATCATTATTCTGCCGAGAATATTCATGGCAAGATGGATAACAAGCTAGCTCTATTAAAAGAGACGGGTCTGGATGCTGATACTGATGCACCCTTGTTTGGGTCCATTTCAAGACTCGTTGAGAACAAAGGGTTTCCACTCATTGTTGATTTGTTGGATGAGTTTGTTGCCTTAGGTGCAAAATTTGTCTTTCTGGGATCTGGAGACCCGGTTATTACTGATCAATTGCAATCAGCACAACAGAAGCATCCTGGTAGGATTGCATTTGATGCTGGTTTCAATGAACCTCTCGCTCATCTAATAGAAGCCGGTTCAGATATATTCCTCATGCCCAGTCGCTTTGAACCTTGTGGCTTAAATCAATTGTACAGCCTACGGTATGGTACGATTCCGCTCGTTAATCGTACAGGTGGTCTGGGTGATACAGTGTCAGATTATAAAGGTAATGATGGGACGGGATTCGTATTTGAGCCCTATGAGTTAGATGCACTCAGAAACGCCATGAAACGTACGCTGCAGGTCTTTAAGTCCGAGGACCAATGGTCCTCTCTGATTCAAAGAGCTATGGCAGAGGATTTTTCCTGGGATCAATCAGCTAAACAGTACTATAATTTGTATAAATCATGAAAGTGAGGTTGGGGTGAAACAGTCGAAGGTACGCTTGGGAGCAATCATTTTGGGTGGAGGCCGTGGAGAAAGATTATCACCGCTCACTTCTTACCGCGCGAAACCTGCAGTTCATATTGGTGGAAAATATCGCCTTATAGATGTACCTATCAGCAATTGTATCAATTCAGGCATTAATTTGATTCATGTTTTGACTCAATTCAATACAACCTCTTTGCATAGACACATCTCACGGACCTACAAATTTGATATCTATTCTGGAGGGGATATCGAAATTTTGGCTGCCCAGCAAACAGCCAAGAACAAAGATTGGTTTCAAGGGACAGCTGATGCAGTTAGATCCTATTGGGATCGTTTTGAGCAGATGAATGCTACACACTATATCATTTTAGCTGGTGATCATCTCTACAAAATGGATTATTCTGAATTTTTTGACCATCATCTGGCTACAGGTGCAGATGTCTCGGTAGGCGTTCGACCAATGCCAACTTCAACCGCCTCGGAACTAGGGGTGTTGAAAGCCAATGAAAAGGATGAAATCACTCGCTTTGTGGAGAAGCCACAGGGTGAAGATTTAATCAATGAACTGGCTGACATGATCAACGGCGAGAAAAAGGTCTTAGCCTCTATGGGTATCTATATCTTCAATAAGGAGGTATTGACTGAGGTACTTAAAATCCAGGGTGATGATTTTGGGAAAAACATTATCCCCCATTCTATTGAAACCTTAAAAACAACTGCTTTTCGATTTCAGGGATACTGGGAAGATATTGGAACCATTAGAACATTTTTCGAATCAAACATCGCCTTAACCAAAGAGAAACCTCACTTCACATTCTATAATGAAGATAATCCAGTCTATACCCGACAACGATTTTTACCAGGTAGCGAAATTCGTGGTGCCAGAATTGATCATTCTATCATTTCTGAGGGATGTAAAATCGGTAATGCTACAGTGAAGGATTCAATTATTGGAATCCGTAGTATTATCTGTGATGGGGTTCAATTGGATCGAGCTTATTTTATGGGGGCAGATTTTTACGATGACACCAACGAAAAAGCCACTCTGCCTATGGGGATCGGTGAAAACTCAGTTCTCAAGAACGTCATCGCTGATAAAAATGTTCGTATCGGAAAAAATGTAAAGCTGATCAACAAGGATAATTTGAGTGAATATCAGAGTGAGACAGTAGTCATCAAAGATGGCATCATAATCATTCCAAAATATGCCACCATTCCAGATAATTTTGAAATTTAGTAAGCGTTAAAACAGAGTAGAAGATCAGACAGGTCGTGGATTCTATCTATGAAGATTTTTTGCTAGACTCTTGTTTGGGTTGAGTCTTTTTATCTGATGTTGTAGATGTTTTCTTTTTTGTACCAGGAGATTTAGTCTCGCTACCAGAAGAGCCTTTGCCCTTGGCGTAGTCGGTGATATAGAATCCTGATCCTTTAAATATCAAACCACTCCCACCACTGACCAATCGACGGACACTCCCCTGACATTGAACACATTTATCAAGGGGTGAATCTGACATCTTTTGAAATGTATCAAAACGAGTCCCACAACTCAGGCATTCATATTCATAAGTGGGCATACATTAAAACCTTATTTTTCAGAACTACGATAAAACTTCTTATGGAGCACATCTGCTACATATGGCGTGACAAACGCGCTAATGTCACCACCAAAACTGGAGACTTCTCTTACAATGGTTGAATTCAAATGTGTGTAGGCCTCATGTGGCATGAGAAAGACTTGAACCAGGTCAGGGTATAACGTACGGTTGACCAGGGCCATCTGAAATTCGAATTCGAAATCAGACATGGCGCGTAAACCACGGATCATGGCAACTGCGTTCAATTTCTTAGCGTACTCGACAATCAATCCGTCAAAATATGTTACCCGGACATTTGACAGATGAGCTGTCGTTTTCTCAATCATCTCTATACGTTCTTCTACAGAGAATAAGGGCTGTTTCCCGATATTCCTACCTACTGATACAACCACCTCATCAAAGACGGAGACAGCTCTTTCAATGATATCCAGATGGCCCAGAGTAATGGGGTCGAATGTTCCAGGGTATATAGCTAGTCGCTTTTTCATAATCCGTGCGCCTTATATATTTGAATTCTTGTTTCTGCAACCACTTTTTCTTTGAACAACTCAAAATGTTGTGAATCCATGCTGGCTTCATCCCGTTTTGATTTTTCAAACACAAAAAGAGTGTCAGCGTGAGCGTGTGATTCTATTAAGCTAATCAATGATTGGCTTATTCCATCTGCATAGGGTGGATCTGCCAGGATGAGGTCAAATTTCTGATCTATTTTTTTTAGTTGGGATTCCACATCACCCACATATGCTTTGAAAGTTTTCTCTCGGTCGGCTATCCAGTTTCGTTGTTCTTTTATGTATTTTGCATCTCGATCAATGGATATTAAGGAATCAGCTCCTCTACTTAGGGCTTCAAATCCAAGTGCCCCAGTCCCACTATACAAATCAAGCACTGAAAATCCTCGGACATCCCGTAGCGTATCAAAAAGAATGGTTCTTGCTCGATCTGTGGTAGGTCTTACTGATCCGGTTTTCAGATGTGGAAGAGAGTGTCCTCTCCATTCCCCGGATATGATGCGTGTCATGGTGTGTAATTGAAAAAGATGACGCCAAATTTGAGGATCAGTTTGTCACCTTCAAATTCTATATCTATTGACCTGACCAGGTAATTACTTCTGGATTCAGCCCATGATGACAGAATGTATTGTATAATTTGAGATGACCCTTCGAAGGTCAATTCAGCCGGGTTATCATCAACGCCTCGCGGAAGGTCGATCACAATTTTCTTCAGAAAATCTGTAAACGGATGAGCCAGCACGTCTAACAATTTCATTTCGTCCAGGATCACAGCTTCAAAATCTTCTTCTGCATTCATGATGATTTCAAATTTCGATGAAATGTTTGCAGATCCCGTGCTGTAATCTTCCTTAAAACTCCCCAGAACAAATTTATCGAGAACAGCTTTGATCTCAGCCACCCATTCTCCACCGCGTGGAGCTGAAATCGTCAAACCGTCTCGCTTAAGAAAGAGATGACCTTCACCATGTTCAGATGGGTAATTTTGTAATATCTCTGTGAGCATGATGAGTAAAGATCTGTTATTGATGATAGAAATATCATCATCAGACAATTCGATGGGTTCTGTAGATACGGGTAGATATTCTTCATATACTTCAGAATCAGTAATGGAGACAGACGAATCATAGACTTCAGAGGGTTCAGGATAGAGTGAATCTGGATCAAGAGCAGCAATTGAATCTGCCAGAGCTGCTATGGCTGGTGTCACAGGCATCAACTCGTTAAACACGTCCTCAGAAAGTACCTCATCTTGAGACTCGAAGAATTCATCATAATACTCAGCATCTTCATCTTTAGGTTCAGATTGATCAATACCGATAAAATCGAGGACATATACTTTAGCAATTTCGATGGAAGTAAAAAGTATACCTTTGTCATGCATATAATAGGCAGTGACAGCCACCATTGTCAGAAGCAGAAACATCTCTCGAACAAGAGATCGATTTGAATCTTTTTTCTTCTTTGATTTGGGTACAGTCTTTTTATCCGAACCGTCTACAGGTTGATCTGACTTTTCGTTCGCTTGAGACTTTTGGCTTAAACGTCTCTTCTTGAGTGTTTCTACGAGAAGTTCATCTTCTGACATTTCAGGTTCTAGTGGGGATTCGGACGCTAGAAACTTCTTTGCATCCAGGATGCCTCTGTCTTTTCTGAGATCAATTTTCATTGAAGCGTTCCTGTATCTCAGCGTTTAATGCACCTAGGACAACGGCGTATTCATCCACATTATCAAATTCAGGATCTCGGAAATTGAAATGATCAACCAAATTGAGTGGCTGACAACTATTCTCATATCTTTTCAAGTTATTGAGTAGGGTTGAATCACCTGAAGACGTATAGTAGAAAATATTAGTGACAACATTATCGGGATCAGCCTTACCCTTAACAGCCTTTTCCAGCGCATCTTTTATCTGCCCGATAAGTTTGTGATTTCCACGAATATGGTCCAGGGTAATTTTAAAATCCCAGTTTAACGACCCTTGAAAGAGTCCAATAAATTCCTGGTTTTGATACAAGTGGCAGTGAATTATACCATCTCTGTTCTCGAGAATCATCTGAATACCACCATCAGAATCCATTAATTTGCTGGCTGAAAGCACATTGCCAATTGCTTGAATTTCTGTAATCACATTCTTCAGTTCAAGTTCAGATGGAGCAAATATCTTCTTAAGCCAATCATCTAATTCGTCTGGAATTGCCATGGAGAGATACTCCACAACATTGTCCTCGGAACGATTCAATTCCTGATGGACCAGTGAATATTTAGAGATAGCGCCTTCCAACATCTCTCGCATATACCACTTGAGATACTTATCCAGATCCCCACCACTAAGTACGCCATCAACCTGATGAACGCCAGCTGGGAACCAGTCACTATCTACTACGACATGTGTCGTATTATCGGGAAACTCTGCTGAGTTACGGATAGTTGCGATTTTATCTGCTAAAGCCATAACGACTTCAGTGTTTGACATATCAGGAATATGCAGGCCCTCTTTCAGGCTTACTTTACCAAGACTTTCGATAAAGGGTGTGCCCTTAAAATTTACCAATTGGGCATACTTTAACGTGTCATGAGAGATATGAATCGCCAGCATAGTATGTCAGCCTATTATTTAGCCCAGCTTTCTTCTCCATCTGAAATGTTACCATGACTCGAATCAATCTGGGTAAAGAACAGATAGCGTCTGGTTTCGATTGGAGTGCGAATGGGTGATTCAATAGCCAGGTTTACATTATTTCTTACCGTTATACGATAAGGTAATTCAGTGACACTACACTGTGTATGTTCCTTGGTAAGATGATAATGTGAGAACAGTTGTTTCTTCACATATTTTTTACTGATGAGAGTATCCTGCCATCCACCAAAGGAATCCTTGGACATAAACAGATCTTTCTCTTTGTCACCTGCGACAAATTCATCGGAGACTACTGTGAGACTGTCTATTTGAACAGAATCAACATCAGAGAACATATCTGTGATACGATATAGGTTTTCCATGAGACTGTCTTCGCCAAAAACCATTACATAGGTGTCCATACCCAGGAATACTTTCTCAACTCTGGCAGTATCACTCTTCTCAATCACATTAAGAGACCTGACACTGTCTGTGCCGCCAAAAATGTATTTGTATTCAGAGTTTGCGGTGGGTACAAGAAAACTCAGAGTATCAAGTAAAAATTCCTGTGTGACACCAATTCTGTCACGATACCAGACACCATTAAATGTACTATCATCAATCTGGACAACAGTATCACGAGCAATGGTGAAAGTAGTGTCATATTCTGAAAGGTAGGTTGGGAAAACATCTATCAGGACAGTATCGGCAGGAATCTCAATGAGCTGAGAACCACTCCAGTCAAGGGTATCGACACTGGCCAAATGTTGAGCTTCAGCGACCAGCATTCTGGCATATTCATGACGATTGTTGAACTCACCGGTAAGTTTTTCTGCAAGCTTAAGATTCATATCATCATATTTACGCAAGAAGTTGTCAAAAATGTTTACATAAAAGGTGTCCGCTTCAACTGAAACCGTTTGCCATTTTTTGAAGTCTGATTTTTTGATCAGTTTATCACCGACATATTCTACAACTTCAATGGCAGCCTTCTCCCAATCCAGATCAGTTAAATTAACTGAAGTCTGATAGTACGCGTGTTCTAGACTGACTTTGTTAAAGTAGTCATAAATATTACTGCGAATATTGATAGAGAATACGGCATCTGTCAGGTCAATATTCAAGTGGAGTGAATCCAAACCTGCATTGGGTGAATGCATTGAATCTATAGCAACTGCTATGACCTGCTCAGCAATGAAATCACTGGGTTCAGGGTAACCAGTTAACTGGCGATATAGTGTATTTCTCCGTTTTGCTAGGGCATCAGCCATATCATCAACTTTAACCTCGATTGGGATTTCTACTTCCATTTCAAGCGTATCATAGGGGTCAATGTACATCAGCGTCAGTTGTTCAGGCATGAATTCTAACGTATCGTTCAGGATGATGAACTCTTCAAGAGCCATATCCAGAAGTGTATCTCCATAAGTAGCTGAATCATAGGAGTCTACAACAAATTGTTTTTTTAATGCTTCAAGTGTTTTCCCTAGGTTTTCTTCAAATTTCATAGGAATGATAAAGTCAACTTGAACTTCACCATCATAAATGTCTGCGAAATCAACACGACCTGAAAGTTCTGGATTCTTCTCCAGACTATCCATAACAGCATCAACCAATGGGTTTGAGAAATTGGGATATTTTGTATAACTTGAAGTCAGAGCATTGAACATAGAGGTCTTAATGTTCTGGTAGAGGATATCATATTTGTCTGAGACCACAAAACTGAGCTGGGTGCTATCAATCTCCATGGATTGTTCACCGCTATAATTTCCGGCATCAAACAAGGTCTTAATAGAGTCCAGTAGAACGTCAACCAACTCTGGTGCCATGGCATGGTTGGGTTCTAAGCTTTTAAACAGGGATAGATGCAGTTCTTTATATAGTTGCACATATTCATCTGAGTAGTTCACTGGAATAGATTTGGCAGGCAGAGCGATCTTTTGAGGACCATAGTAACTATAATTTGTGTCCAGCTGTGCCGCAAGGAGGCTATCCCTGACAGAATTTACTACCAGAACTAATTGTTCAGTATCTGTTGTGTAAGCTTTGGTTAATTGATAATGAAGCTTTTCAGCCAGACTAACTGTGTTCATCCGGAAGCGTGATTCGTCACGAAGTTCAGCCTCATAATCCCAGATGGTTTTTGGAAGGTAGATCACACTCACAAAAAGGGCGATCAGTACAATTATTATTACCGTATTGGTTCTATGATTGGCGAAAACATCTTTACTCACGAGTCCTCCTCGATTACTCTGTTGTAACTAAACCCTCAATGCGGGCATATATTTTTTTACCGATGCCCTTTACCAGGACGATATCTTTTTTATTCTTAAAAGGACCATTTTGATCCGTATAAGCTCTAATTCGTTTTGCAATTGCAGGACCAATACCCGGCAATTCAGAAAGCTTGTTAACATCAGCCGTATTAATGTTTATCAATTCCAGCATTGATTGGGCTGGATCTGAGGCTGAACTTTCATCAGCAATTAATCCTACTGAATCATTGTTGTCAATTAACGGTTTCTCATTTGAGTTTATCTGTTGAGCTATCCGTTTAAAAACTTGCTCTTCTTTGTAAAAACGCTCAGGATTTAACTGTGTTTCAAGGCGTTTATCCCTGACCAATTTCAGAATTGCCCCAATTCCCAAGGTGACCACCAAAAAATATATTACAAAGCGTTCTTGGCGGGTAAAATTTAGCAAGTTTCCTGCCTCATCATAGTAAGGATTTTATTTTTCTAAAGATACTACCACCCTTACTCCGACCTCCATAATAGTCTGCAAGTCTTTGATAGATTTCCCGCTCTTGTTTGTTGGGTTTTCGTGGGGTTTCAATTTGAATTTTAACCATCTGATCACCGACGAGATGACTATTGATACGAGGAATCCCTTTACCACGAAGTCGCAATAATTTTCCAGACTGTGTACCAGCAGGGATTTTCAAATTTACTTTACCTGTCAGCGTGGGAATTTCCAGTTCCGTTCCCATGACTGCCTGGGACATATCCAAAACCAGCTCGAGATAGATATTGTCTTCATCGCGGATGAACATATCATGTTCTTTTTCATCGATGAGTACGATGAGGTCACCATGTTGTCCACCTCGTCGTGCAGAGTTGCCTTCTCCCCTGAGTGTCATATAATTTCCAGCATGAACACCGGCAGGTATCTTTGCAGATACAACAGATTCGGTTCTTACTCTACCATCTCCATGACAAGATTTACAGGGGTGAGCGATTACCTCCCCGGTTCCATCACAATTGGAGCAGGGTTGAATATTAACAAATTGTCCAAACATTGAACGCGAGACCTGTTGGACTTCACCGCGTCCCTGACATACTGTACAATTTGATTTCCCGCCTCGATCACGTGCCCCGCTGCCATCGCAATCAGAACATGTCTCAAACCGTTTAACCTTCATCTTCTTGGTTACACCAGCCGCTATTTCTTCGAGAGTCAATGGGAGCTTGATTTTAAGATCTGATCCCTTGGCTCTACCACGACTGCGACCACCACCACCGCCAAAGATGTCACCCAGGCCTCCTCCACCTCCTCCAAATCCTTCCATAAAGATTCTAAGGGCATCCGAAAGGTCAACACCAAAGCCACCGCCACCAAAGCCATCAAAGGGACTCCCACCCATACCACCCTCAGGTGCATGGCCAAATTGATCATAATGGGCTTTCTTCTGTTCATCATTGAGAACAGAATAGGCCTCTGCTGCTTCTTTAAACTTTGCCTCTGCTTCAGTATCACCTGGATTTTTATCCGGATGATACTTCATAGCAATTTTGCGATAAGATTTTTTTATATCAGCTTTATCAGCCCCTTTTGAAAGACCCAGTACGTCATAATAATCGCGCTTAGCCATAATTATTGACTCACGACCACTTTTGCAGCTCGCAATACACGCTCACCAGATTTATAGCCCTTTTCGAATACATCAATCACAACACCAGACTCCACGTCTTCTGAGGGTTGCATAGCCATGGCTTCATGATACTCCGGGTCAAAAGGTTCATTAATCGGATCATAAGCTTCAACATCATCAGTATCTTTTAAATACTTCTTGATTTGATCCAAAACGAGATGAACACCCTTAGGGGTATCATCCTCTGCAGGTTCATCAGACTCATATTTTGCAGATCTTTCCAGATTATCGATGATTGGAAAAAGTCCCATGAGAACGCGCTCCTTGGCAAATTTGAGAGAACGCTCTTTTTCTCTTTCGACGCGCTTTTTGCCATTTTCATATTCAGCAACAACCCTGAGCATTTTCTCCTCAGCGGCTTGAACCCGTTCTTGCTGATCACTTAGCTCTAATTCCAGGTGATCAATCATTTCATCAAGTTTCTCAATTTGACGAGTCAAGGCTTTTTCCTTGGTTGTCATTTTTATTTTTGACGCTGTCTTTTTAACAGGTGTCTTTTTCTTTGCATTACTCGTAGTCTTTGTTGTCATATCACTTTATGTATTTCGTGTTAATTAAGGTTTCAATTTTTTCAGCGGTAAATTCGGCCAATCCTATGATGCGCTCATACTCCATTCTGGTTGGACCTAATATGTGAATCTCACCATTACAGTTATTCCCTGTATAGGCAATTGAGACCAGTGACATATTACTAAAAATATTTTGTCCAAGTTCGCTGCCAATAAAAATACTGGGTTTGCCGCTATAAAGAGGGGTTGGTAAATATCTTTGCAGACTATCAGTTTCAATGGCTTCCAGGAGAAACTCCAACTTTGCGGGATCAGCCATCTCCGGATATTGGAGGAGTTGGTGAGTGCCATAGGTTCGATAATCAGTATTTGTATTGGAGCCAAGGACTTTATTAAAACTCTTTAGGATCTGATCAATAATTGGGTTTTTGCGAGCCACTTCCGAAGAATCTGCATCCACCAGATTTTGAACATCCTCGATATCTCGACCTGAGAATAGGTCGTTGAGGATATTTTCTGCTTCCTTAAGAACCGTCCTGGATAGGGTACTTTCCAACTCAAAGGCGATAGTTTTCACCTGCTCAAGTGACATCTGAACGATGAGTAAAACAGAATCCCTATCTAACTCATGCAGCGCGATAGATCTAATCCTGGTTGCACGCTCTTGAGGACGTGACATCAAAACCAACGCATGGGACATATCACCGAGAAATTGAGCGGTATTCTTGATCAGACGATCCAGATCACGACTAATATGCTCGAAGGTGGATTCGTAATCTTTGAGGATCTCTTGCTCTGGGGTTTCACATTCCATAAGTCGATCTACAAAATAGCGATACCCTTTGTCAGTGGGTATTCGACCAGCCGATGTATGAGGCTGTAGCAGGTATCCACCTGATTCTAAGTCACTTAAGACATGGCGTAAAGTTGCTGATCCCACCTTAAAATAATCCATGGCTACAAGCCTGGAGGAACCGACGGGATGTCCGTTTATGGCATAATCTCGGACGAGCCATTTCAGGACTTTTTCCTCACGCTCCTTGAGCTCCAGACGTGTTTGTTTATTCACCCAATTCATAACCGAACATAATAATTTTAGGGGTCAGTTAATACAAGATTTTAAATGCGCAAAGAGTTGGTATATAAGGGATATAGGGCTTGATTAATGCTTAGCTCAAACCTATCCTGCATGGACGAAATCACGATTTGAAAACGGAGAATTGGCTCAAATGTTTCTTTTTGTGGTTTTTGGGTCAGGCGACAAAACGCAGCATTCTTCTGACTGCCTTTAAAACACCCAATGAAGATAGACAAACACCAAACACCAATAAACCGAGAATGAGCTCGGGGTGATTCAATATTCTAACAGGCAAGTCAATGATTTGAAAGTAGTTTAAAGCTGTCTCGAGAGCCACAATGAGAAGGACTGAAAGTGTAGCACCAAAGAAGCCAAGGATTCCACCCTCAAGGAAGAAGGGAGCCTTCACCATAAAATCACTGGCTCCTAACAACCTGATGGTTTCGATAAACTCATAGCGACCCAGAATCATGAGTCTCAAATTATTTGATGTCAGGAACACAGTTGACAGGACGATGAGGAAAAGTGCTGCTGTGGCAATGGTGTAGATTAACTGCATGATGCCCTGGACCCGTTTGAACAAATCTTGCTTGAAGATCACATCCTCCACACCATCTAAAAGGCTGATAGAATGAATAAAGGTCTGTATATAGTCTGCCATTCGATAGTCATCCTCAAATGAGACTCTAAACGAACTGGGTAACGGATTATCATCCAACAGCGAGAGAACGTCCTCTCCAAACTCAGCATTGTAGAGTGCTGCAGCATCTTGCTTTGACAGATACTCCATACGATATATGCCGGGATATTTGGTAACAATATCAGCCAATGCCCGTTTCTCAACAGTTGTGACTTCATTCTCAAGAAAGATTTCCAGATCATAATCTGCTTGTAGATCACCAATGTACTTGAGTCCGTTGTCCACAGCCAGAACGCCTATTCCCACAACTAGAAGTGCAATCATAACTGAGAATACCGAAATCATAAAAGGCATTCTCGATCGTCTGATCCCTATGATTCCTTCCCGTATGATATAGCTGAGCTTCATCAGGACCGGTCTCCAACCAATTCGCCTGATAACACCATAAGCGTTCGAGAAGGATCAGCTTTGAGTATTTTCTGATTGTGTGTGGCGAAAAGGACTATGGTTCCTTTTTCATTAATCTTCCAAATCCAATCTATGAGTTCATTTGCGGAACTATCATCGAGGTGGGCTGTAGGTTCGTCTGCCAATAGGATATCTGGAGAAATGACCATAGCCCGGGCAAGGCCGACTCTTTGTTGCTCTCCTGCAGACAGTTCATGGGGATAGTGTGAGAGACGTGACCGTATTCCTAATTCCTCTGCCTGGGCAACAACCTTACGACGCACTTCCTCATGCTTTTCGCCCTGCAGTTCAAGAGGTAGAGCAATATTTGAATAGATATCACGGTCTGGCAACAGCCTGATATCTTGAAATACCATACCAATGCGTTGCCTGATTCGTGCAATATCTCTACGCTTGATTCCGCTTGAGTTATAATCCATCACTTCTACGGTACCGTCATTTGGAAAAAGATCCATATAGATGAGTTTCATGATGGATGATTTTCCACTGCCTGAATCACCAAACAGATATACGAATTCCGGTTTTTGAATCTTAAAATTTAAATCCCGTAGGGATATGCCTGAGTCGAATCGTAAAAATACATTTTGAAAATTAATCATGTTGATTTCCTCAACATAACGAGATAGCGCTCAGATTTGTCAGTTCCTGCTTCAAGCGTTTCATCGTCAAGTACTTGCCACCAGGGAAATTCAGATTCCTTACAAAAGGATTCCACATCTTGTTGCTCGTAGGCCTTTTGAATATGAGATTCAACTTCAACCAGATCATCTTTATCAGTTTTTAGGGTGAATACGGATTCGGCGAGTCGTGATTCCGGATCATAGGTGGTATAGCGTTCATACCCACCTTTATCATCGTTAAATATTTCTCTGTATCCACGAAAATGGGTTTGACACAGGAGGGGTGTGACAACATCAAAAAGTAGAATGCCTTCAGGCTTTAACAAGTTGTAGCTATTGTCGAGAAAGCGCTGAATATCATCATCATCAAGGAGATAGTTCAAACCATCATGTAGATTGATGATTACATCATACTGTTTATCGGTTGCATAAGTAATCATATCGGCAACACCATAATCAATACTTACCTGAGCCTCTGTGGCCTTAAACCGTGCGATTTCAATCATATCCGGGCTAAGGTCAACAGCCGTCATGCTTTTGCCCAGATGAGCCAGTCTTAGGGCCATTGATCCGGTCCCACAGGATATATCCAACCAATCATCACCCGTCTTATGGGGTTCCATGAGAGTTATAATGTCATCGACCCAGATATCATAATCAATATAGTCCATGAGGTCATCATAGTAAGAAGCCAACCGCTGGTAGGGTTGGATCTTTTGAATATTTTGCTTTTCACCCAATTAAGGAAGATTCCTAAACAAGATTTCCAAAAAATAAATAGACATAAAAGCCAATATAGCCAGCAACAAGAATGGTTCCAGTTAATCGACCGATTTTGTGTCTGAGTCCCAGAGGTATCAAAACAATGCCAAATAGCATCATAATCATGTATTGGGCATGAGGGAAAACATCAACTGAGACACCATCGATGATTCTTGATTCGAGAACATCAAGGGGCTTGATCAATCCTACACCACCCATGATAAATAAAATATTGAAGATATTGCTTCCAATGATGTTACCGACGGATATCTCACCTTGTTTTCTAAAAGCAGCGACCAATGAAGTTGCCAATTCGGGAAGACTTGTTCCCACTGCCACAATAGTTAAGCCGATGACCATCTTGGGGATATTGAATTCATCTGCTATCCATACGGCGCTTTTGACAAATAGCCAGGCACCCATTGAAAGCGCGATGCTGCCTGCCAGAACCAGCAAAATATTTTGGGTCATCTTACCCAGATCGTCGTTGAGATGCTCATCTGGGATTTCACTTGGATGACGATAAAGGTAAAGGATATATCCCAGCAAGCAGAGGACCATGATAAAGCCTTCAAAGCGTGAAATAGACCCATCCAGGGATAATGCGTAGAGCAAAAGGCTTATCGCCAGGAGGAATAAGAGACCGCGATAAGTTTGCTTGAAATGAATGGTTATGGGGAAAACCAGCCCACTTAATCCAAGGATTAAGCCAATGTTGGTTACATTGCTACCAATAATGTTTCCAATGGCTATGGTGGATGAATCCTCCCAGACATTGGCAATAAGACTAACCACAAACTCAGGCATGGATGTACCAAAAGCAACAATGGAAAGACCAACAATTATAGGTTTTACACCTAACTGTTGAGCGAGATGACTACCACCTTTAACCAGCCACTCTGCACCAAAAAATAACATGGCAGCACTGAAAGCGATAACAGCGCTGTTCCCCCCCATTCCTAATGCATTAATTATACTATCCACTATTTTGTCCCATAAAATTTATACTTCTGAATATATTCAGAAACAGCCTCAGGAACATAGAATCGTGTCATTCGAACCGAATTAAATCGTTCACGGATTTCCGTACTGGAAATTTCCATACGAGGAAGGTTTAAAAACGTCACACGAGAGATGAGGTCTGAATCTATATCAGATTTCTCAAACCGCGGTCGGCGGGCTACAATGACGTGACTCTCTTCGAGAATGTCTTCCCATTGCTTCCAGGACTTGAATTCAGCCAGACTATCACTACCAATTAGAAAATGCAAATCTCTGGCTTTGATACCCTGTGTCTTTTTCATTTCACGGATAGTGTCAATGGTATAAGAGACTCCCCCACGCTGAATCTCAATATCTGAGTACTCAAATTGAGGGATATCATCAATGCATAATTTGAGCATAGCTATCCTATGCTCAACAGGGGTAACTGGATTTATTTCAAATTTATGGGGTGGCTTGTAGGCAGGGATAAAAACAATTTTGTTTAAATCCAGGGATTCACGGATTGCCTCCGCAATGATGAAGTGTGCATTATGTGGTGGATCGAATGTCCCACCAAATAGACATACCTTCAATAGAATATTCTCAATGCTTAGCCGCTTCTGTTGCTTCCAGAACTTTTGTACCCAGAAGTCTCATTTTTTTCAGTTCCTTCTGGGACAAATCTGCTCTTCCATCAATGGCGATTGAATTCATGAGTTCACGCGCTTCTGACCAATTCTCAAGCGCTACCATGGCTCCTGCCTTACCCAGGCGTGCTGAAGCGTATATTTTTGTATCACCATAGTCTTCAATGAGACTGTCATAGTAATACAGAGCAGATTCATATTCTCGGAGTGTGTCATAGAGTTTGGCACTCTCAAGCATTTTATGGGCTAACTTCTCCCTCATCTCCATGATTCTTAGCTGCGCATCATCGAAGTATTTACTTTCTGGATAAATATCAACAAAATCATATAGATATTTCAGCGCTTTGTCGGTCATATCCCTATCCAACCTATAGTCAGGAGACAGTTCACAGTATGCTTCTGTTTTCCTCCAGAAAGCATCCTCAACATAGCTGGAATTCTTCATGCGACGAATCAGTCGATCATACTCACTGATAGCCAGTAAATATTCCTCACGTTCATAATAAGTTTCAGCCAGCTGGAATTGTGAATCATCAGCATAAGCACCACCTGGATCATTATAAATGATGAATGTGAATACTTCTTCAGCCTTGATATAATTGTCCTTCTCGAAATATTCCAGACCGCGTTGATAGGTTTCAGCGATGTCAGCTGCATCCAGGACTTCTTTTTTTGATGCACAATGCTGAAGCGTAATTCCCATAGCAATAGTTAACGCCAGCGTGGTAGTTTTTCTGGTAGAGCGATTAATCAAAATTTTACCTCCATTCTGATACCACTCATGGTATTCAGCGGATTAATATACAATTTCCCAGTCATATTGGGCGTTTCAAATGATGTCATATCTGTACCTAGTGCTGCATCAAACGCACTTATCAAATGATTAACCATGATAAGTGTTCCTGCAACTTGTGCATTTCTGTAAAGTTCATTGGACCGGGTTCGCATATTGATATACTCAGCCCTTAGCGTGGTTTCATCATCGTCATAGGCATTCATATAAGCACCTGTATAGAAATCTTCCCAACCACATGAAAATTCAGAATATTTCCCGATATTCTCATAAAAATGGTGATCTTTTAGGGGGACATAGTATCCATCGACCACAACGGGATTCCCCTGGCGATCTCTAACAACGGGCATCTGGTGTGTCCGTAGGTTACTTCCACAGGTTGCATCAATATCGTTTTCAGGAGTCCAGCGACTCCATGCCCAGTATTTATCACCAAAGTCTTTAAAGTTTTTTTCCAGGTCTTCGCCTTCCGTATAGTTGTATTGGTAACCATAGATAGCCCCAATCTCAGCTGTTGCGTAAACAATAGCTCTGACCTTGTTCCCATTTTCCCATTGTCCCCAACCGGGTAAAATCAGTGATTTGAAAAAGTTCTTAATCATTGTTCCATTCACGTTGAGTCTTGGTGGTGCATCCTGTTTCTCAGCACCAAAGGCGATTGAGAGTGACAGGATAAAGACAGCTATAATTAGTATGTGCTTTTTCATTTATTCAAACCCGAACAATACTTTCCAGTAATAACGCCATTCACCACCATAGGTAAAAACATCATTATTATTGGTAATAACTTCAACATCATCCAACCCATAATATGCACCGAATTCGAAGGCCGTTGGAAAGGCATAGTAGGAATTCAATGCCAATCGTAAATCCATACCCACATCTCGAACCAGATTTATCTGATCACGTTCATGGTTGAGCAGTGCGGTTAAATCATCAGGATTTGCCTTTGCAGGATCTGATGCCCACACAGCACCTACCTGGGCATGGAATCCTAGATATAGATCTCGCACAGTAAGATGAGCGAGTCGATTATAATTATCTCTGAACAGTGGAAAACGCATGGTGGCTGTTGAAACGAAGCGCCGGCTCCCTTTTAGGCTATAAAATGGGTAGCCCTTGAGTCCTGGCATTCCCCCACCAAAAGCATAGAAAAAGTCATCGATATAATTATTGTCGATAAGATTGATCTCTGTGGTATTTGAGAGGACAACATTTCCCGGTAAGGGTAGTAGATAGCCGTAAAATGCCGATGCATCAAATTTCATATAACGATAATTGCTAAAGATGTTACCCCAACGTTCTGTTGATTCATCATATCCGTAATGATCAAGAAAGTTGTGATGGTTATCTCTGAGTGAGATACTGGCTTTGTATCCAGAAGGATTAATACCCCGCTCCTGACGAATATTTATACGTGACACATCCCATTTCAAACCCCAGTCCCAACCTTTATAGTAATCATAGCTGATGCCACCTGCTGGACGGCCACTACCAACTGTATGCACACCAATTGCCGTTCGATAATTAGAAGCTGAGATATCCAATTTAAGTGCATGGATTGGAGGGACACGGATATCAGCAGATAATACACCCTGTGTCAGACTGAAGGTCAAATCGCTTTGTGCTGGCCAAACATGATCATAGTACCAGAGTTCTTCCTGGGTATGTCTGACCATCTGATAAAGCTCAAAGGTCAGGGTTGGTAAAAATCCTCTGTATTGGGCTGACAGAAACAAATCCATATCAAGATTAGGGGCGACGCCCACCCCACCAATTATTGAATAATTCGCCAGTATTTCATCTGAGAAGAAATAAAAACCCGGCTTCATCAATACATCATTCTTTGATTGATCCATTTCAATCTGTAAGCGGGGTAGAATAAACAAGGGTCCGTACTGCATAATATATTCATTGGACGGTAAGGCTTTATCATGACGTGTCCAGGTTGGCTCAACGATACGTTTTAAAGAGACTTCCAGAGGGTCGGTTTCGGCATGGAGTAGCTGGGAATCATCAAGGATAGCAATATTGAAACCAAGGTTTTCATAGAGTGAATAGTAAATCTTGTCCTTCTGGCGTTCAGGCTGAAAAGCCCCGCCATTCACATTTGTAAGACGCCTGCTTTCTTCAGTATTCAGATTATAAGAGTAGATGTTGAATACCCCGGTGCGGTCATCACTATACAATAGAGTTGAATCGGTATCATAATTTGGGTCCCGTTCATCCCACACATTGCTCATTAATGGTTCGATGGTTGCATTCTTAAGATTATACACAGCAATATCCCGGTTACTACCGCGGGTGTAATCAAAGATAATTGATTCGCCATCGGGTGACCATCGGGGTACATAGACCTGTACACCAGGGTCAAAAAAGGTCAATTGTTTAACACTGTCTGGATATTCAGGAAAAGCTATACAAAGGTTGTTGGTACCATCCCGTAAATTCACAAAGGCAATTTTATCACCCATGGGTGACCAGGCTGGATTTTTCACACGTTCACCAAAGGTGAGTTGTTGTTCATCTTTCAGACTATCAGGATGAGCAATAAACAGATCAGAAAACCGTGAGCCACTGATAAGTAACTTACAGCGTTCACAGGTGGATACTTCATCTGCATGCATAGAGGATGAGAAATGATGATCTGTATGGCTTTCGACGCGTGGATCAGGTATGCCCTCATCATAGAAATCTTTCCGGGCATAGACCAGATACTCACCGTCTGGACTCCAGTCAAACCCTTCAGCCGTAGGAATTAGCTTCTCAGCTTCCTCGGTGGAATCCTTAATGAATAATGCCGTTCTGGAAAGGTAGGTTTCCCCGGCACTGGAGATAAATCCCAGTTTGTCACCCCTGGCATTAAATCTTGGGTAGTGGTTAGCATCGCCATCCTTTTGAACAAAATCGATGGGTGTAATTGCTTCATCAGATTGAAAAGACAGGGTTTGACGTGCAGCCAGCGTTGCTTTCCAATCTTGCCAGAGTGCCTGAGAAGAACGACCGGTTTCAGCCTCAAGGGCTCTGTAAAAACCATATTTTAGAGGGCTGCTGATGCGTTGCGTAATTCGCTTGAGGACATCCTGCCCATATTCGCTTGATAGATACCTTACAAAAGAGAAGCCATGGTCATATACACTTTCGTTCCCGATTCCGACTTTACCAAACCCATCCATCTCATTGAGTGTCAGCACCTTATCATGGTTAATTCGATCACGAAGAATCATATCCCTGATGCTATCCCACCAATCCCATCGGGTCGTATCATTTTGAAATTGAGCAATTCCTTCAGCCCACCACATGGGTACAGAGACTGAGGGTAATGGGTATGAGGCAATACCATTGGGATAACCATACAGGACATCCTCACGGCGTTCAGGCTCATAGGAGATGACTTGTAGATAGCCAGCAGGAACATTCCCATGCATTTTGCGTGATGCCCTCAAGCTGACGATATGCGTGAACTCATGGGTGATGACATCTCTGAGCCAATAGTGTGAGCCACGAAGCTGATAGTCCAGAGGCATAGCCCATATTTCCATTTTATTATCAAAATAGTATGCCCCACCATTTGCATAGTCATCTGTATCGCGGATGATGAGATGGGTCTTCTCTTCCGGTTGATATTGGTAGAGCTCAGTGATGCCGGGGTAGATTTCATCTGCAATATGAAGGGCTTCATTCGCAGTCCATTCGGTATTTTGATGATAATGAACAATGAAATACTCACCCTCAATAGTTTTCCACTCCAGTTCAGGGTGGTTAAACCCTTGCGCGAGAAGTACCTGACTCAACAGGAGCATGGCTATTGCACGTATAATGTTAGTCATCGGATAATTGCTATCTTGATAATCTCTGCCTTGCCATCGGCTATGACCTGAGCGAGATATAGACCATTAGAGACACCGGATGCATCCCAGACCCATTCATTGTGTGTATTAATTTGCTGAACATTCAGTTCAACAAACGCCACCTGGGCACCATTTAATGAGAATATTTCGATGGTCCAGGTGTCAACATCACCTAGCCAGGCTCTTATTGTTGTGGTGCTCCCTTTTACTGGATTGGGATAGTTATAGACAGAACCAGATTTGATTGGGACTGAAGATTCATCTGGAATACCGGTCATGACAACTGTTCGATCCCCCAGGGGATTACCTTGAGGATCCGTCCAGTATGATTGATGGCTACTTTCAAGATTGTTAAAATGGAGTAATTGATGCCCGGACAGAACATAGATCGAGCCATCTTTCCCTCGCAAAGTATTTTCAATACCGACCCAAGCTTCTTCCAGTACACCATTCTCAACCACTTCCCCGGTTAAAGAGTGAATGGAGTATGAGTGTTCGTGACGTAAAAAGATTCCCAGCTCACCTTCAACCATGGGTCCTACAAGCGGGTTTCCATAAAAGGTATTTACAGTGAAAGGGTTACCATTAAGCGCAATTCCTGCTTGATTGATCACTTGAATTTTATTCTGGTAGAACAATGCTATTTCGTAAATACCATTATCATCCACATCAACAGGAATGCTGTGTAACGGTTTCTCGACAGGAATATATCTTTCTGAGCCATCCCGCAAATGTTTGATTTTAAGTTTTGACTCATCATCTGACCATGAGATAACGTCAATTCCATCGTAGACAGGATTTTCAGGATTGTAATCCCTATGACGCACACCCGTCGGCATACCTTTCAAGTCATGCTCACCATAGCTTATTTCAAATCCATCAGGGGCAATAAATCTAGACTGGGCTTCATCCTGTAGAACAGTAATAGACGTATCGGCGAATTGGGGTCTCCAACTAACATTTACATATTCAGAGCCGCGTTTTGCAAAAAATTCATAGTCCATACGATAAGCTGCAAATTCATAAAGTGAATCAAGGTCATCAAACGCTATTGTGTGGCCGGAGTTAATGGAATGTATACGAATACCATTCGTTAATGAAGGTATAACCCAAGAATCTCTGAACGAGAAGGAATAGTCACTGCCATCAAAGATCGATACAGGGTTAGCAAGTGGGTTTGGAGTCATGGTCAAACGATGGCCTTGAAGTATCCCTTGTAATATTTCTGTGGAGTCTGCGTTAAATGCCCACAGTGAATTGGCATCTCCCCACCCAATAAAAGATGAGATCGTATCATTCACGACAAAGCGATCTGACGCAATATTGAACCGCATGATGGAATCATTTCTGGATATATTCTCAATGCGTAGATGACTGGCTATTCCAGCATTAGACGCAGTGGACGGGTATGTAGTGGGACTGAAATTCAATAGACTATCCCCTACAACCTTTTCTCTGCGATTGAGATGGAACCAGCCTTCATTGGCTGCATACCATGGATCAAACCACCAACCCGTTTCAAGATAATCTGCAAATATTAGTTGAGTCGTATGCCCCATATCCTGAGCACCATCGGCTTCTTCAAAGTCAATTAACTGGACAGGTCCCCCATTCGGATTGTCAGCCGAGAACCTGGCCGTTTCGTCGATATGCCAGATATGGAGTCCATTTCCAGGCAGACCTGCGTGTTGTTCGTCAACAGACACAACGACACCTGATTCACCTAATTCCACTGAGACTGTATCATAACTCAGCGTATCAATCCATTCAAGCATACCAGCTGGTGTGCGCATATCCCGCTGCCTGTTTTCGATGAGATAATATTCAGTATCTGATATGGAGACTTTGAGCGGGACATCATCTACATGCAGGGCAACACTATCACCGATAAAGCGTTCTTCTGGTTGGATCCACCCAGCCTGGATTCTGCTGTAGGGACTTGGATAGGCTGGTACGATACCATGGAAGTTGTTCGAGCCTTGATCCATGAGTGCAAACCCACCGACGAGAGAACGACCTGTTTCTGTGTTAAATAATGGGGGCAGTCCTAGATGAAAGCCCATGAGCAACGCCATGGTTCCATTTAGACCGACCTGGTAGAAACAAGGATCATCTGCATCTTCGAAGAGTCCTCGAGTTTCCTTGTACTGCAAAAAGTTTTGTGATTCCGGGATAATGAGCAGCGATGATAGATTTCCTTCATCGGTTTCAAGTGTCCCGTACTGTGAAAAGTCTGTATCGGAGAGGTAAGCAGAGGGAATATTTCCTGGTGTTGGATCCAGGGCGAAGGCAAAATCACCTCCCATCCCGGCATGGGCAAGAATGATAGTCGTATAATCACTGAAATCCACATCTGGATCTGCAAGGTCTAATGCATCCCGGCTCAATTCAAAAAGTTTTTCCGTTTCATCATAAGTTTCAAGGTAGGGATGATAATAAAGCATGTCGTGAGGCAATTGGTATGCTGCTGATTCTTCCAGCGGATAAACCTCTGAATTGGCAAGATCTATATCGACCTGCCCCTCGCTCACCTTATGCCAGTAATTCCTGGCTGACTCAAGATGATCTCTGAAATATGTTTTTCCATGAGGAGGCGGATCCAGCATCCATTCCGAACAATCGATACCGATGGTGTCATGGAGAACAAAACTGCCATCACCGGTGGTAGCTGGTGATGAATCCTCTAAAAATTCTACACGGATAACGGCAACTCGGTATGTATCAGCTGTAATGGGTAGTACTGACAGAAGCGTCAGTAACAGGATTACTGTGATTCTATTGATAATTTCCCCGCTCGCTTTTGAGGGTCGAAACTTTGTGACTGTCGATCAGATATGCTCTGATCGAACCTAAAACTTCAACATGAGTGAGAATCTCATGGTATTGTTTTGAGGGTGTGTCTCTTCTGCGACGGTGTATCCAAAGTCAAATCCGTAATTGCCATAGCGTAATCCCGCACCCACTGTAGGTGTGGTGATCTTTCCAACAGAGTCATAATAATAACCGCCACGGATCGCAAACATTTCATTGTACCAGTATTCGAGACCGAAACTGTGTATAAGGGATTCTAGTTCTGCAGTGATACTACGGGCATCTCCTGTACCACCCTCCAAATCTCCTTTAATATTGTAGAGCCCATCTGGGTTGGCGACTGTTGTATCTCCAACCACATCATATCCACCAATAATTCGATCCAGATCGATATCACGATCGCCACCCAGATACCAATCATCAACAAAGGATGTAAATATACCTTTCCACCATGAGTCGGTATGGGCGATTTCGATTTGACCCTCTGCATTGTAATCACCAGTGATTGCTCCATCTGCGTCTATCTCCTGAAGGATACCTTCTTTATCGTATCCACCAATAATACCGTCATCATCCCAATCCATTGAGGCGTAGGTACCGACCAAAAGTTTATTCACATCATAAAGAATATTTAGTCTATTAAATTTTGATTCGTATACCTTGAGATTAAATCCAAGCTTGAGGTTGGTCGGCATAGGATCAGCCTGCGCTTCATCATTAAAAATTACTTTAGGTCCCACATTGGCAATCATTCCACCAAGGTCAAGATGGTTATTAAAATATCCCTTGGATAAATATCCAACGTCAAATCCAAAATTGAGAGCTGTCCCCTTCGTTTTTTCATCTCCCACCTGGACTTCAGGGTCAGTCAAATGTTGATACAGGAGTTTGAAGTTAAAGCCTATGCTGGAATGATCACTGAGCATGGTCGCATAACTACCGGAGGCAGACATAAAGTATGTTATAAATGTGCCCAATGAGTTTCCATTTTCATCTGTATACTGTTGTTCACCAGCGTTTAGATATATGATGTTTCCACCAAATACGCCCAAACCATCAACAGGGAAACGACCACCGATAAAGTCATAATACATGTCATCAACCAGACCTGGAAGCCAATTCACATGCATTCCTGATACTTCATATCCTCTCTGAAACCCCAGACCTGCTGGATTCCAGTAAGTCGCATAGGAATCGTCTGCCAGAGCCACCTGGGCTTCACCCATACCACCAGCTCTCGCGCCAGGTGCAATCAATAGAAACAATGCACTCTGTGAAAATGCTACTGACATCAGCATCAGGCTTCCAATAGCAAGATTTATAACTTTATTTAATTTCATCGTGTGTAACTCCTCATTCATAAAAAAACCGAATATTATGAATAACATTCGGTATCAACTTTAAAAAAGATGAACCCCAGGTTCGTATTTGTTTTTTTTGCGGATTCTCATAAAAAATCCAGGTAGCGTATTCTTTCTTAAAGTTCTCCTCCATTTAAGCGGGCGAATATATGCTTCCACCCCAGTCTAATCAACGGAATTTCCAAGATTTAACCTCTGAATTGATATAGATAACTCAGGTAATAATTGTGGGATATTCTTCGTCACCGGATATGCTATTTTCTCTACAGGATTAAGCATAAGTCCGCTGAAATTGTTGCTAATAATCTCCCCGCCTTGATTCGTAACATTTCCAGCTAATACCTGTTGGTTGATTTCTGCCAGAATCGAAACATTGGCCAGGTTTAATCCAGCTTTTGTCATGGGACATATAATGAGATTATCTATCACTGTTTATCTTGCTTGCGTACGTTTCAAATCTACTTCCTCATTATATCCGCTAATAAAGTCCTGAACGGATTCTAATTCCGAATGTTTCATCTCTTCCACGCTACCAACAAAGGAAAAGTTCCCCTTATCTAGCAAAGCAACTTGATCTGCTAGAAAAAAACCTGTTGGTATGTCATGGGTCACAATTATGCTGGTCACATTGAGATGATCCTGCATTTCTTTGATGAGTTCGGCTATCTGGGCACTGGTCACAGGATCCAGACCCGTTGTAGGTTCATCATAGAGGATGTATTTTGGTTTCATGGCGACAACGCGTGCCAGGCCAACCCTTTTACGCATACCCCCACTTAATTGAGATGGGTATTTATCTCCAACATCTATGAGTCCCACGCTTTGGAGGCTGTCCTGAGTAATTTCATCGATTTCTTCATCTGAGAAACGGTTATACGCCTTAAGTCCAATCCCGACATTATCGCAGATATTCAGACTATCGAAGAGTGCAGCTGATTGGAACAACATACCAAATTTCAGTCGACAGGCATCGAGTTGCCGTGATGACAATTTGAGCAAATCATCACCATCTATAAATATTTTTCCTGAATCGGGATAGAGAAGTCGAGTGATGAGCTTGAGGAGAACACTTTTCCCCTGCCCGCTTTTCCCCATGACGACCACACTTTGGCCATCTTCAACTTTTATGTCGATACCATCTAGAACAACGAGGTCACCAAAGGCTTTGCGTAGGTTTTTAATCTCGATCATGATGGATTGTTGATGAGATCAGATCGAATTTGCCAATCTAAATCTCATCCAATTCGGCTCTAAATTCTTTGACATCTTCAAATTTCCTGTAGACGCTAGCAAAACGGACATAAGCAATTTCATCCAGCCCCTTGAGATGTTTCATAACCAGTTCACCCACATCTTTCGCATGTACTTCTGATGAACCGAAAGTATTGACGTCCTGAATTATCGAATCAACGGTTTGATTCATCTGGGCTGAATTAATCGGTCTTTTGCTACAGGCAATAGCAATACTTTTAAGGATTTTTTCTCGATCAAAGGGTTCACGCCGCTGGTTGCTCTTAATAACCAGGAGTGGTTGTGTTTCGACATATTCGTAGGTCGTAAAACGAAAAGCACAGCTCCCACATTCTCGTCTGCGACGAATTGCCCGACCATCTTGAGTATGACGTGAGTCTATTACTCGTGTATCAGCCTGTTGGCATTGGGGGCAATTCATGGTTTAATTTACATCCTGATAGTGGGGAAAGTCTTTTACTAATTCTGAAATTTTTGATTGAACGTTTTGAATAACCGATTCATTATCTGGGTCTGAGATCACCTCATGAATATATCCAGCGATCAGCTTCATTTCTGCTTCTTTGAATCCCCGTGTAGTCAGAGCTGCAGTTCCAATTCTTATTCCACTGGTGATGAGTGGGCTTCGTTTGTCAAATGGAACCATATTTTTATTAGTGGTCATACCGGCTTCTTCAAGAACCCGTTCGGCCTTTTTACCACTAATATTATTATCCGTCAAGTCTATGAGTAACAGATGGTTATCCGTACCACCAGAGATTAATTTATAGTCGTATCCAGATAAGCTTTCACCAAGTGCTTTTGCATTTGAAATGACTTGTCTGGCATAGGTTTTAAAGGATGGTTGAAGTGCTTCACCAAAGGCGACAGCTTTGGCTGCTATCACATGCATCAAGGGGCCTCCCTGAATGCCAGGCATCACAGTACTATCAAGCAGCTCACTCATCATTTTGGTACGTCCACTTTTGGGGGCAACGATACCAAAGCTATTCTCAAAATCTTTACCCATCATAACCAATCCACCCCTGGGACCTCGAAGTGTTTTGTGTGTGGTGGAGGTAACCACATGACAATGTGGCATTGGGCTTGGATGTTCTCCTGCGGCAATCAGACCGGCTGGATGGGCAACATCAGCCATGAGAAAGGCACCTACTTCATCAGCAATCTCTCTGAATAACTTAAAATCATAGTGTCTGGGGTAGGCGCTACCACCTGCAATGATCATTTTGGGGTTATACTTCTTTGCCTGATCACGAACCATATCATAATCGATGTAGCCCGTTTCGGCATTTACACCATAAGCAACGATATTGTAGAACTTACCTGAAAAGTTTACATGGGAGCCATGTGTGAGATGTCCACCATGTGAAAGATCCATGCCCAATACAGTATCTTCAGGTTTGACCAGGGTAAAATAGACCGACATGTTCGCCTGACTCCCGGAATGGGGTTGAACATTGGCATATTCAGCGCCAAACAATTCTTTTACTCGATCACGGGCTAGATTTTCCGCAGTATCTACTGCTTCGCATCCTCCATAATACCGTTTCCCTGGATATCCTTCAGCATACTTGTTGGTCATAACACTACCAGCAGCTTGAAGAACAGATTTACTCACAAAGTTTTCTGAAGCGATTAATTCAAGAGTCCCATTCTCACGATCACGTTCAGCCATGATGGCTGCATAAATCGATGGGTCACTTAATTTTAATTCATTTAGCATCTTGACCTCTCGAATTGGTTTCGATCTTTTCAATTCTCCGGGCGTGTCTATCGCCCTCCCATGCTGTATCCAACCACTTATCAATGATAGGTATCATATAGCTGACAGATTGGGTTCTAGCACCCAGACAGAGGATATTGGCATCATTGTGCTGACGACTTAACATAGCAAGTTCTTCAGTATAACACAGTGCAGCACGAATTCCCTTAAAGCGGTTGGCGGCTATGGACATGCCGATACCAGTACCACAGATGAGAATGCCCCTGTCAGACTCTTTTTGCTGAACTGACGTGCTCACAAGAGCGGCATAATCAGGATAGTCACAAGAGTTAGTATCATGTGTACCCAGATCATTGACTTCTATACCTCTAGAAGCCAGATGCTTGACAACATCGGATTTAGCATCCAGGGCTGCATGATCAGAACCAATGGCAATCCTCATGACAGGGCTATTCACTATTTTTTAGGAGCTGTTACACTTCTATTTAACCATTTATAGCATTCTTTTTTTGGCTTAGCCTTCCCACCCTTAACATAGGCATCTCTATTAAAGAACCAGTCACCACTTTGAGGAATGCGTGCTTCTTTCAAGAAATCAATTTTATTGGTCGCTTTTCCCCAACCTTTGGATTTTGATGTCTTATAATCTTCATAGGCCATCATGAACACAAGTTTGTCATCAAAGTCAGGAACGGATCCTGTACACTGTACACCTACAGCTTCATAGACAGCCGCGCGATTGGCATAAGCCTGACCATTACTTGGATCCATTTTGATTGCTTTGCCTGCCCAGCTCATGGCTGATTTTAACTGACCATCTTCAATATATGCTTCAGTCATATCAAAGTAGATACGGACATCTTCTGGTTGGGCAGTATTCAATTTCTTCAACCAGCTAATTACATTCTTTGTTCTTCCCAACTCACGATATAGCTCAACCAGATCCTTCATGAGGTTAGTCATATCTGGTTTGATTGTTAAAATTCTTTCCAGTACGGTAATCGCTGTCTCGTTTTCTCCAGCATCACGGAGAACTCTTACATAATCCTGAGCGTATGAAACGTTGTCTGGGTTTTCGTTGTATTTACCCTCAACAAACCCACGAATATCACCACCACTTGATTCAATACACTGTCGCTTAATTCCTGTTAAATAGGTATCTCCTGGTGTCTTTTCCAGTAGTGCATCAACGATGACCATAGCTTCATCGCACATGTCCATGGTGACGTATTCATCAGCGATTTCAATAGCCAACTTATCATCGTCCTGGAACTGTGCATACATATCTAGCTTGGTCTGAAAGACTGCATCATCATCACCCACAGTTTTCAGTGCAAATATTTTGTTTTCCCATAGATATTTATTTTCAGGAATAATTGAAAGTCCCTCATCATACATAATGAGCGCGGAGTCAATATTATCTAACTCACGATAACTGTTGCCCATATAAACATACACGTTTTGGGCCATAGCTTCATCGACACATTCATATTCGAAAAGCTTGTGGTAATTAAAGAGAGCGTCAGAGTAGGCTTTATTTTTATAATATTCTGTCGCAAAGCTCAAATGCTTCATGCAATACCGGGAGTTGGCTTTCCGTACTGAATCTTTACGAGCTTTTTCCATGGCGGCAAGCTCTTCCGCAGTCGCTGCAGGTGGCATGCAAGCCGATAAAACCATTGTAAATAACATTATGCCCATGGCAAAAATTGACACAGCTTTTAACTTCATGAGTAAACCCTCATCTTCTTTTAACTTTTCTAAACCACATATCGTTGATCTGGATTCCGAACTTCACGCGAGCAAATAGTTCCTCAGGCAGGTTCTCATCCCCTCCTCGAGATCCAAACTCTCCCGACAAATCAAACAGAGCTCTTCCATTTCTCAACCCAAAGTTGAGACCAGTCAGCAGCGAATACTCGAAAATCATATTTGCATCATCTAATACCAGGTAATGATTCTTAATCGATACGCCTGTTTCCCATCCAACCCGCTTATACCATGACCTTGAGGTCCTGTCAGAAGGGATACGTTGCATGGCAATCTGAAATGCTGCTACTGGGACAGTTTTCCAACCATCAGGTAAAGCAAATACCCGGGCATCATCAAACCCAGCATCATTATAGACTTCTTGCCTTAACCCACTGATGAATTTTGTGTAATCGGAGTGATGATAGACCACTCCAAATTTTATAGTTGTTGGCCAGGCATTCAATTCTTCTATGAATTCATTAAATTCATAGGTGCCTCCCAGACTATCATTACCATTTAAGACTGGTTTCGAATAGGGTACATCTACCGTTAGACCGAGGGATACCTTTTCTCCAAGATTTGCCAACGCACCTAGCTCAAGACTCTTGCCGCTAATATCGCCTTTGATGACATACATTTCCATTTCACCACCAATAGGTGCAATAGACTCTCTGCGTAAAAGACCTTGAAATGTGTGAAGCTTCAGTCCCAGTTTAATTTGTGGTGAATAACTATACCCCAGACCAATCTGGTAGTCCCACAAACCACCCTCAGAATTTTCTGAAAAAATGCCTTCAGTTGTATTTATCTCATATTCTGATTTAAAATCAGAAATGGCGCGTGTAGCGAAATTCATACCAAATTTTTTGCCAATAGGAATTGACATGAATAATTGTTCTAGTCTGGTATTGTTGGTAACAACATCATCCACGGACCTGAATTCTGACCCCAATGCTGCACCGAAGTATACCCGTTTCAAATCACCAAGAACTGCAGGATTTTGCAGGGATATTCTTACCGAATCTTGTAGAGCAACAACACCTTGCCCGAGACTACTTCCAGACGGATCTGTAGTAGGATATATATCACCATATCCCAACCGATAATAAGCCGATTGAGCCATGAGTGAATAACTAAACACCAGAACAAGTAGAATTACTTTTCTCATGGGCGCACCGCCTTGGAGATGCTATAAGAGAGTGCTGATTCGCTAGCATCCTGGGAAATAGCTATAAACCCGGGATTATACCCTGGATTGGTAGGATTGATAATCAACTCAACCTGTTCACGATCATCGTCTACAGCTGCTTGAATCATATATTTGATTTGATTGATTCGATTTATGCCATTGGCACCCAATTCAAGCTCAAATGAAAGATTAGAGACTGGTTCGGTTATAAGCATATTAAATTTGAAGGTCGAATCAGGCATATGTATATCAGATGCCGCACTATCCACAGCAAAGATTATACTGGATGAAATAACATGTTGGAGCGTGTCACCACTATTCATTAACTCAGAAACATTAACATTTAATACCAAAGAATCCTTCGCCATCTGACTCAGATAGTGGAACTGTGACCTGTCGAATGCTTCTGCTTTTTCAATGATATGCATATAGGTTGTGTCCGATAAAAATGTATGTGTGGAGACAACCATACTGTCCGGATTTGCAGTATCGGGTTCAGAATAATAAAATGAAAGGGCTGGACGTGAAACTGATCCTCCCCCATAGATTGACGCCAAGTACCCTGCTTCCTCAGGAAATAGACCCAGACTAATCACCGTATCAACTTCACTGATACGATCATCGGGGAGTGTATAGCCCCAATAGTCATCACCACCTGAAATTTTCAGTGTGTCAACCCCAATAGGATCACCATAGGAATTACTGACAATATCAATGGATTGATCAGTAGTTTCATAATATCCGAAAAGACCTGTTGAGGATGGCAAGGAAGTTCCACCGGTATCTGGATAAGTTTTAAAGTGCCTGATTTGAAATCGAACACTGTCTGGGATTCCGCGGCTGGTATCGAGCCCTGAAAAATTAAACTCTGCACTGATTCCAGATTTAAATTTCTGGGTCTCACCTATCCAGGCTCTGAAATGACCACCCCATTCGATGGCAGCACGCGCAGTATCTATACTTTCGATGCTATGTATGGTGTCTTGCTGAAACGAGAATGGATTGTAAACGAAAGCCCCGTTGTCATAGGCAACGGGTTCGTCGCATGACCATATAAAAATTAATACAGTCACAACTGTAATAAGGATCCGGATTTTCATAAGCCCCTTTTTAAAAAAAGCCAAGTGATCAAACACTTGACTCGAATGGTTTAGAGTCAACATTGTCAATTTTCAGAGTTTTAATTCTCAACTCCAAAGAATGTTTCCAATTCCATGTTGAGCTGTTGCCAATCTTCATCACTTTCATCAGATATTGTGAAATATTTCACTTTTTTACCGGAATCCTGTAGCGCTTTCTGAATATTGGCATGATTTTCAATCTGTTCTTTATTGCTTTTACCGTCAATGGAAATGCTGATAATTTCATCGGCATGTTTGATAGCCAATCCCAGGAGATTGTCTTCATAACCTGCGTAGTCCTCAGGCTCTAAGCCTGCCATCTCATATTGCTTGGCACCTACTTTACCCATTTCTTCAATATTTACCAGATTGAGAACTGTCTTCATTTCTGCAAAGAATTCCTCTTCAGCATACACTGTTTTAAAAAGGATAGGAACCATGGCAGTGGTCCAGTCATTACACAGGATAAAATCTGGCTGCCAGTACAGGTAGGTAAGGTTCTCAATAGCTATTTTAGAAAAGTAGAAGTACTTCTCAGCATTTCTCTGATTATAGCGACCTTCTGCAACCTTGTAGAGGGTTTTATTTTTCCCACCAAAATAGGGCTGATATTCCATGAAGTATACCTGAACTCTAGTCGAGGGGACAAAGGCAGATTTTGCTGCTCCAAAACCTAACTCACCTTTGTATTCAACTTCAATTTCCTTGAGTCGAATGACTTCGCGTATGACATATCGACGTTCACTGACAAAGCCATAGCGTGGTGTAAAAATCCGCAGATCTTGTTTCTTTTCCTGAAAATGACTGGGAACTTTATTAGATATTTTAGCAAGATCTGTTGCCTCAGAAAATGGTGACACCTCTGAGGAGAGATAGTAAATTTTTGTAGCCATAAATTTCTTTTTTGATATAACCTATTATCTGGAGGCGAGGATTTGCTTGACGTTATCCCGCAAGGAACTATCAGGGTACATATCCAGAAGCCGTTCTAATTCATCGTAACCGCGAGCTTTGTCGCCGCTATTAAGGTAAGAGTATCCAATTTTAAACTGTGCGGCATCTGCTTTATTGGCATCGCCATAAATACTCACTTTGCGAAATGCTTCTATGGCCTTGGAGTATTCATCCAGAGCGTAATAACATTCACCCACCCAATACTGGGCGTTGTCTGCATATTCATGTTCCGAATCATTGCGTATAAGTATTTCAAAATCATCGATAGCGCCCATGAAGTCTCCATTTTGATAGGCGCTTAGTGCATCTATATAATGCTGTTTGTATGTTTCATAATCCATTTTTGCAGCAGCTGGTGCTTGAGTGATGGGAGCCTGTTTTACTGGTGTCCGAACCACATTGGGAGTCGTTGTTGGCATTGCCATGAGTTCATTAAATGAATTCGTGAGGGAAATAATTTTGTTTTCCAGGAGCACGAGTTGGGACAAAATGTCGTAATTAGCACTGTCCTGGACTTTAGCATGCCGTTCAAGCGTTCCCAGTTGTTCATCAGAGGTCATCATGTGGTCTGCAACATTGAGTTGAAATTCTGAAAAGGAAGAATCCAACATGGAAAACTGACTGACAATACTGAGCATGTTTTCTTCCAGGACTGCCAGTTTTTCTGGATTCATGGTAGCAAATATACTATCAACCTGAAATTGCGTGGTCTGAATAGAAGAATTAAGACCTGATAGAGACTCTCTTAAGCCATCTTGCTCAGCTTTTAATCCATCAATTTGTTCCTGATTCATTTTTGAGGTCGCAGTAGTCACAGAATCTGTCCGCGTTCTTTCGCTGGAGAGTTTACCCTCAATGTCTGCAGATAATTGATCGATGGTCTTTTTCGATTCAGCATTCAATTTGTACAAATTTTCTAGGCTGATGTGATTCTCGTTATAAGTCTCACGCATGGCTTTCACTTCTTGTGAAAACTCTTTGAGTCTTACATCGAGGACGACCAATGTGCTGTCAGTCCCCTGCTTATCCTGCTTTACTTCATTTATTTCCTGTTTCAGATCTTTGGAGCCAGAACAGCCAATAAATAGAGCTAGAACCAAAATGAGTGCAAACTGTCTTTTGTACATTGCTTAAGCCACTTTCTGCTGGGAGTTAAGACAAGAAATCATACGGGCGTAAATTTAACCTTCGCATAAGGTCTCGCAACGCTAAATGTCAGGGTATAAGAAAGGTAAGAAAGCTAACCCACAGCGCGTCTAACGGATGACATGTTCACTGACAATCCAGCTAGAATCATTGAGGTTATCATAAATGAACCACCATAGCTGATATAAGGCAATGGAATACCGGTAACCGGCATGATTCCAACGATCATTCCCAGGTTTACAAAAACATGGAAGAGCAGAATTGCTGAAATTCCAATAAGGATGACGCTATCGAAGCGAAACTTACTGTTATAAGCCTGAGTGATAAGACGTGCAATGAGTAAGTAGAAGAGAGTAATTACCACCAGAACACCTACGAACCCAAATTCTTCACCAATAACCGTCATGATAAAGTCAGTATGTTGTTCTGGCAGGAATTTGAGATGAGTTTGGGTTCCTTGACCCAGCCCTTTCCCAAAAGGACCACCAGATCCAAAAGCAGTCAAAGATTGGGAGACCTGATATCCTGCACCAAGAGGATCCGATTCAGAATCTATGAGTGATAAGATACGCTGCTGTTGATAGGGCTTCAGGAGGGCCCATAATAAATTCGTTAATCCACCAAGAGCCACATTAATGCTGAAGTTTAGGACCTTCGTCCAGAACGGTAAATTACTAAAATACAGTATCACTATAATCAAAGTCATCCATACAAAAAATGACAGGGTCTGAAAAGCAGCCAACATTGAGATTACTGGTGCTAGCAGCAAATAGAAGTAGAGGGGTCTGATCCCCGCCCAAAATATTATTACAATCAATATTCCCATATAGACTAAGGCTGTACCCAGGTCAGGCTGTATGAGTACCAGAATCGTAGGGCCAACGGTCATGGCAACAGGTGTCATTAGCTCTTTAACTGTGGAAAGGCGACGCTTGTGGTCGGCAAAATATTTTGCCAGTCCCAACAAAAGAAAGATCTTCATAAATTCTGAGGGCTGAATGCCTACACTTCCAATCATGATCCATCGACTAACGGCTCCCCCACTTTTCAAGGCGATTGGAACCAGGAGCAATACTATCCCAATTCCGTATGCTGGATAGGTCAGATTGTGAATCACCTTTCTTGGAATAAAATAGGCGACAAAGAACAATCCAATACCCAGGATAGTCCATATGCTCTGGCGAAACAAATACTCTGAGCTGGCCTCATGTTGGGCTTCGATACTGTAAATTGCCAGGAGACCACTGGCAGATAGGAGAATTACAAATACGAGTGTACTCCACTCCAATTCCCGTAATCGCATGACTATATAGCTTCTAAGATTCATGATGGCCTTTTAGCAATTGAGCGTAAGACTTTTCCTATGAGTGGTGCAGCTTTACCACCACCGCCACCGCCATTCTCCAACAGAACAGCCCATGAAAGTGGATATCTTTCATCTAGACTGAACCCAATGAACCAGGCATGATCCTCACCGTGGGGGTTCTGGGCAGTTCCGGTTTTACCATATATATCCCAGTCTTTCTGGCGAGCTGCTTTCGCTGTACCATCCTTCCCGTTGACAACATCCCACATGGCGTGTTGGACGAAGTCCCAGGTCTCTTTGGAAGCATTGACTCGATTTTCCGGTTCGGGAGTATTCAGCTCAACGATTTCACCCTTTTTGGAAATAATCTTATTAACGAAATGGGGTTTATACTGTGTACCACGCTGGGCTAACATGCCGGCAAATTGTGCCAACTGCAAGGGGGTAACGAGAACATCTCCCTGGCCAACGACAATATTTAAGAGATTGCCACGTGTCCAATTGTTCTGGCCGTATTTTCTGTTCATGTATTTTGTATCAGGAACCAGTCCTTTGTTCTCGCCAGGAATATCTATCCCAGCTTGCTCACCGAGTCCAAACTCTCTAGCGATGTGTGCCCAATCTTCCAGTCCAATATCCTGGATCAGATTATAGAAGTAAACGTTACAGGATTGTTGAATAGCCGAGTGTAAATCCATTTTTCCATGACCCACTTTTTTCCAACAGCCGAAGGAACGGTTCCCCAGGCGATAACTTCCACGGCAGGTGTAGGTTCTTTCAAGAGCGTTCGAATGATTTTCCAGGGAGTAGATTGCTGCCAGCGGCTTCAATGTTGATCCTGCAGGATATAATCCCTGGATACCTCTATCATATAAAGGTTTACGCCGATCCTCAACCAATGCTTTCCAATTCTTTGCGGATATCCTGCCAGATAGCATTTCAAGATCATAACCAGGCCGACTTGCATAGGCTAAAATTTCACCTGTCTTGTGATTCAATATGACAACAGCACCTGAAGAGTCTGCCAGTGCCTTCTCAACAGACCGTTGCATATAAGAATCAATGCTCAAGTATATATCGTTTCCTGGAACAGGATTGATGGGTTCCCGATCTAACATTTCGCCGATTTCCTGTCCCAGAGCGTTAACTTCTATATATCGAAAGCCACGCTGTCCATGGAGCTCGGACTCATAGAACTTCTCAATACCCTTCCACCCGACCTGATCACCTGGCTGGTAGTCAGAGTCCTTCCCAAATCTATCCAGATCATCACGATTAATTTCTCTGGTGTAGCCCAGTGAGTGTGTGAGATCCATATCCGTTACATAGTTTCGGATGGGCTCAATACTGTAAGTTACACCAATGAGCTCGAGTCGATGCTCTTGTAGGTGGGAAATTTTTTCAAAGGGTACACGACTGAAAACTTTTGCAGGGGCAAATGATCCGCGTCTATTCTTAATTATGCGTCGATTAATTTCTCCAACGGAAATTTCCATGACCTGTGAAAGTCGCTCTAATGATTCAGGTTTATTTTTGACTTCGATGGGTATGACCGAAATTGTATAACTCGGTGCATTGTCTACAATAATTTCACCAAAACGATCATAGATCACCCCACGTGATGCCAAAACGGGGACAGCCCGAATATGGTTGGCAGTCGCCTTTTCAGCGTACTTCTCATGAAAGACGATCATCAAATAGTAGTATCGACCGATTAAGGTGAGAAAAAGGAGTGCGAGAAGACCGTGGACCAGAAGTGATCTCCAGCCCTCAACGATGTTCTTTCCCTGGAGCATTATTCAGCTCCGACACGAAGAATTATAAATATTCCGCTAAGAAGAGCTAAGGTGTAGAGTGTCTTAGGTAACAAAATGAGGAAAACAATGTTTCCTGTAGCCCATTGAGAATCCTGCAAGGATATCATGACCGTCAGCAGGAAGAATACAAGGAGAAAACCCGTATAGAGGAGATACTGAACGATCACGGGGATGCGGACAATCCTGGCATGAAATATTCCAGCCAGATAGCCAGTGATTGCCAGAGCCAAGGGGGTTATCCCCATCATATCAGTCCCGGTTAAGGCATCCAGAATGAATCCAAGGATAAACCCTAACCAGATGGCTATGACTTGACTCTTTGTGAGCCCAATATAGATAATAAAGATGACCAGAAAACTTGGTGTAATCCCATATATGCTGAAGATATCACCGAGCATCCATTGAAAAACGAACACCAGGAATCCCATTAAGCTGTATTTAATAACATCAATCATCTTTTTTAAGGATAAACACTTCTTCTAATCGGTTAAAATCAGTTGCCAGGTTTACTCTCACAGATTTTACATAATCTTCGATAACAGGGGAAATATCGGATACCCACCCAACAAAAATATGTTCAGGGAAAATGTCGCTAAAACCTGAAGTAACTACAGAATCCCCAGCAATAACTTCAGCATTTTTGGGCACATCCTGAATGATATAGCCAGTTTTTAAGGTATAACTGAGAATTCCTACATCTCGTGTTCGCATCTCACGGACCGAAACACGAAAGTTTTTATCATTCACCAATTGAACCAGGGCTGTGTGGGGTGAAACCGCTACAACTTTGCCCACTAGCTGAGCTTTAGCATCTACAACACCGGCCAACAGAGCGACCCCATCCAATGACCCCTGGTCTACAGTCAGACTATTCATGGTGTGACTACCCACATCTGAGAGCACATTTGCAGGTGTCACGTTAAAACTTTTCTCATCCTTAAAGCCAAGCATATTCCTGAGTCGCTGATTTTCGTTCAGGATTGTTTTTGACTTGTTGATCTCGATCTGAGCTTTGATATGCCTTTGTTGAAGTTCCTGATAATCTTTTTCAATGGTGAAAATGGTCTCTACCCATTGAATAGGAACATAGAGATAGGCAGAAGCGTCCAGGACAAGGGCTCGCGCTTGATTAAGCGGAGGACTACCATTTGAGGCGATTACGAGAAGGGATAATGCAACTGATGCAACCAGGTTTACCAGTGATTTATATCTTGAAATTGGAGCTGATGAAGTAGCCAAGAATTATCCTAACACAGCAGCAGGATGGCTCAATAAAGAACATCCTCAAATTTTTCGATGCTATCGAGGACCTTGCCTGTGCCTTGAACAATAGACAGGAGTGGATATTCTGCAACATTTACCGGCAGATCAACCTCCAGGCGCATGCGTTTGTCAAAGCCCTGTAATAATGCTCCACCTCCAGTGAGAATGATGCCACGGTCAAGGAGATCGGAGCTCAACTCAGGCGGCGTGCGTTCCAGGCACATTTTTACAGCATCGACTATCAGATCAATCGTATCTCGCAAGGCATCGCGAATCTCCGACGAAGAGACCTCAATGGTCTTTGGAATTCCAGCAATCATGTTGCGGCCTTTTACCGAAAGCTTATAATCAGTTCCCTGGAGAGCAGAGCCAACGTTACATTTAATACTTTCAGCTGTACGTTCACCAATAAGCAGGTTATGATCACGCTTAAAATGTTGAATGATAGCTTCATCCATTTCATCCCCGGCAACCCTGAGTGATTCCTTAGTAACAATCCCGTTCAGAGCGATGATAGCAATTTCTGTTGTACCACCCCCGATATCTACAATCATGTTACCCACGGGCTCACTAATATCGATCCCAATGCCTATGGCAGCTGCAACAGGCTCCTCAATTAAGAATACCTCACGGGCGTTTCTACGCTCAGCAGATTCCTTCACTGCACGTTTTTCGACCTCTGTGATGCCTGATGGAACACAAATTATCATACGAGGTCGTGCCAGTTTGGAAATGGGCAATTTATTTAGAAAACCCTGCAGCATACTATCTGCCATTTCAAAATCAGCGATCACACCATCTCGTAAGGGGCGAATGGTCTCAATCTCTTGATGCACCTTACCGACCATACGCTTCGCTTCGTTTCCGACGGCAATAACTTTTGAAGTGGATTTTGATTTTGCGACGATGGATGGTTCATTGAGGACAATGCCTTGCCCTCTGACGTAGATAAGTGTATTTGCGGTTCCAAGATCTACTGCGACGTCTACGCCCATCCAGTTGCGGAAATTTGAAAATTTTGTGGCCATCTACCCTCTTTTGCCTGAAATGTGCTCTCAGGTCTTTGAAAACAATACTTTAGCGCATCACCAAAAAAGTCACTTTTTGGTACGATGCAAAATCTATAAATAATTTGACCAATAGCACTTACTAAATGGAGCTGAGTCGCTTTATTTTAGGGGTTTAGAGAAACAAGCTAAAGTATGAGTTTGTGCTTCCTCATGAATTTCATTCCATAGATGAATCAATAGCGGAAACGCCAGTCTCCCTGATCCATGTAGGATTGATCCAAGCGATAGTCGCCGAAACCTGTCTGGTCTCGAAATACAAACTGTTTTCCCAAATTGTAATATTCCCATACCTGGTAGGGTTTGCGATCTAGTTCGAAGGGTCCCCTCTGGATATCATCTGGGGGACCAAAGAGAATGTAAATCATCCCCCGATCCGTTTTCCACCCTTCCTGCACCACGGTGAATGCCTCCAATGAGAAGGCTACTCGTCGGTAATATTCTTCCATGAGCTCATTGTTAACGGTGCCAGGTGTTGGATCCAAAGCAGCCCAAAACTGCTTGAAATTAGTCGTTTTCTCACTCTCAGTACCTTTGAGCATCTCACGTATTTGACGATCACTCGTGAGATAGATCAATTGTTTTACAGCTTCGTCCAGGTCCTGAACATCAAAATTCACACCTCGTATCCGTACCCTGAAATGGGATTTTGTTTTCGCCCTGTTCCCTTTTACATCTTCTGCAGTAAAGAAAAGGGTATAGTTGGAATAATGCATGTCGGTAAGAGGGACCACAAATGTCAGTAATGAATCAATAGAGCCCCCATGATCCAAGAGTATGGTTTTGGAGGATTTTTTTTCGTCCTTCACCATCAGGTCATAGGTGAGTTTGAATGGGTAGTGTTCTCCCAGGAGCCGTACCTTGAAGTTTAGTGTATCGATAATTTCATAGAATGACTGATCTGTGAGCAATTTTGAGTCACCGGGTGAGGCGTTGTCCATGATCATAATGTTGCCAAGAGATAGCTCTCCAGCATACATCTCAGATTGATCAACGCCATCCGTCAGGATATGTGATTTCTTCGTATATAGGTCTGTAACTCTGACGCTAAGTTTGAGCTCAGATGCAGGCACTACAAAAGATTTAACAGCCAATACTGTATTCGAGTTATTCCGAGTAGCCTTGTAGGAATCCAGCCAGAGGGAATCGCTCCATATTTTGCCGGCAATCCGCTCCTTGTCTATGTCAGATATGTTGATACCCACCTCATAGCGAGCAAGATATTTTTCGCCAGATCGGATAAACTGAAGTTCTGTATATGGTATTTTTACATGAACTGATACTTTTATGTTTTCTTTATCAGCCAAAGGTTCAGACAGACCAATAAATGAAAAATCAGGGAGTGTTAAATCATATTCATTGCGCGCATTTTGTTCAGCGCAGGACAAAAGCAGAAAACTTGTCAGAATAGATGCTAAAGCTGGTTTTAATATAGACTTTTCCACTTTATCCTCGTTAATCCAAGATTAGTTCCAATCCAAATATAGTTTCCTCTGGCTACTATATCAGTCACAAAATTGCTGATTAGCCCATCATTTTGTGAGTAATGACGCCAGGATGAAGCATTGGCGTTAAAACTAAAAACTCCGGTCTCGGTTCCTACCCAAACATAATCACCTGCCACCGAAAGTCCTCTAGGCTTGAACGGTGCATCTGGCGATAAATAGAATTTTCCTATTTCGGTCACCAGATTTACGCTCATTAATCCCCGGTGAGTACTTGCCCACAGGTTGTCTCCTGATAGTGTACTTTTATAGACGGGATCAACACCATTGGGTGAATTCGGTGGAATGAGTTCACCTGAGCTATTCACTTTATGGGTGAAACTTAGAGATGCTTCATCAAACACATAAAGGCCAAAATATGTCGAGATGTAATATCTTTGATCCTGATAGTTGATGTGATAAACCGGCCAATCAACATTTTCTGGAAACAGTCGTTGGAGTAACAAACCAGACTCATGATACATATAGGCGTTGCGTTCAGTAGCAATCATAATGTTACCATCCAGCCCGCTGGCTACAGAATAGATACGCTTGCTTACCAGATCTTTTTTGGTAATTATTCTATTCCAACTCGCTCGTTTATCATCCGCCAGAAAGACCCCTCCTCGACCAGCAATGATGATTGAGTTGCCGGTGTTTTCTATTGACGATACAAAGGAATAGTCAAATGCTGGATCACGAATTGCCTCATCATATCCAAACTCATAATCCTTGACAAAAGAGAGACCCGCCCGACCGCCAACAATCAGGGTATCATCTACCATCTCAAGGCTCATTACATCTGGAGAAAGAAGTCCGTAAGGCAAATTGACAAAGTCACCCCCAGATATGGATTGTTTGAATATCCCCATACCATAGGTACTGAGAAATGCTTCTCCAGCCAATGGGTCACCAATGAGAGAGGAAGTCTGACTGGCAGATTTGTTTGGATAACCATCGAGATGCAGTCGCCCATCAGCGTGAAATCCACCATTTCTCACTGTCTGTACCGGGAGTGAATTGTGAATGTCGGCAAGTCCTTGAGAAATAGTATTTATCCAGTCCACATTTTTCCAGTTGATATCCAGCGTAGAATCTGGTCCCCAGCGCTCAAAGGTTGCCGAATTTTTATAAAACAGTGCAGAATAACTCTGATCATTTTCCTCTGATTTAGAGCTCACGATGATGTAGGTGTCTGAAACGCCTAACTTATATATTCCCGTAAAGAGTGGGTCGATAGGCAAGGATTGTCGTGACATAAAATCATTTAATTCGTCATAGATATAGACATAATCAGGAGTAACCATCCAAACATCCTGGGTTCCAGCATCCTGCCATACAAGCAGCACAGGGTATTGGCTCAGACCATTACTTGCAGTGATTGCATCCTGCCAGTTACCATTATGATGGTCATATACCAGGACACCATCCTCAACAGCGAAATAGGCATTCCAGGTACTGTAATAGCTATGGTTTATATGCTTACCAGCGGGTATGCTGATGAATGTCCCTCGCTCATAAACATGTTGAGCGGTAATAGAATTGACAACTAAGAGCGTCATCAGACCCTTGAGCAGGATCCTACGAAGTTGATGCAAATTAGAACATGCGGAATGTATTTTTGGAATATTGAATCCTATCTGGTAATTGGTTGAACTAGTCGGATTCATGCAAAAATACTGCAAGGATGATATATGCCAGAATGCCAAGACCAAATGATCCCAACGTAGCCATAGCCCAGAAAATGCGAATTATGTTTGAATCAATACTAAAATATTTTCCAATACCTCCACACACACCTGCGATTCGTCGATCAGATTTTGATTTGAACAGGATTTTACCGTCTGGGAATACCGATTTTATAGATGGACCTGCGGAATCTGCATTGTTTTTATCAAAGTAGAGATAAAATCCCATACCTATGATGAGAATCGGCCAGAGAATATGTCCCATGAGAAATGCCAGCCCCGAGAAGATACCCCCAACTGGGCCAACAAGACCGAATAGTAGCAAAAATCCAGCTACAACTAAAATCACGCCCCAGAAGCGTTGGGAGTAGATGATCGGCTCTCCCTTCTCTGGTGTTACCTCTTCCTCAGACAGATCACCGGGATTCCTTGGAATGATGAGCATGGCAATTATATATGCCAACACTCCTGTGCCACCAAATATCACCAGGACAATCCAGAGCAACCGGACAGTTACTGGATCAATATTAAAATATTCCCCAATACCACCACAGACGCCATCAAACACTTTATCTTGAGTTGATTTATATAGTCTATTCATAGTTAACCCCTCGCTTTATAATCTATTTCTTTGACGGTTCCTGACACCAGAGGTACAAACCGTACTGGATCCTTCCTGGATCGGGTCAGATTACCGTTATGATTCTTATATATCCATACATATTGGTCAGCCTTTCCTTCAGGTGCAACAAGCAGTCCATCATTACTCAAACATTTAAACAAATGTTCTGGAATTTTGGGAGGACTTGCCCACAAAACAATACGATCATAAACCGCTTCCTCATCAATTTGTTCCCAGGCACTCCTGTGATTTAACTGGACATTTGCTATGTCAAGTTGTTTAAGGCTGTTACTTGAATCCTCTATTAAATTTCCGTAGACCTCATAAGCATCCACCTGCTTGCACAGGCTTGCCAACAGGGCTGTCGCATACCCGCTTCCACTCCCTATTTCCAACACATTATGATGACTTTTGATATCTAGATAGCTCATCATCTGGGCTACTATGAATGGTTGACTAATGGTTTGGCCGGATTTTATCTGTAAGGGTTGATCAGTATAAGCCACTTCAATAGAAACATGGGGTACAAATAAATGCCGAGGTATATCCATAAATGCACCCAATAGTTTTGAGTCATGAATCCCTCTTGATTCAAGCTGATCAACTATCATTGCTGACCTTAGCTCTAATGAATTCCCAATTTCCCAATCAATGGACATGACTCAATTTAATCCGATTCTGAGTTCAATCATTAACTTATCGAAAAACATTAATTCCCATGCCTCTAGCAGTTATATTTATGTTACTTACGAGAAATTAACAGCAAGCTCAATGCTATTTATGGCGGGGAGATATCATTATGAATATCGGAAAACAATTGAAACTAGTAAGGGAAGGTCATCACATATTACAGAAAGATCTCGCTCAACGTGCTGGTCTGGATAAAAGTTACATAAGCAAATTAGAACGCGGTCTGGCTGACCCGACTTTTTCCACCCTGACAAAAATTGCTACTGCTTACAATCTTTCCGTACCCTATTTACTGAATTATGGTGCTGAAGAAAATTTCAATCTGGATATTGATGCTGCCATAGATGCATTGAAAACACTTAAGTACAACATGGTTAATGTTGAAATAAACATTAAACCCCTATAAACCAAGACAGGCAGAATGCATATGCATTCTGCCTGTCTTTTGTTATGTATACCAGACAATCTGTCAAATAACGATCATTCTTCCATTAATCTGTACGGTACTCAAAAGGTAGTTCAAAAGTCACTGCTACAGGTGATCCGTTCTGCATAGCTGGACTCCATTCTGTATCCATGACAGCCATGATTGCAGATTTGTCAAACATGCTTCCACCACTTTTAATAATGGTAATATCTGATACGTTTCCAACTTCATCTACGTGAAAATTTAGAATAACATCTGATTCGATTCCTGCTTCACGGTCCAACATTGGATAGTAGGTATTTCTCTCCAGCATTTCAATTCCACCAACTGGTTGAGGTTGACAGCAATTCGAATTTGATTTTGGTTCAGCCATCAATTGTGAGGTACCTATTAATAATATGAGTAGGGCTAGTGAAAGTTTAGTTTTGATCATGATTGTCTCCTTCTTGGCAATTTGATTTTTAATCATCATGCCATACTCTTTCACAATGTATATGCCAATGTAATGATACATTATCTTTCTTATTGTTTATATTGCTTTTATATAAGTGTCATCACATTAGTATAATTCTGAATTACACAATATTTTGATATAGTATTATATAGAAATGATATGTTGTAGCCGCTACAGATTGTTGTGTTCTGGCTGGAATCAAACAAACCTGAAGATAGGGGCAAAAAATGTTTGCCCCGCCCTTGAGGCGATTTATATTCACGCCGCTTTTAAGCTATCATTGATAGCAGACAGCTCATGCGAGAGTAGCTCAGTTGGTAGAGCTCCACGTTGCCAACGTGGTTGTCGCCGGTTCGAGTCCGGTCTCTCGCTCAAAAAAAAGAGGCTGAAATTATCAGCCTCTTTTTTTTTCATCTAATATTTCTTTTGTTTACTTGTGTTTTTCAGCCTTCTTTTTATCCACTGGCATATAGTCTTTTACAATTGCGGCAACTTCAGGTGTATCCTCAATCTTTTCATTTAGTGGGATAGCTTCTAAATAGTATGAGTTGTGAAGTTTTTTTATGAGTTCAACATTAGTTGTATGTTCATTTCTCAGACGTTCAATCAACTTGAGTCGTTTCTCATCATCAGCATAGTGTTCTTCAAGTGTTTTGCCCTCGTCGAGTCCTTTTTTCATGGCGCTCAGACGGTTTTCGGCAAATTTTATGCGTGTATATTGAGAGCTCACATTTTTCATAGGGCTTATGTCGTCAACGCTTCTGATCCTTAGAACACCGGCATATTTACCTTGCTTCCCTATTCGGATGATAACTTTGCCATCCTTTTCTTTAGGATTTCGTTGCAGAGAGGCTGTCTTTGATCGGAGTAAAAAGTCAAACCCATCAACTTCCTTTGTCAATTTAAGTTCTGTTTTGTCATCAACATTCGCCAATAGAAATATCAGGTCTACCCTATCCTTGATTTCGTCTATGCTTTTCTGAGCTGCCGCAATAGGATCTTGAAAGGTAAATTCCTTTAACCGTCTATCTCCTGATGAGACACCTACAAAGCCCAACGTCCGGTCATGAGTTTCAACGATCGCATGTTTTGGGAACAAGAGAGCTTCAGAATCAAGGGCGGTGATATTGGATGAAATAAATGGAAAATTAGCCTGTGACTCCAATTCCTTTATAAATTCCATACCTGCAGCAAGGTCATTTCCACCAATATTCATGACCTGGCATCCCATAACATTATATGAGTTTACAATTGCCCGAGCAACCTGGAGCAAGTGGTCACGTTTTGAATCTGCAACAAAGGTGCTCTTAAAAAAAGCATCCCCAGCATCTACAAGGTATGTGGCTTGTGATTCTTCTAATCCTTTTATAATTGTATGCTTCCTGGCAAGACCGCCAAGTGGATTAGACTTTCAGCCACACGGTCCGACTTCTCCATGATTACTGGCAGCGACCATTAGCGTAAATTCATTGGGGTTGTATTCCGAGGTCACTTCACTTCGGCAGCCAATTGTGGTCATCACAACTAGGAAGAGTAAGAGTCCGATTTTCTTTGCAATTAATTTCATTATTTATCCTGTTTATTCAGATGCCATGAGGGCTTCAATTTCAGATATCTCTTTTGGAACAGCCTCTGTCAAATTTTTGTTCCCGGATTTGGTAATCAAGATATCATCTTCTATCCTAATCCCAATGCCTCGAAACTTTTCTGGGGCATCAGATTTGGAATTCACATAAATACCAGGTTCAATAGTAAAAACCATACCCGGTTCTAAAACAATAGATTTTCCTTCGACCATATAATTGCCCATGTCATGGACATCAAGTCCAAGCCAGTGACCAGTCTTATGCATAAAGTAGGGTTGATAGCTTTCGTTTTGAATCACCTCATCTACATCTCCTGAAAGCAAGCCAATATCAATCATCCCCTCAACCAATAGACGTAGGTCAAGATCGTGGAGTTCCTGGAATGTCACTCCTGGTTTGGAAGCTTCAATGACAGCCTTCTGTGCCTTGAGGACCACTGAGTATATTGCTTTCTGGGCATCTGAGAATTTACCATTTGCTGGAAAAGACCGGGTTATATCCGAAGCATACATTTCATACTCAGCTGCTGCATCAATAAGGATCATATCACCATCTTTGATCTGGTCACGATTTTTAATATAATGAAGAACCGTTGCATTGTCCCCTGCTCCAACAATTGAAGTATATGCAGGTCCTGCACCGCCCTCATGGACAAAATGACTTTCCAGGACAGCCTGGAGTTGATACTCATACATACCCGGCGAGCATGCTTTCATTGCCAGAGAATGTGCTTCTGCAGAGATATCAGAAGCCTTTTGCATCAGTTTCAACTCGTGATCATCCTTGAGAAGTCGCATGCCATGCACAATTGAGCCGATGGACTCCAAACCTTCAGGTCCGCCACCTGTACGCTGGACCTCTTTACGCACCTGACCTACCATATCCAGCATGTTGTGTTGATGCTCTTTGTCATGGTTCAGATTGGTAAATACTTTGGAAGCAGTTTTCATTGCTTCCAGTGTCTTTTTCCCAAACTCAGCTATATCCAGTGCCTGATCTGCTCCAAAGGTGTTTACCGTCTCTTCAAAACTTAATCGCCAACCCGTCCAGACTTCCTTTTTTGGATCCTGTGGTAATACAAACAGTGTAAATGGATTGTCTTTATCGTTGGGATTAATGATACAAGCCGCACCAGGTTCGTTGTAGCCTGTCAGGTAGAAAAAGTCTGAATCCTGGCGATAGGGGTACTCCGTATCATTGGTCCGAATTTGCTCAGGAGCCCCCTTGAGTATGGCTACTCCTCTACCCAGAGCTTTGATCAATTTATTGCGACGTACACTGTAAACGTTTTTATCAAACATAATGTAAATAGCTCCTATTATAAGACGGGCAAAATAAAAGCATCTATTGCTGACTACAAGGTACAACTTCTTTCAAATTGAACCCGGACAGAAGTCAGGATGAAGTCACGAAACACTTGTATTCCAATTGGTTTCGACAGCGAGACTCTTTAGATTGAAGTGATTTATATAATGATTACAAGGAATAATTCCATAAATGAACACCCCATATTTTGATCAACTCCAGCACCTCACCCGATACCAACGTTACAAAACTCGGGTCGTAAATATCGGCGATGTACCCCTGGGTGGAGATCATCCCATCCGAATCCAATCCATGACTAACACGGATACTATGGATACTCAGGCTACTGTGGACCAAACCATTCGTCTTGTGAATGCCGGGTGCGAATATGTCCGTATTACTGCCCCCAGCGTTAAAGAGGCGCGCAACCTGGGTGTCATCAAATCCGAATTGAGGAAACGCGGTTACTCAGTTCCCTTGATTGCTGACATTCATTTTGTCCCGCGTGCTGCTGAAGAAGCCGCAAAATTGGTAGAGAAAGTTCGTGTCAACCCTGGAAATTATGTTGATCGTAAAAACTTCCAGCAACTAGAGTACAGCCAGGATGAGTACCAGGGAGAGCTTGAGAGAATTCGGGAGCGCTTTTCACCCCTTGTGAAATTATGCCGTGAAGAAGGTACTGCCATGAGGATCGGGTCAAACCATGGCTCCCTATCTGATAGAATTCTAAGCCACTATGGGGATACGCCACAAGGTATGGTTGAATCAGCCATGGAGTTCTTGAGAATATGCGCAGATCATGATTATCATGAGATTGTTCTCTCCATGAAAGCCAGTAACACACGGATAATGATTCAAGCGTATCGCTTACTCGTGCAACAAATGGAGATCGAGGGATTCAATTATCCCCTACATCTAGGTGTCACTGAAGCTGGCGATGGTGATGATGCCAGGATTAAATCATCCCTAGGAATCGGATCATTGTTGCGGGATGGATTTGGCGATACTATCCGGGTATCATTAACTGAGAGCCCTGAAGCAGAGATTCCGGTTGCCCAATCAATTGTAAAATCCATCAATTCCCTTTCCAACCACCCTGAGATAGCTGATTTGGCCGAGTTGCCTTACAATCCCTTTGAATACAGACGGAGGGTATCTATACCCAATGCAAATACCGGGGGCGATCAAGTTCCTATCGTGGTAGCTGATTTCTCTCATGTTGAGTCAATCAATGAAGTTAACTTGAAGTCTGCAGGGTTACAGTATGACTTAATCAGTCGGACCTGGCAACCAGGTGATATGGGAGCAGATATCCTATACTTTGGAAGAAAGGCTAAGGATTTTCAACTTTCACCGGATATCGTAACTCTCTATGATTCAGACAAATGGGAGATGTTGAATCATCCTTCAGAATGTTTTCCAGTCTATGAATTGGATGTCTTTATAAACTCTGAAACCCACCATCCAACTACGAATTATGTGTATGTTTCAAGTGATGTAGATATCACCACTTTGCCAGATGACCCAACTATTATATGGATCATTCACTCGGACAACTCGCATCAAATGGCGGGGATTCGAAGATTTATTGCTGAATTAATGAATCACCAGCGATCTCAGCCAGTAATCATTCAATCATCTATCCCCCATACTCAGCGCGATGAATATCTGCTATCAGCCGCTGCTGAAATGGGTGGCATTTTTAATGATGGTCTTGCAGATGGCATCTGGTTGCGGTCTCAACACATCACAGGGAACGACCTAAATGATATTGCCTTTGGTATTCTGCAAGCCAGCAGAAGCCGCATGACGCGTACTGAATACATTGCTTGCCCTTCCTGCGGTAGAACACTTTTTCATCTCGAGGAAGTGACCGCTCAAATCAGAGAACGTACGAGCCATTTAAAAGGCGTAAAGATTGGGATTATGGGTTGTATCGTAAATGGTCCTGGCGAAATGGCTGATGCTGACTTTGGATATGTTGGAACAGGTCCTGGCAAGGTTTCGCTGTATCGTGGACAAATGGTGGTAAGACCGCATGTCCCCCAGGTAGAAGCTGTGGATTCCCTCATTGAGTTAATCAAATCTGAGGGCTATTGGGTTGAGCCCATGTCAGAATCCTGAAGTATTCTTAACAGAGATTTTTTTGTACCTGAATTTGAATCTAAGCTTAGATTTGCAGCACGATTAATAAACCAGTGGGAAATTCTATGAGATCTACTCTTTTTTGTATTGCTGTATCCGCCCTATCCACACTCACTCCTGCTTTCGCACAGGAAGCCCGTACACTGGATACGGCTGAAGAGCATGTTGCATTTGCCCAAAGTATTTACTGGTCCGCACTCACACCTTCTGAGAAGCAAACTTTTCTATTTGCTTATATATCAAGTGCCTACGAGATTAGAAAATTAGCAAATGAAACCATTGCAACTTCCCCTAGAAACACACATCAGTTTAATGAAGAAGTAGATAATCTTTTTGTGATCTGGCAAAACCTATTGGTTATGGAAGACAATGGCGATGCAGCCATGGAGGAATTTATTGGCTGGATTGATCTGTATTTTCAAATTGATGTGAATAAATCCAATCCATTCATTAATGCCATTCAGTATGCCCACCAAAAGATCAAGTCTGAGGACAAATCCGTTCTGGAATTGTTCTGGGGGAAAAAGACCGCTCCTGAATCAAGACTCCCAAAGGATGAGGCTCTAGAGCAGAAATCAATCGAGCGCAAGATAGCTGCTGCTGAAGCCCGAAAAAGTGTAGATTCTGCTGCAGAGCTGGCTCCGCCTCTGGCATACAAACCACTGGGGGCTACCCCACAGACTGCATTTGTTCTTACTGATAATGAATTGCGTATCGTTGCATTGGCTGTAGAGACAGAATGCCTGAACAAGAATCAACCCGCTGCCCTGCAGGATCCAGTTGTTCTGGAAACCTTAGCGCGTAAGCATGGTTTTGAAAGCATGGCAGCATTTAACCTGAAATTTGCCAACGCTCAACTTGATGCAGAGCGATGGAAATACATGAACAAACTCATTATTGAACAAGCCTTTGATCAGGATTGTATGTAACTATAGATTTACGCCATAGAGACAAGCTGCAGCAAACCAGTTAGATCGTCTCCCTCCAAAACATCTAGGAAATAAACATTGAGGATCATTTGATCCTTTAAGTGCTATTCATCATTAATGAGAGGAATTTGCTATGCTGTCTCGAGTTTTTAGTAGTTCATTGATAGGTATCGACCCTTATCTGGTTGAGGTTGAAGTAAATGTTGAGGGGCACGCTTTCCGCTACTCTACTGTTGGTCTACCTGAATTAGCAGTACGTGAAAGCAAGGAAAGGGTCATCGCAGCTATAAAGAATAGCGGTTATCGCTTCCCTCCCAAAGCCTATACCATCAACCTGGCTCCTGCTGATATCAAGAAAGAGGGATCTGCCTTTGACCTTCCTATTGCCATAGGTATTCTGGCAGCGCTTGGTATCGTGATCCATGAAGATTTAGAAGATTATGTTCTGTTGGGTGAACTATCCCTGGATGGCACCTTGCGTCCCGTTAAAGGGGCGCTACCATCAGCTGTGGGGGTACATGCGAGTAAGATGAAAGGATTGATTCTGCCTGCATCAAACGCCAGGGAAGCCGCTGTAACAGGAAACATAGATGTTATCCCTGTGAATACTCTCCTGGAGGCTATCCTCTTCCTCAATGGTGAGAAGTTTATCGAGCCTATGAAGGTCAACGCGCAGCGCCTGTTTGCAAAAGCCCAAACATACCCTGTCGATCTTGCAGATGTTCGAGGACAGGCTCATGTAAAGCGAGCATTGGAAGTGGCTGCTGCAGGCGGGCATAATGTCCTCATGATTGGTCCACCTGGATCAGGAAAAACAATGCTAGCCAAACGATTCCCAACTATTCTACCTCAGATGACTCTGGATGAAGCACTTGAGACGACTAAGATTCACTCAATTGCCGGTATGGTAAAAACGGAAGGGTTGGTTGCAACCCGACCCTTTCGTTCTCCCCATCATACAATTTCAGATGCTGCTTTGGTTGGTGGTGGTCGGATTCCAAGACCGGGTGAAGTCAGTCTCGCCCACCATGGTGTGCTTTTCCTTGATGAACTCCCTGAATTTCAAAAGAATGTCCTAGAAGTATTGAGACAGCCCTTAGAGAATACTGAAGTCACCATCAGTCGGGCAAGTATGAGTCTCACATACCCGGCTAATTTTATACTCCTTAGCGCAATGAATCCCTGCCCCTGTGGTTATAGTAGCGATCCACGACATGAATGTAGTTGCAGTAACATTGGGATTCAAAAATACATGGCGAAAATATCCGGTCCCTTATTAGACCGCATTGATCTACACATTGAGGTCCCTGCTATCCCTTTCGAGGAGCTGGCTTCCAAACAGGATGGTGAATCCTCACAAGAAGTGCGACAAAGGGTTCAAACTGCCAGAGATATGCAAATTGAAAGGTTTAGCGAAGAAGTCAGTATTCATTCTAACGCAGATATGCCCCCAAAAATGATCAGGAGTCTTTGTCGAATAGATGATGAATCCACTGTCCTCCTAAAATCTGCTATTAGCAGTCTGGGACTAAGTGCACGAGCGTATGATCGGATACTAAAAGTTTCCCGTACCATTGCAGACCTGAGCGAAAGCCAAAACATCAGAGCTGAACATTTATCTGAAGCAATACAGTATCGCACACTGGACAGGCAGTTGTGGATGGTTTGAGGTGATAATGGGTTTGGTGGGTTAATGGGTTTTTGGGTTATTGGGTTTGATAGGTTATGTGGCTTCAGACTTGTCTTGTCAGCCTGTCCGCCGTGGCAAACTATTTCCCGAAAGCGGGGTTCTCGAAGCATATGTCCTGTGGGTCACAGTGTCTTTGCAAGGTGTGTAACAACGTGGTAATCTCTCCGATTTTTATACGTTCTATGGGTTCATCGGTTAAATGAATCATGAATTTAATGGGCTTGATGAGGTTTATGTGTTATGGGGTCTTTGGGTGGTTGAGGGGATCATTTTGGGTTGTAGAGGGTTGATATAACGAGGCTTTTTTACTTTATCAAGAAACTCTATATGTTTGACTGTCAGAGTGATAGCCCCGAAGTCCTCTTCCACTAGACCCCGTAATAGATATGGACGTGCATTGCTGAGCATGCGGCAGAATTTCCTGTACACTTCCGGGAAAAAGACGGTTTCATAAATCGCTGTGGTGTCTTCGAAACTGATAAACTCCATGGGCTCATCATTTTTCGTATGCACAACCTTGCCGGTAATGAGCCAGCCAATCACCGGAACTTCCTGGCCGACATACTTACCAAGATCACAAGCCCGTACATATGCCAGATTGCGTAGTAACTTTGCATAGAGACTCAATGGATGTCGTGAGATAAGAAAGCCCAGTACATCTGATTCATGCATAAGCATGGTTTTCTCAGTATACCCACCTGTATCAGGGATGTAATAGCTATCACGCTCATTCAAATCCAACAAAGACCTGGGCTTATCCCGACGTTGCTGGCGTGCACGCGCCTGATACAACTGCCACATCAATTTCGGACGTGCCTCCATACCTTCCACCCCATCAAAACAGCCCGCTTTGATCAGGATACGAACATCTGACTGATCCAATTCAGGCATCCGTCTGAGAAAACGCTCAAATGAGGTGAAACGGCCATTGGATTCACGCTCTGCAACGATGTACTCCATGGCGATCCGTTTGATCCCCTTGAGCTGCATAAAACCGATCTGCACCCAATCGTTCAAACCAGTATGACGAATTTCTGAGGCATTGATGTTAGGGAGCAAGACTTTGAGACCCAAGCGACGGGCTTCAGAGTAATAACCAAAGGTCGAATAATAGCCACCCAGATTGGTCATAACCGATGCCATGAACTCAGCGGGGTAATGGGCTTTCAAATAGGCTGACTTGAATGACACCAGTGCATAGGATGCAGAATGAGGTTTGCAAAAGGAATAGCCGGAAAATGACATGATCATCTCCCACAGCGTCTCGATAATCTCATCAGATACACCATTCTTGCGAGCTCCTGTGACAAATTTTTCACAGTAATCCCGTAATTTGGCTTCCTTGTGTTTCTTGGACATAACCTTACGCAACTCATTGCCTTCATCCGCATTAAAACCGGCTAAACGCATGGCAACCCGAGTGACATCTTCCTGGTAAACCATTATGCCATAGGTCTCTTTAAGGGTTTCATCAAGTAAGGGATGAAGCGGATCATACTCGCCACCATGGAGTCGTCGGACAAACTCTCGAATCCACTTATTGGCTGCTGGACGGATAATACTGGAGGCAATCACCAGATTTTCATAATCCCCTGTCTGCATCTTGCTAAGAAGTTGACGTGTGGCTGGCGACTCCACATAAAAGCAGCCCATGGTCCGCGCAGTACGGATCAGCTCCTGGGTGCGGAGATCCTCCAGCGGGTTAAGCTTCCAGTATGGAATATCTACGCCATAATGCTCATGCACATCAGCCAGGATATCGCGTATGACGGCCAGGGAACGGTTCCCCAGGAGATCGATTTTAACCAATCCATAGTCCTCAGCCTGATCCTTCTCCCATTGAATGATCTGCACCCCTTTGGGTGCGCGCTGGATGGGTACGTAGTTTGAAATATTGTTCGGGGTCAAGACTACCCCACCGGGGTGTACACTCAAATAGTGTGGGAAACCCGCCAGATAAAACCCGTTGCGAATGATCTCTGGCCAGGGGTCCTGGAGATCCAGATCGCTAAGCAATGGATTGTTCGCCAGTTCTTCAAAGGGGTCACTTACATACCAGAGATGCGACAACCGCTTCGTGACGATACCAATTTCACTTTCTGTGAGACCATATACCTTTGCCACTTCACGGATGGCGGCTCGAGCCTTGAAGGTCACGTGATTGCAGATCATAGCAGAATGAGCATCACCATAGGTCTCAAAGGTATAGTTCAGTACTTCATCGCGTGTGTCCCAGGGGAAATCCACATCAATGTCAGGTGGATCCTTCCGACCTGGAGAGAGAAATCTTTCAAAAAACAGATTGTGCCGAATGGGATCGACGTGGGTGATCTTTAAGGCATAGGCTACGATACTGGCAGCGGCACTCCCCCGCCCACAGGTTATGGGAGATTGCTGCACAATGTTCTGAACGGTCAGGAAGTAGTTTGAAAAGTGTTTTTCTCTAACGGTTTTCAATTCGTGCTCAACACGATCCCGTACGCGGTCTGTAATCGTACCATAGCGCTCCTGAACCCCTATATAGACACGGTTTTTAAGTTCCTGATAGTCCCGAGAATCATTGGATTCAGGAAAGATGAAGTTATCCAATGGGGGTCGCCACCGACATTTGGCTGCCACTTCCGCCGTGCGATCCAGAGCATTCTGGGCAAAAGGCAATACGTCCAGGGTTTCAGCCTCACTGTGGAGGTAATTGTCCAGAGGGATTAACTCTTCTTCAGGTAACCGGGACAGTTTTGTATTCAGGTTAATCGCCCGCATGATACGATGGAGTTGATGTCCTCGCGAAGAGCCCATGTAAACCGGAATGTTGGCAACAGTTGGCAGTCCCTCCTCCCGCGCCCACCGGTACAAGCTATAGCTTCCAGACTCCAGAGAGACATAGACATCCCTGGAACGGTATCGTTGTAGCAACTCTCGATCGGGTGTTAGCATAACCAGACCCTCTAGCCGTTCAGCCAGTGCCTTAGTCAGATCAAAATCCTCCTCAGCATGACGTCGGGTAATCAACTGACAGAGATTTGAGTATCCCGTATCGTCTTTGACCAGCAGGACAGCTTTCCGCTTCTGGGTATCATCCAACGTAGCCCCCACAATCATGTCCAGCCCGCGTTCCAGAACGGTTTGATAGAGAAAGACTATACCATAGAGGTTGTTTGTATCAGCCAGAGCAAACTGTTTATAGCCCTTTTTGATAAGAAAGTCGCATAGATGCCGAGGTGACAATGTTCCTCGCAATAGAGAGTAGTAACTATGGACTTCTAATGGAATCATGTCAGGCGTTTGAAGTTAGGCATTAGGGGTTAGGACGAGACTGGATAGATCTCTGATATGCGATTAACATGGGGCGTAATGCATCATAACCACTTTCAAACCGCCTGATTTCTGACTTCGGAAGATAGTGTAACTCTCCTGCTACAATGAACTGCGCATAGATTTCATTCAATGAGCCGAGAGCAATATCCACAAAATGTTGACGTTCTTTCACGGTACGACGTGAAGTCCCCTCTGCAATGTTTGAGGGGATGCTTATTGCTGCGCGCCTCATTTGTGAAATGATACCATACTTTTCATTCTCTGGAAATTTTCCAGTTACCTCATACGTATACTTCACCATCAGAACTGCGCGCCTAAACACATCTAGCTCTTTAAAAGAAGCCATACATGCGCCCCCTTTTGTTCTTGTCTTCCATACTTCATCACCTAACTTCTAACTTCTAACTTCTAACCCAACGGGTTCTGTCAGGCCAAATCGGATAATCGGATAACCATGTCGTGAACGGAGTTTGTCCATGGCGTTGTGTAAATCTCCATGTTTGGCGGCATCTGGATCAATCACCTGGGAAAAGAGACTGGTCTGGTGAGCAGCCTGAATCATGTTTTCAAAACCAATAGAGAGATAACGGACCCGGGTACGTCTTTCAAAAAGCTGCTCGAAGATTTTCCGGGTGTGGTAGAACATGAGGTACTCTTTATGAGTCGCCTGAGACAGACGGATTGTACGTGTGGCTACCTTGCTATCTGAATAGCGGCAAAAAATGCGAAAGCTATTCACTTTCTTGTTCTGCTGGCGCAAGCGGCTGCAGCCATTTTCAATGAGGTAATAGACAACGCCCATAATCAAATGGTCATCATTTGTGTCCTCACTGAAGGTATACTCCTCTTTTATCTCCAAACGTTGCTCAGGGGGCATTACGGGGCTTAAATCGATACCTAAAGCCTTCTGATGCAGAGCCAGCGCATTCTTGCCAATAACCAGGATGAGCTTGTTGATGGGAACGGTAGCCAGCATACCAATGGTTTTCAGATTGAGTTCATCCAGGAGAATCTGATCGGTACTATGTCCCACTCCCGGTAGCATCTTGAGCTCCAGGGGATCCAGAAAGGTGCGTTCATTACCTGGCAGTACATCAAACAGTTCTGCATACTGACGGATGTAGCGTGCTGCCACAGATGAGACCAGCTTATTCACTGAGATGCCAATGCTGGATGTAAGTCGAAATGATTCACGCATATCTCTATGCATGCGGTAGGCGCTGTCCTTGATGCGTCCCAGTAGGCGTGTGGTGCCCGTCATATCGATGGCAACCTGCCCATAGCGTAAGGGCTCGACATAAGGAGAATAATGGGATACCTGATTGGTGATTGCTGTCATAGCACGCTGGTATAATTCCGGGTTTGAGTCCACGACAATGAGCCGATGTTCCATTTTCAGCGCTTCTCTAAGGAGCATGCCTCTGTGAATCCCCTCCCGCCTGGCTTCACCTGAAGCAGACAATACAATGGCACGACCACCTGAACCTGAGGTCACTGCCACAGGACGACCGCGATAGCTGCTATGTGCCGCCTGCTCCACAGTCGCGGGAAATGATGGGATCTCTATGTGTAGGACATCTTTCATAGCAGGGGGTCAAAAGTCAAAGGTCTTAAGGTCGAAAGTCAAAGGTCTTGAGGTCGAAAGTCTTAAGGTTGAAGGTTGAATGGCGAAGGTCTAGGGCGCAGGTGTGGGATACAGCGTGATATGGAGAAGCACAGCCCGGAGAAATGCTAACCAGCCAGGCGACTGGCAGTGGCGATCGCATGGTGAATCACAGGAGCTGCGGGGCGAACAACTCTCGCCCTTTTCTTGGGTGCAGGAACAGAAACAGGGATAGAAGACCCCGCTACTCCATGGGATACGGATGACAATACAGCTCTGGTTCTTCCCCGAGGGCCAGATAGGATAGCCGGGGTTGACTTGGGAAGTGAATTGTATCTCATATGTGATCCTTTTCGTTGGGGCTAAAGCCCCTTCTTTCTTCGTTTTCTTTTACCCCCCGGTATAAATTCCGGGGTAATTGTCAAGTGTCAGCCTAGTGAAGAACACTTACCCCGTCCTTCAGGGCGGGGGTATAACATCGCCCCATAGACTGGGCTTTAGCCCAAACCTTATGCCTGATACTGCCGCAGAAGACCTACGACAACACCCTTGAGGGCAAATTCATCACCTTCTTCAACATGAATAGGTTTGTACTGACCTGAGCGATTGCAAGGTCGCAGGGTGACGCCAGCTGGATGCAGATCCAGTTTCTTTACAGTTGCCTCTCCATTAATGGTGGCGACTACAATCTGACCGCTCTCTGCTTTGGGCTGGGGCTTGACAATAATGACATCCCCATCCTCGATATTGGCATCCATCATAGAGTCTCCCCTGACTCGCAGGGCAAAATTATTGGTGCCTTTGAGGAGATAACCCGGGACTTCCACAGGCTCTGGAATTTCAATGGCTTCAATAGGGATACCGGCAGTTACCATACCCAGGATATCCAGAACCACTGTTTCGCCGACCATCCCTGTTAAGCGAATATTACGGGCAGCATTGCTTTTGTCAAAACCGATGTAGCCCTTTTCGCGCAGAATATTCAGTTTCTTCTGAATGGAGAAATTGGATCCCAGACCGAAATACTCCCGAATCTCAGAAATAGTGGGTGCCATTTGATGTGTCTGAATGAACTGTGAGATGTACTCGTAGAGTTCTCGTTGTTTTTTGGTTAGCATACTTGTGCCCTGCTTTGTTGGGCTAAAGCCCTCTTCATTTCGAGCCCTTCTACCCCCGCCTTAAAAGGCGGGGTAATTAAGCTTATTGTCTTTATCCCTACTGTAGGTCGGGGAGTTGTGCGTCCAGGAGTTATCCCGGTTTGATGGGCTGAAGCCCCTTCTTTATCTATGCTTCTTTTATCCCCTGCATAAATGCCGGGGTAATTGGCTACACTCGCATACACCTTATTCACCCGAGTCACCAAAGCCAGAGCTGTGCGCCCCTCTTCTTCATGCATCTGATCCAAAACTGGGATAATTATATCCCCAGAACTTACCCCGTCCTTTCGGGCGGGCGTATCTACGCAGCCCCTGAAACCGGGCTTTAGCCCAACAGTCATGCACTTACCCCCGTAGCAATAAAATTTTGATATTCTTCTGAAAAAGTTTTTCTGCGATGGTGCTCGTCCTGGTTGAGGATATACTTCCGTACACGTGATAGCTCTCCATCACTTACAGAAACAGCATAATAATCGTCCTGCCAGCCGAATTTCCCCAGAACCAGTTTTTCCCGGTTAATCCAAAATGATGATTCACCCTTGAGCAACTGGACAACATCAGAGATACTTTGCTTTGACCCCAACGAAATCAGTAAATGGATATGCTCCTGTCCTCCACCAATAGAATCGACAAAAATATTTTTTGCCCTGGCATTTTCACGAATATGTTTAAATACAGAAGGTCTTATTACCCGGTTTAAAGCAGGTGTTCTGTTCTTAGTCGTCCAGACCATATGTATCCATATCTTAAGGAAAGCCACTAACACACCCGGCTTAGTTGGGCTAAAGCCCTCTTCATTTCGAGCCTTTCTATCCCCGCCTTAAAAGGCGGGGTAATTGACCGTATTGCCTTTATCCCTGCTTCAACCGATGGAGTCATTGACATCTGGCGAGGCGTGACAACAAAATCCACCTCACTTTTTGTATCAGGAGTAATGTCCACAAGATCAAAAAGTTCTATGGCATACTGAGTAATTCGTTCCCCACGCCCAATTTCTTTATGGTTGTGATACATTTTCTCTCCACTTTTCCATTCAGCTTTTTCCATACATACAATATAGGTGTACAAAAGGTGTACGGCAAGTAAATGATGTAAATCAGCATAAAAAAGATTTCATACGGGACATAAAAAAGCCCCGCAGAGTATGCGGGGCTTGGTCAATATTCAGTTGTATGTCTTCGGGCTCCACCACCCTTCGACAAGCTCAGGATTCAGCTTAGGTGGTGTCAGAATGGTAGTAACTATTTGAATTCGATGGAGACAATCCTGCCATTCATATCAAATACAGCGACACCATTATCATACAACCAGACCTGATTCTTGTCATCTACGATGTAACGCTCAATGGGATCTCCATATTGACGATAGATACGTTCCTGATCAGATCCTTTGATAAGTATAGGTGGTGCGTTTCCATTCTCAGTACCAGGTGCGCGATAGCCATTGGTGGTGACAGGACCACGAGTTTTAACCAGAGCTAATTCCTGCTCCATGGCTTCCAGGTTGGTTAAGATAGAATCCAGTTGGGCTTCCATGCCTGGAGGCATTCCTTTACCACCTGCATCCACTGCTCTTTTAAGTACCTTGATCTGCTTGATGATCACAGGAATCTGTTTGCCCAGCTTCCCCTGGTTCTTCTTCAGAGTAGCAACATCCTTTTCAAGAGATGTAATTTTCTTGATGGCCATTTGCTGGAATTGCTCATTCTTATCGAAAAGTGTCTTTAATTTCTGATCCACTTCTGTATTAGCGGCATTGGAAGAACAATTCCAGATAAACAGAGAAACCATAGCAAGGGTTAAAAGAATTTTCAGGGATTTCATCATTTTTCCATTCTTAATCATTGTCATATTCTGATAGCTGATTCAAAATAGCTATATATTCTGCAATGTCTCAATCTTTTTAATCAGATCTGCACGCCCTTCATTGGTGGTAACATCAACAGTGAACTCCTCATCCAACTCCTGAACCCAGGTTAAAGATGCAGCATAATTTCCCTGAGAATAATAAGATGTCGCCAACATGATGACGATGTCTTCAAAATCGATACGCCAGTCATGTGAGAAGCGAAAGACAGGTCGGTAGGTGTATAGTTCGGACCCACGGGCAATGGCTCTGGTATAATCGCCAGTCACATGATAGCTCAGTGCCAGACCTGCCAGCATTTCAAAGCGGACTTGACTACTATCAACCAGAATGTACTGTAGACCTTCACTAAAGAAGTTGATGGCCGTGTCGGGACTATTGAACTCAACGAAGCACCATCCAGCGCCATTGTATCCATCGATGTAAAGCGAATCTAGATCAAGTCCTTCCTGAAATTGATCATAGGCACCTCTGAAATCTCGATCGGCATACAGGCTCCACCCATACTCGACGAAATCATCAACTTCAGGTTCCATACGTTCCCGACAGCCCATGAAAATCGTCAGTAGGATCAATGCAAATATTAATGTTTTCTGTTTCATTTTCACACCTCCTACCTGAGTATCAACATTTTGACGGTTTTCACATATCCCTTACCCGTCATTAAACGAGCCAGGTAAATACCACTACTCACCTGTTTACCGTAATCATCCAAACCATTCCAGGTTAATGAATAGCTGCCTGGCTGCAAGTGCGCATCCATAAGCGTTTTAACCTGTTGGCCTCTGATGTTATAGATATGGAATTCTATATCCTGATTGAGACCATCCATAAACCCGATATCGAATTCGATAGTAGTACTGGGGTTAAATGGATTGGGATAATTCTGAGATAGCTGACTCTTCTCCGGAACAATGATGGTTCTTGGTCCCAGTTTGTAAGCACCAAAGCGTTCACTCCATGCGGTTACACGTTCACCGTTGGAGAGAGACGGCAACTCGATATATTCATCTTTTTCGTTTAGAATGTAGATAGCCTCTTCACCCTGGTTAAGCGGCATGGATACGAGGACTGGCTCAGCCAATTTTTGCCCATCACCCAAGACCTTGTATCTGGCATCTTCAGAAGCACTCAGGAGTGAGTCCAGAACGACGACCTTGGCAGTTCCTTCCATACTATAAGCACCTCCGGCGACTTCAAATTCGTCATCAGGACTACGGGCGACCCATTGGGAGCCACTCCGGGCAAGACTTACATTTACTGAGGTCGTCAAGGTTGTATCCCCCACCCAGTTGGATGCTACCAGTTCAAAGCTTTGTAACCCTTGAGATTCAACCTCAATGGTTGCCATGTAGCTGAAGGTATCAATAGTGGTGATTTCCAAATCTTCACCAAGATAGGTGATGGTCAATGAATCTGTCATACCCAGGCTATCAACCACCATCAGTTCATAAAATCCTGGATAGGCTGGATTTTTGTAGAACGCCAGAACAGGATTTGGTATGTCGTACACACCCAAAACCAGACTTACTGTAATGGTATCCTGAAGTGGATCATTGGTGGCAAAACGAAATGCGCTTTTGAACTCACCTACAGTGAACGCGCTGGGATTAACATTCAAACCAACGATTGAGCTATCCTGAAAGGCAACAGTCCCAGTTTCATCATCCAGCGTTAGCCAGTCAGGTCCATCGACGAAGGACCATCGTAGATCAGTAAGCCCCAGGTTCCTGATAATCAGTGTGGTATCGATATTTGTGTAACGCTGCAATCTGACTTCAACAGTATCCGTATTGAGTTCTGCGAAGGCAGGTGAACTGGCGACATGAAAGGTGTCAGACACGGCTGATGTATCTTCCTGATCATATCCTTTCACAAACCATGATATCATCCCATTTGGGAAATCCATGACAGATACATCAACAGTCAGGAATGTATCCAATGCAGTAATCGTAGTATCATATCCTGGGGCATTCATACCCACGATATAGTCCACTTCGTTGTCTTCTATATCAAAGGCATTGGTCCATGTGAAGGTCAGCAACAGGCTATCTGCGGCTACCATTTGTGTTGAATCTGCTGGTAGCAACAGGGTTACTGGTTCAGGTGCATCATTAACTTCAATTACCTTGAACTCAACCTCCATCGAGTCTTCTTCACCGTAGGCATCAACCACAAACAGTTTGAAAGAATGATCACCTACTGCAGAATCCACTGGTAACCAGGTTAACTCTCCAGTTAGAGAATCTATGTCAACACCAACGGGTGCCAGACTATCCAGGCTATAGAACAATGTATCTGCGCTGAGGGATCCAACATCTGGATCAATAACCTCGTAGATTCTTGCGTACAATGAATCCTCAAGGGTTGAATCCTGATAGGTTTCACGATCTGCAAACAGCGGTGCCGTGTTGATCACAAACTGGAAGGTATCAATTTCAGCCAGGACTGGAGGTGCATAATTACCAGCTGAGTCACGGGTGAATAGATTGATGGTGTATTCCTCACGATTTGCGAGAGAATCAGACACAAAGCGGTGCTCCCACCTATTCTCAGCAATGTCCATTTCCAATAGTACTTCATTGAAAACCCATTGCCCTTCTTCATCTGACCAGTAGTATTCGTCAGAAACACGCTTCAATCCCAACCACACCGAATCAACACCAGACAGATCATCGGAGTAACTACCAGACAGCGTGTCCGGCCAATCCTCGATAAAGTAGAATCGTTCCATATCACTGTCTGCTTCTGGTAGAATTAAGTCTGCAGTAATTGTCGAATGGCTCAAGATTTCTGAAACATTTCCAGCTTCATCGATTGCTCGAACATTCAGGTAATATTCATCTGCATGTGTGTATGTCATCAATGTATCGAGCTGGGTTCCAGATAGTGTATCCCATGCCAGGAAATCATCCAATCCAGCGGTATTTCCGATTGAGAACTCATAATTGGCAATTGACGTCTGGTCATGAGCATCAACAAAACCCTGCCAGCTGGCTTTCAACGTATCTTCATCATTAATGAATGGATCCTGAGTGGTAGCCAGAGGGTCAAATGTACCGATTGTAGGTGCAATTTGATCAACCCAGAACAGTGTATCCATGCGGATACCAATGGTATCATTTCCACGACCATCGACCATTTTCACACGAAGATGAAGCGGTAAAAATTCACCAAATCCAGTCATATATTCAATGATGGTGGAATCGATACTGGCAGTCACTTCTGTAAAATTCCTAGATACAATGGGGACTGGATCACCGATTTCTTCAAAACTGCTCTCTGATCCAACCAGCCCGAGAATCTGTATATACCCGCCTTCAAGTGTGGTATCTGAGAGTGTTGGGGTGGCAACAACCATATTAATCCCAGAATTGCTCACATTCCAGAAGCCGTCAACAACATTACCACCTGTAGTAGTTGTGTCGTTTAGAACTGGAAGTTCAGGACCAATAAAATCAAGATCAAGCTTGTTATTTGGTCGTGGTGTTCCCTGAGTCTCATTACCGGCAGCATCCTGCAGAATTGCCGTAGCTTCCATACGCACATTATGCCTGAATTCTGTTAAACCAGACAGATCAGTAACGTCTAATATCATTTCCAGTGTGTCTCCAAGTACACCAGCATCAATAATTACAGAGTCTATTTCTTCAAATGATGATGCAGCAAATGGATCCACCTCAAGATCTATCAATGAAACTAAAAATATGGCCTGACCACCAATCAATCCATTGTCATTATCGATAGGGACTTTTAATGATACATCAACATTTGTATTGTTAAAGGAGTTTTCCACTACAACACCACCCACTGCCGTCAAAGGTCCACATTCAAAATCAATGGGTGGTCCAATATCGATGTATATCCGCTCATCGGATGTAGGGGTCGTAATTTGGTTACCTGCTCTATCCTGAATGATGAATTGTGTATAGAGTGTATCAAGATCAGCGAAATTCGTAATGCCGGTAATATCGAGATTCCCAAACCTGAGTGTATCTTCTGCAGGAATATCATATTGAGCTTCACCCACGTTTTCGTATGGGTTTTCATCAAAACTAGCGCCCACAGACATGAGAACTTCATAGAAGCCACCAACCAGTGTTGGATCACTATCCGAGTCAATCGGTAAATCGATAAATATTGAGTCCGCTCCGGAGTTCCAGACGCCCTGTGTTACATTTATTCCTGTGATAATCGTTTCTGTTATAACTGGAGTAACTGGTGGTGTTTGATCTATCTCGAGGGTGACCGTACTGGTTGGAGATGTTGTCGAATTTCCAGCAGCATCTGTAATAATTGTTCTGAGCTCTATATCCAGACCATCCACAAAACCAGTTCCAGCGTCGAGGCTTTCAATCTCATCAGCAGGAATTTTGATCGTATTGGTTGCAGACAAGGCAGGGTATCCCTGAACTGTGGGAAATGTTTCAAAAGTTCCATCACCAGGTAGCAGATTTCCAGATGCTTGAATGAAACCATTCTGGAGGGTGACATCCCCATTATCCATGACAACTGTGATAAGCAGAGTATCGTTGCTAGCATTCCAATAACCCGTCTGTTCAATGCCGCCCTGGGGTTGCACAATATTGAAGGCATTTGCTATTGGAGCAGTTAGATCTACCACAACTGGATTGGGATTGAATAAGGCAGTGGTCTCATTGCCAGCAACATCAGTAATAGTTGCATTAAAGGTTATTTCAACATCGTCAGCATAATCGGGTAATTCTTCCAAAGCAGATTTAGAAGGTGATTGTGTCACTGGATTATAATCAACAATCGTGATTTCACCGTATGTAGCCTGTATAACACCATCGATGTGCGGGGCGAACTGTATGGATCCACCAATCAAGGTAGCATCCGCTTCAATAGGTATGCTTACGTCAAGCCCGGTATTGTTAATATTGAAATAATTCGCGACAATCGGATCACCTGTTGCAACAGGGTTTTCCACTTGAACTGCAGTTGGAGCCGTAATATCTATGATCAGAGAATTAGGACCCTCTGTGCCTGTCGTTTCATTCCCTGCTTTATCTGTCAGGACTGCTCTAAACGTTACTTCATTCCCATCACCGGCTCCAAAAGTGGTTAAATCAGTATAATCCAATGTTATCTCTAGTGGTACACCAACAGTTGTGATGATAGAATCCTGACCTATGTTTGCCCAACTGCCAGCGCTATTGATATCTGCTTCAAGTTGCAGCGTCCCTCCAACGAGAGAGTTGTCAGATTCCAGAAGTGTACCAATAACGACGAATAAATTGGTCGTATTCCAGTACCCACTTACCCGTGTTCCACCTGAGGTTGTAATATCTGCAGTTTCAGTTGATGTTGGTGCAATGATATCAATAGCGAGCTTATTGGCACTGCTGTTGGCAATTGTACTATTCCCAGCGATATCTGTTATTACACCTCTGACTTCAATACTATCTCCGATGAGATAACCTGCCAGGCTTTCAAGTTCCAGTCTTTCGAGCCACAGCGTTACGGGATTTGTGCCTACATCTATGGTATCACCAATTGTTTCGAAAGGTCTTGTATCTATTCGAGCCTGGAGAAATGCGATTCCTCCATCCATGGATTGATCTGTTCCATCAATCGGAATTGTAACCCCAAGACTATCATTAAGGAGATTCCAGTAGTTTTCAACAACCGGATCTCCCAGTGTCAAAATATCTCCGGTATCAAGGGTGTCAGGTACAATACCATCTACCAGTATCTGGTTGTTGTCACCAAGATTTGTAAGCAGTGGCACGGAGTAGTCTACGGGGTTTCCCGATGGGTCAATGAGTGTTCCACCCGAAAGTGTAATTGCGGACACTGTGAGATCTGGTGTTTCATGATCAACCACAACTATATAGTCAACACTTACCGTTGTTTGTTCTATGAAGGGTGTGATTTGAAGTTCCTGGTCAGCAACCAGATCTCCTGTTTCCAGGGTTAATAGAATGTTGCCACCCGAAAGTGTAACGGGTTCAGAAAATTCCACATCAATGCTAATTGTTTCACCAAGTTTTATGGAATCAGCTGTTGTGGGACTGCTAATGCTAGCTATGCTAGGAACGTCGCCATCAATGAATAGCCCACTATTCTCCGCCAAGGTTTCGCCTGGGGGTAATGTCAATTCTGTTAATTCAGCTAGCACATCATTACCAGCGGCATCACGTAATGTGCCAGTTAGAGCAATTGAGGTGATGTCAAGATCATCGGATGTTTCATCTGTTGCAGCTATATATGTCTCTGTGAAATTATCTAACCCGGCGAGTGTCGTTACGATTATTTCAGCACCTGTATCAAAGGTCAGAGTCAGGTTACCACCATCCAGAGTCACTGCTTCGCTAAACTCAACTATAATATCTGCTGACTCGCCAATACTTAGCGCATCAATCACGGGGTCGGATGTAATCTGGCTGATCTCAGGGATGGTATGATCGATTGTCAAAATATCAGCGCTCTCAGTCCCTGTGGTACTATTCCCTACACTATCTGTTATGACAGCATTAAAGGTAATTCCAAGATTTTCACTGAATCCGGGTAGAGCATTCACAAGTGCAGAATCCACTTGGATAATTTTGTCTGTATCGAGAGTAGTAATTATACCGGGATCACCAATATCCTGAAAATTGTTAACAGATACACGTGCTCTCAGCTGAACGGTTCCGCCTTCAAGAGATCCATCTGCGTTGATGGGTACCGCTACATCAATTGATGTGTTGGTGCTATTGTAATAGCCAGTTTCAATGTTAAAGTCCGAGGCAATGACTGTCCCCACTGTGAAGTCATCAGGTACAACACCATCAACCACAAAGGTATAATTGTCATCAAGATTTTGACCCGCCGGGATATTCAAGTCGACATCATTTCCATTCAGGTCTTTCAAGGTTGAACCACCCTGAAGTAAAATTTGACTATTACCAATACTCAGATCAGAACTCTCGTCTCCAACTCCTACGTGATATGTTACAACGATGGTTGTGTCGTCTGTGACAGAGTATCCCGACCAATCCGTGGTTGCTCCAACCAGACTCAAGTCTATTCCACCGCTAAGCACGACCGGCTCACTAAAGGCCACAGTTATTTCTATACTTTCATCCAATTTATAATATTCTGTATCATCAGAAGTTGAGGTCACGGTTGTAATGATCGGGATAATCCCATCCACGGTAATTGCGCTATTCTCCGCCAGACTGTCACCCACACTGATATCGAGGAAGTTCCCCGTGGCGATTATATCATTTCCCGCTATATCTCTCAGGGTAGCTGCTATCAATTCAATTGAAGTAATATTGAGATCGGGTGATGATTCACCTGCTATAACATTATAGTTCGCAGTTCTATTATCATAAAAAGCATCGAAAGGTTCCATCAAGATGCCGTTATCTGTATCAAAGGTTATAAGCATATTACCACCAACCAGTTTCACGGGTTCATCAAAGTTAATCTTAACCGCAGCACTCTCTCCTAAACCCAAGTCAGCCGCAACGGGTGTTGATGAGAATGCAATCAGTCCAGGACTCGTTGTATCAACGGTAATGATATCCTCACTGGCTGTTCCAAGGGTACTGTTGCCAACACTATCAGATATGACTGCATTAAATGTGATCAATACCCCCTGATCAAAGCCAGCTATGCCACGAATCTCAGCTGGGCTTAAATCTATATTCTTACTACCAGGAACCGATTGAATGCGACTTGGGGCACCAATATTTTCATAGCTATTCTCACCTACTCTTGCCTGAACTTGAACCTCTCCATATTGTAGAGATTGATCAGTTGCGATGGGAACGGTGACACGTACGCCTGTATTGCTACTATTGTAGTAGCCATCAACAACATTACCCTCTGTTGCGAGCACCGTACCAACTGTGAAATCAGCCGGACCTGTACCATCAACAACAAAGGTATAATTGTCATCAAGATTGCTGCCTTCAGGGATAGCAAGGTTCACATTGTTTCCAGCTGGATCTTTAAATGAGTTCAGATCGGATAATGTCAGCGGGGTGGTTACTCTCAGATCATCACTGGCATCAGCATCTGCCACCGTATAGCTCACAACGATTGTGGTATCATCAGTAATACTGGAGATATTAATATCATTGCCCACTCCTTCGAGTCCGACAATGATATTACCAGAACTCAATTCAACGGGCTCACTAAAAACTATTGTAAAGCTAAGACTCTCATCAAAAGAATAGTATTCACTATCATCCGAATCGGATGTGATGCCGGTGATTGTCGGTACAACACCATCGACCGTTAAGGCACTATTCTCAGCAAGACTATCAGTCGCACCGATGTCTATGAAAGTACCTGTTGCAACCACATCATTCCCCGCTTCATCGCGCAGGGTTGCTGCTATCAATTCCACAGACATAACGTTAAGATCTGAGGATTCCTCATCTGCCGAAACGCTGTAGCTGACTGTGGTATCAGAAGTTAAATAGTCGTAGGAGGTAATTGTATATTGCGTACCAGTGTCAAATGTCAGAACCATGTTGCCATTTTCAAGTTTCACGGGTTCATCAAAGGCAATAGTAACAGCTGCACTCTCACCGATACTTAAGTTATCCGTAGCAAGGACTGAGGTAAACTCACTGATTCCAGGATTCGTGGTATCAACAGTAATGATATCTGTACTGGCAGTTCCAAGTGTACTGTTGCCAACGCTATCAGTGATGACTGCAGTAAATGTGATCAATCCACCTTGATCATACCCCTCCAGACCACGAAGGTCATTTGAGCTTAGCTCGATATTCTTGCTGCCAGGGACAGATTGAATGCGACTTGGATCACCAACATTTTCAAAGGTATTCTCACCCACTTTGGCTTGAACCTGAACCTCTCCAAATTGAAGCGATTGATCAGCAACTAATGGGACGGTGACACGAACGCCTGTATTGCTACTATTGTAGTAGCCATCAACTACATTACCCTCTGTTGCGGTGACCGTACCAACTGTAAAATCAGCCGGACCTGTCCCATCAACGACAAAGTTATAATTTGCACTAAGATTATTTCCAGCTACGATTGCCAGGTTCACATTATTCCCAGCAGGATCGGTGAATGAATCAGCGACGGATAGCGTAAGGGGTGTGGTTACACTCAGATCATCACTTGCATCACCAGCTGCCACCGTATAACTCACAACAATGGTGGTATCATCTGTTATGCTGGAGATATTTATGTCATTCCCAACACCTTCAAGACCGACAATGATATTACCCGCACTCAATTCTACGGGTTCACTAAAGGCAATGGTGAAGCTGAGACTCTCATCAAAAGAATAGTATTCACTATCATCCGAATCGGATGTGATGCCGGTGATTGTCGGTACAACACCATCAACCTCCAGGGCACTGTTCTCCGACAAACTGTCAGTCGCGCCGATGTCTATGACAAGACCTGTGGCAACCACGTCATTACCGGCTGCATCACGCAATGAGCCTGAGGTCAGCCTAATTTCAGTCACATTCAGATCGGCGGATTCCTCACCATCTACTACTATGTAGTTCACTGTTGTATCATTTGTAAAATAATCAAAAGGAGCGATTGTGTATTCGGCATCTGTGTCAAAGGTTACGATCATATTACCGCCAACCAGCTTAACGGGTTCATCAAAGACAATTGAAACATCTGCACTCTCTCCAACGCTCATATTGTCATTGAGAGGATCTGACAGAAAGGAGCTCAGCTCTGGACTCACTCTGTCAACAGTAATTGTGGTGGCACTGGCATTCCCTAACCTGCTATTACCAACAGCATCTGCTATAATGGCATTAAAGGTGATAACACTTCCCTCACTCAGATTGTCCAGATCCTCAAAAACCACATCAGAGATTTCTACTGTCTGGGTTGTGTTGGAAATTGGTATGGTCACACCGGACCCCAGTGTATCCAATGGATTACCACCCACCTGAGCCTGGATGTAAATGGTTCCCCCAGCCAGGGATGGATCATTTTCGATTGGAACATTGATCATTAGTTGCGTATTTGATTCATTCCAGTACCCATCACTGACGACACCGCCAGAGGTGACTATACTGCTGACTGTGAATTCATTCGGGATAGATCCGTCAACTGAAACGATATCATCACTGCTGAGATTGTTTCCGGCATTCACTGTCAGAACAGCATCATTGCCAGCAACATCCCGCAAGGTTCCGCTACCCTGTACAGATAGAGCAAGGACCTGTAAATTATCTGTAAAATCACCTTCTTGAACTTCATAGGTGACTTCATAGGTATCAACGTTTAGCAGACTAGGTGTTGTGACAGATCGATCTGAAGAACCAGTCTCAAAAGTAGTCACAAGAACATCACCTGACAGGATCACATTTTCACTAAAATTGATGGTCACATCGATTTCAGCACCAAGTCCTAACTGACCTGTTACAGGATCAGAGGTCATTGA
>JAERTJ010000211.1 GCA_016844945.1 Fidelibacterota bacterium | reverse complement strand
GACATCTGAAACAGTCTCCTTACTTGCTGATCTGTAACCATCCGGATCTCCTATATCTGATCCAAACAGTCTATTATTATTACCCTTTAAAAACGGGAATAATAACTGTCGTCAACTGGGACTTCTAAATGTCGCTCATCAATGAATTTAATCTTACAGAGTTCAATACATTTTGCAGATGTGTGATCCATATCCATTTTATCAGAAATATCAAAATATCCTGTACAATATTCTGCGTAAATAGTTAGTTTATTCTCCGAAGGAGATTGAGAATGACCATCTTTAAGCGCTATCTGCAACTACTGTTAATACTAACAATTCCAATGACATTACATGCGACCGGCACCGTCTATCTTGTCTTCGGCTCTGACACCGCCATTTGGTCAGGAATGTCTACCTCAAATTACAATTGCACTTATAACGCTAGCCTGTACACAGACCCAGCACGAAATGCCTATGCTGCCATGGATCCTACCTTCCGAGCCGGTATGGTGGACTCCTATGGCCAACCTATGAAAATGACCTGGTGGATGATGGCTGGTAATATCTTCCGCTATGCCACCAACAATAATTTTCCTGTGAATAACATCATGACACTCTACCTCATGCAGAAATATCATGGGGAAGAGGTCCAAATCAATGGTGACGAACTTTCTCTGCACTACCACACATTCTTCTGGAGTGATTATGATGGTGATGGTATTCCCTATTGGAACCAGGCTTTGACTTTTGAAGAGAGTAGGGATGACTGGGATGTTACCCTGGCTCAATTCCTACTTGAAGAAGATGTTTTCCCTGTTTCATACAGGAGTGGCTGGCACTATATGGATAATGCCTGGCAACATGAATTGAATAACATTCTACCCTATAGCATGCACAATGCATGGCCAACCAACCGCATCGATACTGAAGAACCCCTTGACAATACCTACAACTGGTCGGAATCCCCCCAAACCTATGTACCATTTCGTCCATCACTTGAAAATTATATGGTACCCGGAGACGGACCGGGATGGAATGTCAGATCATCATCCTTTCAGCAAGTTATTAGTGCAAACCTTATGGATACTGTGTTCTATCACGCCAGTGAAGGTCGTGATCAGCTCGCCTGTTTTTGGGCACATCTCCCTGAAAGCGACTTTGTGGACAATATGAGTATCATGAACGACATGGCCCATGCGGCTTCAGAAATATACCCAGATGTTGAATTTCGTTATTGCTCAGCGATTGAAGCTATGCAGATGTGGCGGGGGAATCATGATACGATTCCACCTGAGGTTTCTTTCCAGATAAATGGGGTAGAGGGCGATCGTGAAATCATGATCACATCTAACGAAACACTTTTTCAACCCAATCCCTTTGTAGCAGCAAAATATAAAGATGGAAGCTACAGAGTCCTCGGCAGTGAATTGACCACGGATAACCAGTGGCAAATCCTGGATATTCCCTTTGATACTGAATTGGCAAAAATTGCTGTCGCAGCGACAGATACCATGGGTAACCTGACCACCCAATCCATTTCGGTCATTCCAGATGATATCTATTTAGATAACCTGGATTCTGAATATTTAGAGCTGTCAGGGACCTGGGAGACCCAGACAGATGCGGCCTGGGGGACGGACACTCGAGTTGCAACTGTGACACCGGATCAAGCCGCGAGTTATCAGTGGACGGTTAATCTGGGGGGTGATTCATACTATCATATCTTCACTCAGGTTACGAATCAAAATGTACCCCATGCGCCACTTTTAGTTAACGTATTAAGTGCCTCTGGTTCAGATACTTATGAATTGTCACCTCCTTATGAAATAAAAGAGTGGTTGTATATAGCCTCTCCTTATTTATCAGGCACTCAAGTGACTATTACTGTTGAAAGTTCCCTACCTGACTCTGTCGTAGCTGCCGCAATTTGTGGCGATGTTATCAAACTATCAGCGTCTGTTCGACAAAGGGATTTACATCTATCTTCTCAACATCTGGACTTTGGAGAAATCAGCCAGGGTACCACCCATATCAGAGAATTACATCTGGAAAATCATGGCATGACTGAGATAAACATCCAGTCCCTGGTATTAGAAAATGATTTAGTTCAGATCATCTCACCCACTCAATTCAGCATAGCTCCCATGTCTGAAAGCACAATTGAGCTTTCTATAAGTCCTATGGATCCTGGAGCCTTTACAGATACGCTTCACATCACCAGCGATGATCCAATGAATCTCCAGGTTGAAGTGAGTATTGATGGATTGGTAGGTTATCCACTGCAGATCGTGGATAATGAGGATGAAGACCATTATGTTGAATATGGTCCCTGGGCCACCAGCGTAGCCGTATCTCATGGTTATACCAGTCGATATGTCTACCTGGGGAACAATGGCTTCGCAGAATTCACCACTCAAATGGATTTCCCGGGTCTGTATGATGTTTGGGAAATCGTTCCCAGAACTGTCAATTCTGCAGATCAAGCGCTGTACATTATTGAGGTAGATGATGTAGCTGTAGATTCTGTCTATCTGAATCAGAATGAGGGCAGTGGTGCCTGGGTACTGGTCGGCCAATACAGTTTTCCTGCAGCAACGCCTATTACCGTGGGTGTTCATGATGATGGCAGCAGTAGCTCTGGTCCCGTTCTCCGCGCGGATGCTATCAAGTTCCAGATGGTTCATCCCCTGGCGCTGGGTGATGATGGTCCCGTTCTGCTTCCTGATGCCATACAACTTGATCAGAACTACCCCAATCCCTTCAATCCTTCCACCACAATCAGGTTTGAGCTTGGGTCTCCTGAGAAGGTCCAATTGAACATCTATGACCTAAAGGGACGTCTGGTTAAAACATTGGTTGATGAATTTCGAATGAAAGGACTGCATAAGGTGAGTTGGAATTCGCAGGACCATTCAGGAAAGGGTATGAGTGCTGGTGTTTATCTTTGTCAGCTCTCAACACCTGAAGCCACCCAAACCATTAAGATGTTACTATTGAAGTAAGCCTACCACTTCTTACCATGGCATTCATAACAGGAGACATCTGAGGATCCACCCCTCAAGTCATCCCATGACACGAGGTACAATTCGTCACAGCACTGCTCAAACCACTTTTGTGCAGTATCCCATCCTTGCTAATGGTGTGATCTTCTGGAGGATTATAGTTTGATTATATATTGGATTCACAGGATATGAAAAAACCAATCAATAGAATAGTTATCAGTAATATTCTCCAGACTGGTGATTTCATATGGATTCTCTTTTTTGATTGGCGTGACGAAAGAAACTATCCCAATCGATGTGATCACGACCGGCTGCCTGCATAAAATCTGAGCTTACATCTGAAAAACCCATGCGGATTCCTTCATATATTCCACCAATAATTCCGCCCAGGAAATCACCCAGTTCCTCCTGCCGTTGAGAGCGATAGGCTTCTACAGTCATGTCTTCATATTCAAGTTTTATCCCAAAATGCGTGTTAAAGAGGTCGGTTAACTCGCGTTGGGTAATAGCCGATCCACTCAGGTTATACGTTTGCCCATTGTGCTTTTTGTTGAGGAGCATTTCTGCATATGCAAAGCCCAACTCATCTCGTGTGGTGTAGCCGCATTTACCCTCGCCAGCACAGTTGGCAATTTTGCCAGCTGCTATATAGTTTTCGACATATTCAATGTCAGGTTCGATATATAAACCATTGCGACCAATGCTCCAGTCCAATCCAGATTCACGAACATCTTGCTCTGTCTGTCGATTACTGGAAACAACAGGGGAGAATCCCGCGTCCTCCGCGTTTCCGACAATACTGGTGTATACAATCTTCTTTACACCTGTCTCCACTGAGGCTTCAATAACGTTTCGATGCTGTTGAATCCGTTTTGATGGGTGATCCATACCTGATACCAGGAGAACCACATCAATGCCTTGAAGTGCTTTGAGGTAGCTTGGCCTGTCCATATAATCTCCACGACGGAATTCAATGGGCTGTGTTTTGAGAGTATCCGGACGCCGACTAATTCCTATAACTTCCGGCTTGGCGGGATGATTGATCAGCGCTTTGACAATGGCTCGACCTAATTGACCCGAGGCTGCAGTAATAGCTATTTTCATAATTCCTTCCCTTCGCGGTAGTAGATATTAATGGTAAAATCATCAAGAAACACTTTGTTTGGCTGAGGGATAAAAAAAAAGACCGATCAAATGACCGGTCTTTTTTAAAGCGTGTGCAGGGGAATTTACATCATTCCGCCCATACCACCCATTCCGCCCATGCCACCCATGCCTGGATCCATTGGTGGTCCACCGGCAGCAGCAGGTTCGGGTTTATCGGTAATGGCACATTCTGTAGTCAGCAAGAGACCAGCGATTGAAGCTGCATTCTCAAGGGCTGTACGGGCAACCTTGGTTGGATCAAGGATACCGGCTTTGAGAAGATTTTTGAAGTCTTCAGCGCGGGCATCAAAACCAAAGTCATCTTTGCCATCTTTTACTTTCTGAACAACAATTGAATCTTCCCATCCAGCATTCTTGGAGATCTGACGGATAGGTTCTTCAAGGGAGCGACGAAGAATGTCGATGCCTAGCTGCTGATCGCCCTCGAGAACGAGGTCAAGGATCTGGGAGGCACGTAGCAGAGCAACGCCACCACCAGGAATAATACCTTCATCAACAGCAGCACGTGTAGCATGGAGAGCATCTTCTACGCGAGCTTTTTTCTCTTTCATCTCAACTTCAGTTGCAGCGCCAACATTCAACACAGCAACACCACCAGCCAGCTTGGCCAGACGTTCCTGAAGTTTTTCACGATCATAATCAGAGGTTGTGTTTTCAACCTGAACTTTAATCTCATTGATACGGGCTGTCAGTTTTTCTTTGTCGCCAGCGCCATCAACGATAGTTGTGTTGTCTTTGTCAATGATGACAGTCTTGGCATTACCCAGATACTCTAATGTTGCATTCTCAAGCTTGTAACCCTGCTCCTCAGAAACAACAGTGGCACCAGTAAGAATGGCGATGTCTTCCAGCATAGCTTTACGACGGTCACCAAAACCAGGAGCTTTAACTGCAGCAATCTTCAAGGTACCGCGGAGACGGTTAACAACCAGTGTAGCCAGGGCTTCACCGTCAACGTCTTCAGCGATTATCAGGAGTGGACGACCTGTCTGTGAGGACTTCTCAAGAATGGGCAGAAGGTCTTTCATGGTACTGATCTTTTTGTCATGAATCAGAATCAAAGCATCTTCAAGCAATGCTTCCATGTTCTCAGCATTGGTTACAAAGTAAGGGGAGAGGTACCCACGGTCGAACTGCATACCTTCGACAGTTTCAAGGTGGGTGTCCATAGTTTTGGACTCTTCAACAGTGATGACACCATCTTTACCAACTTTGTCCATGGCTTCTGCAATCAGATCACCAATGGCTTTGTCATTATTGGCTGAGATAGTTCCAACCTGTGCAATCTCTTCGCTGCTCTTTACTTCTTTGCTCAGTGTTTTCAGATAGTCAACAATCTGGCTAACACCAGCATCGATACCGCGTTTGATTTCCATTGGGTTAGCACCGGCAGTAACATTCTTGAGACCTTGAGTAACGATAGCCTGTGCCAGGACAGTTGCTGTCGTTGTTCCGTCACCAGCAATATCTGATGTTTTGGATGCAACTTCGCGAACCATCTGAGCACCCATGTTCTCGCGTGGATCTTCAAGTTCAATCTCTTTGGCAACAGTTACACCATCTTTGGTGATCGTTGGTGCGCCAAATTTTTTGTCGATTACAACGTTGCGACCCTTGGGGCCTAATGTCACTTTTACAGCGTTTGCCAGAACATCCACACCAGTTTTCAATTTGGAGCGGGCTTCCTGATCAAATTCGATGTATT
>JAERTJ010000210.1 GCA_016844945.1 Fidelibacterota bacterium | reverse complement strand
CCCACAGGGTATTGTCCAGGTCCAGAACCAGGCATTTTTTTCTGGCGACATAGAAACTCTCGATAATCTCAACCCACTTCTCCACCAGAATCTGTTGAAAATGAGCTGTGAAAGGAATCTTTGAAGTATACCACAATTTGGGACTGAAAGCATTGAGTTCACCCTCCCGTGAAACCAGGCTGGCAAGATCGAAGGCATATGCATCCTTGGTTTTATCTACGATTTCAACCAACCCCTGATTCAATGCTCGGAGCGTGGATAGCTCACCCTGAGTGTTTCCATGATCAATCAAGCCATCGGCCAATTGCATTGGTGGACTGAAAGTATTTAGAACCACCCGGGATTGAGTCGATGTGGTGATTTTCTTAACCAGGGAATCGATCTCAGCGATTTTTGATAGGGACGACTTGGTAAACGTTTCCGTAAGGATGGTTACATCCGGTGAAAATTTGTAAAAGTCACTGGTGCTATCGTGTACTTCCTGGCTGACCTGGTTAAATCCAGGCGTATAAATCTCACATGAAAGCCCTCTTTTGAAGAGCTCTACCCGGATGAGGGGAATCATGGATTCGACTGTATATGAGCCCATTAGCGCTATTCGAAGACACTTATCGGCAACCTTGCCTTCACTTCTGATGAGTTGATCCACAAAATGAATATCCCGAAGACTGGGTTCGTCATTTAGATAGGTATTAACCAGTTTATACTGGCCGGTTACCTCTTCATTGGCAAAGGCGGATTTGAAATTATCCCTGGTCATTGATAACCACAAACTCAATAATTTCTCTATTGGGTGTATACCCAAACATCACATCGTTGTCAGACAGTGCCGGTGCAGTCACCGGACCATAAATCAATTTTATGCGGGAGGTTTTGAAATATGATTTGACTGCTTCAACAGTACCGGCCTCATAGCAGAGGTGATGGTATCCCCCACCAGCGCGCTTCAGAAACCCGGCAGTGGTGGCTGTAGCTGACAAGGGTTGAATCAATTCAGTATGGGGTTGATTTTGACCATGATCCAGAAACACGATTCTGGCATCCTGGATGGGATCAACCACATCAGAGTAAACTGTCCCCGACAGACTATGTTTCAGATATCTATCAATATCCGCTACAACAATTCCAATATGATTTAGAGGGAATTGCATCAGACCAATTGTTGTTTCAGATAGTCGAGGATTCCCTGATAATTGCTATGTAGCCTGGGGAAATCTTCAGGTTCAATTTCAAGGCCAAATTCTTCTTCTAATGCAAGTATCAGGTTCAGATGGGCTAATGAATCCCATTCTGAGGAAGTCTTTATATCCAAATCTCTGGCCGGTGATTCACTTCCTAGAACATCTTCAATTACTCCCTGGAGCCGGATTTCCATTTATGAATTCTCCATAATTTTTCTTGCTGGATTGCCAAAATAGCTCGCGTTTTCAACGGTATTCCTGGTCAGGACTGCGCCCATTCCCAGCGTTGAGTCATCGGCCAGTTTTAAGCCTTGATGTACCACAGCTGAGGCACCGATGAGGACTCGTTTACCCAGGTTGACTGCACCAGAAATATTGGCATGTGGATTAATAACACTATAGGAGCCGACCTGAACATCATGAGCCAGGCTGGCTAATATATTCACCAGAGCAAATGCTTCTAAATCCACACCTGGGCTCATCACAACACCAGCAGCTACAAAGCAGCCTTGTCCGATATTCACCAGCTCAGGAGAGTAGATTGCGCTGGGATGGATTATACTGGGGAAGGACAGATTCACGGTATCTCTGAGTTGTTTAGCGATGGATGCACGCTTTATGCAATCGGCAAGGCCAATTACTACCGCTAACGGTTTATCCAATTGTGCTAATTCTGATTCACTATAGATCACTTTTAACCCATCAATAACATCAAGACCGGTCATTTCCATATCGACAAATCCCTGCACCTCATATTGAGGTGCAAGGTCATTGCTGGCTTTGATAGCACCATATATCTCACGAGCCATACCACCAGTACCTATGATGACCAGATCCTTCATGAGCCTATCACCTCAGCGATTTTATCAATTTCTGTATCCTTTAATCCAGGTGAACAGGGTAAACAAATCATACTTTCCCAGAGTTCCATGGTCTTTGCTAATTCAAGACATTGAATTTCCAGATAGGGAGTCTGCAAATGGAGGGGTCTCCAGGCCGGTCGTACCTGGATATTGTTTTCAAATAATTTATTAATCAGTGAATCTCGCGCTTCACTGCTGCCTGCATCATTGAGCTTCAGTGTGAAAAACCAGTAATTGCTTCTGAGATTCTCTGGATATGATGCCAGCTGTACCCATGGACATGAGCTAAGCCGCTCCTGATATCGGGCAAAGTGTTGGGCTTTTTGGGAGATAAATGATTCGATTTGTTCCAATTGAGCCAATCCCAAAGCCGCAGATAGATTGGTCATACGGTTGTTATAACCAACTTCATCATGGACATAGTAAACGGCATCGATTTTTGCCTGTGTGGTGAGATGTCTGAGGCGCTCTGCATACGCATCGTTGGAGGTCACAATCATTCCCCCACCCCCACTGGTGATAATCTTGTTCCCATTAAAACTAAAGCATCCCAAATCGCCTTGAATACCGGTGCTGACCAGCTCATCACCTTTACTATAGAAGGTTCCCAGGCTCTCTGCAGCATCTTCAATCACAACAACATCATGCTGATGACAAAAACTTATGAGTTCAGTCAATTCCACAGCATTGCCATACAAGTGCACTGGCATAATGGCACGAATGCGCTGCTTTGAAGTTTTATTCCAGATCCCATCAAGTTTGATGTCCTGGTGCTTTAAAAATGTAAGGACCTGCGGGATATCTAGGGAAAAGTCATCAGTACAATCAGCAAAAATGGGCTCAGCTCCAGCATATTTGACCGCATTCGCAGTTGATATGAAAGTCATTGCTGGAACTATGACTTCATCTCCGGCTTCAACTCCGCTAACCAACAGGGCCATGTGTAACGCACTGGTTCCGCTATTCACAGCGATGGCGTGTTTGGCACCGGTGTATTCGCAAATGGCATCCTCAAAGCGGGTAACGTAGCTACCAGCGGTTGAAACCCAGCCTGTGGCGATGCAATCCTGGACATATTCTGATTCTTTACCAGAAAAAGTTGGAACGCTGAGAGGGATGCCCACGCTTAGGCCTCCTTACGATAGTAAGGAAGATACCAGGCACAAGTTCGTTCCAGACCTTCGCCCAGGCCTATCTGGGCCTTGATACCAGTTAATTCGGTCATTTTACTGGTATCGGGGCAACGTCGATCGGGTGATCCTTCAGTCGCAGCTTCAGGATGAATGGTTACTTCAACCTTTAATGCGTTGCCAATTTTACGGACAAGATCTTCTATGCGGATTTCTTCATTGGAATTACCAACATTCAGGGTTTCTCCGATTGTTTTCTCCGAATTGGCTACTGCTATTGTCTGTGTGACCGCATCATCAATATAGCAAAAGGCTCGGGTGTGATCGGTCGATGGGACATTCACTTCAGGATTATCAACTATCTTCCCAGTTATTTGAGGAATCACATGATCAAAGCCCATACGGGGCCCATACACATTGTGAAAACGAACAATTGTCAGTGGTAAGCCTGATGCATGCAGCAAGGCCTCGCCATATGCTTTACTCAGGGCATAACTGGTACGTGGCTTTTCCACACTCTCCAGGGTAATGTTAACTGTTTCTGGTGTTGGAACCTGAATAGAATAATGCGACCGGGTACCAGCATATATTTCACTGGTTGATGAAAATACAAAACGTTTGAGACCATCAAGGCCTCGTGCCCAAGCCAGAATATTTTGCATGGAGGATGCATTCATGGTCAAAACGTCATAAGGAGCCTTTAAAACACGTTCCACACCTAACATGGCCGCAAAATGGTAGATCTGATCAAAATCCCGATCTAGTTCGTTTAGAGCTGTCGGATTGGTAAGATCAAGTTCAAAGAAATGTGCCGAATCATGGGCTAGTACTTCTGTAAATTCAGAATCCTGGACGCCACGTTGTAAATTGTCGATGAGGTGAACTGTATGTCCTTCTTCCAGCAGACGACGAGAGACTTGGAGCCCCACAAATCCTGCAGCGCCGGTAACTAATACTTTAGACATCAGCATTTCTCCAAAAATGATTCCAATGGCCTTTTCCGATACCAGCAACCTGGATACCTGCCTGGTGTAAGGTTTCCGCCATTGAATTGGTTAAAACATTGTTTGCATCCACCACAACCCTGAGGTCAGGAAAGATGGTCAAAATCTGCTCAGGTTTTAGTTCGCGATAAGCTTTACTGGGTAAGGCAAAAACCAGGAGTTCAATTCCTCTATCAGTCAATTCTTCAAGATTATTACTGATATCAAGACCCCGCTCTGACCAGTAGGACAAAATTGGGTCGTGGTAACTCATCTGCATGCCCGCCTCGAGACAAAGATTATTAAAATGATCCACCGGTGTATTGCGGGTATCGGCAACATCTGGGCGGTAAGATATTCCCAGGATGCCGACATGAATGTCTGTGAGATCTCCAAATATTTTTCCAATGAGATCTAAAACAGCTCCCGGCATACGATCATTAACAGAAATAGCATTCCTTGAAAATCCGAGGTTCTCAGATGTTTCGAATAGATTTTGCAGACCCCACTCCCCAAGAAGTGCATCTTTTGTGAGGCAATATCCACCCACGCCAAACCCAGGTGCCATAATATTTGAATGGGTAGGACGTACGCGGATGCTTTTCACTACCTCAAACAGATCAACTCCTGCCTGTTGGGCGAAACCAGACCATTCATCGATAAATGCAATATTGGTGGCCCGATAACTGTTTTCCAAAACTTTGGCCATTTCACAAGCGGTAGTACTACCCAATTCATGCAGAGGGAAATTTTGGGTGTCTATAAAGCTTTCTAGCAATTCACGTGTTTTCTGAGCTGAGATTTCATTGATTCCTGCAAAAGCGCGATGAAAAGATATGATTGAATTGAGATAACTATCTCCAGGCATGACCCTTTCGAAGGAGTAGGCCAGGCTGAATTCATCTGATGGCAGATTGCGTCCAATCAACTCATCTCTGATGATAGGTGCAATAACCTTTTCAGTGGTTCCGGGAGGTAAAGTGGTCTCAACCAGAACCAGAGCATCTGATTGCATATTTTCAGCCAGGGTCGAGATGGCGGCTTTCAGTCCGTTTAAGGACACTTCATATTCATCGATATCACCTGGGGCTTCACGGAGGACATCCACATTAACATCAACGATAATTATGTCGGCCATACTGTAGGCGTACTCAGAATAGCTTGCCGTAAAATTCCCCTGCGCCTTTGTTCTGCTATAAATTTCGTCGATGGAGGCATCGGCTGAACTGATGGGAGCTACACCAGCATTTGCTCTGGCTATTTTCCAGTAATGATCAGGATGGAGTAGATCAACACCGATCACATTGTACATCAATTCATCGTTTGAATCTTTAGTCTGAATCAGAGCCGCTGCCATTGCAGCACCAACAAAACCCAACCCCTGAACAACCACCACGGGTCGTTCTACATCGAACACATGCTTGAGACGATTGGTCTCCGCATTTACATCACTGGGTAGGACATATGTTTCACCGAAGGGTGATTTTGATTCTTGACCGGGCTGTGCTTTTGTTTGGAATATGCTTCGTGCTTGTTCCATTTTAATTCCTACGAATTATCACCAGCTAGGTGATGCGTAAATTCAAAATTGCTATCAAATTCAATTTCATTTTCTACCCATTCCCAACATTTTCACAAATCGTTTTAAACCACTCCCCCTTTGCGGGGTTTCGGCTACATCATCATAGTTTGATCCGAGATATTTGGAGGCCAACTGACGATAGTTTAATGCAAGTTCTGAGGAGGGGTGTTTAAGCCCGATGATTTCACGTTTGGAATAGGTATCTATGAGTCTATCCCTGTCTGAGATTACTGAGCCCAGATATTCCGGGCTAATTTTGAACATTGAATTTTGGTTGACGTGTTTCTCAATGGTCTGTTGCAGAGAGAGG
>JAERTJ010000209.1 GCA_016844945.1 Fidelibacterota bacterium | reverse complement strand
ACTCGTTAAAACTCAGACTCATGAGTTAGAGAAGAGTTTACTTCGAATGATTCCAAACCGAGATATTCAACGACTCCTCTGGATACCAGGAATAGGAATAACTCTGGCATTTACCATTTATCTCGAAGTAGATGGTATTGAGGATTTCCTTTGAAAATTGACCCCTTTTTGTCAGTAAAAATGACCCACCAGTTTAGTTCACATATTTTCTAATATCCATCAATTAATCACCAGTAATATTTTTCATTCTATAACTCTTCCCTTGAATAAAGAATGGGAATGAGTGGTGGAGCAATCGGTCTAAAATGGCAGCAGCTACCACCTCATCAGCAAAGATTTCACCCCAGTGTTCAAAGGTTTTGTTGCCCGTCACAATGACAGATCCAAGTTCATATCTCTTTGCAATCAGTTTAAAGAACAGCTCAGCTGCCGGTCTTGTCATTTTCAAGTATCCCAACTCATCAATGATGAGGAGGTCTATCCTACCCATGACATCCAGGAAGCTATTCAACTTACCGGATACTTCAGCAGCAACCAGTTCCTCCACCAGGTTTTCAGCAGTATAAAAGAGAACCCGCTTCTGAGCCTGAGCAGCTTTCATCCCCATAGCAATGGCCAGGTGGGTTTTACCCACACCCGGCGGACCAATGAAAAGCAGGTTTTGAGCCTTATCAAGGAAGTTCAAATTACCCAACTCCCTGAGCAGTTTTTCATCCATCTTGGGCTGGAAGGAATAATCAAACTCCTCCAGTGTTTTGATAAATGGGAACCTGGCTTTCTTGATCCGGGCATTGATGGAGTTGTCAGTACGAACCAATACCTGGTGCTGCAGTAAGGTGTAGAGGTATTCCTGATAACTCAGCTTGGTCTTACTGGCCTTGAGAGCTTCCTCCTCAAAACTGTCCGTCACCTGAGGTAATCGCAATATCTTGCAGTACTGAGCAATGGACTTCTGGATAGATGATTTATCTATCTTAGTTTTTTGTGAGTTCAAGATTATACTCCTTCAGGTCTCGGCTTACTTCTTCCTGATTAATATCCAGTCCATGTTTTGCTATGTCCAGTAGACTCATCTGCTGTGGTCTCTGCTTGGCATTATTGCTGAGGAACCCTTCCACAAAGGTGGCGGAGTAGGTGTTATATTCAGAGCACTTCTCCATGGTCTGAATGCAGTCGGAGTCATCATAGTGTTCAAACAGGCTGAGTATGCGGGTAAGGTTGTGAGCCGGGTTGATTCGTTTCTGGGCTTTCACAGACAGGAGGAAGCTTTCCAGCTTTTCGTACTGTTCTCCAAAGCGATCTCGCAGTCGTTGGGCTGAATATGCAAAACTGTTATGGTCAGATCTGGATCGGTATCCTTTGTAGTGCTCATCATCAATAATCACCTTACCCTTATCCAGAGATAAATCATGGCTGGCTATGAGACGGTTCTTATGTGAAAAGACCAGTAGCTTGATCCCCTTGGATACTCTGATCCATACCTGACTGCGATGATAGGGCCAGGGAACAGAGTATCTGTTACCTCCATAGCTTATCAGGCAATCTGCTGTTACTGACCGGAACTCTTCGGCAATACCCACATAGCGGTTTACTTCACCGGTTTTGTGATCAATGGGTAATAGGATCAAGCTCTCCTTTTCTTTCTCAAAAAGCTCAGATGGCTTTACGCCTGTTGTATCATGGATACGATCATTGACCTTGTCCTGAAAACTTTTGAGTCGTTCTAGGAACTCTGCAAATGAACGGAAGGTATTGCCCTTGATAAAGTGTTCTTCCAGATAGAAAAAAGGGTTCTCAACTTTACCCTTACTCCAGGCATGGTAGGGAGTACTGCGACTGGGAGTGACACCAAAAAAACCGCAAAAGTTCTGAAAACGAGAGTTCCACTTAAAGTTCTGAGTACCAGCATTATCAATAAATACTTTGGCATTATCAACCTGTACCCGCTCACAGACACCGCCAAAATCCCAGAAGCTTAACTCCAGAGCTTCGAACACATCACTCTGCTTGATCCTTAAACTGGCATCATATACTCTGTAACGACTGTATCCCAGGATGGTACTATGGACATAAACCTTGACCAGCTTATCCCCCAATATGAGACTGTACTCGGCCCAGTCATACTGCATCTGTTCACCGGGGGTTGTCTCATAACGCTTAAACACCCGTTGTCCGGGAGCTGAAGTTTTAAGATGCTTATTTGCATATCGATACAAGGCTGACTTGCTACCTTTGTATCCTTTGGACTTTAGATCCTCATAGATCCGGGATACTCGTAATCGCTTATTGATAAAGCTATCCTGGATGAAAGCCTCAAATGGTTTTAGATCTTGATTGATCTCCTCCTGACGTTCATATCCATTATGCTGCTTTCGTTTTAGAGCTGCTTTGACTGTGTTCCTTGAGATACCCATGAGCTTGGCTATGCTCCGAGTACCCATCTTTGGATTACGTCTCTTCAGGTTCTGTATGGTTACCCAATCTTCCATTGAAATCACCTTTCTGTTCCTTCTGCTTTTTTGTTGAGTTATGAACTCTGTGCATAAACCAGAGCACTGTTTACTCACGCAAATTAGCGGAAGTCATGCTTCTCCGTCTTTCCAAT
>JAERTJ010000208.1 GCA_016844945.1 Fidelibacterota bacterium | reverse complement strand
TTCACGGTATTCATAGAGATCAACATATTCCTGGTTTACACGATAGACACTGAGGTGATGGGTACCAATAAATTCGAAAAGTGGGAACCGGACACGATAATGGTCATCCTGAACAGGCGGAAATATTCTGTGCTGGGCAGGCCTTGGACCCATATTCCAACTATCAATTTCCACAGGGCTGGATTCAATGCATTCCAAAACCACATAGTACCATGCACCTGGTTCAGCAGTCCAGGTAAGCTCAACATCCTCTGCATTCTCACGCCATTCCATCATGCTACTTCGGTCACCAAAATCTGGCAGTGTCATCGTATTAATATTGATACTGACTCCTTCTGGTCTGGGAGGAACAGTCGTAACAGCATACGCGTCCTCACTTCCTGTGCTGATGGATATTTCTACCTGGTCACCCGTTTGGGCGGAAAAATCATCCCCGGGATAATAATAATTACCGGGGTTGGATGTATCCTCAATGCAGGTATAGGCAGTCGAGTCAATAGAAACAGTGACTGAGGCACCCGATACCAGTGGAGCCTCCTCCAAATCTGAGTCCAGGGATATGGTGGATGTCAGTTTGATATCATCCAGATCCTCATCAGCATAAACATACGCCCAGACTGCCAGGAGTTCCTCATCGGGGATCAAAGGTGTTGATTCGTCTGTGCAACCCATGATGAACAGAAGTGTCGCCAGGGTAACTAAAAATTTACTTTGCATAATAGACCTACTTGATATTTGCTTTAATGAATACAGTGGGTGTGATCCCTAACGAGGTCACATCAGAGATGACGATGGGACTTACATCCAGGTCATAGTCTCTGTAAATCACGTTGGCATGGTTGAGTACATTGTAGATGGATAGACCTGCATCCCAGTTCCAGTAATCTGTCTCAAAAGAGCGAGACAGACTGATATCCAACTGATGACTATCTGGCAGCCTGTAAGCGTTCTTGTCCCCCACATGGATGTAGCTGAAGATGTTGCCATCCAGCATTTCCAGGAAATATTGACTTTCTGGTGCAGTATAGGCTCTACCCGTAGCATACATGAAAGTACTGGCGAGGGTCCATGGACCCATGGCGTAACTGCCTACAAGTTTTAGTTCGTGGGTACGATCATGCGTCGCCGGATATGCTTCGCCCTCATTTAGATTTGGAAAAGTGTATTCCACGGAACCCAGGGTATAGCCCAACCAACCGCTGAATACCCCGCGCTTCTTCTGGAATAGGAACTCGAGTCCTTTGGCGACACCGTCCCCGAAGTAGAAATAGTTCAAGTAATCTGCGGCATCCCGAAAGCGTCGCGAAAACTCAACCAAATCTTTGCTGTCTTTATGATAGGCTTCAATGTCTATCAAATATTCAGGGTTCTCCCATTGGATCCCCAGGACATTGTGAACAGAAGAACTAGGCTTGATATTTTCATCTGCCGAAAGCCAGAAATTCTTGCTACCCTGAAGGACATCCTCATTCTCAATTGAGTTGATAAATTGATAGTACTTGCCCCAGGCTCCTTTTAACGAAATTCTTGGCGTCAGCACCCAGTTGAAGGATGCTCGGGGAGCGACATAGAACTGGTTCGTCTGTTCGTGATACGTGTTTCTCAATCCCAGAGTCAAATTCAAGCCAGAGGTTACGGTCCATTCATCCTGTAAATAAGTAGCATATGCCTGCGAAAGGGAACTTACCTCCAGAATTGGGATGGTGTCCCTGATTGAGGCTTGATAGTCTGTGCCCACATTGGCGAGGTGAAGACCAAATTCTATCTTGTGAAGTGGTGAAACTTGGTATTGGTTTTCGAAGCTGAGTGTAAAATCCTGAACCGTGTTGAATTCATCTTGTGCAAAACCGCTTAGCCCACGAGTGCTCCCCAGGCTATCAGCTCCTACAACATTGGCGTCACCAACACTTAGCTCGCGATTGTAATTGCTCGTATATTCGGATCCAGACACAAGCAGACTGGAGAAGCCCCTTGAGTTCCACTGGTGTGCCCACCTCAAACTAGCACCGATATTACCCCAATCTGTAGTATTCTCGTCCACGCGGGTGTCAAATTCGGTTCCCCCACTGATCTGGAATGGTCCGCCCTGCATAGTGAGATCTCGTGATTTGTCTAGGTAATCCCTTCCTGTGTAAAGGCTCAGGCTCAGCTTGTCTTGCGCTCTTGGCCTCAGTGTTAGCTTGCTGTTAACATCGTAATAATAAAAGGATGGCACAAAACTAGTCTGCATGGCACCCTTACCCATGCCACCACCCATGGCAGCTTGTTCTTCAGTAACATCTCCAGTTGAGAATTCATAAATGTTGTTGTATAGTGGGGTGTTAATCAAATCACTGTAGCTTCTTCTTGCTGAAAATATCCAGTTGGCCTTATCTTCCCAGAATGGAGTCTGAAATAAGAGATTTGCTGATAGGAGGTTAACGCCCCAACTGTAGCTTCTCTCGTTACTGCCTTCCTTGCCTGTCAGCTCAACCACACTTGAAAGACGACCACCATATTTTGCAGGATAACCGCCTTTGTAGAGTTGCACATCTTTTATAGACTCGGGATTGAAAGCGCTGAACATCCCGAAAAAGTGATCGACATGATAGATTGTCATCCCATCGTAAAGAACCATGTTCTCGTCTGGCGTTCCCCCACGAATGTAAAGCCCGGCCTTTCCGTCTGTGAATCCGCTGACACCGGGTAAGAGTTGCAGAGAACGGAATACATCCACCTCGCCAAAGTTGGGAAGGATCTGAAGGTCACGCGGTGCGATACTCACCTGACTGACACGTTCAGCAGCCTGCATAATTTTATATCGCTCTGCATACACTTCTACCTGATCACCGCTGAGAGACTGTGGATCTAGCTTAATTTCAAGGATGGGATTATCCACTGGGTGGAGTTGGATAGTGTATAGCAAGGGTTGGTAACCCATAAAGGACACCTGTAAACTACAGACACCCACAGGAACATCTGTGATTACGAAGTATCCATCTGAATTAGAGATTGCTCCGCGGTTTATATGCTTCAATACAACGTTCGCATACGGTAAGGTCTCTTCAGATTTTGAGTCAAGAATATAGCCTTGAATGTCTGCGTCTGTCTGCCCCAGGAGAAGCGAGGGAGTGAGTAGTAATAGTGGAACAGAGGCATGTAGCTTTTTCCTCCAGCTCTCAATCACGTTTAATTTATTTTCCATAATCACTTTCTACATTCGATCATCACGAGTTGAATATTTTGAACCATCAAACGCTTAGACAGAGCAATTATGAAAAGGTTAAGAATGAAAAATGCTTTTCCATGAACCTGGTCGAAACAAGGATAGCAGATTACCGTTTTTTGATCAGGGATATTTTCTGGAATTGTTGAAACAAATATGATAAGGTGGTTTGGCTTCGATGGGCTCAGCCACGGGAGGAGTCCTGGACATTGAGTCAATCGAAATGTCGTTCCTTCGAGACAAGGTGGTTTTGGACACGCTCGACATTTTTGATCATGCATCCCCCTCTGGTTGTTATCGCTCTGAAACAGTCAATACTTCATGAATATGATTGCTGTTCTCAATTGCGTCTAGCATGAAACGAGCAACATGTTTTCTTGAGATGGACATGCTCGGCTTTGGATAATTGTTATTGGTTATAATCAAGGTTTTTAATTCATCTTTATTCATCAAAGAAACAGGCCGAACGATGGTCCATTCGATGTTT
>JAERTJ010000207.1 GCA_016844945.1 Fidelibacterota bacterium | reverse complement strand
CTCTCTGATTCCCAAATTTTCATAGATCCAGGTAGCATTTGTATCAATTTTAGATTCCAACTCTTCATTGGTGACAATCTTTTCGGGAAGATATGACCCAGTGCCTGTGATTTTAACTTCGCGGACAAATTGTTTCATTTAGGTGAATTAGCTCTTTTTATGGAAGGTTATAGTATTGAGAGTACATCTTATTCTGAGGGTATATTTTTTGTGAATTTAAGCAAATCAATTTCCGATCGCTTTCGCCACCAGTCACCCACCTCGTTCACCGTTGCAAACCAGGGATCATCCTTTTCCAATAATTCCAATACTTTACGATATACATCGAAATAACCTGGTCTGTTGAACGTATGAGGATGCCAGGATAGTGTGAGTACACCTCCAACCAGCCTGACTTCATTTGCTACGTGCTTTATATATTCAAGAGCTTTGTCAGAGTCTAATCGCAAGCCCTTATCAGGGGCCAGTAGTGCTCCATCCTGGATAATCAATGGCAGCTGTAGCAATGGCAGTGGTTGATCGGATTTCAAATCGTAACAATTGAAGAGGTAAGAGGAGCCCCGTCTAAAGCCGAGGTTGTCATTGTAGCCCATTGTACTATCATACTTGAAACCAGCCTCAGTTTGCACTTTAAATGTATTCAGAGGGTCATACTTCAAAAAATGCTGTCGAACACTATTAATGGAATGATCCAGCACAGCCTCGACCTGCTGCTTTTGAAAGACCATTTCATCCAGATCATCAAAAGTGTGCCATGAGGGATGCAAGCCTATTTCCCACCCCTGGCTATCCATTTCCCGCATTAATCCTGCGACGTCGATAAATTTTCCACGATATTTGATTTTTTGATCGTACTTATACATACAATCCGATTCGTGGGGTTGACCAACCTTTTCAGGCGCAAAAAAGAAGGTGGAACGAGCACCATGTTTAGCTTCCAAATCCATCCACTTATCGAATTCACATAAATTATCCTTTTTACCTACCAAGCCCTTCAAGGCACTCAAATTGTGTTCAACTACTTTTCGCGCCGTCTCGCCAAGCGATCTATTTGAGGTTGTCTTTAGAAGTTTTTTAATACGTCTAATATTTTGCCGAGGATCAAAATCAGAGACTGAATCAACATCATGAGTGAGACAAACTGCAAATTTTCTGTTATCTGGCCATATGGGTGGTTTGTTTTCACGAAGCCACTCATTGTCAATTATGGGGTTGTAGAGCTTTCCTGAAGTGTTCAGAGGGTTGTATGCAAAATCGGGGACATGTTGATCTGAAACTGCTGGCTCATAGCTACCGCAAATCAGATCGAAGTATTTATTTGCTCTCATAAATTCGCTTTATTCGTTTTAGAATTCTTAGTGGGAGAGAGTTGACCTTTTCAACTGTATAATAGGGAACTTCCATAGCACCAAAGGAACGGAAAAAAGCAGCGATGCTTTCTATCATAGAACCTTCAAAATCGAATACTAGACCCTTCTGTTTTGCATGCAATATTGCGGTCCATATTAAACTCGAGGTAGCAAAAGAGGATGTGTCCAGTTCTGTGTACCCACCCAAGAGGTAATACATCACTGACTCGTCCCAAACCAAAAAGATTGAGGCAACAACTGATCTATCTTCGGAAACAGCAGTTAGTATCTGACCTTGATCTCGCTGTATAGCCATTTCCATCAGATCCCTAAGCAATTTCTCATTATAATTTGGATTTATACCTTTTCGCTTCAAGGTGTCAAACACTATTCGTACCTGCTCTTCGATATGTTCATTTTTAACTATATCGTAGGTCCGTAACCCTCTTCGGACACAATTTCTACGTTTCTTTTTGATTCTTGCTAAAAGTTCTTCTTCTGACTGTTCAGTGTGAATTTGATAGGTCCTTCTTCTTTTAACATGATACCCTCGATCACGAAATGATTGAACTAAAGGGAAATGAGGATACAAAGTTTGTTTGAAGGATGCATAAGAATCAAACTTATCCAGGAGAATTGAGAGGTGCTTCTCAAGTTCTACTTCTTCAACAACATTCACACTTGTGGGGCCACTATAGAGAGTCATCTCAGGCATAACAGCCATTTTAAATCCTGAAATGTGTCGTTCTCTGATTGGCCACTGCACGTTGCTATTGGATTCTGAGGAGCATACATATTTCCATTGGTCAGGAGCTGTGATATCCCACCACCATTTTTGGAGAAATAGACCGTGATTTTTCTGCTCATTCCCCAAAAAGTTCACCCTCTCGTTTATTCAGGTCATGCAAGACGATTTGCATCTGTTTTAATATCTGAGGATCAATATTATAGCTCGATGAAACTTTCAATTGTGGTAGGGCTATTCCTCTGGGTTTTAATTGTAATCCATGTTGAGTAACCCATTCACCCAAAGTACGCATTGTGGCCCCGGGATTGTGGCATAAATCTTCATAACGAATAATAATAAATCTATTTCCCGCATATTTCTTTAAATCGTTCAGAATTTGTTGATAGATGAAATACACTTGATGAACTGCTTGAACCTCTAATTTCATACCGGATACGTCATCGAAATTCCTTGGTGGTACTGACCACCCTGAATTCACGTCGGGATTCTGCTTCAGCCTGGCCATGTAAATCGAAGCAGCAATTTTTAACATATCTCGATTAATGACCACAAATAGACTTTCGGGATCTGCGAGAGTAAGAGGTTTTATTCGAATGCTGTTGTACAAGTTTTTGTGGACAAAAGGCAATTTCTGTGCAGCGGACATGGATCTAGACTGTTTGCCCAGCGTTCTCAGGCTATCATGTGTAATTTCCTGAACACTCCTATGAACATCATGTCTATCCACAAACCAGGAGTACCAATAATCTGCTGCCTCATTGGGTTCGGATAGACCTGTTGTATTACCATAATTCGAATGAAACTTTGAGACCTTTTTATCAGCCAAAAAGAAGCGGTCTAAATAAGATCCAAGAATTGGGACGCGGTAAAAATTCCGCGATAAATTAGAGATATATCCTAGTCTATAATATTGAACCATGACCTGCATTAGAAGGGTCGATCCAGATCGGGGAGCTCCCACAATATACATGGGAGGATGGCCATTTTTAGTGGAGGTGTATTTGGAAAGTATAAATTCCGTTGGTAATAGAATCCGATTCACTGTTTCTCGAAAAAAGCCCATTTAAACTAAAATACTTTAAAAAATGTTTTTAGGTAACATAAAGATTGAATAATAGCATACCTTTCAATCAGAGTGTCGGTCAAAGACACTGTTCCACTTCGGATGTTGCACATGGTCACGCTCAATTAATACGTGTTAAGACGAAATAATGCTTGTCCATAAACAACTCGGAATTTTCGACCTGGTAGCCTGCAAGGTTAAACTGATGAATCAACTGTTCAGAGGTAACTGACAAATCGTAGTTCACCTCCCAGTGATGATGTTTTGTGAGAATGGGTTTAGGTAAAAATTTGGGTCGTTTAATCCTTATGGAAAAATTCTTAATCAATGGCAATCGACCCTCCATACGTATGAAAGTAGGGAAATACTCAGGAAGGCTTAGGAGAACGTGTTTCGCACCAATAGCATGGAAGTTTTTCAAAATAGGTGATAAATATTTTTCGGGTATATGCTCCAATACCTCAAAAGCAGAGACTATTTCGTATTGTCCAGAAATCGGATCGAGAGCGATGTTTTGGATTATATCCGGCTTCTTACTTTTATCTATATCCAAGGTAGTAACATTAAATCCCTTTGAACGCAAATATGATGCAGTAAACCCAGATCCCACACCAATTTCCAGCACGTTATCAGCTTGGGTTATAAACTGCTGAAAGTAGGACAATTGCTTCCAGTATTGCTGCCAGTGCTCAAGTGATTCGAGTTTTTTAATCCAGTCAGCACTGTACTGAAATTGGTCAGATTCTATCTGCTTCGACTGATCCATCACCTCTCGCATTTCTTCTCACCACCTGAAGTGAGGCTAAGAAAAATAAGATTAAAAATAATATCGCAGTTGACCAGGAATAAACCTCAATCAAAGATAAAAATTCCAAATGTTGCCCGCCTATATAGAAGATAATAAATACACAACAAGCATAAATAATCTGCCATGACAGGACAATGTGCTGTTTTTTATAAACTGCAAATACTGAGCTCATAGGACTGGCAATAAACCTGACCAGAAAGAATGGGACGAGTAGACTGGCAATTTGCCCGGCCTCACTCCAGCTATCTCCAAGCAACAGCGCAAAGATTGTCTCGCCACCAAAATAAATCAGGGACATCGGTGGTGTAATAATCAAGAATAGTTTCAGTACCGTCATCTTAAAAAAATCAAAAGAAGAGACTCCCGCTCTGGCGTGTTTTGAGATATGTTGGTAGAAAACCTGACCAATAGAATTTCCAATCAGATTCAGTGGTAAATTTACCAAACGCATCCCTAGTGCGAAGAACCCTACCTTATCTATTGGAAAGTATAGCACCAGAAAGAGTGCAGGCATATTTCGTGCAAGTGTGTTAAAAATAGAATTCCAACTTGAAAAAAGTGGAAAAGCTCTATAGTTACTAACGAGCTGGCGCATTTCGGTCTGAGTCAGTTTTTCTTGAATACTCAATTTACCTTTTCGGAATAAAAGTACGAACAGGGTGAGCAAGCCAAAAATCTGCCCAATGATTTGTCCGAGAATTAATCCAAAATTCACAGTCATCCCAGAAAAGAACAATACGATCTGAGAAGCACCTATGGTTGATCCCGATACAGAACGGCTAACCGCAGTGCTGGAATATTCTGACTCCCTCATAGCCCACAATCCGAGAATCGACATACCTGCCTCGGAAAACACAATTAAAGGGATGAATAGTATTAGAGTACCTAATCTATCAAGTTTCTCCCATCCAGATCCATATTCAAATAAAACAATTGTCAGAATAAATAACAATACACTGATTGTAGTTGCGATGAAGCTGCTTATTTTCAGTAAGCCAAAAGCTTGCGCTCGCACTTTAGGCAGCGGAATTGCAAGGTCATATTTGAGAGTGGCCATTGATGCGAGGATTAAACCAAGCGAAAGAATAAATTGTAAATTTCCAAAATGTTCGGGTCCATATAACCGAGTTAGAATAGGAGCCATTAAAATGAGGCTCAGTTGTCCCAATGCAGTACCCGAACCTAGTACTGCGACGTTTGAGGCAAAGGTTCCTTTTGTAAATATCCGTTTGAGAAACGCCTTTAACATCAGCGCATACCCAGAGTATATTGTATCTCGCTCAACATTGATAATGCAATCCTATTCCAACTATTCTCAACAGCGAGCTTCCGCGCACCTTCTGGTTTGAAATTCTCTGCTGCAGATTGGATTTGTGAGATGAACTCAGCTTGTGATTTCCCAACGAAAATGACCTCACTTAAAGCCTCAATAGT
>JAERTJ010000206.1 GCA_016844945.1 Fidelibacterota bacterium | reverse complement strand
TTCGGGTACAACCGGATGCTGTGATCGATCCTGATGTCACCAAAGTCATTGAGGTGCGTGAAATTACCTACCTGAATTCAAATATGGATTTCATACCTGTCCATCTCCTCAGGTCTGGAGGGTTGGATGTCCAGTAGGCTAACAATGTGGGGATTACTCTTTCTTCTTACTGCGAATTCGGTTTCAGCGACCATTATTAATGTTCCGGGAGACTATGCCACAATCCAGGCAGGGATTAATGCGGCGATTAATGCGGATACCGTACTTGTACAACCAGGGACTTATGTTGAGAATATTAACTATAATGGAAAAAATATTATCCTTGGTTCGTTGACAGTAACTACCGGCGACACCTCCTACATTCGTCAAACAATTATCGATGGCAATGAATCCAGCAGCGTTGTCACGATTACAGGTGCTGAGGACTCAACCACGGTACTATATGGTTTCACGATAACAAATGGATATAGCTGGGATGGTGATGGAATTAATGATGGGTATGGTGGAGGTGTTTGCATCAGGAATTACTCAGCGCCTGTCCTTGACCATTTAGTAATTGAAAACAATCAATCTATCCATGAAGGTGGTGGGATTTTTATAGAGCTTTCAAATCCAATCATCAGAAACTCAACAATTAGTGGGAATTCAGCATGTGGTATCGCAATCATTGCTTTGTCCAATCCTGTTATTGAAGATTGCATCATTTCAGACAATTCCGACGACTGGGGAGCCGGGATTAAAATTTCTGGTGATGGTGGATCTATTGATATCACCAGAACGATTATCAACAACAATATTGCCAGTCAGCATGGTGGCGGCATATACGCATCTGGTACAGTCGCCAATCCGAGTGTAGTAAATGTGAGCAATGTATCAATCATTGATAACGAAGCAGGCATTGCTGGTGGTGGGATACTTGGCGATATGGAAGCTGAGATTAATGTTGTGAATTCAATATTATGGGACAACCGACCTGATCAAATTCTCCAAGATCACCTCACTAGTATTGTTAGCGTAGATTATTCAAATGTTCAAGCGGGATTTTCAGGGGAATCAATTATTAATTCTGAACCTTTCTTCTTGGATAGCTATTCATTGCACCCCACCTCACCTTGCATTGATGCCGGCAACCCTGATTTTGATGGAGACGGATATTATTGGGCTGTTGATATAGATGATCAAGACAATGATGGTACTCGCAACGATCTTGGGTATCGTAGTTTTGACCAAGAGGACCAAAACCCTGATAATCATTCAATAGCTTTTGATGGAATTGATGATTTTGTGATTATACCTCAAGAGTATGGACCAGCAAACATTGGGCATGAAAGAACATTAGCAGCGTGGATAAGACCTGAGGATTTGAGTCCTAGATTTAATAGCTCAGGTGAAATGGGGGAAATCGCTTATGCTATTGCAATAACCCAACAGATAACCGCTTCCTATTCCGGAGCACACTGGGGTGGAATTGGAATTGAACTTTCTGAAAATCCTAGGTTTCTGGCAGTTGGTTATGATGGCTCTCCGTTGTACACAGTAGCAGCCGGAGTAAGTACTCCCAAAATTGGCGAATGGTTCCACCTTGCACTCGTTTTTGATGGAGATGAAATTCAAATATTTGTCAATGGGATAGAAGAAGGATCTGAATCATTTAATGGTTTTTTTCCAGTCTCAACAGGGGGGGATGCTGCTTTGGTCATCGGCAACCATCTCGCTAATCAGGAATTCAATTACACTTTTCCAGGGTTAGTTGATGATGTTCACCTTTGGAACAGAGCATTGCTCCCCAATGAAATAAGAAATCTAGTTTCTTCAAATCGATCAGATTCCATTCTAGTAGACCTAGTCGGTCATTGGGACCTAGATGAAGGGACCAGCACTTCTGTCTCAGATAAAAGTGGAAGTGAGTATTCAACAAATGGGTCGATATCAGAGGCATATTGGTCAGACTTAAATGCTACTTCCATTGATTATCCGTGGACCCACTATGTAGCAATCATTGGCTCCGATGAAACGGGTGACGGCTCAGTAGGGTCCCCCTTTGCTACCATCCAGAGGGGGGTAGACCAGGCCAATCAAAATGATACAATAAGGGTGGGTAGCGGTGTCTATCCAGATGAATTCAATATCAATGATAAAAGTCTTTACATTTTCGGTGTCGATAGCACGGAGACTATTATCTCGACGGGTAAAATCTCAATAGAAAGTTCCAGCACTCAAACCATCTCAATGAATAAACTACAGATTCTTTCAAACGGTAGTGCAATGAGCAACATGGTAGAAATAGATTGTCAGGAGTGCAGTGAGAACGATTCCTTGACATTTGCCCTGAAAGAAGTATCCGTGGATGGTGCAGGGATAACCAAATTTTTAGAAATGTTCAGACATGTTACTTTTAGGGCAAACAATTCTAGTTTTCAAAATATGCAAGCCGGGTGGTATGATGGTGGCGTACTCAGTATGGGACCATCGGGAATTAATCATGTAGTGGAGATAGAAAATTGCGATTTCCACTACAATGAAGCAAACATGGGAGGAGCAATATATTCAGAAACTGCTTCACACATAACCATCAGAGATTCAAGATTTAGCAATCATTATTCTGATATCGCATACCAGGGAGGGGGGGCAATATGTATTCGAAATGGCGGCATCCTCAATATTACAAATTCTGAATTTGATAATAATCGAACAGATGGTGACGGTGGCGCAATTCGCATATTGAGTAGCCAACTGACTGTAGAATATTGCCAGTTCTATGGCAATTCTTCGGAAGGAGAAGGGCAAGTCCTTTACGCAACCGGACCTAGCGCAGTAGAAATCGACTTTTCCAGCTTCTCAGGCAATGGAGTTAACCCGGGTGCACTTGCTATCAGCGATGGTTCAAGTTTAACTGTCTCAAATTCCATATTGTGGGGGACACCAAACTTCCAGCTGGTGATCCCGGATATTGGCGACCCCTGTGCTGCAGATATCAGTTACACCGATTTTTCGAATAGTATTTTGGGCATCGACGATCAATCCGGCAATCTTGATCTAACCTGGGGCACCGGCAACATTAGCCAGAATCCACAGTTTGTCTCTGTATCTGATCTGACAGTTCAAGCTACATCACCCTGTATTGATGCAGCTGATCCCACTCATGCACTTGACCCGGATGGTACACGAGCCGATATGGGTGCGTTTTTCTATGATCAGCGAGACACCATTCCACCAGAGATACAGCTGAATTTTCCCGAATTAACTGCACCAGTGCAAAACGGTGATACACTCACCATCACCTGGACAGCTTCTGACAACACGACTTTAAGTTGGGCAAAACTCTTCTTTACATCAGATGAGGGAGCGACCTTTGATCTTTATGACAGTGTTGATGCAGACCTGGGAGAAATGGAGTGGGTAGCACCCGATGTCATATCGAACCTCTGCAATTTCGCCCTGTTGGTCAGCGATACTGCGGGCAATACTTCTGCTGACACGCTGAATGGAACCTTTTCCATCGATGATGGCACCCTTCCCACTATAAGGATTCTTAATCCTACAGCACTGACCTCGGTAAAAGAGGGCGATTCTCTGTATGTCTCCTGGGAAGCTTCTGACAATGTTGGCCTGGATTGGTTTGAGCTCTGGCTCTCAAAGAACCCCAGTGAAGATTTTGTGAATCTGGTCATGATTCCTGGGGACTCAACATCTTTTGCGTTTGGTATTGGTCACGGAGTATCAGATAGTGCCAGAATTAAAATGACTGTCATGGATGTGGCGCATA
>JAERTJ010000205.1 GCA_016844945.1 Fidelibacterota bacterium | reverse complement strand
CTCAGAAACATTAAGAAAGGAGAAATGAATATCGAGAAAAAAGAACTAGAAAAGACTTCTAAGACAAGCTAAACTAAACTCTCTGGGGTGGGGCATTATGAAGTGCCCACAACTGGGGCATTTTCAAGTGCCCGCTGACAGTCTTGAGCCACTTCACTCTTCTCAATGGACTCCAGGGTATATGAACTATCCAAGCCGAAAAAAGCGTCATCAATTATGATGGGAAACAGGCCAGCTCCATATAGAAGTGTCTCAATTTCACCTATATATTTTGGGTTAGTGATACAGAGTGCCGGTAGAGGAAGCTGAATATGACGAGATCCGATTTTGTGTTTTTCTATTAAATAGGGGTCATCTCGTTCATCACCCGCTGGAGGAAGTGGTATGGCAAGATCGATAGGAGATCCAGGTTCATAGATGAGGGGTGTCTGGGTATCACCTATAAAAAATATCCAGCTCGGCCAGGCGTATATTAGGGGTGAAAGTGTATCTACGAGGTAAAGGGGTTTTTCAAAATACATGGGCTCTCCTGATCTTCTGGGAGAGATACCATTTAAAGCGTCATTCTATGACGTTTAATATAACTTATTTAGTTTATCGATTTTCCGAGACACCTTTTCAATGAGTTCAGGTGGCTCCATAACCAGAGCATATTCATTCCAACTGAAAATCCAACTCACTAATTCAGGGCTGAGTCCCACATTCATTTCCAGTATTAGGCTACCCTTCTTGCCTTCAGTAAAGGACTGTGAGGGATGCCAGTGTCTCCCCTCAATATGCATTCTAGCAGAAGATGAGAACTCGATCTTAACATGGCAGGCGTCGGCGCTAAACAAACCAAACTTGTTCTTCCAGAAAAGAGTGGGGTCAAATCGGGGCTCTTCCGGATGTACTTCCTCCAAGACCTCAAAGTGTTTGATGCGTTGTATGGCCAGCATCCGGAACTTATCGAACCGCCTGATGTAAATGATCACATACAGGCCCCCTCTGAAATACACTATGCGTCGAGGCTCAACATAGAAATTCTTAGTCACATCCTCATACACACTGTAGTAGGAAACCAGACATTTCTTCTGATGCAGAATACCATCGATGATGCGGGAGATGACCTCATCATAGCCTGAGTAATCAAACAAACCCGCCGTGTAATTTTCAAAGAGATTCTCAGGGTCAGAATCCTCCGTCTCCAGAAACACATCTTCTGGAACGATCTGCTCAATTTTGGTAAGCAGTGAGTCGACCTCATCTGAGAATTCAGTGTTACGAAAGATCTTCAGGTTTTCTTTGAGCATGAAAGCAGCTAGATACTCATTCAGGCCAAGTGTTTGGGGTATGAATGATCTGAACTCAGAATCAAGAAACCATTCGTTTTCATTGGATCGAGTTTTCCGTGAACGAACTGGAATACCTGAGGTGGCTATCTTATTAAGGTCTCTTTGCAGGGTCCTCAACGAAACCTGATCATCAAATCGTTTTAACAGAGCTACAGTAGTGAGTCGAGTTCCTGCGCTCAGGATCTGAATGATCTTGAGGATTCTCTCTATCTGAGGAAATTCAGCCATTATTATGAACATTGTCCAAGGGTTGAGGAGAAGACATATTATTCTCTACAATAGAGATAGAATGACCTCACGTTTCATCGACTTCATTCTTATCGAATTGTTTAAACTTTCCAAGCATATAGTCAATTTGGGTAAAAAGGTCCTTTTCAGCTTGATCTAAAATTTTGATTTCTTGCACCATAACATATCGACGTTCCAATGAACTGAAGGAGAAGTGGTCTTCGCCATTAATTAATTCGACAATTTTCTCAAGATTTTCATCAATCTGATTGCGGTCGAAAATTTTGATGGTGTAACTATCAGTTGAGCATAATACATCTACTGCAAACTTTGAATCCTTGTAATGCCAGTCGCCAAACACTGTAGTATTCCCCTTGAATATCCAAACACTGTCAAAGGGATTACTTCTATAGTTATATTTGTCCTGAATTCTTTGCGCTAAGTAATCGGGAAAGTTCTGCATCATTAGATTAAGAGACTGTGCAGTTCTATAATCATTTTCATTTTCAGATAGTCTGTTAAATAACTTTTCCATAAATGGTTTATCCATCTGATCTACTCCTAAGTTCTTTATGAGTTGTGTGTACTGCCTCAAAACTGTAACACTATCAAGTCGAGTCGATTCCTTCTGGCACTCAAGCAGCCAGCCATTATACAAATCCTTGGCATTATTTGTATAGGCTGCGGCAAAATGTAGTAGGGGGTCTACGTTCCGTCTATCACCTAAAGTCCAGTTGGCTTTGTCAGGTTTTTTTGATGAGTCCAGTGTAAGATAGACGATGGCCTCAGGGATATAACCAGCCTGGGCGATCGTCTCAAAATAGCGAGGCAATTGTCTCTTCATATCAGGGGCATTATTTATTTTATTCTCAATGATGATTGCCTTTTTTGAGAGGGGATTGCAGATACTGATATCAATTTTCCCTGGTTTTTCCCTTCTGACAACGGAATCTCTATAGTCATCAATCGATAAGCCGATATGGAAATGTTGATTTAAATAAGTAATGAAGAGTTGCAAAAACTTGTTTCCCTCACCATGTAAGCCAGATGGATCTAGGAGGGAGGCTATAAGATCGCTATGAAAGTTCTCGTAAAAGAATTTATTTGAGATTATTTGAAAGATGTTGAATCCTGCTTCATCTGGACTCTGTTTCTTTGTAACAAATTCAGCAGCAATTCCAGCATTTGATTTGATCACTGTGGAAAAGTGAGAAAATCTTTGCTCAAGTGAGTCTTGCTCACTCCTAATCAGACTTGTGATTTGATCAATCGATTTCATCAGAATGGTACCAGTGTTTAAATAATATAATCCAAAAAGTCATAATATGACGTATTGAAAAGTAACTTTTTGTTAATAAGGATAATAACATACAAAAAGAAAGCCCTTTTCAATTTGCTAGAAGCTGTTAGTTTAATCTACTTCCAAGTCTTTGTTTATAAGGTGTATGGGCTGTTTAAGGGGATGGAATATGTCATCTAAACCGAGATATTTAACTAAATCCAGATTTAAATCTGCTCTGGAATGTCCAACCAAACTTTGTTACTACGGTAAACCTGACTTTGCCAATCTCATGAACGATGATGATTTCATGCAGGCACTATGCGAAGGGGGATATCAAGTAGGAGAATTGGCCAAGTATTATTTCCCTGGTGGCCATGACATCAAGGCACTTGATTATGAGACATCCCTGGCTGAAACCAATGCTCTTATGGAACAAGAAAATGTCATCATTTATGAAGCGGCCATTAAGCATGAAAACACCTTCATTCGAGTAGATGTCCTGAAAAAGGAAGGTGCGCGGGTAGAGCTCATTGAGGTCAAGGCCAAGTCATTCAAAAGTCGAGAAGAATTTCTTTCTGCCAAAGGAGACTACATTTCCAGAGGCTGGTATCCCTATTTAGCAGATGTAGCTTTCCAGACCTGGGTCATGGAGCATGCACTTCCTGATCACCAGATTGTACCCTTTCTCATGCTCACAGATAAGAACAAAACAGCAACTGTGGATGGGCTGAACCAGCTATTCAGGATCGTGCGGGATGAGAGAAATCGTATCGAAGTTTTTCCCAATGGGGAGATCACTCCCGCAGGGTTAGGGGAACCAATCTTAAATCAAGTCAATGTGACTGACCTGGTGCGCAAGATTATGCAGGGAGATGATTTTCCTGAGCATAAAAAATCCACTGAGGAGCTAAAATCCTTTGAATCCCGTATCCTTGAGTATGGGAAGGTCTATGAGCAGGATAACAAATACCCTGTGGACATCGGGCTGAAGTGCAAAAAATGTGAATACAAAAACACTAAAGATCCTGATAAGAGAAGTGGTTTTCACGAATGTTGGAAAGAGCAGGTGGGCGAGAAATATGACCCGAGTGCAAAACATATATTCGAGATATGGAACTTCAGGAAATCTGCAAAACTGATAGAAGATCGCATTTTTACATTCACAGACTTATATGCACTCCCGGATCCAGGAGGTATGCTTAATGAACGCCAATTGATGCAGGTCGTAAAGGAGACCACATCGGATCTTTCAGAGCACATTGATCCCGAGCTAAAAAATGAGATGAACACCTGGACCTTCCCGCTGCATTTTATCGACTTTGAAACTTCAATGGTAGCATTGCCATTCACAAAGGGTCGAAAACCATACGAGCAGACTGCATTCCAGTTCTCTGCCCACACCGTACACAAGGATGGTCGCATAGATCACCATGAATGGATTGATACGAATCAAGGGGTCTTTCCTAATTATGAGTTTGTCCGTCAGTTGAAGAAAGTGTTAGAGAACGATAATGGAACTATCTTTCGCTATGCCGCTCATGAGAATACCGTGTTGAATCAGATTAAGGCACAAATGCTGGAAGATGATGAAGTCAAGTATGGAGAACTCATTGAGTGGATTGAAACCATTACAGAGTGGAGGGACGGAAACACAAAGGTGCCCGGTCCTCGAAATATGGTTGATATGCTGCAGCTGGTCCGCGAACATTATTACCACCCCATCATGAAAGGCTCCAACTCCATCAAGGCTGTTCTACCAGCTGTTATGACAGGAGATACTGTCAAAGAAAAATACTCAAAGCCCCTGGAGTTCGGTACTCATCTGAAGGGTCGCGTGCTATGGGAACTGAACGTTGAAACTGGCAATCCTGAGAATCCCTATCATTTACTTCCCAGTCAGTATGGTGACTTGGATCTGAGTAAAGATGAATTGATCCTGGAGGATGCAGAAATTCAAGAAGGTGGGGCAGCACTGATCGCATATGCCAAAATGCAATTCACGGATATGAGTGAAAAGGAGCGAGAAGCGCTGAGAAATGCGCTGCTGCAGTATTGCGAGTTGGATACCTTAGCAATGGTCATGATATATGAACACTGGCTCTCCTTGGTTCAGACAACAAGCTCATTGGGAGGGAGTTCATCTTGACAAAGAGATTATTGATACCAACAACGGAAGTAAGACGTCTCTATGAGTTCCTGGGTAAGTGTAGTTTGGAGACGAGGCATTCAATCCTAAAGGACTTCGATAGGGCGGATTCAAAAAGAGATATTCTGGTGAAAATTGTAAATAGGTCTGCTAAACATTTTAAAAGTTTTTCCAATATAGACGAAGAGTTCCTCCGAAATGATCATAAAAGGAAGGAGTTGCCTGTTGATGCCAGGACAAAGGAAAAAAAACGAACGAATGACATAGTGAAGCTCATTCAGAATATGAGCAATGGTAAAGGTGCAAACTATAAAATCAGGTATATTGAGCGAGAAATAGATCCACGTAGATCAACAAACGCAGAATACGATTTTGGTGAGAGGGCATCGCACTCAGGAACAGGTGGAATTGATTTTATTGGTTGGGATGAAACCAATAAAAAACCCTTCATAGGGGAGGTCAAAACCCCGACGGATAAAGAGGCATTTTACGCTTTAATACAAGTCCTCATGTATTTTGTGGAAGTGTCTACTCCTTTACAAATTGAACGTTGCAACAAACACTTATTGTTTAAAAGAAAACTAAAAGTCAATCAGGAATTCTCTTTGGGTATAGTTCTAACTGACTTCCATAAACGCTCAGCTAAATACCAGAGTACACTTGTAAGGGCAAAATCGTTAGCTTCATACGTGTGCAATGGAATTGATCAGATTCATAGCATTCAGTTTCTGGATTTTGCTGATCCATATAACGAATTTACAGCCCTTTGATGAAAGTTTGTATACAAAGAGGATCTCAGGAAATTGGCGGCTCTTGTGTAGAGTTGGAAAGCCAAAGTCAGCGACTTTTATTAGATCTCGGACTACCCCTAAATGCAGAGATCAATGATCCTAAATATTTGCCTCAGGTCCGTGGGTTGGAGGGAAGTGATCCTACCTTCCAGGGGATCCTGATCTCTCATCCCCATGTAGACCATTTTGGGTTATTGGCACATATTCCCGATAACATTCCGGTAGGTATGGGAGCAGCAGCCCGAAGAATCCTCAAGGCAGCCAAACCATTTATGCCTGGGAATTGGCCTGCTCCTGAGCAGGGCTGGGAATATGAATCTGAAGTACCCTTTGATATTGGCCCATTCACTATCACGCCGTTCTTGGTTGATCACTCAGCATATGATGCCTATGCGCTGCTTATTGAGGCAGATGGCAAGCGACTTTTCTATAGTGGAGACTTTAGGGCCCATGGTCGAAAGAGTCAATTATTTGATCGCATTGTCCAGAATCCACCGAAGAATATCGACGTCATGTTGTTGGAGGGGTCATCCTTGGGTCGTCTTGACGAGGATAAGCAGTTTCCAACAGAATCAGATATTGAAGAGCAGTTCGTTGATGTATTCAATGTCACCAATGGACTGGCTCTTGTTCATTGTTCCGCACAAAATATTGATCGGGTGGTTTCGGTCCTGCGAGCGTCCAAAAGAACGGGTCGAAAACTGGTCATCGATCTTTACACAGCGGTGGTTTTGGAAGCCACAGGAAACAAGCACATACCTCAATCGGATTGGGGTGATGTGGTTCTTATGGTACCGCAATCCCAAAGAGTTCAGATAAAGAAAAATGGTTGGTTTGATAAGTTAAGGCAGCACTCAAGGAATCGGATATTTCGAGAAAAGATTCACGAATCTCCAGAAAAATTCACACTACTCTTTCGCCCCTTATATCAGAGAGATTTGACTCGCGGAGAATGCTTAGAGGGAGCCTCTTTCGTCTACTCACAATGGGAGGGCTACTGGGAAAGAGGTGAGTATGATGTGGTTAAGCGGTGGCTAAAGAAGCATGGTGTACAGAAACAAAGCATTCATACGTCAGGACATGCTAGCCCTGCAGATTTAAAACTATTTGTGGAAGCTTTAAAACCTAATAAGGTGGTACCCATTCATACATTTCAACCAGAACAATATGAGCAATTATTTCCTAATGTAAACACTCATGGCGATGGGGAGTCCTGGACCGTTTAATGGCTGACACGTTTATTTCTTGGGTTGATCACGACCAAACAGCAAGGCAGCAAACATACCAACTCATGGCTAGTTTTGGTGACAAGGATAGCCGTGATGAGCTTGGGATTGGGACAATTAGAGATAGCATTTCTGACTTCCTATTCCCGGGTACAAGTACTATCCAAACCAGACTAAGATATATTCTCCTAATCCCCTGGATATATAGATACCTAGAGTCAAATAGGTATAGGCCAAGCCAATTTGGTGCTAGAGCCGAAGCGATTGAGAGAAGTTTGATCCAACCACTTATCTCGGCTGATGATTCAGAGGGCGCCTTCGGTAAAACGTCTAAAGAAAAGGTAAAGCGTCTACCTAGCTCTGTTTACTGGAGCGCCTTAAAAGTTTGGGGGATAAGAAAGAATAATTTCTCTCAAGACCAATACCAGAGGCAGATAGGAGAGATATATAAGCATTGGGATGGCTATACACTGAAATTATCAAGAAATATTTTACAGGGCGACTCAAATGATGATCAGTCACTCATTAGAGAATTAACCTGGGACCCGGAACTTCCCGCTACTCCTGAAGGATTTCCAGAATCGCTAGAGAATTTGAATTTCCAACTTACAAAGGATGAGGCACGCTATCTGAGAGAAAAATTAATGATTTCCAATGAGAATGATAACCCTAACTATAGTGGACCATGTCTACTGGGAGAGCTAGTAAAACGACCAATAAAGCTTGATGATGAATATCCCTGGGGCAAGATCGTAACAGGTGCAGCTAGCAACATTAATTCAGAACTTTTGGAGCATGCAAGAATCTTCTCATTTCTTATCCATGGGGCACATATGCTGTATAACCTCATGTTGGCTGAAAAATCAAGGGAGGATCACCTTGACGAAAATAGGGGAGTGAGTGAGTGGGATGAAAGAGTCGAGCACTATCAAAAGGAATTACTTCGTTGGCATAAGGACCCTCAAATTTCAGATATCTCAACCTGGTCAATAGGGAGATTTTGGGAAATTATTCAGCATCCTGGACATGACATAAGTAAAGCGATCCCCTTTGTTAAATCCTGGACATCAATAGTTTTAGATAGCTCAGACAGGGTTGACCAGAAAACGCAAGCTAGGGAATTAATTTTAAGGCGCGAGCGGGAAACCAAAGGATCTAAATCTAGACTTCACAACAAGGATCCAAGAAGCAGGTGGCGTGGGCAATCAGCGACTAACCGGCTTACTTATCGCTGGTCAAATGTAAAGGTGCTTTTAAAGGATCTGTATATGGGGCTTGGATATGGCGTCTGACCTTCTTTCCCCTAGTCAACGAAGTTTGTATACATCAGCGCTGTCACCACCGGTGGGATATGTTTTTGACAGTGCTGTTGTCACCAGTTTTTCAGCTCAATTAGAATTTTTACTGGAAGCTCCAGTCCATCTGGCCATGATGAACACCGACTCAAAAACCATCGCCAATGATCCCATTCGGCTAATGGATGCAGTAAGGCGTTATTCTGACAAACTATGTGTTTTCTTCCAGCAAGGTCGACTCATTCCACCAGCAAATCCCAATGTACTGTTTGGATTACTAGAACCCTTTTGTTATGAAGTATCTGTCGAAGAGAACCGAGTATTTCATCCTAAAATATGGCTTATACGTTTTAAAGCTGGTTCTGGGGATAAGAATGCATACAAAATGCGTTTGGTCATTCTTTCTCGGAATCTCACCCATGATCAATCCTGGGACATCATTGTTAAACTTGACGGTTCCCTCGCTGAAGAGGTACAACCTGTAAACATCCCTATTCAAAGGTTCCTTGACTCACTGCCAAGCCTGGCCATGCAAGCCGGAAGATCTGTACAGCCAGATCGACTAGAAATAATTGAACAAATAAAGGGAGACCTAGGAAATACGAGGTGGCAGTTACCACAGGGATACTATGATCTAAAATTCTATTTTCACGGAATCAATGAAAACCATTGGGAACCCCCGAAATCTTCCCGAATGCTTGTGATTTCGCCCTTTTTAACAGATAGTTCTCTCAAAAGACTGGGTGCAACATGCAAGGGGCAAAAATTCTTAGTTAGTAACTCACATACTCTGGACGAACTTTCAATTGATACGCTCTCGCAATTTGATACGGTGAGGTGTTTTAATCCTGATATAGAGGATGCTCTTACTAGTGCCAACGAAGAGTGGAGCGATACTAACGGACTGCACGCAAAAGTTTATGTGTTTGAGTATGGGGCAAACACAATATTTGTTACTGGTTCAGCGAATGCTACGAACGCTGCACTTGGAAAGCTGGGTCGAGGGGAAATGCCCACCAATGTGGAAGTCTTGATGGAGGTTAAAGCGTCAAAGAGAGTCCTTGGATCAATTGATGATGTGTTATCCTCAGACTCGCTAGGAGAGTTCTTACTGGATTTCGAGCCCAACGAAAACCATGAGGTTGATGAAGCACAAAAGGAAATTGAATCTCTACTTGAAGACCTACAGAAGTCCTTAAGTGGTAACAATTGGAGACTGTCCTATAAAAAAAGTAAAATGGATAGGTCCAAATTTGACCTTAGTCTTAGTGGTGATAGGATCCACCTTGAGAAGGATATAGACATTGCCATTGTCCCCATCAGTCTCAACGAGAATCGAAGTCACCAAATCGCAAATATGAATAAGCATGGGATACTTTCATGGAATGGACTCTCTACCGCTGAATTAACTAAATTCTTTAGTTTTCATTTTACACACAAACCCTCCAAAGTTACCCTCAACATGGTTCTGATCATGCCAATTGCAAAGGAGTTCCCGCCTGATCGAGAAGCAGATATTGTTCGATGGTGCATCAAGGACAAAAATAGCTTCTACAGATACCTTCTAATGCTATTGGGTGAGAGTAGTGTGGAATTTCAAGGAGATGATCTCTCGAATCAATCTCATGGACAATTTGGAGATGCTCTAGGACCAATGGGAGATAATACTGCTATTCTCGAGGAGATGGTGCGGATTGCCAATAGGGAGCCCGAGAGATTGCACGATATCAATAAGCTCATTTCTAAACTCAAAGAATCAAAAAACCATGATGAGATACTAAGTGATAAGTTTTTAAAACTATGGGACGTTTTTAGAGAGCTGGAAGGAATGACTGATGATTAAGAAATCGGTCTACAAAGAAGCTCTAGAGGATCTGAAAGATTTTCAAAGGAAGACAGTTAACCATGTCTTTAAGAGATTTTATGGAAGATCATCCACAAGACGGTTTCTGGTAGCAGATGAGGTTGGACTTGGGAAAACGATGGTTGCCCGTGGTGTGATAGCAAAATCAATTGAGCATCTATTAGGTGAGGGGAAAATTAAACGCATAGATGTTGTCTATATCTGCTCCAATATCAGCATTGCTTCACAGAATATTGGCAAACTAAGAATTGGAGGAGTAACTGATGCGGAGCATAATGGTTCGAGAAATATTGCAGCCACTCGGTTGACCTATCTTCCAGTCCAGGCAAAACAGTTACAACTAAACCCAATAAATTTTATCAGTCTTACAGCCCGAACAACATTTGATCATTCATCTAGACGTGGTGGAACAGCGGATGAGCGAGCCATCATTTATCACATGTTATATGATCTTCCCTGGGCAAGGGGGAAGTTAAGGCAAACCTATCGCCGAGGATTGATCAATCTACTTCAGGGTACAGCTGGTAAAGAATCATGGACATCAACAAGAAGTAGCTATCACTTAAGCACCTCTCATTATCAGGTTTTCCGCAAGGATACTAGAAGTCAGAAAGCCGCATGCACCAGGTGTATTGATGCCGAGATTGGTCGAGATTTGCGCAAACTTGTTTTGGCTGATTATGAGCTTTATGAAGATCTCAAAGAGTGCGCATTCAGATTCAAACGCATTCGGAAATACATTCCTGCTGAAGATAACGAGCTTAGATGGAAAGTCGTTGGAAAGCTAAGAAAAATACTAGCACACGCATGCGTGAGCGCCTTAGAGCCCGATCTTGTGATCATGGATGAATTCCAGCGCTTCCAGGATCTTATGGACGGTGAATCTGAATCAGCGCGATTGGCGGAAGCAGTTTTTAATTATGGTGATGCAAAGGTTCTGCTTCTTTCAGCCACACCATATAAAATGCTGACACTTCCAACTGAAAATACAGATCAAAATCATTACTCTGAATTTCTAAACACACTGAAGTTTCTCTATAACCATAATAATCGAGACGTAAACAAGGCTGAACAACTGATCGCTGGTTGGCGGACCACGATACTTGAAAAACAATTTGAGAGTGAGGAATCACGAAAGTTAAAGAACACTCTTCAGAACCAATTACTTAAGGTCATGTGCCGCACAGAGCGAGTCAGGTTTACGAAAGAGTTCAATGCCATGGTGACCGAAGACAGATTCGATGATTCAATCGATATTGTCCCAGATGACCTGAGGCATGCACGGTTTATGGATAAAGTATCGCTCATTCTAGATGCAGGTGATATGCGCGAATACTGGAAATCTTCTCCGTATCTTCTCAACTACCTGAAAGGATATGTGATCAGGAAGAAATTTGATCAGGTGATCGCAGATCCAGATGTTTCTGATCCTCTGACTCACAGTAGCTTATTGGAGCCGCTTAAAAGTCATCCCAATCATCTCATTCGATCTGCTTTTATCGAAAATTATAAGCCAATGGGGATGCATAACTCTAGAATGCGAACACTGCTGCGAGAAACTGTCGAGAGAGGTATGTGGAAGCTCCTATGGATCCCCCCATCAATGCCATATACGAAACCCTCAGGTGTGTACTCGAAGAGTGAAGGGTTAAGCAAGTCAGTGATCTTCAGCAGTTGGAATGCAGTCCCCGATGCAATCTCTACGCTTTGTAGTTATGAAGCTGAACGGAGGATGGTTAAGGGAACACTAAGGGAGGAAGGCTACCACCGTGAGATGACACAACCACTCACCTACGACAAGCGTCAAGACAAAAGGTCAATACTAAGCTGGGTCCTACCATTTCCATCCTTGGCTGCGAAAATTGATCCGCTAAATATCGCCATGAATACTGGATTAGGTAGCCAAACATCTGTACGAACCCTGCTAGCAGGGTCGAATAAGATCGTAAAGAAACTCTTAGAACCTCTAAAGCCCTCCCGCCCTCCATCTAGAAGGGATGCTAGGTGGTATTGGATGGCACCTCTGCTTCTCGAAACAGGAGCTCAGGATTACAATTCATGGCTCCAGAATCTCCCAGATTATCTTTCGGCGGTCAATCAAGGCCTTGCATTCGTGGACAATGTTAGATTTCATTTAAAAGAAGCGATGGATCTGATTGAAGATCCTAGCGAATTGGGATCCTTTCCAAAGGATCTAACAGAGTTTATTACACAATTAGCACTGGGAGCACCCGGTACATGTGTAGTGCGTGCTTTTGGGAGGCAATTAGATCCGAGTACGACTGAAGAAAGACATACAATTTGGAATAAGGCTTTCCAAACAGCCAACGCTTTCAGAACTATCTATAATTCGCCTGAAGTATCATCCATGCTTGGGAAGATTGTGACGGGTAGAACTTTTCTCAGAAAGACCTTGAAGTACAACATTGATGGCAATTTTCAAGCGCTACTCGATGAGTACGTTCACCATCTTGCAGAAACACCAAATAATAGGCTAAAGACTTTTGAAAAGCGATTGGAAGAGATCAGTGAAATAATTCAGTCAGTATTATCTATCCGAACCGCTCAATTGAGCGTGGATGAGATCAGTGTGAATGGGGATCAAATTTCTAAAAACGATTTTCAGGTCCGGACCAGATTTGCATTACGCTATGGCGAATTTAAGGAGGAAGAGAAAAATGCTGTTACAAGAGCAACAACAGTAAGAGATGCCTTTAACTCTCCATTTCGACCATTTGTATTAGCATCCACTTCTGTGGGACAGGAGGGCTTGGATTTTCACCTTTGGTGCCATTCAATCATACACTGGAATCTTCCGTCGAATCCAGTGGACCTCGAACAACGAGAGGGAAGAATCCATAGATATAAGAGTTTAGCAATTCGCAGAAATGTAGCCGAAGTTTATGGTCTCCAGGAGCTTCAAAAATGGGATGGGAAAGGTGATCCGTGGGAGTTAATTTTTCAAGCAGCCAGAAACGACAATCTTGACAAACCCGAATTGATTCCATTTTGGATTTTTGACAAAGGCTCGACAAAGATTCAACGTAGGATTCCATTACTGCCATTCAGTCGTGAAGAAATAAAAATCGATCAATTAAAACGGGGTCTTTCTATCTATCGACTCGCCTTTGGGCAACCTCGTCAATCAGACCTTCTAGATCATGTTGACTTGGGACAGAGCGAAAGTGTTGATTATCATAAACATCTCATTTCATTGGAACCCCCTGGTTAGCGTAACTAAACGAAAATTACTACGAATTATGATTTTACTTTAGCAGAATTAGCTACAGTGGTAAACATAGAATATGTAGAAAAGTTAGGTGTTCGATTCTGGTATGATGGATAGATCTTAGCTCGACCTCCCATACAGAAGGAGGACACTCCATCCTCCGCTGGGTACAGTGAGCCCCTCGATGGCGAAAGAGTATTGTAGGCATGCGGTATGTCGCGATGTAGGATAATTGGCTTTTAAGGGGGTGTTTTGGGCGAAATTCTACTATTTACCGATACGTTCGGTTAGTTTAGGACGGTGTTATACAGGCAGGAGGGGTAAGTAATTGAGATTTCAACATAGTTCAGAATATCAGTACACCGATAAATATCAATATCGACTAAGCGAACTTAAACCGGTCTTTTGGGCACAGTTGATCGGTGGAAAGGGGGTCATGTACTGGTTTGAGGGTGAGAGTCCAGATGATGCACCTACTCAGGAACTGACTAGGGATGAAGCGCGCTACATCCAAGAAGGTCCAGCCCGTCCGCTCCTCGAAGACAAGGGCATTGTGGACAAGTTAAAGAATTATGGCCCTGAGATATGTGTCCATCACATCAACAAACGAATTGCTAAGAGCTTACTTGAGGAATATGAGCACATAGCTGATACCTGCCCGAAGAAGTTGGAGAAGCAATACCTGGCAGCAATTGATCGCTTTTATATGTGGTTCTGGGAGAACAGAGAAAAGGGTGATGAAAAGCTCTTCGCTCGCTTCCTGAGGCACCTTCAACACCAAAGGCAGGTTAAACACAAACCAGCCACCTGGTATACATTGAAAGAAGCCGCAGTTTACTCGAGGGTAGGAGTGACCAAACTGCGTCAGCTAATTGATGCCGGTAAACTGAAATCTCACCGCGTGGATGATCAGAAGTCAAAATCAACCATCCTGCTGCATCGAAAAGACCTAGATGCGGTTATTCTGTTTGATCGATCAAGTGGGCTCACCAAAAGGGAACAAGAACGACTAAAATCCTATCTTAAGTAGGTAACGTTTGGCTGGATCTTCGTGTAGGACAAAATGACCTGAAACACGACCTAATATTATATATATAGGGCGTGTAATACTGAAAGCTAAGCTAAGAATTGAAAAGGCTCGGTAGGAGTCAAGTTAATGGAGTCAGTTTGTCCTTAAGGGGTGACAAACTGTTTTATATATAGAGCGTGTAATAGTGAAACTTACGAGATTCTTAAAATCCAGGTTTCAATTCGCACAAATTATGCACCAAAAACGATCCTGAATTCTCAAGAATTTGACCTATCAATTGAGCTAGGAAAACATTCTCTGCATACAGGTTGCTAATAACACTTCACATGTATAATTTCATGCCGCCAAACAACTACAAGCTGTAGCAGTTATGCTACAAGCCCGAAGACGCACTCGGGAGGTAAATCCTTACCCCTTGAGAGCAAGCCCTTCGGGTAACTCTGTAGTTGTTTGGCGATAACCACCGAGGCTTTCAGGGGGTTGCCATTAATTCCTCATAAAATCGTTGGTTAAGACAAATGTAGTGACCGACAGGTTTATGGAGGAAGCATTATGGCAGATAAAGCATTGCGAAAAGAAGAATCACAGGCTAACAATTTTTGGTTCAAAATTCTAAAATCATCTTTTAGTCTCCCTGGTATATTTATAAATCGCGAAGAATATTTGCGATCTGAGTTAAGTAAGAGGGCGAGCAAAGAAGTGGTGCAAGCAGCGATTGAGTCGACACCAGCTAAAGCAGGGGTCTCAAATAAAATTATTGAGGAGCTTGCTTCGAGCACCATTAACTGGCACGCAACTAAAACAACACTCATTTCTGTGCTATCTGCAGTACCGCCGGGTTGGTGGCAAGCACCAGCAATTCCGGCTGATATAGCACAATTTTATTTTCATGTTACTGTAGTATTACAAAAGCTTGCTTACCTCTATGGCTGGCCACAGTTTACAGAAGATAACGAGGGTATGGATGATGAAACCTTACTAAGGGTCACATTGTTTGTTGGTGTTATGTATGCAAATAAAGGTGCCACTGCGGCGGTGGCAAAAATATCAGAGAAGCTCGGCCAGGAAGTAGCTAAGCGATTACCTCAAAAAGCGCTAACGCAGTACGGTGTCTACAATGTCGCAAAAAAGACAGGAATGTGGATAGGAATCCAATTAACTAAAACAAGCTTTGGAAAGTACGTTGGACGATTGATACCGTTTTTAGGGGCAATCCTGGCGGGAGCAATTACACTATTTTCCTTTAAACCAATGGCCGGCAGGTTGAAAAAGTATCTATCTGAGCTGGATTTGGCAAAGGTGTAGGATGAAATGGCATTTAAAGTTTTGAATAAAGACTTGATTGGATCAAAACTGAGAACAGAAAACGAGAAACTGCTCTATTCAAAGTTAAGTCTAATTGTCCAAGAAATGCTTATGGGCACGAATACTCTGCCACCAGAAGAGAGACAATCATCTGCGAATGATCTAACGAGGTTATTGGAGAATTATTTTCCGGAGACCTATGATTTGACGTATCTGCGGAGTGTTAAATCGAGAGTTAGTGGAGATTCAGAGATGTTGGTAGATGCATGGCTTAAGGAAAAAGATGTCGTGTTACAGCCTCTATCCAAGTGGAAGGCTGAGTTTAAACCATTAGTACAGACTAAAAGGGGTGATCAACGACAACTAAAATTCCCGTCCAACGACAGTTATTTTTCCCGGTTCATTTAGCTTTAGTTTCCTTTGATTTCTCCAGCCTATAACTGGGTAGATTCAGTTCAAGTATTACGCTGTGATGAACCAACCGATCGA
>JAERTJ010000204.1 GCA_016844945.1 Fidelibacterota bacterium | reverse complement strand
CATCGCTACAAAATCTCTGGTCGATGCCTATAAGGGTTTATTCGAGGAAGCGCCCATGGTAGACAAGTGGACATTCTCCACCAATGGTGTGGCTATTATGGGTAAATATGATGTTCCCTGTATTGGATTTGGACCTGGAGCTGAAGAAGAAGCTCATGCACCCAATGAGAAAACCTGGAAAGATCACTTGGTAAAAGCAGCAGCCATGTATGCCACGATTCCACTCACATATTTGAACAGGATACAGGTTGACCCATGATGATGGGTTCAATTCAATTACGTCATCCCCAGCCAATTCGAGGGGGCTTATACTATGTTAAAAACGCATCTCGACTCCGCTCGATATGACGAATGAGGTACGGAATTTTGAATAACAGTATCGACTATCTTAAAAACCTTGATTTATCCGGATACGGGAATGATTTCCTGCTCACCTGGGAAAAATCAAAAGACCAACTGGAAGCGACTCTCATACTGGCAGAAATATTGAGAGAAAGACATAAACAGGGCAAACCGAACTTGGTTTTTGATTCTGGATTAGCTGTCTCCATTTTTAGAGACAATTCTACTCGCACACGCTTCAGTTTTGCCTCTGCAGCAAATGCTCTCGGTCTGGCAGTATCAGATATGGATGAGGAAAAGTCTCAAGTCTCACATGGTGAAACCGTGCGGGAAACAGCCAACATGATTTCCTTTATGACCCGAGTTATTGGTATCCGTGATGATATGTATCTGGGTGAAGGACACAGCTACATGAAGGAAGTTTCTGAAGCCGTGCAGACGGGGTATGAAGAGGGAGTATTGCATAATCGCCCCGGATTGATCAACCTCCAATGCGACATTGATCATCCAACCCAGAGTATGTCTGACCTGGCGATGTTAACCAACTATTTTGGTTCGTTAGATGCTCTCAAGGGCAAGAAAATAGCTATGTCATGGGCCTACTCACCCAGCTATGGGAAACCACTATCAGTTCCGCAGGGAATTATTGGTTTACTTACTCGCTATGGCATGGATGTCACCCTGGCACACCCTGAAGGATATGCCCTCATCCCAGAAGTCCTTGCGCAGTCACACAAACAGGTCCAAGACTCTGGAGGCTCCTTCAACATTGTGAATAGTATGGATGATGCTTTCAAAGACGCTGATATTGTTTATCCCAAATCATGGGCACCATTTCATGTCATGGAAGAACGTACAACACTATTGAAGCAGGCTGACAAACCAGGTCTAGCGAAACTTGAGCAGGAATGTCTGGCGAACAATGCCCGGTTTACAGATTGGGAATGTACAGAGGATAAAATGAAACTCACCAGGAACGGAGAAGCTCTCTACATGCATTGTCTTCCTGCAGATATCACAGGGGTAAGCTGTGAGCAGGGGGAGGTAAGTGCTACAGTCTTCGAAAAGTATCGTAGAGAGACTTATCTTGAAGCCAGTTATAAACCATTTATCATTGCTGCCATGATGTTTTTGACTGTTGTCAACGACCCCATCTCAGCACTTAATAAACTTGATAATTAAGATATGCGAAATTTTTACAATGAATAACACGAACTCAACGGACCAAACACATTAGAATTTTGAGAATAAAACTTAGAATTTCGTATCATTCGTAAAATTCGTTGTTAGACCTTAAAGGAATTTACTTGTGGACTCAAAACAGATTTTAAAAAACACTATTCAACGCTGTAAAGAGCAGAACATTATCCTGCCAACCTATAAACAGATGGCAAACCACGAGCTCATCCCAGAGGGCATTAAGGCTGAGCTAAAAGAAATTGGACTCTGGGATCTGAATCCACGCAATCTTTTTCGAATCAGCTGGCAAAATGAACCCATCGCATCTGGGGGTGGTTTCGGAGATGTCAATTACATTGAACTACCCACAGAATTGACGGGGGTTGACGCACGTGTCATTGTCCTTATTGGCAAGTTCTTTCCCACTGGTGCGCATAAGGTCGGTGCTACCTTTGGTCCGCTGGTTGAGAAGCTTATTTCTGGACATTTCGACCCAACTCGCCAGAAAGCACTCTGGCCATCTACTGGAAATTACTGTCGTGGTGGTGCTTATGATGGCTACCTGTTGGGTTGTCCTTCTATCGCTGTCCTTCCTGAAGAAATGTCTAAAGAACGATATGATTGGTTAGAGAAAGTAGGAGCCGAGATCATTCGCACAGAAGGTGGAGAAGCCAACGTCAAGGAAATTTATGACAAGGTCAAGGAGCTTGAGGCTGAACGGGGAGATGAAATTGTTACCCTGAATCAATTTGGTGAGATTGGCAATCCTCTATGGCATTATGCTGTCACGGGGCACGCTATGGAGAAAGTGTTTAACAGTATCAATTCTGGAGCACAACGATGTAGTGGTCTCTTTCTCACGCAAGGATCTGCTGGCACACTGGGTTCTGCAGACTATCTGAGAGAGAAATTCCCTCGTATCAAAGTTGGCGCTGGTGAGGCGCTTCAAGTACCCACACTCCTCCAAAATGGTTATGGAGCCCATCGTATCGAGGGCATTGGTGACAAACATGTACCCTGGATCCATAATATGAAAAACATGGACATGGTGATCGGTGTTGATGACAACATCTCCATGAATTTGATCCGTCTGTTTAATGAGTCTGCCGGTCATGACTTGCTGAAACAAAAAGGTATTGATCCTCAGTTTGTGGATAAACTTGACTACCTGGGCATCTCCAGTATCGCCAATATTGCGGGTGCCATAAAAATGGCAAAATATTACGAATACAATGAAAATGATGTAGTCTTCACCGTAGCCACGGATTCCATGGAAATGTATCAATCCCGACTGGTGGAACTTCAAGATGAACACGGTGATTATTCTGAGACTCGCGCCAACATTGATTTTGAACGCTATCTCCAGGGTCTGGATAGTGAGGGTGTCCTCGAACTGAGTTATCGTGAGAAGAAACGCATGCATAACCTGAAATACTTCACCTGGGTTGAACAACAGGGTAAGTCAGTGGAGGAACTGGACGCTCAGTGGTATGATGATGAGTATTGGTCCTCAAAATTCGCTCTGGCAGATGCATGGGATGAAAAGATTGAAGCCTTTAATGCTGAAACAGGCTTACTGAAGCAGTATGTGTAAGCAGTATCCATATAATTGGGATCAATTACCCCGGGCTAAAGCCCAGGGTAAAGATTATGCCATCTAAAGGCACTTTGTCAGGCTCATTGTGAAGAAGTCTTTACACTAATATTGGAGTAACATTTTTTGAACCCTCAGGCCATAACAGGACTTCAGTGTCACCAGTGTAACTGGCTGGTTCCTGATGATCCCTTCCCATATATTTGCCCCAAGTGCGGCAAGAATCTGGATTTTGTCTATGATTATGATAAGATCAGTGTGGATTGGTCAAAAAAAGACCTGAGCAAGAATCCAGAAGAATCAATCTGGCGTTACTTGCCGCTTTTACCTGTCCAAGAGTCACCAACGAACACCTCGATTCGAGTGGGTGGAACACCTCTGGTTTCTTTTCCAAACCTGGCTGAAAATCATGGGGTATCATCATTTCAAATAAAAGATGATACCAGAAACCCATCAGGTTCATTGAAAGATCGAGCCACAGAATTAGCACTTCAACATGCCAGGCAACAGGGGCAGAACGCAATTGTTGCTGCTTCTACTGGAAATGCTGGATCATCTTTGGCTGCACTCTCGGCCCATCATGGAAGACCAAGTATTATTTTCGCCCCTGCAGCTGCCCCTCCCGCGAAATTGACTCAAATCAGACAACACGGAGCCCGGCTTGTGCCTGTAGATGGGAATTATGATACTGCTTTCGACCTGGCCTTTGAATATGCAACCAAGAATGAAGTATACTGTCGAAATACGGGAATTAACCCCATTCTTGCCGAAGGTAAGAAGACAGTGGCTCTGGAAATTGCCGAGGAAAAGAATTGGCAAGCTCCCCATCATATTTTTGTTCCTGTAGGCGATGGTTGTATTATTTCAGGTGTCTTTAAAGGATTTTTTGATCTTATGGCATTAGGGTGGATAGACGCGATGCCAGCCCTGCATGCCGTACAGGCTGAAGGGTCAGCTGCAATTGTGAATAGTCTTAAACGGGGCGGCGAGATTGAAGCAGTTGAATCAGAGACTATTGCTGACAGTATCAGTGTGGATCACCCCCGAGACGGTGATAAAGCCCGGCGGGCCATCCTGGAGAGCGGCGGGTTGGGATTCAAAGTGAGTGATGATGACATCCTTAATGCTCAACTCCAACTATCATCAACCACGGGAATATTTGCAGAACCAGCTGCCGCAACAGCTTATGCAGGATTTCTCAAAGCATCTGCTCTGCAAATATTTAAACCTGAGGATCACATTGTGGTACTAATCACCGGGTCTGGTCTCAAGGATACGCCTGCAGCGCAATCATTGCTTCAAAAGATCACTCCTGTGACTGCCGATCTAAAAAAAATTGAGGACTATTTGGAGGACGAAAAGAACTAAAGATGTTGTATCATCCTTCACCACATACCACCACGCTTTCTGTTACTGTTAACGGAAAACTCGTAGAAAGAGAGATTGAAACGCATATCAGACTCCTTGATTTCTTACGCGATGAGTTGGATTTGACAGGTAGCAAAGAAGTGTGTGGAGAAGGCGAGTGCGGTGCTTGTACCGTCCTATTGGATGGACAGACTGTGAATGCATGCCTGATCCTGGCTGTGGAGGTTCAAGGGAGCCGTATCATTACCATTGAGGGTTTGGCTGACACCAGGGATTTAACCAGGCTACAACAATCCTTTGAGGATAATCACTCTGTGCAGTGCGGATACTGCATTCCCGGGATGGTTTTGACAGGGGAAAAGTTACTGGAACGCAACCCCCATCCCACGCGTGATGACATTAAATATGAATTATCGGGGAATATTTGTCGATGCACGGGGTACCATAAAATTGTGGATGCTCTGGAGAAGGCACACCAGCAGGAGGTACAGCATGATAAAAACACCCAAGACATTTGATGTGACGCGCTTATGGCTTATTGCCGTGTTTATGATTCCATTAATGATATCAGCTCAGGATTCATCATCAGAATTCAAATTAGAGGGTCAATCTTTTGATGGGAAAATCCGAGCAAAAGGCATCCTTGGTCTCTTTGCTGTTCAAGGAACATTATCATTTAATGATGGGAATCTTATCTGGTCAGCAAGAGATGATGATGATGAATTGCCATATAAAGAGGAAATGGTTAATGGGGTCTTAAAATTTATGGCTGAAACTGAAATTGAAAATGAAGACAATGTCAAGTGGACCGGGTTTTACAGGAATGGTCAAATCTATGATGTGACAGCTGAATGGACTCGGATACCCGGCGATTTCGTTCATGACCTGTTGCTCCCAGATGTTGTGATACTCAAATTTACTCCCATCGATTAAGGTCCTTCTTAAAGCACAATGAGATACTACCAACCCACTACCATGCCTGAATATTTGGAGATCTGCAAAGACCTCCCCTCTGCGGGTTGTACCATGTTAGCCGGAGGGACAGACCTTATACCGCGATATGAGATGGGTCAGGAAATGCCTGATTATCTCATTGACCTGAAAAAGCTATCAGAGTTGAATCAGATTACTGTCTCAGAGGAAGCCACAGTTATAGGTGCGTTGACAAGCATTCAAGATATCCATGATAACCATACTCTCAGGACTGAATTTGAAGCATTACATCTGGCGTCACATGATTTTGCAGGTGCTCAGATCAGACATCGAGGAACTATCGGGGGGAATATTTGTAATGCCTCCCCGGCGGGTGACTTATTGCCACCTCTTTATGCCTTTGATGGACTTTTAAACCTTGAGGGACCTGATGGTGAACGAATACTTCCTATCAATGAGTTTATTCTCGGACCAGGTAGAACGGCATTGAAGGAATTCGAGTTATTGACCTCAATCACACTAACGCGAAATGGCTTCAAATCAAACTTTCAGAAAGTGGGTTTACGACAATCCATGGCTATCTCAACAGTGAATGTTGCCTTCGTTTACAACACTGAGTTCACCCACATAAATATTGCTGCAGGAGCCGTGAGTCCAACAGTGGTTTGTCTTGATCATTTCACCAGCGCATTTTTGAAGGATCAGACACACCCCACAGACTTTATTCAGCTGATTGATGAGGACATCTCTCCCATCGATGATATTCGGGCAACAGCAAAATACAGAACGCAAGTGCTAAAAAATCTGGTGAATCAATTTATAAAGAGCCAAATGACATGATCATTTGTCCAATAGATAGAAACCTCTATCGTCTTCGCGAAGGAGTTTACGACTGCAGCGATCTCTGTATTGAGATTGCTTCGGCTCCTGCCTATTGTCAGGATTCCCGCAAAGAGGGGAGGCATTTAAAATATGAACGATAAACTCTACCCTCTCTCTATCAGGCATCTTATAACCTGGATGCTGGATGAGCTCAAAACAGGACAGCTGTTTGGAATTCATGAGGATTTATTCTTTCAGCCCCAAAAATCTGATCCTTTCAAGATGGTGCGTTATGGACAAACCCTTGAAACCCCAATCGGAGTCGCTGCTGGTCCACACACACAGCTATCCCAAAACATTATAGCTGCCTGGTTATGTGGTGCTCGATACATGGAACTCAAAACTGTTCAAGCCCTGGATGAGCTCGAGGTTAGCAAGCCCTGTATTGATATGCAGGATGAGGGTTATAATTGTGAATGGTCTCAAGAGCTCAAGCTGAAACAATCCCTGGATGAATATCTTAACGCCTGGATCGCCATACACATTTTAAGAGATCATTTTGGCTGGGACTCAAGCCAGGATCCTGGCGTGATATTTAACATGAGTGTCGGCTATGACCTGGCTGGTATCATGAAACCCAATGTTCAGCAGTTCATGAATCGGATGGAAAATAGCCAGAAGATTCTGGATCAAAAACTGGATCAAATTTCTCTTATCTACCCCAACATCAAGAACATGAACATTCCAGCTCGAATGACAGACAATATCACGCTGTCAACCATGCATGGATGCCCACCCGATGAGATTGAGCGTATCGCCACCTATCTTATTACTGAGCGAAAACTGCATACGGCTGTAAAGCTTAATCCAACCCTGCTAGGTCCTGAAAGGTTACGCCAGATACTCAATCACGATTTGGGTTACGCATCATCAATCGTTCCCGATGCTGCTTTTGAGCATGACCTTAAATATCCTGATGCCCTCAAGCTTATTACAAACCTTCAGAGACAGGCTGATACTGCTGGGGTTGATTTCGGGCTGAAATTGACAAATACACTGGAAGTTGAAAATCATCGACCCGTGTTCCCTGAAAATGAAACCATGATGTATTTAAGTGGTCGTGCACTACATCCTATCAGTATCAATCTGGCTGCTACACTTCAGCAGGACTTTAACGGGAAACTTGATGTATCGTTTTCAGCAGGAGCAGATGCCTTCAATGTGGCAGATGTTCTAGCTTCAAACTTGCGTCCAGTAACGACCTGTACCGATGTATTAAAGCCTGGTGGCTATACCAGGCTCGGCCAATACCTCAGCAATCTCACCAAAGCGATGGAGGGATCAGATGCGCTGGATGATTTTATCCTGCGTGGGAAAAATCAATCAAACACAATTGAACAGGCGGGATTGAATTATTTACACGAATATGCAGAGAGAGTCATCAGCAATCCACATTACCACAAACATAGCCACCATTTTGATTCCATAAAGACCAATCGACAATTGAATGCCTTCGATTGCATCTCAGCCCCCTGTGTGGATGCCTGTGCGGCTGATCAAAACATCCCCGAATATCTCTATCACACATCACAGGGAAATTTCATCGCCGCATTTGAAGCTATTCAGGACACTAATCCTCTTCCCGGAGTCACAGGACATGTTTGTGATCATTTATGCCAATTGAAGTGTACGCGTAACAACTATGACTCACCCCTACTCATCAGAGAGATTAAACGCTTTGTTACTGAGGATCAGATCTCAAAGATAAACCCTGTGCAAGTATCAAGGGTTCATCACTCTGTGGCAATTGTTGGTGCTGGTCCGGCTGGTTTGTCATGTGCCTATTTTCTGGCTCAAGCAGGTGTGTCCGTTGATGTTTTTGAGAGTAAAACATTTGTAGGCGGGATGGTGTCCGATGCAATTCCAGAGTTCCGATTAAGGGATGAAGTAATCAACCTGGACATCAACGTACTCAGAAATATGGGTGTCAATTTCCACTTTGAATCCTCTGTAGACAAAGAGGCTTACCAGAGTCTCAGGAAAAGTCATGAGAAATTGTTCATCGGGGTTGGCGCACAACGCGCTTTGACCTTAAATGTTAGAGGTGAGTCCTTGTCAGGGGTTTTAAATCCGCTCACCTTTCTTTCCAATGTTCGGTTAGGTGAACGACCAGGTCTGGGTAATAATATTGCTATCATCGGTGGTGGGAATACTGCTATGGATGCGGCTCGTACGGCGCTTCGGCTAACAGGTGGTGATGGCAATGTCAGTGTTATTTACCGTAGAACCATGTCAGAGATGCCGGCAGATATTGACGAAATCGAAGCAGCGTTGGCAGAAGGCATCACCTTCCACGAACTTCTTGCCCCACTAAAATTTACAGGAAAAAAAAGAGTCTCAAATATTCATTGCCAAAAGATGGAATTGGGAGCGCCTGATGCCAGTGGACGACGCCGACCAGTCCCCATCAAGGGTGAGTACCTTGATTTCGATGTCGATACCGTAATCCCAGCCATCGGACAAGCTATCCGTGTGGATTTTATAGAGGAAACTGATCTTCAGGTTAACCCGGATAATTGTATGACTGCAATCGACAATGTTTATGCCGGTGGAGATGCTGTGCGCGGTGCTTCCAGTGTCATCAATGCAATAGGTGATGGCAAAACAGCTGCAAGTCACATGCTTAAGAGCTTTGGACTATCCAACGCAGCCCCTGAAAATCAGCCACGTGTCATTTCAATCGAGGATTTAAGGAAAAAAGCTGCGATTCGTGAATATGGAATTGTGCCTCCCCTTGCAGATGATGATCCAACTCAGGAATTTCCTGAGGTTCATAGAACACTCACTAAAGAGGAAGCCATTACCGAAGCCAGTCGCTGTCTGTTGTGTGATGACTATTGTAGTGTCTGTGTGGGGGTGTGTCCCAATCTTGCAAACCTGACATATTCAGCAGAGCCAGTGAGTTATCCTGTGTTTGAGGCATCCTTCACTGGTAATTCGATGCAAATGATCCGTAGTGGGTCCTTTGGTGTTGATCAGGAACCACAGATTTTAAATATTGGCGATTTCTGCAATGAATGTGGCAATTGTACAACCTTTTGTCCCACAGCAGGCGATCCTTTCAAAGACAAACCAAGGATCCATTTGTCTGAAAAGAGTTTTTCAGAGTCTGATAATGGATATCAACTGAGAGACAAAACGCTTCGCTTTAAGGACAAGGATTACCAGGCGGTTTTAACATTTCATGATGGAGATTATTTATTTCACTCCCCTGTAGCTCAGGTCCGTTTTGAAGGTGAGACCAAACAGATTGATTCAATAAACCTGGAGCCTGAGTGCAAATATTACAGCACCCTGGAAGCACTTGAAATGATAGTCCTATATGAAAGTTTGAATGCAATACCGATGTTGAAGAAGAGATAGAAGTTAGACGTTAGGAGTTAGGCATACCTGGAATGAAAACAATCCTTATAAAAAACCCCCTACTCATAGCCAAGATGGATGATGCTGGCACTGAATTTACTGGTGGTCATATTCTTATTGATGAAGGTAAAATTAAATCCATTGGGCCTGAATCCCTGGATGTTCATGCAGATCAGGTTATAGATGCTACTGGCATGGTGATTACCCCCGGATTTATAAATACACATCATCATCTCTATCAATCTCTGACTCGAAACATTCCACTTATGCAGAATCAGCCACTCTTTTCATGGTTGACAAATCACTATGAAGTCTGGCGTGAACTCACCACTGAAGCAGTAGCCTCTAGTACCCAAACCGGCTTGCTTGAGCTTATGAGAAGTGGCGTTACCACCAGTTCTGATCATCTCTACCTCTTCCCTTCTCAGGCAAGTGCCGAGCTCATTGATATTGAAATTGAAGCTGCAAAAGAATTGCGATTCCGCTTTCAGCCCACCAGGGGATCTATGTCTCTAGGGAAGTCCCGAGGCGGGCTACCACCAGATGATGTGGTTCAAACCGAAGATGAGATTCAGAAAGATACTGAACGACTCGTTGCTAAATACCATGATGAATCTGATGGTGCCATGACACGGATTTCATTGGCTCCCTGCTCTCCTTTTTCTGTCACACTACAATTGATGAAGCAGACAGCCCACTATGCCAGAGACAATCAATTACAAATACATACCCACCTGGCAGAGACGTTGGATGAGGAAAAATTTTGTCTGGAAGGCTTTGGGAAGCGCCCAGTAGACCTTATGGATTCTCTGGACTGGCTATCATCCAATTCCTGGTATGCCCACACCGTTCATTTAAGTGATAGCGAGATTAAGCTCATGGGTGATCGTGGTGTTGGAATCTCTCACTGCCCGTCCTGTAATATGCGTTTAGGTTCGGGAATTGCTCGAATCAAGGAGCTCTTAAAAACAGGCGTAAATGTCAGTCTCGGTGTAGATGGAAGTGCCTCAAATGACTCGGGAGATATGCTATTAGAGATGCGGAATGCTCTCCTGATTTCAAGACTCAGAGAACAGGAATTCTGGCTCACTGCTCGCGATGTTCTGCGAATGGCGACGCGGGGAGGAGCTGCTGTGTTAGGTCGAAATGATATTGGTGAACTCAGTGTTGGTAAACAGGCTGATCTTGCAATGTTCAATATGCAGGGGTTGTCTCAGACCGGGAGCTTAGCCGATCCTCTGGCTTCTCTTGTATTCACGACCCGTTCACAAGCGCTGGACTATTTAATCATTCAAGGCAGGGTTGTACTTGAGGAAGGAATATCTCCCCTTGACGAGGGAGAATTAGTTGCCCATCATAATCGACTCGCTGAAGAAATGCTCAGACATGCATCGGATCGGACCGGGATTAATTTTATGAAGACAGAGGTTGAATAATGTGGTCATCTATTTCACAAATTATTAAGCCAGAACAGATGGAGGATGTTGAGAATTATCTGAAAGCTAGTGGCTCTTCACTGTATGCGGGCGGAAGCTATCTGGTTTCAGAACAAGCTCCAGAGATCACAACCCTTATCGATATCAATCATCTACTGGATGATAATTTCAATACGCTAGGTGGGGATCTTCATATAGGTGCAGGTTGTACATTACAGAAAATGATGCTCAGTGATAATGGCGAACTATCAAAAGCAATCGTTAGTTCCTGTCCCTCAAAAAACATTCGGAATCAACGCACACTGGGGGGAGAAATCGCCCGTTCCAGACCTGATTCTGATCTTCTGGTTTACTTGTTTGCAGCGCAGGCCATGCTCAAAATAAATACAGTAGAGAGTCCTCAACCAATCTCGAACTGGGCTGGTGAAGGAGTCATTTTAGAAGTAATTATCCCCCAGAATAGTGTAAAAATGGAACGCGTTTCAGTCTTGGACTCAGCACCTGCTTTTGTCATTGTGGGTGTCAATCAAATCGATGAATCCATTTCAATTGCCGTCGGTGGGAAAAGCAACCGTATTCTGTTCTGCGCCACAACAGTCAAACCAGATGAGGCACAGATTCGCAACTTCATGGACAAAGTAAGCGCCCTCTATCAGAACGATCATTTTGGGAGTCCCGATTTTAAGCAACATATTGTATCCAGGCTCCTCAGAGAAATGGTGGTGAGTAAATGACGATCCAATTCGAACTAAATGGTCGACTGGTAAACGCCTCTGTTAATCCAGGTACAACGCTCCTGGAATATTTACGCCAGGAGGAGTATCACAGTGTAAAACATGGTTGTGATCATGGTGAGTGTGGTGCCTGTACAGTTCTCATTAATGATGTGAGCATTAATGCCTGCTTAACTCTTGTGCATGCCGTCGCGGGTAAAAAAGTAGAAACCCTGGAATGTTTTTCGACACATGAACACCTTCATCCGCTCCAGGAGAAATTTCTCCAAAACGGTGCGGCACAATGTGGATTTTGCACTCCGGGAATGATTTTATCATTGGAGGCACTGGACAGGGAAAATTCTGATATCACTGAAAGCAATATTCGGGATGCCCTCAATGGGAACCTGTGTCGCTGTACGGGTTATGTTAAACCGGTTGAAGCAGGCCTAGACGCCCTCAAATCTTCTCCTGTAAAGGGGGATCAATCATGAAAATTATTGGTCAGGATACAAAACGTGTAGATGGTCAAGCACTCGTAAGAGGGAATCCAGTTTTTGCTGATGATATCACGCTTAAAAATGTCCTTCATGTTAAGATTTTGCACAGTCCTGTCGCCCATGCAAAAATCATCAGGATTGACACTTCTGAAGCCGAGGCTCTTGAGGGTGTGGTTGCTGTATTCACCCATCATGATTTCGAAACGCATTATTATACCACAGCAGGTCAGGGCTACCCAGAGCCAGGTCCCCGAGATATGCGCATACTTGATTCAACTGTACGGTATGTAGGTGATAAGGTTGCCTTTGTCGCGGCAGAAACTGTTGAAACTGCAATTCAAGCTCTTGATTTAATCCAAGTGGATTATGAAGAATTGCCTGCAATCTTTGATCTTGAAGAAGCCATGTCTTCTGATATCAAACTACATCTTGAGGAAAACAAAACTGGTATCCATGATGCCTCCCAGAATATCGCCTCTCACCTGGATGCTGAATTGGGTGACGTGGATTTTGCTTTAAAATCCTCCGACTATGTTTTCGAAGGAACTTACAGTACACCATTTGTTCAAATGGCATCCATAGAACCCCACATATCATTGACCTGGTTGGATGATAACAACCGTCTCGTAATCCGTACATCGACACAGGTACCCTATCATGTACGTCGTATTGTTGCTGAAGTTTTAGATATTCCTGTGGGTAGAATTCGGGTCATCAAACCACGCATCGGAGGTGGGTTTGGTGGAAAACAGGAGATCCTGAACGAAGAATTGGTCGCAGCGGTTACCCTTAGAACTGGTCGCCCAGCCCGCATTGAATACACACGTAAAGAGGAACTATACGCAGCCCGCTTACGCCATCCTGAACGGGTATCATTCAAGCTGGGTTTTGATAGCGACCATATTCTAACAGCTATCGACTTGAATATTCTTGAAAACTGTGGGGCTTATGGACCTCATGCACTAACAGTTATGTCTGTAACTGCACAAAAGGCTCTCAGTCTTTATAAAGCACCAAACATTCGAGTCAATGGAGATGGTGTATATACCAATCTACCTATCGGCGGTGCTTATCGGGGGTATGGGGCACCCCAGGCGATGTTTCCCCTGGAGAGTTTGATGGATGAAGCGGCTCATGTTATGGGCATCGATCCCATTGACTTGCGGTTGAAAAACTTGTTCAAGGTGGGTGATGATGTCCCCATCGCCAAAATATTGGGTGAAGGGCGTGAAGGTTTTCCCATGGTGCTATACAGCACTGAGGTGGCTGCCTGTCTTACCACAGGCAAGGAATTGAGCAACTGGGATGTTCTAAGGGCCTCTCAACAATCCGGTCGTTTTCGCAAGGGGATCGGTGTAGCTGCAGCAGGCCAGGGCTCAGGAATACCTGGAATCGATATGGGCTCAGCCTTTATAAAAATGAATGAAGATGCCAGCTTTAATCTCCAGGTCGGTGCTACAGATTTGGGAACAGGATCCGACACAGCACTGGCTCAGATAGCTGCCGAAGTGTTAGAGGTCCCAATAGACAAGATTATCGTTTATTCCTCAGATACTGATATGACTCCATTTGATACAGGTGCCTATGCATCAAGCACGACCTATATTTCTGGTTCTGCTGTAAAAAAAGCTGCTGAGGTTTGCAAGGCGATGATTCTTGAGCAGGGTCGTAAACTACTCCAAGCACCTGAAGCCAAAATTGTAGATCAACATGTGGTTGCCGATGATAATCATCGAATCAGTTATGAATCAATTTGTACAAAATGCTTCTACACGGATGAACAGAAGCAAATCATGGGATCAGCTTCCCATATGAGCTATGATTCTCCCCCACCATTTAATGCAACCTTTGCTGAAGTGGAGGTGGATACTCTCACGGGTATCGTCAGAGTTATAAGAATTGTATCTGTAACCGATGCTGGACAGATCATCAATCCCAAAATGGCAGAGGGTCAAATTGAAGGTGGCATTCCGCAAGCACTGGGAATGGCTTTGACCGAATTTATGCCATTTGATGAGAGGGGGCGCTTTCTCAATCTTGATTTTAATAGTTACCATATCTATACCGCTCAGGATATGCCTGAATTAGTGGTTCGATTTGCTGAATCCCATGAGCCAACAGGACCCTATGGTGCAAAAGCGGTTGCGGAAATACCAATTAACGCACCCGCCCCTGCCATAACCAATGCTATCTATAATGCTACTGGAGTCCGCATCAAGCATCTGCCCGTTCGTCCCGACGTCGTTTTACATGGAATTGACCAGGGCTAATTAGACCTAATCTTAAATATCAAGACCCTGGTTATGTATGGATAGGGAGCAAATGCTTCAATTATTCGTGCTAACTCATGAAATATTAGCCCTAATCTAGCATTCACTCTGTCATTGATTAAAATTGATCATTTAGTTAACACGGATCAGGTTCTTTCGTTGGGGTAATTCTTATATTTTTCTGTCTAATACGTCTATTCAACATATGTTATGGCTCAATTATAGAAGCTAATACATATATTATCAGAGGTAAGTTAATTTCACCGTAAATTATCCTCACTTATTTTTGCATTTTTTCTAATGATTCATAAAACGACTTTCCTATTTTAGTACTCACTAAATTAGGATCACAAATTGGAGATATTATTATGACCGAAAAACCTCGCTGTGGCTGGGTTCCATTAAATAAACCTACTTATGTTAAGTATCATGATGAGGAGTGGGGGGTACCCGTTCATGATGATCAAAAAATGTTTGAGTTTCTTGTTCTCGAGTCATTTCAAGCTGGGTTGAGTTGGGAAATTGTGCTTAACAAGCGTGAGAATTTCAGAGCCGCTTTTGATCAGTTTGATTTCAAAAAAGTCGCTCTTTTTGATGAGGATAAGGTTCAGGAATTACTTCAGGATAAAGGGATTGTAAGGAACCAATTAAAAATCCGAGCAGCTATAAATAATGCACAACGTTATTTAGAAATAATTGATGAGTTTGGTAGCTTTTGTAAATATTTCTGGGGGTTTACTGGTGGCAAGCCCATGGTGAATCATTTTAAAACACTGGATGATATTCCTGCCAGTACTTCTCTATCTGACACCATTGCCAAGGATCTGAAAAAACGTGGACTCAAATTCATGGGAACAACCGTCGTATACGCACACATGCAAGCTGTGGGGATGGTGAATGACCATATTGAGGAGTGTTACAGATTTTCTGAGGTTTAGTCTTTGTTGTGCTATTTGATATGAGTCCCTGAGGTTTCACATAGCGCCTGGAGATGTGCACTCTAAGGATGGATTCTACCTATCACACTTTGCACATGCGACTGCGTCGACCTCAGTGAGACAAGGGCTATTGATATCTATATATCCAACCCCAAAGACAGCTGGCCATGTGGTTCGGAAAAATGAGATCCACCTACACCGAGGAGTCTCACCGGTTCTCCCGGCATCCAGTTTTTAACCAACAACTTTCTGGCAATCCTGAAAATTTCCAAGCCTTCATCTACAGGTTCTGAAAGTGTATGCTGACGGGTATAGGTAGTAAAGTCTGCATATCTGAATTTTATCGTTATGGTGGCTGCCATAAATTTTTTCTTCTTTAACTGCTCCCCCACCTTGAAACTCAACCTTTCGATGACCTCCAATAACTCGCCTTGATCCTCAATATTCTTTGAAAAAGTGCGCTCTGTGCTGATTGATTTTGTCTCATGGTCCTCATGTACGGGCCTATCGTCAATGCCCTTGGACCAACGTGTCATTGCACTTCCCAGCTTCCCGAAACGTTGGACTAATTTTTCTTCTGCAATAACTGACATATCTGCAACCGTGTAAATCCCATACTTGGCCAATCGCTCTGTCGCTTTGGGACCTATTCCCGGTATTTTCTTCACAGGAAGAGGATTGAGAAAATCAATTTCAGTCCCTGGTAAAACAACAGTTAAACCGTTTGGCTTTTCAAAGTCAGATGCAATCTTTGCAATCATCTTGTTGGTGGCTATTCCAACTGAGGCAGATAAACCAATATCGCGGGATATTCTGAGCTGAATTCTGCGAGCAATTTCAGTGGCTTCAATCCATTCATCCACTTCATCACTCAAATCTAGATATGCCTCATCGATACTAACCTGTTGTATAATCGGAGACTCAGCCCTGAGGATACCCATGATCACTTTGGAGTACATCCTGTAGAGACCGTGCTGAGATGAAATGACAATCAGATCCTTACATCTCCTGCTGGCTTCAATCATGGGCATGGCTGAATGAATACCAAATTTTCTGGCTGGATAGGATGCGGCGGCGACCACACCTCTATTTTCGCTCCGACCGCCAACCACCACAGGTTTTCCTGCCAGAGATGGGTCACGTAATACCTCAACCGAACAAAAGAAGGCGTCTAGATCCAGATGCATGATGGCACGAGGTTTATTGGTATAGGGTTGAGGGTTGACCATCCATCAATTTAGGATGATCCATCCGTGCTAGACATTGGAATATCTCATAACCCTATCCTTTTTCACCCACTATGGAAATCTGAATGTAAATTGTCAAATTTGATAAACAAAAATAAGTGTGACCTTGCAATAGGTACAACGCGGGATTAAATAGCATGACCAGAAACACCTGAGTTTTCAGAAAGGAAATTCTAGTTCTCATGTCCTCACCGCTCAATACTCAACGCATCACAAAACTTCGAAAGCGCCTGAAGCATCGTCGTGCCCGATACATCTGGCTACAAAATGTCCTTTTCAAAATTAAGTCATTTGATCAGCTTTTTGTGATCATTGTCGCCATGCTTATCGGTGTGTTTGCAGGTATCATCTCTGCTGGATTTCGTACACTCATTGATTTTTTCCGTCACTCCCTGTGGGGTGAAGGTGCTCTCATCCATGTGGTGATGGCAACACCTATATATTTGAAGATAGGAATTCCTGCTTTGGGAGGAGCCCTGGTTGCCTGGTTGGTTCAGAGATTAGCTCCTGAAGCCAAAGGGCATGGAGTACCTGAGGTTATGAATGCAGTTGCAACCCAAAATGGATTTATCCGGATGCGAGTTGTGATCATCAAAGCATTCGCTTCTGCACTGTCGATAGCAACGGGTGCCTCAGTGGGTCGGGAAGGTCCTATAGTTCAGATTGGTTCAGCCTTTGGCTCCACTGTTGGACAACTTTTTCAGGTATCCATAAGGCGGATGAAAACTTTTATTGGCTGTGGTGCCGCTGCAGGAATAGCCGCGACGTTTAATGCGCCTATCGCAGGAGCCATTTTTGCATCAGAAGTCATACTTGGTGATTTTAGTGCCGCGGCTATTGGACCGATTATTATTGCATCCGTATTCGGTACGGTTGTCAGTCGTGCTATGTATGGCGATTTTCCTGCTTTTGTACCACCGACCTATACACTCCATTCACCTATTGAAATCATTTTTTATATCATTCTTGGATTGGTGACTGGGGTTGTCGCCTGGTTATTTGTACGTTCCCTCTATAAGACAGAAGATGTGTTTGATGCCTGGCAGGCGCCGGTAGCTCTCAAGGGGTTGTTGGGTGGTACCTTATTGGGTGTTGTTGCAGTATATATACCTCAGATTTTGGGTGTTGGATACGAAACAATGGAGTCAGTCCTCAGCGGAAATCTAGCTTTCGGGATAGCAGTAGGACTTGTACTGGCAAAAATCTTTGCAACGAGTTTATCCATGGGATTTGGTGCTTCTGGGGGTGTGTTTGCTCCTTCCCTCTTTATTGGATCCATGTTGGGGGGAGCCACAGGCAGTATCATTCATTCACTTTTCCCTGAAATTACAGCCAGCAGTGGAGCTTACGCCCTGGTTGGAATGGCCGCCATGGTTGCAGCAACCACCCATGCACCCGTTACAGCTGTACTTATCATTTTCGAAATGACCACTGAATACACGGTTATCCTGCCCCTTATGATCACCAGCATTATTGCCATGGTCATATCATCAAAACTCCTGAAAGGGTCAAACATATACACCTTGAAACTTCAGCGTCGAGGTATTGATATCTATGGGGGTAAAGACATTAATGTCCTTGATCAGATCAGTGTTAAAACCTTGAAGAAGAAAATTATTGATACTATTCCTGAGTCCATGACGTTGAAGGGTTTGCTTGAAAAGATGTCTGTCAGTTCAGCCAGCAATTTTTATGTCAAGGACGACTCAGGTCAATTGTGTGGGATCATCACCCATTCAGCTATGCGACGCTATTTGAATCACCATGAAGAAATCCCTGATGAGGTATTGGTTGCAGATATGATGAATCAGAATTTTGAATCAATTACCAATGAAACACCCATTCACCTAGTGTTACGGAAAATGATAGAAATGGACCTGGAAGCAATTCCTGTTGTGGATGAGGATCGCTTGATTGATGGCGAAGTAGAGCGTACATCCATCGTTCATCAATATCAGGAATTGCTCATTCATTCAGAGTCTGCTAAAGCCATGGCCCACTCCATGAAATTTGTTCAGAAGCAGTATCATGAAAAATCCGAAGTGATTCCTGGTTTCTTCCTGGCAAGAATTAATGCACCTTCAACTTTCGTAAACCAATCCTTACGATCACTGAATGTTAGACAGGCCTATGGCGTTGATATATTGCTCATTCGTCGCTCTGATGGAACAACTGAGAAAGATATCATTCCAGATGTAAATGAGGAACTCCAGTTAACAGACCAGCTGCTTATTTTCGGAGAGCAAGCCAGGGTTGAGTCGCTGTGTAACACGCCCTAAATAGTGTAAAACTAATCAAGACAACATAGTTTTATAAATCTGGAAGCCCCTGACCTCCACACAAAAAATATCTTTATTTTTATTTTGCATTTGAGACTGGTTCGCATATACGCTAACGCATATTAATAACAACCAATGATAAGGAACAATACGTGAATAAATATTTACTACTCCCAATTCTTACTCTGATGCTCATCACTCAACTTCAGGCAGATGGAAGACGTTATGTCTGGACCTATGAATATCTTACGCTTCATCGTGGTGAAGCGGAACTGGAAACATATACCGAATTTTCCCACGTGGACACGGACTCTGGTCGTCTTGCTAATGCAACGCTTCAATACGAATATGAAATCGGGATGAATGATAGATTTGATGTGGGTATTTATCAAAAATTCAAGCAAACTCATACCTCATTCATGAGTTATGATGGATTTAAACTCCGAGCACGATATCGACTTGGTGAAAAGGATCGCTGGTTCATGGACCCTCTGCTTTATTTAGAATATAAAGACAATGCAGCATTTGATCATTCAGTCCTGGAAACAAAACTGATCCTGGCCAGGGATTTTGAATAGTTCAATATCTCCCTCAATCCGGTTCTAGAATTCCGGTTTGATGATGAGATTGAAGTGGAATTTGAGTACGCTGTTGCTTTTGGTTATGGACTCCACCCCCTACTTTCTCTTGGACTTGAGACCAAGGGTAATGAAGAGCCTTTCTATTGGGGTCCAACCATTTCACATGGGAAACCAGACCTCTGGGTTGCACTTGGTTTTCTATATCCAGGGTCTGCAGATGCTGGGGCTGATCGTCTCATGCGCTTTATCATTGGAGTAGGACTCTAAGTTTTAAACCGGATAAGCATACATCATCCGAGTGGAGTCGAGGGACACCTACTTCAGGTATCACAGCGTTTGTAGGTCGATTCCGCTTGGAGTGACGAGCAATTAAGACTTCGTCCAGTAATCCTTCAGTAATTCAGAAACCCACCTGGGTTGTTGAGGGTTTTCTGGTAGAAATTCCTGGAAAATGGGTTTGATATCCAGGACTGGTGACCCATTGACAGCATCCAAACCTTGAACCGTCAATTCACGACCCTCCACAGCAAGAATTTTTGCAGTGGTCAATCCAATGGGGTTGGGATGATAGGCTGATCGTTGTGCCAGTAAACCTATAGATGGCCACTTCTGATTATTTCGTGGATGACGCATGTCAGGCACTTCCTTTTCAAAGTCCAGCTCATGGAATACAAAAACAATTTCTACATGTGAAAAGGTGTCAAGCCCCTTAAAAAGATCTGGAGACAGTTCATCACTTAATCTAATAGTTGAGACAACATCACCCCAGTCATCATCTCCCAGGTGGTCTCGACTATTTGAGATAATGGCAATAATCTTTAGGTCAATTGTTTCCAAAAACTCTCCACTTGTCGTTTATCGTCTCCTTCGAGAACCTCAGGATAACGATATTGCCTATCTATTTCACCAGCAGCAATTTCTGGATTTCGCTACGAGCTCCAGCCTCTAATCGGCAAAAATACACACCCGTTTCCACACTGTGCCCCTGAGTATCCCTGCCATCCCAACTTATCTGGTAGAGACCTGCATTTTTGTGATCATTCAGTAGCTCTACAACTTCACTCCCTCTGACATCAATTATACTCAAGCGGATTGCAGATGTCTCATCTAGAGAATATGGTATAGTGGTTGATGGATTGAAGGGATTGGGATAGTTAGCACTCAACTCAAATTTTAGTGGAACCTCTAGTTTATCCTCCGCCAGACCTACCACATAATCTGTGGATTTTAAGATCCAACTATCAGGGTCCATAACCAGATCTGTAACAACTTCACCCTCAGGGATCTGGAAGTGGAATGTCATGAATTGTTCATGGATACGTAGGACAGTATCAATCACTGAACCAGTTGTTGTAATGCGAAAATCGACTGGCATATCAAATGACAACCCTGACTGGATGGTTTGAACCAATAAATCCTGCCCGGTTTGAGCTCGGTAAGCCCGATAATGAGGAAAGCCCGGACCATAAATCCATTGTTGAAAGAAGTTTTCCAGATCCAATCCACTCACTTCTTCGCAGACCATTTGAAACTGTTCTGTAGTAGCTGTACTGTACTTTAATTCAGGATCATCAGAATAGGTACGGAGAATATCAAAGAAGGTATCATCTCCGACAATGTGGCGCAGCATATGCAAGACCCAGGCGGGCTTGTTATAGGAAAGGTTGGAGCCAAAGATAGATTCGGTTTCAGGATCCTCTACATATATGGTCCCCCCGCCGTAATACTCAAGTTCTGCCATTTTACTTCTGTATCCACTGGGACCATAATGCTCTTCCCACCATAGCGCTTCAGCATACCGGGCAAACCCTTCATTTATCCAGATGTGATGATAACTAAAGCAGGTAATCATATCACCATACCACATGTGGGCCAGTTCATGAGCCACTCGTCGCTCCGTAGGATCACCCATTGAGGTCAAGGTTTGATGCTCCAGTCCCCAGTTTTCACCCCACTCCGCGTGACCATATTTTTCAGCCATAAATGGATAGGGACCAAATTGGTCCGCATAGAGTGCTATCATCTCGGGTAACAGCCTATAATGGTCTGTCATATAGGACGGACTTGGGTTATCAGGATGACTATAGGTATAGAACATGATGGGCAGGGTATCATTATTTGCATCTACATAGATATCACCCCATTCATAGAACTCGTAAATAGAAAGTGAAACCAGATAGGTTGCTATAGGGTACTGTACATGCCAGTGCCAGGTTTTGCTTCCATCTCCATTGTCTATGGTGGAAACAAGGTTACCATTTGATGCAACAATCATATAATCATCCACAGTAACTACAATATCCACGGAATCAGCCTTATCTCTGGGGTAATCAACACAGGGCCACCAATCCCGTGCATTATAGGGCTGAGATTTCGTCCAGATGGATCGTTGTCCCTGCTCATAATCCCAGTTAAAACCATAATTATCCTGATTTGAAGCAGGTCCTGATTCGGAGAAAATTTGCAATGATATCTCCTGGTTTAGGGTAGGACTCCCGTCAAGAGGGATAGATAGCAGATCATTTCCATGGGTAAAACTGATGGTATCACCATCCAGCAAAACCGTATTTACCGTGATATTACCGACACCTGGATCATAGTTTGAATAGTCTAGCTCAATTGTATTCAGAGTGGTATCAATTACTTTGAGATCCACAATAAACTCTTTTGCCATAGAGGTGGTTGCAATATCCATATCAAAATTCAAACTATAGTAACCGACATCTATCTTCAGTTGTTCAGATGTTGGTTGAATATCCCTGAGAAATTCACCCCCATGTGCTCGGCCACAGGGCTTTTCTTCCTCAACAAAACCAAGAGCAGTGACAGATATCATCATCCCAAGCAAGGCTGATAGTATGTTATTCAACTTTAATTTCACCTTTAAATTTCTCCCTTTAGATAAGTCTGGCGTAGTTGCTCAGGAAATTTTTCTATAGCATACCTTAACATGGTTCGTGGCATTACCTTATAATGTTTGATTAAGAATTTTTCCTCTGTAGGTCTACTTCTATTACCAACCTCTCGCAGCATCCAACCCACAGCTTTATGGATAAGATCCTGCTCATCATTAAGAAGGATTTCTGAAATCTCCAGCGTATCCTTGAATTCATATTGACGAATAAAATGGTAGCTGGCTATGATTGAGATCCGACGTTCCCAGAGGTCAGATGATTGAGCCAGCGTTTTCAGATGAGATCGATCTTTATCAAACAAGTAGTGTCCAACAATCTGCATGGCTGAACTATCCACCAAATCCCAATTGTTGATATATCTTACATGAGCAAGATAATCCTCATAAATCTGCTGCTTTTCAGCTTGCTCAGATTTGCTATAAACCTGCACCAGAAGAAATAATGCCGTAAGGCGTGCCTCATGATACTCTGAAACCAGGAGTTCCAGAGCATCCTGCCTGGTGGATTGTTTGAAACGCTTTGCCAATGCCCTTAGAACGGGAACTTTAATCCCCAGGAAAACATCACCCTCACCATATTCACCTCGACCCGTTTTAAAAAATCGCTGGGAATGTTGAGCTCGGGATGGATCCCCCAAGTTTTTTAACTCAGATAATATTTGTTTGGATAAGGTTATCATCATCTGCCTTTAAAGTCCACGATAAATTTCAAAGTTCTGACCATCCATGATTTTTTGCATAAGCTCTTAGACCAGGGGTTGGGTTAACAATAACAGGATGACCCAGTCTTTTCAAAATAGGAATATCCAACTCGGAATTTCCGTAACCATAGGATGCAGAGAGATCGATACCCTCATTCTCTGCCAGTTCTTGTGCCAGATCAACTTTGACCTCACCTACACAAATGGGTCCTTTGGGCCGACCTGTGAGTAGACCGTCCTGACCCAGTTCCAGATGAGTACATAAGAGATGTTCGAGCTCCAATTCATCCATCACAGGTTTCAAATAATAATCAATAGAACCTGTAACTAGTACTGTCTGGTGCCCTTGTTCCTGATGCCATCTTAATTTTTCAATTACCCCTGGTGCAAAATTAGGTTTGAGATATTCCTGAAAAAAGTCCTGAGCACTATCTACAAATTGTTGGATATCACGCCCTCTGTAGAAGCTTAACATAGCACGGGCCACACCTAGTTCATTCATCACTCCCAGCTTTTTCAGAAAAAGAGCCACCATCATTTTTACCATAAATGCCTTTGTAAGATAGCCTTGCTCCCTGAGTACCTTGAACCCCACGCTGGCACTATCGATTGCTAAAAGTGTCTCATCAAAATCAAAGAAGGCTGCAACACTCCTTGGATTACCTACTCCTATCATCGTTGACTCTAAGCCCATGATACTTTTACGCTTTGCCTCATTCACTTATCCAATATTTCACGAATTGCAGATGCAACTTCACTGCTGACTACAGGTTTGGATATTATCCCTTGAACCCCATTAATTTTTTGAGTTTTGCGATCGATATCTCCACCATATCCTGTCATTATTAACACCGGAAAACCTGGCTGGATATCCTGGATCTGAGCTGCCAATTCTATCCCTGACAGTTTGGGCATTGTTAAGTCTGAAAAGATGAGATCGTAACCATCTGGATTTAATCGAAATGCTGACAGGGCATCAATACTACTGTAGAAGACATCAACCCTGTAGCCAAGTTTTATCAGCATTTTGTCTAGCAAATTGGCGACAGCAGTATCATCATCAACAAGAAGAATAGATTCTTTCCCCAGGGGATTGTCGCTTGCTTGTGAGAGAGTTTCCAGATCGTCACTTTCAACAAGAGGCAGATAGACATGGAAGGCGGTCCCGACTCCTGTTTCACTATTTACATATATATCTCCTTGGTGGCTCTTTACAATCCCATGAACAACAGCCAATCCCAGACCTGTACCTTTGTTGTCAATTTTAGTTGAGAAAAATGGCTCAAAAATTCTATCCTGTGTCTTCTTATCCATACCGACACCTGTATCAATAATAGATAGTCTCACATACTGATTATCCGTCAGATGTGGAAAGAGCTGGGCAACCTTTTGATCCAGTTTCTCTTGTTGTAATTCGATGCTCAATTCACCACCATCAATTTCCATTGCATGCCAGGCGTTGGTGCAGAGGTTGACAATCACCTGATGGATTTGAGTACTGTCTGCACTCACCTTACCACACTGATCATCAATTAATTGGTTGATTTCGATGGTCGCAGGAATGGTGGGACGTAAAAGCTTTAATGATTCATTTACAAGCGGCTGAAGAGAAATTGGTTTACGCTCTGTCTCACCCTTTCTGCTAAACAAAAGGATTTGCTTAACCAGGTCCTTTGCACGATGTGCTCCATCCATGACATTTTTCAAGTCATCATAAATAGGGTCTGAAGTAGCAAGACTCTCCATTGCCATATCTGTGAATCCCATAATTGGTGTTAGAATATTATTAAAATCATGGGCAATCCCACCAGCCAGGGTTCCAATGGTTTCAAGCTTTTGGGACTGTCGTAGTCGTTCCTCCAGCTTTTCTTTCTCTTCTTGAGCCTGCTTACGTTCTGACATCTCCTTATGCAATTTTCGATTGTGTCTACTCAGCATCCTATTCTTTTGCTGAATCGCATACATGCGTCTTTTATAAGCAATAAAAACCACTCCGAGAAGAAGCGATATGAGTACAGCCCTAAACCACCACGTCAACCAAAAGGGCGGTAAAACAGTTACTCTAATGGAGGCACCTTCTGCATTCCATACACCATCATCGTTTGAAGCTCTGACTTTGAAAACATATTCCCCTGGAGACAAATTGGTGTACGTAGCTCTACGGTGAAGATGGTCTGTCTCCACCCAGTCCTTATTAAAGTTCTCTAGCATATAGGAAAACTGGTTTTTCTCGGATTGCCTGTAATTCAAAGCTGAAAACTCAAAGGCAAAGATGTAGTCTGAGTAGTCCAGAACAATTTCCTTTGTGAACATGATATTCTGTTTTAAGCCCAGGGAGTCATTCACTGGTACAGATTTATTGAACAGTAAATAATCTGTAATGACAACGGGGGGAATGAAGGTATTATCTCGGACACTATCTGGATAAAATTCAGTTAAGCCACCTAAACCCCCAAAGTATACCCGCCCTTCACGATCACGATAGTATGAGCCCGCATTGAACTCATTTCCCTGTAAGCCGTCTTTTTCATTATAGTTTGTAAAATTCAATGACTGCGGATTAAACATACTGATTCCATTGTTTGTGCTCATCCACAAATGACCCTGATCATCCTCCAGAACCCCGTAGATTACATCATTGGCTAAACCATCTTGTTCTCGAAAGTAGGTAAAGACTTCCTCATCTCTGTTGAATTTGTTCAAACCACCCATGGTTCCCACCCACAGGTTGCCCTGGGAATCTTCAGTGATGGAAAAAACGATGTTATTACTCAGGCTTTTAGGATTGTCTTGCTGATGATGGTAACATTGAAAGTTACCACTTTGTCTGTCAAATTTGCTTAAGCCTGCCTCTGTCCCAATCCACAGGTCATCTCTTGAGTCTTCATATATACACCAGACAATGTTGTGACAGAGACTATTAGGATTATTGTCTTCATATTGATACCGGGTAAACACCTCATTCTCCCGGTCAAACTTGTTCAATCCCCCCCCATAGGTCCCGACCCATAAGCTACCATCACTATCTTCAATAATGGGTACGATGAAATTATGGCTCAGGCTTTGGGCGTTTTT
>JAERTJ010000203.1 GCA_016844945.1 Fidelibacterota bacterium | reverse complement strand
AATGCACATGGGACTATCCCCTCAAAACTGCCTCTTTTAAGCTAAAATGTATCACCAGATGCACATGCTGTTTTTGGGATTGCTGTAATTAGCTGTGGGATAGAGTGTTACGTGATAAGGCCGAGGGATACATAATCCCTTATCATGTTCTCAATCCAAAAAGAAAGCCCCAGGCAAAGCCCAGGGTTAGTTATTTAATGTGTCAATATTTACTATTTTAAGTATAGCATCTTCACTACTCTGGAATAGGCACCGGCCTGTATCCTAGTTAGATATACACCGGTTGAAACATGCATTCCTGACTCATTGCTTCCATTCCAATGCAGATTATACCATCCCGCATTTTGATCTTTTAATTCCCACGATTTTATCTGGCGGCCACGAATATCATAAATAACAATACTCACATTTGCTGCTTCCGGTAAACCATAGCTAACCGTTGTTAAGGGGTTGAAAGGATTAGGATAAGCATTTGATACTTTAAATTTCTTCGGTAACAATTGCACCGGATCAACATTTACAACTTCTTTCTTTAGAAGAATATGGCGAGGTACTATTGAATTGTAGAAATCCGCTACACCATAAATAATAGCTTCATAGTCCTCATCCAGAGGAAATGATTCAGAAACATTTAAATCTGCTGAATAGCTAAAACCGTTAGCTTCGCTCAGCTCAAAGGTAGGTAATTGATCATACGCAGGTGTCCCAGAGTAGTTTATTGGAACTAAACGACCCCACACTCGATCCATTCTTCTATTAAATGTAGTCCACACATTGATGGAGTCACCCTGAATACTAATAAATTCTGGTGCTTCAAGAACGGATGGTAAGACTGCGCCGTGCTGAAATTCGCCTCCCAGATAAAGGTCATCAGCTATTAAAAAGTCTGATTCTTCATTTGGTGTACCATTTCCATCGGCATCAAGAAAAGGTTCCTGCTGATTCAAAAAGAAGAAACTCCATTCTGAGGCTACATCAAATGCATCTCCAACACTATTCCCATACCATATCTCCTCCCAAAAACGTGTAGAGAAACTTTCTCCATTGAGGTAATCTGCGAACTGGTCATCACGACAAGCTGAAATTACCACACGGTTCTCAGCAGCTAAAGGCTGTACAAATCCACCACTGAAGCAGGCTTCAAATACGACAACCAACGGTGTATTTGTCTCTAGATTTGCGCCGTTGATCCAGGATGTTAGATCAGTAATTGCAACGTTATCTGCGGCAGTACCATTTACATCAAGCTCTCCTACATATCCATGACCGGCGAAGTACAGAACATTAGGAAACATATTGTCGAGGTCATCTACTAGTGATCCTATTGCAGTTTGAACAGACGCGGGAGTAAGTGTAGATTCATCAACTATCTCATCATCCACACCGTCACCATCCCAGTCCTGAACTGCAATTGGATTCATATAATGCAAACGAGTATCACCATAGTAACGGCCGTAAGCCATTTTTAGATAAGTTTCATTTGTGGACGGGTTCGTATTCTGACTAAAGTATTCCCAATTGGTCTGGGTATCTCCACCCCCTGCAATGATAAGACTTGTAGGATTTGCCCCCTCTGGCGGAATCCCGTTACCTGTAACAATTATTTGGACATTGCGATCGTTTGAGGTGACTTCAACAATACTTGAATACTCACTGATTGCCATAGGTGAGAAGGTTACAGCGATACTGTTATTGCTATTAGCTGGAACAGTAATAGGTAAAGCATCCCAAGTAAAATCGAATCCTTCGCCTGATGCAGTAATGGTGTTAATGATTAAATCAAGATCACCAACATTGTGCACTAGTAGAGTCCCTTGAGCGATCTGATTAATCTCCACATTCTCAAAAGTTACGTCTTGAGTAACCGACAGAATGGGATGGGGTCCCTGAAAATAAGGGTAGGGCCCTAAATCAGGGATAGTACCATCGGGATCGATTGAACCCGCTGGATCTCCAGCATCTATGGCTGGCGATAAATCTGAAAGATAAAAGTCACCATTTGGTGCATCTAGGAGGAGAGGGTCCATATAGATGTTCTGATAAAGGTCACAGGGGTCATTGTTATAATTATTATCAACGATGTCACCGATCAAAGTGGGTAATGAAGTCCCTTCAAAGAGGTGTCCATTTGCATCTGGCTCATAGAAACAATTATATTTGATTTCTTTTGCACCTTCACCATAAATAGTAAATGTGTTTCGGCCGTTATCTATGCTAATACTATTAGTAAGTATAAAACTACTTGAATTCCATAATGCCACAAGTCCTGTGTCTGTAACATTTTCATAAAATAGACATCGATCAATTTCTGTTGAATCACTACCCCCTTGATAGATAAGACCAGGCTCTATTCCATTTGTACTGTTTTTGGAGAATACTGAGTTCTGAAGGATTATTTTACCATAGCTGTAATTATTATTCTCAATGAACCGCCTAAAGGTGTTATCATTAATATGACTGTTGATGATCTTAACTGGAACTTTTTGAGTTTGAATGAAATTTCTATCATCCTCACCCCACTCATCAGAATATGAAACGACAACATTTTGCACAACACAGTTTGACATCGTAAAATATTGACCACCGGTTTCACTCAATGTCCCTCCGTCAAGGTTAAATGCATATTCATTCAGAGATAGATTCACAAATCGAGAGTTGATGAAATTAATGCTGTCCCCATGATTCCCCATATAAAGACCGTTTGTGAAATCCATAATCTTATTTGCATTCCCAGTAAACACACAGTTCTCAAATAGTTGAGTCACCTGTGATTCTGTGCTATCCCATTGATAGAACATCGTGGAGGGGGTTTCTCCTGGATAATTAGTGAAGATTATTGGATCTTCGGGTGTGCCAATCGCCCGAATAGGACCCTGGAATGAAAATGTTCCATTCTCTTTGAAATAGAATTTTGTACCAGGTTCAATAGTTAGTTCACCTCTGTCCTCAATATATTGATCTACTATATAAGATCCTGCCAAGATTATATCTGGTGCATTGGGCGTTAAACTAAGCGAACTCCCTGTCGGATACTCTGCAAGTAAAAACTCACCTAGTGTACCAGGATTGTCGATAGAATACTCTTCGATGATCACGGGAATATATGGGTCTTTCTGCATTATTATATTATATGTCCCACGCTGCAAATATGCCTCAAACCGACCAGCAATATTCGTCATGACCTCAACCGTGTTTTCTCCGTCCTGCTGATCGATGAGGATTGTTATCCCGGAATGATCTGTTTGACCATCTAAGCGACAAAAGCCATTTAGCTCAATTGGTGCTTCAAGGAATACTTCATCCATCACCAAATTTTGTGTAAGAACTACTTGCTCCACCCTGATAGGGTAATAACCAGGATGAGATATATCCACATCATAGATTCCGGTCTCCAAAGTAAGTTCATACTCGCCAAGTGTATTAGTCAGAGCAGAACCATTTTTAGAGCTGACAGTACGCTCAATGAAGTTTACTTCTGTCCCGTCCATTAGATAGGCATTCTCCAAAATAACTGATCCTGTAACAGAATGTTGACCTATAGCAAGGCTAGTTAACAAAGCCAGGTAGAGCATTAGCTGTATTGAAAGTTTCATCTTTTCCCCTTACTCAATTTCGAATGGATATGCTACTTCGAATCAGACATACTAACCTATTCGTATAGCAGGCTGACATTCAAGTCCCATATTATGTTTTAAATTGACATGTCTAAATTAACCTGCGGAGTAACACTGAACAATGCAGATTAATCGGGAGCACCTAGTCTTGTAAAACTTATACTTGTCACTAAATGAAATTGCTCGTATTTCAGGTTCTATAGAGTATATCTATGCGAACAGACAGTTTACTATAATTCCTTAATATCGTGCCCTTCAAACGTCTAGCAACTGCACACCCAGTGCACACGATAAATCTAAATATCCCGTATATAACTGATGCACATTCACTTACAGAGATGAGTCATAGGACTTAAAATCCCTCGGCCTTAAAAGCCGTGCCGGTTCGATTCCGGCCCCGGGTACCAATCCATGCTCTACTTTGGTGGGGCTACACTTGGCAGCAAACCTATCTTTACTGTTCCATATTGGCCAGAACTTATGTGGAAAAGATTGTTTTCGCATCAGCATGTGTTGGTTCTCTTACCAAATCTAATTCAATATTTTTTCCAACTCTCACGGTTTAGCAATATCCGAAATACAGTAGAGGTATTTTTCACCTCGCAAATAAAGATCATTTCCTACGACCACAGGAGAGGCAGAAAATCTGTCATCCAGCTTGTTCAAAGCAACCGATTCATATTCCTGGCCATGTTTTACAACTTGAGTCGATCCATTAAGACTTGAGATGTAAATATGCTCTGCCACAGCTATGGGTGAAGCATACATGTCTCCTATTCCCTTTAGCCTTTGACCGCTGTAATATGCTTCCCCTGTTTTTGGGTCTAATGAGGCTAGAATTCCATTTGTACGTTTTATCAGATAGAGTTGGTTCTTATAGAGTAGAGGTGATGGAATATAGGGCGTTTCTTTTTTCATGGACCAGACCAGTGCTCTGGAATCGCTGATATCACCCGTTGCCAGTGCCAGATCAATGACTCTGAGTTCATTCGCCCTTGAAGACCCCCCACACATAACGTAGAGCAACCCCTCTTCAGAGACAGGTGTTGGTATCACTTCAGGTGCGATCAAGCCCTTATCCTCCCACAGGAGCTTACCTGTATCGGCAGCATAACTTCTGATTCTATTGGGCGCAGTGGTTACAATTTGAACCTGCCCCTCGTGTTCAACAAGAATTGGTGTGCTCCATGATGTTGCTTCATCACGAAACGTTTTCCAGACTTCCTGACCTGTGTGCTTGTTGAGAGCAACGATAAAGGACTGGCCTTCATGATCCCAATTGATGATAATTTTATCCTCATATAGAACAGGTGAACTTCCTTCTCCCCACTTGTTCATGACTTCCATATCCCCGAGATCTGTCTCCCATTTCAGGTTGCCCGCCATGTCGTAACAGTACAAGCCCTTAGAACCGAAGTAAGCATAGATATGTTGTCCGTCTGTCACTGGCGAATTTGAAGCCCAGGTAGCATAGATGCTGGTGCCTTCATGGGGCAGTTCTTCTCGGGCAGTCTGTTGCCAGATGATATGGCCATCAGATCTATCAATTGAAAAGATTACAAAGCGCTGGAGGTTCTTGGTACCCTTGTTAAAGGGGATATATCCGGTATTCGCTTTGGTCTGTTTCCCTGAAGAGGGATCAACTTTTTTCTTGGTCTCTACCGCAACCAGAAGGAATAATTGATTTTCCCAGATGATAGGTGTCGCATGTCCTTCACCAGGGATTTTAATTTTCCATTTGATATTCTTACTCTCACTCCATTCACGGGGAGGATTTCCGTGAGAAGCGACGCCATTGGCATGCGGCCCACGCCACTGTGGCCAGTTTTGATCCATTGCATTTGATGGCTCTATCCCCCATACCAGCATGGGCAGAAAACATGTAAGAATGAAAATAATATCTCTCATCGCAACCCCCTATTCGAATTCATATTTGATCAATAGTTGTTAGTGACATAAATATAATCATGATAACAGCCATTCACGCATATTGTAAGGCGCACAACACATACAAGAATCGTTCTTTTTTTGGCAGTGATTTTCATGTTTCTAATTCACGCCTGTGTGGATGAATGCAGCCATAGTGCTCTTTGACCCGATTCCCCACCCTTCAAATCGCTTACAATCAGAGAGGGTTGATCAGAGCCATGCAAGTAGAGTCTGGCCACATCACCACCAACCTCCGTTCTCTTATCGAGAGCTACGGCATGCGAGCCAATCACCAACTTATATGATGGTTATTCGATTTGGGAAAGGTCACCGTAGCACAATGTGCGTAGGAGAGCCCAGCGATACACCTATTCTCCCAATCTAGAAATACATGCATACATCGCTTGCCTGAGCGCTGATTCTCGGGGATCATTAATGTTGTAGTAACCCATTTTATTCATGACATAGGCATAACCAATTTGTTTCTCTGGATCAGCGAATGCTAAGCTGCCACCTGTCCCTGAAAAACCATAAGCTGAATCTCCGGCAAATTGAAATACTGGATAGGGTTTACTGAATCCGCCAGATGATCCGAGTGACTTCCAGCCCATGACTTCATCGCGAATTCCTTCTTCTGGAGGATCAGTGGATTTACTGATGAAGTGAACCGTTTCAGGAGTTAGCCCTATCTCAGCCCCACCTACGGCAAGCAGGCCATAGACCTTTGCTAAAGCTCTGGCTTCACCTGCTCCCCCACCTGAAGCTTCCTCATAGCGGAGTTCCTCATACTGACTATCCATGTCATTTTCAATCAGTAACATGGACTTCCAGAGCAATGAGTTAGGTTGTAGAATGTTTCTTCTCATCTCCCTGGGTGCTTTACCAATATTCAACATAGCTTTAAGCGGGTTGATTAATTTCATCTCAGCAAGCCTACGACTGTCCATGGAGTCTGGAAGACCGATAAAAAAGTCAACTCCGAGTGGTGCAGCAATCTCATCGGTAAAATATTGACCTATTGTTCGGCCCTCTGGATCAATGCGTTGCACAAGCTGTTGCATATAGAGGCCTATAGTCGCCGAGTGATATCCATGTTTTGATCCAGGCTCCCAAAGTGGCTCAGCATTCTCAAGCAGCACAGCCAAACCGGCAAAGTCATGCAGTTCACTAACCTTGACCTTTCTTTCTAGCAAGACCACACCACTTTTATGAGTCAACAGTTGTTCGATGGTGATATCAGATTTACCATTTTGACCAAATTCAGGCCAATAAGTACTCACCTTCTCCTCATAATCCAGGAACCCATCTGAGTTCAGTTTTGCAATAACCAGCAGAGCCATTCCCTTGGATGTTGAATACACCCGGCAAACGGTGTTCTCCTCCCAGGGTTCACTTTTGTCCAGAGTTCTGTAACCTCCCCAGAGATCGACCACCTTCTCACCTTTGTAATAGATGCAGCAAGCTGCGCCAAGCTCTCCTCGTTCGAGAAAGTTTTGTCTGAATTCTTGTTCTACTTCTTCAAATCCAGGTTTTACCCATCCATTCACGGTGTATAAGGTGGCTGAATCAGATGTTAGGCTTGACCCTGCCATAGCCAATCCTAACATTGATATTGAGCTTGTGATATTCTTTTTCATTTGAAACCTAAGTTTGCTTATTACTTCAAATAATCTAGAAGAATTGAGTTGATCTCTTGGGTATGGGTAAACATTAAATCATGACCTGTGCCTGAAATCAACTCGATCTGAATTTCTGGGTTAATCCTGCTTAATCTGGCAACCGCCTTATTGGCATCATAGACAGTTTCATTCTCACCAACTAAGTAAAGAACTGGAACACTCAGTTCAGATAATTCTGTATCTGTAAGTACCGTTGGATTGACAGGTTGTTTAAACTTAAAAGATTTTAATGCCAACTGATAGTAGTCAACTCTTTGGTCTACGAGATTCTCACCCCATTCACCCATTGCTGACAAATCCTTCCACACCCAGTGCATTATTTTTTTCTTGTAATATCTGACAGGGATTAATGTTTTGACCATTTCAACAAGATATTCATTGGAAAAGGGTAGTATCGTCGCGGCCGGTGCGATAAGTGCAACTTGCCTTAGCCTCTCAGGTTGATCAAGTGCAAACTGACTGGCAATCCAACCCCCGTAAGAATATCCAATCATTCTGATATCATTTCCAAGCTGAAGTGAATCAGAAAGTTCAGCGAGCCAAGTTGAATAATCCTGACCTATTTCTAATTGCCGTGTGTATATGCTTCTCCCATAGTCATAAATATTGTCAAGAGCATATGTACGGTACACTTCTGATAGAGCCTGAATATTGGCATGCCAAATGAGAGAATTTGATCCACCACCAGGGAGTAGAATTAAAGAAGGACCATTTATGGGGCCACTAATCCTTATGAAAGTTTCTCCAAAACTTGTCTCCACTCTTCTATCGTCTGATTGGACTGGCCATGTTTTTTCCATCTTACATTCAAAAGCATAGTACTCTGCCTTAGCCTTTTCAGACTTGAATGGATGATAATTATTGAGCTCCGTCGAGTCTGGTCCTGCTAGTAGGGAGGTATATATCCATAATCCAAAAATGATAATCACAAGCAGAATCAAGGCCACTCCACTCAGAAGGTATTTTAGAATTCTATTACGTTTCAATCTGCTCCTCATTGACATGTAAGAGCCTCAAGGGATTTGGGCTGAGCTTGTTCATCAGAATAACTCATTTTCAGTCTACTCCAATCAAGTTATGGATTGACCAGTGGTCCCATTTGAACTGAACATAGATCTCGTCACCATACTGCTTTCATGCTAAACAAAGCGATTTTGTCTAATCGGGAGAAGTAGCTTGGGTTTCGGGTGTGATGATGATCGCCACATTCCCCTGTTTATGACCTTTGTCCACAAAGGTGTGGGCAGCAACGATTTCCCCTAGCAGGTAGGATCGGTCTATCACAGATCTGAGTTTTCCCTGCTCTACCAGATCTTTTAAGTAAACCAGGTCCTTTGAGTGGCCAGGTGCAATCCCGAAGATGATCCGTTTTCTGCTGATAAATCTATTCTTAATAAAATCAAAGATAGGCCAATCAACAGTCAGATAGATGCCCGAAGGATTCAGGATGGCTCTGCATTCGCTAAAAGATGTCTTCAGAACCGCATCGAAGACCACGTCATAGGTCTCACCACCCGTGGTAAAATCCTGTTGAGTGTAATCGATCACAGAATCAGCACCCAGTGACCCAACCAGGTCCACATGCTTGGTACTACATACTGCGGTAACATGTGCGCCGAAGTGTATAGCAATTTGGACCGCGAAGGTGCCCACGCTGCCGGATGCACCATAGATAAGCACATGCTGGCCCGGCTCTATGTTTGCCATGCGGAGGAAATGAAGGGCAGTGATCCCACCAAAAGGGATGACCGCCGCCTCTGTATAATTCATATTCTCTGGCTTCATCGCCAGCATCTTGTTTTCCGGAAAACACATGAATTCTGCATTGGTGCCACCGAACCCAAGGTGACTGGTCATGCCGAAGACCTCATCTCCCACCTTGAAATTCTTTACACCTGGACCAACCGATTCAACGATTCCCGCAAATTCGTCACCTGTAATGACTTTTCTCGGTCCTCTGAATCCAATAAATACTCTAGCGATGGGATTAAACCATGGTGCGAAGGTGAATGAGCGAACTCGACTATCAGCAATGGTAACCGATGATGCATATACTCTGATGAGCACTTCATCATCTTTTGGTGCTGGTTTTATCACATCTCTAAGCTCCAGAACATCTGGAGCCCCATATTTTGTACAAACAGCAGCTTTCATTATTTATTCACCTTGTTTGATTTGAGTTAAGTGGTGCTGGAATGAATCCTTTAGTAATCAGCCATACAGCAAATACGATTTCCTGGACTGCAATGGGAATGAACAGGGCATCGAGGTTTTCAAAACCGAAAAACATAAGTAGGTATACCAGCAGGGAAACCAAGGCGCCTACCAGGCCCCATATTGAAAGCCATGCTGGCACCCAGCGTGTTTGATAGAGGACATAATTCAGGATAAGTGGTGAAAGTGACCAAAAGACCCCTGGTCCGATCAGGAATGTCCATTTACGTACCGATAACAGTAAATCACCAACTCCTGTTAAAAAAAGTGGATCCTGACCCGCAGTATTTTGTGAGAGAGATAATAGTAGTAGCAATGCCACCGTACCCATCAATGTGCAAATCCCTTCAACGAAGCGTAAACTAAAAAACCCAAGGGCGAGATTGAGGTCATATTCTTTCAGTTTAGCAAAGAGCATGATTGGTATGCCAATGACAGAAAGTGCCCAAACCAGTTCAATCATTACAGTTATCATAACCTGCTTTTCACTCACCGCCATGATATGGATATATTCAGGATTGGTGACACCGGCTATTGAACCTCCAAGAAAACCAACAAATACAGTTGTGAGAATGGGTGCAGCCGTGGCTAGAATGAATAGTACTCCCGCAATCCTCAAATTCAATTTTTCTGACCTCATTTGGAGACCTTTCTTCACTCTATTTACCATTAATATATTCACGGTGTTAAAACTTTATACTGAAAGAAATAGACATGGGTGGACTGCCATTTTGATCCAACTCATCACCTGGTTTTTCAGGTACACCGCCCTCAGCCATCCAGGTCGATGTAAAACTCAGAAAGTTGAACCAGGTGTGCATGGCAACTGACATTGGCAACCCGCCTTTATCATAGGCGTAGTCGAACAGAAGGGTTGAAAAACCTCGAATAACAAATTGTTTCCCGATGTCAAAGCCACCTTTTCCTCTGGCTATGTCCATGGGAACATGAATAGCCGGAAAAAGAAAAAAGTCGTACAACTTCGCCTTCTTAGGTCCATAGTTGACTTTCAACTCTTCGTATATGACACCTCGATACAAAGCCTCCTCACCAATACCTGTAGTAATGTAAGTCAGGAGATTAAGACCAATCATACTGGGTAATGCTACACCTACAGGCAACTCCTCACCATCAACAAAAGCTGTATTGGTTCTAAAGATGGAGGTATCAGATTTTCTTACACGATTAATGGCTGCCCAGAGTGAGAGTCCTACTGGGACAGCTACAATTGGATGGGATAAGTTTTTCCATTGGAAATTGGCTATAGTAAGATCTTTGACACTGTAACGTCTCCAATCGTCTGGATATATACCCTTCAATGCATTTTCCCTACCGTAAGCGTACATTTCGTAGGAGCAATACCAGGCTGTTTTTGTGTACAGATTAATAGCCGCCTGGGTCACCGAAGGATTCTTTTTTGTGGCATAATGGGCGCCTAAAAACCCTGCCTCGAGAATGGAATACCTTAAACCAATTTTAGGGTTCAACTTATACATGGGCATATGCTGAGTAGAAATGATCGTAGGCAACCACCATGGCACATCATAGTTGGCCAGATCAGTACTATCGATAAATCCAATTGCAGTCACAGTGGCAATATTAGCGGCTACCGATTTTGCTGGCTGCTGCAATACTTGCCAATGCGATACGTCACCTTGAGCAACACCAAATTGAGAGCTAAGAAACAAGAGCGACATCAGAATTACAGGTTTGAATTTATTCATTTTCCCAGCCTGCTCCCCTGGATGTAATACTAGTTGTTGACTTCACTAAATTCATGATAATCCATGGACTTCAGCCAAGTCAGAGAAATGATCTCTGAAACCAATATCGAACTCCAACAACCTTTCCATAAAATTACTGACATCCATAACCTCACTCGCTGTGAACGCACCACGTGTTGTAATTCTACCATTAGCAAGTTGTGAACATATCAGGACAGGTACAAGGGCAGTTAAATATTCTTCAGGTGCATTCAATTCTTGAACTCGTTCCACCATCCGACCAGCCTTCCTCCCCGTTGTTATTACTTTCAAGGAATAGTTCTCATGCTTGTTCTTCCCAAGCCACCGTAATAACCCAAGGAAGTATTTTGAGAAATATGTGCTGCCCCCTAAACCAGCCTGCAAACCTATTAGCATGATGATTCCCTGTAGCATACTCTCAGTTCCAGAATACATCTTAATTGACTTGTGAGGCACTATTTCGGGTATCCTCTCCAAGTCAGTGGTTACCATAAATGGATAAAATGAGAGCGATCCGTTGAAGGGATCTGAGATGGATTGTTTGACTCCAGAATTCGAAGATGATTCCCAGTGTTCACCGTTCCACCACTTCGGTTCAACCTTCATCATATCACCGATCCCCTGTAAAGAGAGCGGTGACAATTTGTCCATATTCCCACCCGATGTAAAAAAGATCTCGGAAGAGTCGATTTCATCAAATACCCCTGAATTACTGGCAAGTAGTACAGCAGGCATTCCGGGGCATAGTCCTGTTGCAGTTATCAGGGTCGCCTGGCTCTTCTCGGCCAGACTATGATGCTCCAATATCCGTTCGTTGAACGCGTTAAATGCCGCAACATCCAAATAATGGACGCCTTTTTGCGCTGCAAGTTGGGCAAGATGAGTGTTAAAGTGGTGATGCGGGATGAAGCAATTAACAACAATGTCAATATTGACCAATGCTTCTTCAACCGAACCAACCTCATTCAGATCAATAGTTTTCCACGTACAATTTAATGACTTGGCTACCTGTCTAGCCTTGTCCGTGTTCCGACCTGCAATTACAGGTTCACACGCAGGTTCATTCTTCAACAGTGTTGCAACGGTGCGTCCAACCACACCATATCCGCCGGTTATTAAAACTCTCTTCATTATCATTCCCCTCGAGTGATTTGAATTTCGATTCAGATTAATAAACGTATGGGATCCGTTTCGATGTCTTCTGCGAGTATTGTACGAAATCGTTGCCATACTTGTTTTTCAGATGTCTGTCCAGTGCAGGTATCTGTAGAAAAGCGAAGTTCAGTGAAATACCCAACACGATGAGATAACAGGGCAGGAAATGTGTCAACATGGCCAGGCCCAGATAGGCAATACTATCACCGAAGTAGTTAATATGCATCGCTCTTTTAAACAGTCCCCGGGTAAACAGCTTACCTTTGTTTCCTGTATCCCGTATAAAGCTCCAACGCTGGAAATCGGCAAGCACATTTATAGTGGAACCGATGAGGTATACAACTACTCCCAGATAGTCAATAAAGCTCATTGGTTCAGGATGACTACCAGCGGATATCCCAAAAAGGTAGAACATCATGAAAAACAACACTGAAACAAAAGAACCCTCAAACCGACCTATCTTGCGCTGCACAAATACAAACATTGCAAGAATAAATCTGGTGACATAGAGTAGTCCACAGACAAGCATTACTACCTGACGATTAAAGTCACCCCCATTATGAGGGTAATTCATATATTCATTCAGCTCTGGCATCACCCCACTGGTCAATACGGTTGACACCAGGACTCCTGCTAGTAGTGCAATGCTGAGCATAAGCTTAAAAAATATCGATGGGGCGTGATCATCTGAGAAACTCATACAAATCCTCCTTTAGATTTTTAATGTACACCTGAGTAGCGCGGGCTTTCACGACTCCTATTCCCCAATTTTCCTGGCGTGTATCAATCCAAGAACAACCCCACCAATACCCTGCTCAATGGCATGCCAGGCACCATTCTTAAAAACATAGCTCAAGGAATCCCCGTGGGCTCCAGCCATTAACAACTCATGTGGAAACACCCACAGAACACCTATGATCATCCCAAATCTGAATCCGATCAACAACGTCGATCTTCCCCTACAGTAGAATGGATACAGGTAGGTCATAAAGAGTGCCAGAATCATGTATGAAAGCAGCATGAGGCAGATTCCCTCATGATTCGCTCCTGTCTCTTTGGCATAGAAACTAGGCACAATCAGATTGTGCCATAGTCCAGCTACAACCCACATTACTAGACCTGTAATGAGGCCAGTTTGAAAACTCTTCATGAGTTTCAACAATTTTGTATTTCTAATTTTCAGACGCAATTTAACCTCCTTGTTATCTAACCTATGTACGCATCAACGATTATTCTGTTCTATTAATCACTCCTCAAGGCCGACATCAGTTTCGGAATTCTGAACCAACAATTCAAACCTGGGAGTTTGAAGAGCATCATATCCAATGACCTTTAGCCTTCCGGATTCCACTAAATTTTGCATGATGTTTTCCGAGGGTAAAGTTCCTACATAAGTCGGAACGCTATCATGTTCAGCAAATGCAAATTTCTTGTCCATACGCATTTTTGAAACCCAATTGCCCATACGCTGTGGTGTTTCCTGAGACCATGTTCTCAGCTTGGGGCTAAGATCCATATAATCTAGTATTACCGGTTCCTTAAGGTAAAATATGAGGAAAGGTGGTCTTCGACTGAGACTGTCTTCTCCGCGGTCTGAATAGAATCGATATGAATTCAATTGTGGATCCCTCAGGTACCTTTCCAAATCGCTAACCCGTGACTCAGGGGACAATGTAAATTTTTGCTGAACTACAGGATCAATGATGTCTTCCCACAATTCAGTGGACTGCCCTGCAGTCATCCAACCTAGTTTTTTCAGCAGGCCAATAAACACGGTAGTACCATCCAGGTCTGCATGTGGCTGACCGGCATATAGACTGAAAGCGCCATCAGGTCGGACATAAAACTCGGTAAACACTGTCGCAACCAATTCTTCCAAAGCTTCTTGGGCTTCTTTTTTATCCGCGATTGACATATCTTGCCAGAGGTAGTAGACGAGGACCCTGAGTGTAAAGTTTCTATCAATAGCCCACTCATGCTGCTCTGAAATTCTGGATGGCATCGGCTGTGCGAGTTTCAGCAATGTTGTTCTCACCATTGCTGACTTATATCGTAGAGGATACTCTTGATAACGTTGTTTCCCATCTTCGTCGATAATCATCTTGATCATTTTGGGTGTTATTGTGAGGTCCCCATTCTTCAATAATTTTCCAGTGGCTCTTTCCCGAACCCCCCAATAACCTGTTACACTATCCTGGCTCTCCCAGGTCCAGCGTATCAATTCCTTTTTCCATTCTGGAGAAAACTCATATAAACCCAACGCTTCCAGATCGGTATAGGACCCCAGGGATGACAACACATAGGGCGTTTTTGGCATTTTGGCAACTATCCGACCAACAGTAGCTAAATCTTCCAAATATGCCTTCAACTCATCTGGCTCATCAAGATTTTCAAGAAATGTTAATGGATACTTCAATTCAAGTGGGATATGTATTGAGTCTGCAAGTAGTTGCATGTGATCAATAACATTGAGCGTCGTAGCAAAGCGTGTGCAAAGTGGAAATTCATCTTCAATGAAGGAGCCATCCGATTCATTTTGTAAGTTTAGGTAAAAGTCAAGTTCCACGCTTGTGCTGGTGAATTCTGGCAGTTTGACTAGCCCTTCGGTGGTTTTTAGTTGGTGGTGAAGTGCTTTGAGCAGATCAATCGACCTTCTGTATTCGCCATGATCCAAATAGTATAGTATCCCTACCATCTGCATCTCGAACTTGGCCATATAATAGCCGTCTGCACGTCGGAGTGAGTTTAGCTCAAACATTTCATCAACCATTTGAGTGGCATTGTATACCCTAATTGATAATGCACCCAGGCTACATATGAAGATCAACGCTATGATCAACACCCAAGACTTCATTCTTATGTTTACTTTCATGCTAGTGGACCTATTCTTCTGTTAATAATCATAAATATTTGTTGATTCGATCTTTTTACCATCAGAGATGGCCGCTGGTGAAAAGATTGAGCCCAGGAATCCTATTTGAGCAGCAATAGCACGCTCAAAGTGCGCATCGTAATAGATATCAAAATGCCCCCCGGCGTGTCTAATAATCTCCAGGTTATCACCTAAAACTTCCTCAATCCGCTGTGGAATGGATGGAGTGTTAATATTGTCAAACTCACAGAGATGAATTTGAACTGGGCATTGAACCCTTTCTGCTGATTCCAGAATGCCTGGTCCGTGTGAATCAAACATGAGTCTGGCACAAACTGTATTTTTGAATGTTGTAGAGTTCAGAGCCATTTGTTCATAGCCTTCGTACACTCCCGGTCCGATCAACATAGCTGTTGTTCCTGGTTTTCCAGCTGCAGGAAAAGTATGTTCTGACAAACCAATCCTGGATCTCCCCTTGTCACGCTGTCCATGAACGATGAGTTTCAGGAACCAGCCCATTCCATCACGTTTCAGAATCTTTTTTCCGTCTATTTGGTGATCGAAGGAAGGTGTCTGACCAATTACCCCAGCTATCTCTTGATCAGTTCCTGCAAGAAGAATCCCTGATATTCCAGCGGAGGAGGTACCCCAAACAACGATCTTTTCAGGATCAATTTCGGGACGAGATCTGGCGTAGGCAATAGCCGCACGAGAATCAGCCAACTGAAGTTCTATGGCATAGAGTTGACGGGGGTGCCCTTCACTCTCCCCAAAGTGGCGATAGTCGAAACTCAATACCGCAGAACCCGCTTCCGTGAACCGCTTCGCGTAGGGAGGCAGGATCATGTCCTTGGTACCACAAAATCCATTATTCATTACAACACATGGCACAGCCGCTGTTACAGAATCTGGAAGGTACAACCAACCACTGATTACTTCACCTTCCACCAAGAACTCAACATTTTGACGATATGAAGGTACCTCAACAGCTTCCGTAGCAATCTGCATCGGTTGTTCCTTCACATCCATGATGGGTAGCAGGATCACGCTACCCAGATAAGCTACGACAACTCCAATGAATATCCCTAATCCTTCAAGCATGACACTAACCTCCTCTGTCTCTGACTAGTTAACACTTTCCAGTGCATCTTGATTAAACCCCTTTATGATGAGGTAAACAGCCAGAACCATTTCATTGATAGCAAAGGGTGCAATCATGAGAATCGCAGGTGCTGATGTTGTGTCGAAACCGAACAGACTTGCTAAACCTGCACAGAAGTATGGGAATGTGGCAACGAGTCCCCACCATCCTATCCATCCAGGAACCAGCCGTGTTTTTACCAGCAAAGTGTAGAATGGAAAGGCTGCAACACCACAGAACACCAATGGTCCAAGCATGTTGGCCCAGTGACGCATAGCTTGAAGGGCTGAGCCTGCAGCCAGAAGTGTTTCGTTGTTACCTCCGGCGGCGGTGAACTCTTGACTAATACTCACCAGTGACAAGAGACAAATCACACTAGTAATAAATGGAATTGCTTCAAAGCTGCGGCCCACTACATATCCTGTTGCGATGGGACCGCTGAATCGTTTCATAACCGGATAAGCATTTACAGCGATGAGCACAAACGCAGCTGCACACATCAACTCTAAAATTGTACCAATAACTATTCTGGTTTTGTTTGCACTAAATTCAGTCAGGTAATCAGTTGATTGCAGAATGTCACCGTAAGCGAAGACACTCAACACTCCAGTAAGCGTAGACAGAATAAAGAATATACCTACGTAAATGCTAGTTTTCCTGTACGTATTCATTTAATTTTTCTCCTAATAAATAGACTTTAATGATTCTGGAATCTCAGTATGGTCATCGTGTTTCATACAGTAACGACACTCCCCACTCTCTATCTGACTGGTCTGTTTTAAGCCAATATTCATCTGTGGAAACATGAGGAAATCACTAAAATTACAGTATTTCAAGTAGTCGAACTCTTGCTCAGATCTCAGGTATTCTACCACCCCACATTGTCTGGTGATGATCGAAACATCGTAATCATCCTCAGTTGTTCCCTTGATATATTCGGTGTTCCAACCTTCCTGTGTTACTTTGATCGCCAACCTATTTAAAAAGTAACCACCAATGTTTGACGCGAAGATCCTACCCACGAATCGCGGGATGCGTGCATACTTCTCTCTCATTATTTTGACTTGGATTCTTAGCGAATCTTCCACTGATTTGCCATGCTCCCTCATTGCCCGGGTCAGTGCAATGAGAATTGCGTTTGTCAGTATGATCTCCTGGTAGGATTTAGCATTGTAATAGGGAATACGGGGAATAAGCTCAAGAAATTTTTCCCTTGCAGATACTCGAACCAGCTCTGAAAATTCATGCCCATATTTTGGAGTGATTTCTTTCAAATAGCGAGCAAGCGTTCTATTGAATTTCTTGAGTAATTTCTCTTCTTTACCAAGATAGTGTCCGGTTTTGATCATATTTGATACCCTTCTACCTTCCATATCCTCGAAACACCTTACAGGCTCTCAGGGTTTGCTGAGGCCGAGTGCAGAGTATGTTTATTAAACCCCTTCGTGATCAACCAGACGGACAGAGTCAGCTCATTCAGCGCTACAGCTGGCCCAAAAAAGGACATGACGCTACCCAGTGGCATTAGACCCAACAATCCAATGATTGAACCCGCAAGTAACAGTGACACTGCTGCAAACCCCCACACCGAGATCCATCGTGGAACAACTCGTGATCCATATAGATTTACATAGAACATCAGACCCCCGATCGTGAAGATCATAATGTAGATGAGGGTTGACCAGTCATTCTGTGCGTGTATCAGTTGCCCCTGAGTCTCAAACCAGGAGTTTGATGGTGAACCTGCTTCTATATATGCCTGACTTAGATTGATGATGGAAAGTGTCTTTAGACCATGTGCCATATGGAATACTACCTCTACGGCCCTGAATCCTATATACGCGACCGCCAATCTAAGACTATATATCTTCAGTATCGGGAAAGCTACTATTGGAATCAGTAGAATTGCTGGGCCACAGATCAGATCCAATATCACACCGATGACGGCCTGCATTCTATCCGGCTGGGCATCCCTGAGGTAATTTTCGCCACTGAGGATGGGCTGATATACTCCCATTGCTATGAGATTAAACACCAGGGCGACGATGAATAATACTCCTACCCAGATTGCAGTTTTTCTCTCTTTGTTCATTTTAGATATCCTTCCGTATTCAACCAGATAATTCATTTCTTATACTTGATGAATGAAGCTTGGACTTGACTTTCAGGAGTTGCGAAGCCTGTAGTGATAAGAACTTCACCCTTGGCTATTCCCTGGATCAGAACGGCATTAGCGCCCTTTTCTCTTGCTTCTGTTTCCAGCTTTTCACGGATTTTATCTGGTGAGACAAAAAGACTCACTCCAAGAGCATGGCCGATCACAGCGTAATCGCCAGTAATCTCTTTTGCGGAATAGAATACTTCAATATCTGTCGTAGGCTCAAAGTCTTGACCGACATACTTGACGCTGGCACAATTGCTAAGTGTTATGATGAACAAAACCAGCATGATACTTTTAAAATTATTGATACGCATTTTACTTCTCCCTAAAATTCAATTTGATCTGCTATACAGATTCTGTGAGTTTGATAATCTTCCGAGCAACATCAGCTGGTCCCTCGGGAAACATGCTTTTAACCAGCCACATCGGTGCCTGTATGACCGGGGACATTTTTGCAGAGATTACGATCTCAACCTGCCTAGTGGCTGTACTTTTAAAATCATAGCTTACATTGTAAATCGACATGCGCTTTACTTTTGATTCTGGATAATCAGATGGTGCGGCGTTGATGTGAAAACGAACTACTCCATCATCCATGTTCTCAATGAACTTCATCCGTGATACGCAATCTGAATCTGGCATGGGCCAGGGTGAATCAGTATAGTAGTAGATAACCCACTCATTATCAGATAGGACCTTTACTACTTTGCTCACTTGATCATCCATGAAAATCTTATGATTCTCTACGTTTTTTAGAACTCTTATGCATTCATCCAGAGTGACATCTGCACTGGTGGTCACGATGTACTCTATTATCTGCAAATCCTCACCTTGTTCGTAGATTCTGCTCTCGACTACGATTTCCCCATCATCAGTAGATTGCATCACCCAGGGTTCCTCCTGAGCTACTGTGGGGGTCGCAATCAAGAGTAAAACCATTACCAATCCCCTTAGTGCTTCGATTGATCTCATTTTTCCCTCCTTTGAGATTCTTTTTCTAATTCTGCATCATCCAGACAATTGACTGATAGCAATGTCATTCCAAGATCACGTATCTTTTTCAACAGACCATGAAGCGCAGATTGGTCCATTACAGATCCAGTCAGTATGGTATTTCCTTCAATGGTTGAGGCACTGAATTCTGGTCCAAACCATTTGGTCCAATGCCCATTCAACTCCCCCATTAGTTTGAATTCATACATGTAAGGGCCTGGAGTTCTTTGATTGTTATTGTCTTGAGTCTTCATGATGCTTTCCTTTGAGCAATAGCTTCTCGCCTCCAATTCAGAGGAAATCTAGATATGACTGCAAATGATACTTAGATACCGAAGTATCGAATTTGGTATTGTTTTTATATAAATGGTGAAATTTGGAGCGCAAATATAGTCTACAGCAGTGGTTTCCGATCAACCAGCAATAATCTGATTAGGATTTTATGACTTACGATGGGTCTTACAAAAGTCCAAGTTCCTGGGCTCGAATCACTGCTTCTGTCCGACGCTTAACACCCAACTTCTCAAAGATTCTAAGAT
>JAERTJ010000202.1 GCA_016844945.1 Fidelibacterota bacterium | reverse complement strand
CCGATCCGCTGAGCATGACATATACAGTGTACATAATAATTTTAAAGTCGAGCCTCAACGAAATATTCTCAAGATAAAATAGATCGTATTTCAGTTTCAATCTGGATGCTTCCAGAGTGGTATCGTACCCCTGCTTTACCTGTGCCCAGCCAGTGATACCCGGTTTGACTTGATGTCTTCTCGGGTAGAGGGGATACAGTTCGGTAATCTTATCTACAAAAAATCTTCGCTCGGGTCTTGGTCCTACAAGGCTCATCTCATTTTTCAATACATTGAAGGCCTGGGGAATCTCATCGAGGCGTAAATGACGTAAAACTTTGCCAACTCTGGTAATACGGGGATCTGCCTCAGTGGCCCATACTGGTCCAGTCTCAGCTTCAGCATCCTGTATCATGGTTCTAAATTTGATGACCTTGAAAGGCTTATTGTTCTTTCCCACTCGCTCCTGAGCAAAAAATACAGGTCCTTTTGAATCAATTTTTATAGCAATCGCAATAATCGTTAACACGGGTGAAACTACGGTCAGGGCTAGAACTGCTACAACCAGGTCAAAAAGTCGTTTAGCAATACGCTCCCAGAGCGGCATATAATCAGGCATGATATCAATGAGGGGAATTCCATGCAACTGTTGAGTCCTTGCCATACCGGAAATTGCTTCAAACATATCTGGATTGGTTTTAATACCCACCTTATGGTCCTGTAGCAACCTGATTATATCAACCGTGTTGTCGTGGTGATCTCGCTCAAGCGCCAGAATCACTTCATCAATGGACAATTCCCGAATTACCTCAGATAGATTCTCTAAACCACCCACAACAGGAATTCTAAGCACGTCTTCGCTGAGTGCTTCTTCACCTAACATGCGGATAAAACCAACCGGTTTATAACCAGACCTGGGCTTTTCATAAAAAGCGTCTTGTACCATCAGCCCACGACGATTCAACCCGATAATCAAAGTGTTGGCCAGCCCCTTACCCTTTTCAAGCAGATTTATGTGGAGAGACCGTACAATCATGCGACCAATACTTATACTGACAATGAGAGTAATGCCATAAAAGATGAGGATACTTTTACCAAAAGTGACTGGATTATCCAGATCGACAGTGAGTAAATAGATTAGAAAAATCCCCATGAACACATATTTAATGATATTTATGAGCTCATCTGAACGGGATAGCGTTCGATTAATTTTATAGAGACCATTCAGTGTAAAAAGGATCACCCAGAAAAGCGCTAGTAAGATTGACGGAGATTGCATATCCGACCAGGCCAGTTGGATGGTATTGTTATACATCCCTGATTCAAATCTGAGTATAAAGATCAGAAAAAAGCTTAGGGTCAGTCCAATCAGGTCAGATACAAGCAGCAAAATTCTTTCAAGCCAACGTGGCATATTATTCTTCGCATGTCCTTTCAGGTCATATATACATTGGTTTTTTCAAACCAAAAAACGGAAAGAATATAAACGCTTCAATCGGGAATCAAAGGTCACCATGCTGCTGATTAATGCATGCATATGAATAAACCTGTCTTATTTTTTTCGCATGAAAAAAATCTATCTGTTGCTCCTGCTCATTCATACTCTCATTGCTCAGAATGTTCCCTTTATTTCCGATCATCCGGTCTATCATTTTCTCCAGCGACACGAAAGTCTCGGACATATTGACGCAGAAAACTGGAGTACCAGACCATTTACCTATACTCAAATAAATGAAATGCTTAATGAGATTGGAACACACCGCGCGGAGCTTACGCTAAAAGACAGAAGCATACTACTGCACTACCAGAAAGAACTCAACAGAGAGATTTCAGAGGAGGGAATTATATTTCCATGGACCCGGAACAATTACAGGAGACTTCTCACATCAGATTCACTCGCTATTGAGCCATTCTTCATGACGTATAAACAGAAAGAAGCTTCAGGATGGATTAACTGGTCAGAAACCTTCAGACTGCAAATGGATGGAGAAAATACTCGTGGGTATTATACCGATCACCTCGGGATATATGGAGTGGTGGGAAGTATTGCCTTTACAACTCAGTATACCTATCATCGACTCACCAGAAATGAAGCATTCAGCTCGTTACCTGAGAGCTACAAGGAAGGCTATATACTGGATCGTGAATATATCGAATGGATCACCTGGGACTACCCTACTTCTTCACTGACTTATACCCATAAAGACTTCAATATTGGTATTCACAGGCAACCCATATACTGGGGATACTCACCGGATAACTCTCCTATCCTTTCCAACAATGTCAATCCTTTACCCCATGTGGACTGGTCGATTCAACTCCCCCATTTGAGATATAAATTTATTCATGCCAGACTCAGCCCAAATGATCCACTACAGACAGACACAACCAATACTCGCCGCAATTTATCAGCTCACAGGGTTGAATTTGATCTGAACCCAAATTTTGAATTCGCCTTCAACGAAATGGTCATCTATGCCTATCGTGATTTCGAATTGGGGTACTTGAATCCGGTGAATTTTCTGTTTGCTGAAGAGCACCTCCAGGGAGATCTTGACAATTTGCTTATGGCATTGGACTTCAAGTGGAGAATTACACCAGGACTTACAACGTATGGTACCTGGTTTTTTGATGAACTGGACTTTTTCAAACTGTTCTCAGGCTGGTGGGGTAATAAGTTTGTTTTCCAGGTGGGAGCCACATATTACCCAACTCGAAATCTTCCTTCCCTTAATATTGAATATACTGCCGCTAGACCGTGGACATACTCTCATCACTATCCAGTCAATAGTTTTACCTCGTCAGGGCGAGTCTTGGGTTTTCCAGTTGGTCCCAACTCAAAACAGTTATCTATCCACACACAGTGGCAACTCTATCCCACTCTACACATGTCTGGGGCATATAACCATACCATCGTCGGTAATTATATCGGCAATGACCCCTTGGCAGACTACACGACCGGGGATCATGAGTTTGAAGAGGAGGGTGATTTCGTCTTAGGAGAGCTTCACAAGGATGATAGTTTTAAAATCTCAATTGATTATTACATGACACCTTATTGCTCTATCATTGCCAGCTACCAGAACCACCCTGGACCCTTACTTATCGCGGGATGGATACTTAGCTGGTAAACCAGACTATTTTCTTAACTTCCGATAACCAAATTGTCTTACTGGAGCTGGAGATAGACGAAAAAGAAGTGCACACGTTTTATATATGTTTAACAAGGGATTAATCGTATTGTAACTGAACCTCGCTTTTGTTTGTCTCCATACGGCACCAGATTTAGACCGATTGCTGATCATATTATCTGTTCGAAAATATACCACGGTCTCAGAAACATTTGCGACTCTGATTTTCATCCTAAAGACACGAGCCCACAATTCAAGATCCTGATCAGTTGAGAAATCCTCATTGTAATATCCGAGAGTCTCAAATACACTCATACGGAATACTACCGAGGCATGTACAAATGGATTTCTATAATGAAACCATCTTTCCATCTCAGTATATGAAGTAGGCATTTGCTTTAGATTCCCCTGCTCTACATTTTGGCCGGTCTGAAATTCCCTTGCAAACCCACCAACAATCTGAACTTTGGGATGGCTTTCCAGATACTTCAACTGAACTTTAAGTCTATCCCTATGGGAAATATCATCGGCATCCATTCGTGCATAATATTTACTGCGGGTAGCTTGAATACTGGCATTTAACGCTGTTGGCAAGTTTGGTAATTCTGTGGTGATTAATTTGACATTCTCATGCTTCTGTAGTACTGATTCAATATAGACTTTAACTCTCTCAGGTACGCTCCCGTTCTGAATAAGATGGACAACTACAGGGCGGACAGACTGCATTAGAATGGAATCAATTGCTTCCTTTAGCTCAGATATGGTTGATTTTGAATAAAAGGGGATACCAACGGTAATGTCCCCTGTTTTGCGATCATCTAAAATCATGGATTTTGACTCAAAAACTGTTTGATGGCATATGAGAAGTAATATGCATGATTACTTTTTTCTTTATTGAATTTTTTCCAAACTACTCCATCCTTCTTCCAAAAGCTCGTTTGAGATTCCATGGTAATTAATCCAAAATGTGTTGCTTGAAATTCAATGAGATAGTATTGATCACCAGATAGAAGAATATCCAAAGATAGATAGGGTGCATTGATTTTCTCCCGTGCATCCAGAGCAAACTCCAACAACTCCCTATCTACCTCAGATATGAACTCAAAAAGTCCACTCCCTGAGGCCTTCCAATCATTTGGTTTTGAGTACCTTTTCAGGATAAAGATTATATCCCAAAATATGAGCACTTTGAAATCGAATCCATCATTGGGAAGGAACTCTTGGATCAAGGCTTTCCCTGTGAGTTGTGGATATTTACCCCAAAATTTTATTTTACGGTAACTTTCCAAGATGGCATCCGCAAATGATCGCTCTGTTAGTACAATTTTTTTAAAGTTTCTCTTCAACGCCTGTGAATTATGGCAAAGGAAAACAGACTTGCTTGCATACCCAGCATTCTGTTTCATTACCGCAGGAAATGTCAATTCCGAAGTCAGTAATTTTAAGCTATTAGAGCTACTAATATACCAGGCACGTGGACTATTTATATCTAATTGCTTTAATAAAAGCGACTGAATAATTTTATCCTCATGTGCCAGGAGAAGTTCATAAGATGGGATGAGGAAGTTTTGTTCTTTTAATACTGCACAACTATCTTCTATATATTTCTTGTATCTTGTAATCTGAGAACTGGCATAAATAATTACGGCATTCTGAACAACTTCTGATTCGTTATTTAGGCTATCAAAATCTGTATACTCAACTTCATAACCACTAGAGATCAAGTCCATTCCTATTTCTTTGTGGTCAATTGATTGAGACTCTTTAATAATCTGGGGGATACGACCTGCACCATCCAGAATAAACAGTATTTTTTTCATCGATTTAAAAGTCTTACTATTTGTTTGCGAGTAGTATTCAAAAATTTGTTGGCTTTTAACATAAGTGGCAGTTTTTCCCTAAGAGACACCTTCCTAAATATTAGTATCCCAAACAAATCCCCTTTAAATCTTAGCGTCTCAAGTGCAATTTTACCAGCGAGTTCATCAACAATGGTTCTTGGAAAATTGTTTTTATATTTTTCAAGAAATAGGTTATATGCATACATCCTTTTGTTAATCTGCCTATCCAACACTTCATAGTCACCTGTATAGGTGAACGAATTATTCTCATGGATTCTGTAGTTTAGAACAATATCGTTTATCAGGTGGATTCTTTCGGAGAACATGTATTTTGAATGAAGTTTTAACCAAATATCCTCATTTGGGAGTGATTCAGGAAGCGGAAACATCTTTTCCGCCAAATCCCTACTCATGGAAATTGCACCCCCACTGTAATTCGCAACATTCAATTTGCGAGGATATATTAAATTATCATATTTCCTGTAAGTAGAGAATGTTTTAAGTCGTGCCATGACTATCATCGAATTTTGTGTGTGTGCATCAACGCGATGAGCAAGGCCTTCCAAAGGCATTGTATCGTCTCCCCCCATCAGGCAGATGATTTCACCTAAACAATTATCGAAGGCAATATTAAAAGAAATATTCTTTCCTGGATCTACTTCATTCTGAAATAGTTTAATTCTGTCATCCTGTAGAAACTCTTCTACTACACTTCTGGTGTGATCATCGCTGTGATCATCAACAATGATAAGTTCAAAATCTTTATGAGACTGACCGAGAATGCTTTCTATTGCCTCACCAATATGTAGTGCTTCATTTTTTACAGGCATAAGTATACTAATTAGCATCTTTGAACCAGACCTTCCTTTCACTGGCGGCAATAAACAGCCATATGTATGCTGATGTAAAAGTGCGTGCGACTACCAGTTCTGCCAAAGTATAAGTGGCGAAATAGAATAGAAGTATCCCGTTATCATTCAATTTGTTATTTAACCATCCAAAAAAGAATTTAACATAGGCACGAACAGACATGACAATAAAAATTCCGAAAGCAACTATTCCAAACTGTCTCCATATGGACAGGATATTATGTATATATCGGCCAGTTCGTCCCTCATATATATCAACATCACCCATGAATTTCCCAAGGAACCAATTGCTTTGAATCTGATCAAAACCCTCTCTTAGGAAGCCCCTTCTCATTTGAGCCGATTTATCTTTACCCCCGACAAGAATTTTGAACATTCTGTCACCAACCAGGTCGTCAGTAAACATCACGAGTAGATACACTGCCATCGAAACCATGATGACAAATTGAAATTTATGAGAACGATACAAGTACAAACAATATGTAAATGCAAATACGTAGAGACTTGTTCTAGATAGGAGCGCAACCAACACGATGATTGAAACAACATATATCACATTCTTGAAAAAAACATTTTTGTGTTGATGAATGACAAAAAGCGCTAGGATTGCATATGTGTCAGCGAGCATCAAATAAATCAGATGCCCATCTATAATAAGTGAAAAGTTTCGAATATTGGACAAGGCATTGTTGATTGTAAACACAGAAATAAATATCCATGAAATGAGCAGAACCCGCGGTAACCATTCAAACTTTAATACTGAATGCAGATTCCTCCCCGCTATGTACCATAAGCTGTAAGCAACAATGGATTTAGCCACTGTTTTTATGTATGGTAACAATCCCTCATTTCCATACCCTATCGCTTCAGGATAAGACACAATTTGAATGGATATCAGGTAGAGAAGAAGAAGAAATGCAGGGGAAATCTTTTGATGATAAATTTCCTTCAAATTAAACAAGTAATATCCTAAACATAGTGTCAACAAGAATACATTCAGTATGGTAATGTTAATCCGGGGAGTGCCCAGTACATATTCACCATATTTTCCTGCCGGCTGAATTACAATATTAACCAATAGAAAAATAACTGCTAAAATTTCCACAATATGATCACGTAATCGAATATCAGGAATTCGCTCTAAGTTAGCTTGCACTGGAAAACCCAACTTTGATATTCATTCCTAATTGAAATAGGTACATTAGTGCAATGCCTAACGAATAGAGTTGCAGGGTATCGTAGAATGGCATATGACATGCGTTGCTATAGGCAAATATTCCAATTACGGTAAACAGAAATGCAACTTGCCAAAGCAGATTGTATTGCTGTTTCTGGAATGCGTTTAGGGTATGACTTATCGGGTTTGCAATAAATCGAGCAACAAACAGGGGGATGAGAATTTTTACGAATGAAGCAGATGAAGCCCATTTTTCGCCGAATACACTGAGGACGATTTTTCCGCCAACAAAATAAAGGGGAACAAATATCACGATGGAGAGGACTAACAATACGGCTATTGTTTGTGCTATGGTTTTTCTTCCGTGGCTGCTTTGAATCTTTTCCTTAACAACAGCCTTATAGTAGACCTGCCCAATTGCCTGGCTAAAAAGGGCTAATGGAAACACCAAAACTCTTTGAATAACCGCGAAGGCTCCAACATCATTTTGAGTGTAGTAGTAAGATATTAGGAGCGTGACCATGTGTAAACCAATAATGTTTGCCAGAGCTCCCCAGATATTGAATAGTGGAAATTTCCGATATTCTTGACTCAGTCTTACCAAGTTCTTGTACCCTATCCTGCTTGGCGAAAACAATTTGTTTTTTGCAAGCTTCACAAATTGAAGGATGTTTCCAAAGATTCGAGCTAATACCAAAACAAACAACTCCGGTTTCAAAAGTCCACCGAGAATCTGAATTCCTGCCAACGTTGTGAACTTAATGACTAGAGCAGTTGAGACTGTTTTAAAACCACCCATTTTTAAGTTCAGCACATTGAACACATTACTGAGGGCTAAAAATACAGCTGATATAGGTACTGCCCACAACCAAATATCTAGGGGTGATAAAAACTTATCTCCAATACCATACGCCTTGAAAAAACTAATTCCAAGGTAACTGACTAGACTCATTACGATAATTCCGAAAACGGATATTCGGACCAAGCCAAGTGTACGTCTCTTGGATTGTGGCAACATGATAGCTTGCTCATACCCAAGTGGAAGGAAGGTTGCCAAAATTGAACTAAGGGCAATAAAGACTGCCAGCGAACCAATCTGTTCAGCCGAATAGAGCCTCACAATAATAGGGGTTACGATGATCGGTATCAGCTGGGAAAGTGATGTCCCTTTTAAAAGAGTGAGAATATTCCCCAGATATTGTCTTGGAAGATTTATATCTTTTATTCCGATTTTTCCATGAAATATTTTTCGTAGAAAAGAACACCATAGAGGCATAGCGCAAAAGCAGACATTGTGCTCAGAAGTACTATAATTGTTCGCGCAGGTCGGGCTTTCTTAAATGGTCGAATCGCTTGATCCAATATTTGTACAGTAGAGGATTGCTTTACTTCTTTAATTTTGGATTGTTCATATTCTGGAAGCAAAAATGTGAGGACTGTGTTCTTGGCCTCAACTTCACGCCAAAGTCTACCGTACTGAATTGCTCTCTCAGGTAGGCTTTGAACACTCTTTATGATGTGTCCTTTATCTTCACCCTGGGTATAGGCCATCAATCTATTTTTCATTGAAGCAATCGAAATTTCCTTTTGAATGACATCCTGGTTCGTAGAAACTGTCGTATTTAACAAAACATCTAATTCGATTTCTTCCTTTATAATCGCAGCTTCAATCTCTGCTAGGGCACGAAGAGATTCTTCAGTTTGAACCGCAATTTCGATAATTCCGTACCGATCTTGAAAAGCCCTTAGGCTGTCTTCAGCCGCTTCAGCTTCAAGCATGATCTGATTCAATCGTTCTTCAATAAATATTCTATTATTTTTTGCTCTTTCATTTGACAGTAAATTGTTCAGGCTATCAAGTTTGTAGGCAAACGCGTTTGCAAGAGGAGCTACCTTTTCCTGATCCTCAGAATATGCTGTTATGCTAATGGTGCCCTCATCCCTAACCACAAAATTGGTATTTCCAGCAAGTCCTTTTATCGCTTCATTAATGTTTTCACTTTCATATTCGGCTTCAAGATCAAAGTCACGGATGATTGACGCATTAAGTGTCCTGCTAGTTAGAATCGCGAGATAGTTGTTAACACCCTCATCCTCCCCCCCAAGACCAAAACCTCCCAGTGGTAGGTTCCCCATGAGACTACTAAGTCCCAAACCACTTTCCATTTGGGGAGGCATAATTACCACAGTAGCTTTATATACTTTGGGTAATAATAACGCCACAACGACGGAAATAATTGCTGCGAATCCAGTAATCATGATAACTGGTTTTTTATACTTGTAAATTGTGACAAGAAATTCTTTTACGGATAATTCATTCATATCTTTTACCCTGCTCTGGTCGATTGGGATTACCTGTTACCTATAGCTAAATATGCAAGCATGACCGTGATGACTCTATTTAGATTGGTCATTAGACTCGAATCACCAAACACGATATATGAGAGTGAACTTCTTACATCTATAGTATCACCTTTCTGGATCACTGTATCACTTGAAGTAAGCACCTCCCCACTGGATCGTATAATTCTCATTCTCCCTAGTGATCCGCTTGATAAAATTCCTCCAGCTTCGGTAATATAATCGCTTGCTGTTGCACCCGGAATTAACTGATAGGAACCGGGGTTACCTATATGCCCAATTAACTTTACAGATTTCTCGCGTTGGAAATTTATCTCATCACCTGCTTGCAGGACAAATGAATCCATTTCCCCAATTGAAATGTAATTGTATTCCCAGGTCACACTCACCTTCCTCGCAATACTGATCCTCTCAATATCCAATTCACTATTGAAATAGACCTTCCTACGGATGTAGTTTCCTAGCGACTCATTTTCCTTGATCGCATCATAGATTTCATTTTCAACCGCACCTCGCACAACAATTCCATTTTTCTCAAATGACCCAAAAGGGACAAGTACTTCATCACCTGTACGTAAAAAGGGGTTTTGGTCTAAGTCTCCATTTACATAATATTCAGTAAGATCATATGTCTGGGTAACATCACCATTTTTAATTTTGATATTAAAATCTTCAGCTAAAGGCTTTGTTTCAGTCGACGAAAGCATATCGGACAATCGCATGGATTCAGAAACTTTTACTAATCCAGGATTTAAAACTGCACCCGCGAGCGACACCCTAAATTTCCGTAAAGAGTTTAGTGTAATACTGATCTCTAAATTTGGAAATACTTTTGAATACTCAGATCGTATAAGATTTTGCGCAGTTGCAAGCGATAATCCATCAACGAAGACGGTGCCAATGGACGGCAGTAAAAGATTCCCTGCAGGCGTCACTGTAATGTAAAAAAAGTCATCACCTTTTAACTTTATGTAAAGGCTGAAAATATCTCCGGGTCCTACACGATACTTGTCTGGGTCAATACTTTTCTCCAAGACAACTGTGGCAGCCTCTAAGGTTTGGACATTCACAGGAGCAATCAATTCGTCACTACCTTGAGAGGGAGTTACCTTCCCATAATCCTGAGAAAAAACCAGCAAAGGCATAAAGACTAAGGCTATTAAAAATTTCAAGTTCATTGCTTAGCGCCCAACATAATGACTTTGTCACTGGTTATGTGTGCAGAGGCATTCCTTGTATCTACTACCAGCTTGGCATTTTCCACAATAGCCCCAATATCGTACTCAGAATGATTGGTAGTGATGACAACACAATCATAATCCATTAATTTGTCCATGGCCAAATCAACTGACTGCTCCATTCGGGAATCAAATTTGATCTCGGAAACATAAGGGTCATGAAAATTCACCTTGGCACCTTTAGCTTCAAGTAAGGCATACACATCCAGTGCAGGCGATTCACGGACATCATCTATATCTGGTTTATAAGCCATTCCTAACAATAGAATATTTGATCCATTGATACTTTTTGCATCTTTATTTAACCCAGACCCCACTAGCTCAACCACATATTCCGGCATGGCAGCATTCACTTCACTGGCCAACTCAATAAAGCGCGCCTTATAATTTAGGGTCTTCATTTTCCAGGATAGATAATGCGGATCAATAGGAATACAATGTCCCCCAAGACCAGGACCTGGTGTAAACTTCATAAATCCAAATGGTTTGGTGGCCGCTGCATCGATTACTTCCCAGACATTCACACCCAACTTGGAGCACATGATTGCCATCTCATTGGCAAGACCAATATTGATACTACGAAAAGTATTTTCCAGCAATTTGGTAAGTTCGGCTGCTTCAGGTGAGGAAACCGGGACCAGTTCATCCATGACATGCCCGTATACGGCCATACCCATTTTCAGACAGTTCTCCGAAACACCACCAATGACCTTTGGAGTATTGGTCGTATGAAAGACTGGGTTTCCTGGGTCTACGCGTTCAGGTGAAAACAAGAGAAAGACATCAGTCCCAATTTTGAGCCCTGAAGCCTCAAGAGCAGGCTGAATCAGTTCACGAGTGGTACCGGGATAGGTGGTACTCTCTAAAATGACAACCAGATTTTTATGAACATATTTTTCTAATTCTTTGTTCACCGACAAGATATAGGTAATATCAGGATCTTTTGTTTTACTCAGTGGGGTCGGAACTGCAATACAGATTGCATCAATATGCTTGATGCTTGAAAAATCAGTAGTGGCAGTAAAAGTACCAGCTTCTACCAGGGTTTTAAGTTCCTCATCCTTTACATCCTGTATATAATTTTCACCCTGATTCAGTTGCTCAACACGATCAACATTTACATCGATACCTATTGTGCGAATACCGGCATTTCCAAATTCAACGGCCAGGGGTAGTCCCACATAGCCTAATCCTACAACACCAACGGTTATATCTTTGTTTTCAATTCTTTTTAGTAAATCCTGCATTTCAACCCCTGAGATTTCAACTTTTATTTAAGCTAAATTTTACTTCGGCCAACATTTCTATAATTAAAGCCCATCGCTTTCAATTGATCGATGCTCAAAATGTTTCTTGCATCAACAATATTGGGGGCTTTCACCAACTGTTTTAATGACTCTAGACTCAATCCACGTAATTCATTCCATTCAGTGAGGATGATAACCAGGTCAGCACCAGTGATGGTCTCAACGACCGTACTGCGCGTATCTAATTTGGGAAAGAAGAATTTCTTCATATTCTCAGCCGCAATAGGATCATACGCCCGCACTTCCGCTCCTGCTTTCTCTAAGCCCTGAATAATTTCAACAGCAGGTGTATCTCGCACATCATCAGTATTAGCTTTGAAGGCCAAGCCCAGTATGGCCACCGTCTTACCCTCTAAATCAGGCACTAAATCCTTGGCTTTTTCAAGGATCACATTTCTCTGAGTCTTGTTGGCCTCAATCGCTGCTTTCACAACCTGAAACTGAACACCATGGTTCTCACCAGTGTGCACCAATGCTTCTGTATCCTTTGGGAAACAGCTGCCTCCGTATCCAGGCCCGGGGTGCAAGAATTTGGGACTAATCCTACCATCCTGCCCCATCGCTTTTGCGATGGTATGGACATCAGCACCAACCTGATCTGCAAGATTTGCGACTTCATTGATAAAAGAAATTTTCACTGCCAGAAAAGCATTAGATGCATACTTGATCATTTCTGCTGATGGAATATTGGTGATAACCATGGGAGTCTCATTTATAAACAAAGGTCGATAGACATCTGCCATTACTGATTCAGCCCTCTTGCTATTGACTCCCAAGACGACCCTATCTGGCAAAAGAAAATCTTTTACGGCTGAGCCTTCACGGAGAAACTCAGGATTAGAAACGATATCAAAATCAATGTCCTCAACGCGCTCAGTCATGACCAATGCCTGAATTCGAGCTCCCGTTCCAACAGGGACAGTACTCTTGGTACAAATGATCTTATAGTTGTTTAAATTTTTGGCAATTGTAGTGGCAACTGCTTCAACTGCACGCAGATCTGCAGCACCATCATCACCCATTGGAGTGCCAACTGCAATAAAAATCACTTCCGATTCCCGCACAGCAGCTTCAATGTCCGCACTAAAAGTCAGACGATCAGCATTTACATTGCGATCAATGAGTTCCTTCAATCCAGGTTCGTAAATTGGAATCTCACCGCGATTTAACATCTCAATCTTTTCCAGATCGATATCTGTACATATAACTTTATTGCCAAAATCTGCCAATCCGGCACCACTTACCAGACCAACATAACCCGTCCCCACTATGCAAATGTTTTTCATTTATCCCTCGTTTAGTTTCCTCTCAAAAAAAGCGCAGCAATATAGGCGGCATGCCCTCTGTCAGAAAGTTAAATCCCTTATAGCAGACCGTTTCGGCGGCGAATTACCCATTCAGCAACAAAGAGGGTGACAAGCATCACAAACAGAACTGATGAACGGACTCCAGTTAACTTATAAGATGTATTTTCAGCAAAATATTGGATTGGAATATCCGGTAATTTTTCTTGGCCATACTGAATGACTTCGCCCCCACTCTGCTTGGCTAATCGGAAAAGGAATGCCTCGTCAACACCCTTTGACTGATTCTCACTATTGAAACTCATCAGGTTTATCCTACTCGTATCATGACCCCATAGTTCCCCAAAGCGTAGGGCTTCCGCAACAACAATAGATTTGCCTGCACGGCCGGTGAGGATAGTAGCCGAGTGAGTGCCATCAGTATTTCGGGTCAAATCCAGTGCCTCCTTGATACCCCCATCAAATTCCTGCCAGGCACGCAACTCAGCGGCAGGAATAATTCTGTTGTCCAAGTCCTTTACAGATATTTTTGCCTGTATAAAGGCACCCGTCACATCAGAATCAATGGGTATCTGCAACTCGACGGGCTTGAAATTGGCAACATCATCCAAGTACAGCAGGAGATATTCCCACAGAGTGTTGAAGGACAGATTAGCCTGGGGATGAAAAAACCACTTCCACAAGCCACCGCTGGAAAATATAGCTGTAGGGGGGACATCTTTAAGCGTTAGCACAGGGTTATATGAATCATCTGCACCGGTCATAATTAACTCTGACCCCTGGGATTTAAGTTGAAAATTCCCAGAGGCAAGCGGTGGGAACTTTACCAAATCTGCGTCGGATACACCCTGGCCCTGCAAACCGAGAAAAAAGGGATGATCCTGTGCCAAGTGGTTCCAGAAAGCTGAAAGCTCTCCATTTCCAGTGGTATTTTCGAGTTGCTGGATATTTAGCAAGTCGGCCCACTGAGCACTCAAGGGTTCAGTGCCATCATGAAAGACAATGAGAGGTAAATTATTCTCCCGATTCATCCTGATCAAATCAGCCATATCTTCACTATAAATTGTCATACCAGGTTGATTGAGAATGATAAGGTCAATATTTTTGAATTCTCTCTCAGGAGCCAGATTTACATCTCTGTTTTCAGTACCAGTCACCGTCTGTAGGTCATATAGTGAGTCAGGAAAGCTCCTTTGCAAAAATTTGTGAAGTTCATTTATACGCTCGCTGGCTATCAGAACCGTGCTTCGTCCGCCCTGCAAGCTGACATTTAAATAGTGTTCTGATTTCAGGCTTTCACTTTCTTCAATAAGTGTAACTTTAACTCTTGTGGTGCTTCCTGAGGTGACGAGAACTGGGATGCTATGATTTGAAAATACTCTATCAATGGTGAAGGATTCTTCTCCCAGCACCTGGCCAATATCGTTTTGAAGAACAAGCTTGGCCCTTCTCCCAATCAGTCCATCCTGCTGAACACTCACATTTACATAGACATCCCCTGATATCTCAGTCCCCACTTTATAATCACAATCAAGAATTTTCAGCAGCGAGCTTGATTTTGCATCAAGTGGTAAAACTGGAAAAATTGATAA
>JAERTJ010000201.1 GCA_016844945.1 Fidelibacterota bacterium | reverse complement strand
GGGAGCATTGAAGATCGATTTCAGGACACCACCCAGGGTCTTTTTCAAGCTCACCTTGGGGATATAGCTCTGGGCATTCTGAGCCATGTGGAACTGACATCTCTGCCAGGGTATAGATGGGAACACGGACTTCCTGGCTGCGTTCTACCAGAGATTTAGTGAGCTGCTTAAGAAGGCCTTTGGGACCAAATAAATCATCAGGGTTTTTTTACTCCCTTAAGGAGCTCATCGATCAAATCGTCTTTTTTGGTCATCGTAGTTCCTCATCTTTCTTCCTTTGAGGTTAATTACAATAACCGTTTACACAAAATTATCTACACTCCCTCCCTAGCAGGATAAAAGCTCCGATCGGGTGTCCTAACTTGGTCTCTCATTCACAACTTAGTTTAAACAACAATGTTTATATTTCTTCCCCGACCCACATGGACAGGGTTCGTTCCGTCCTACCTTTGGTTCTACGGTACGGATATTGGTCTGATGAATGGCCTTGCGGTAGGGTAACCAAAACTCATAAATCTTCTTAACACCAATATGAATCATCTCTTCCCAGTCTGCATGAGGAACACTTGAAGCGGGGCCATCTTCCAATAGATCCCACCCCTCTTTTGTACCAAATAAAACAATCGGTCCTAGTGGGTCAGGATTCATGTCTGCAGTTTTTAACGGTTCCCACTCTTTTGGGGATAATACCATCCCTCTGACAAAACCCATGCACCATTCATCGTAGATGGGTATCCGCTTACCAGTATGAGTTGATTCATAAAATATAGGTTGGAAATCGATAGGGCTTAATTCGAATCCGTAAATAATTTGGTTCATCAAACGGTGAATGGTACCGATTATTGCCTGGGCTTCTTCCATCGATTCCCAAACGATCTCTTCATCGCCCCACACCGTGGGCATCCATTGACTAGGAAGAACTGTGTTGGGACCAATCGAGAGAGCAGTCAGGTATCCATCCAGCATAGCAATATCCATGGTGTTCTCAGGAGTCTTTTCAGAGATCAGGAAGTCACCTAACTCATCCATTTCTTTGTCAGAAAGTGGGGCTTGAATATCAGGTAGTATTAATTCATGCAATTACTTTTTCCAATATTCGGTTGGGATTATGTGATTTTGATACTAGAGATTTTGTAATATGATATTTTGTTATTTCTTGATTTTCGCTGATAAAGCAGAAATATCCAACTGAAAATAAACAACTGGTGCTATCGCAGCTGCTGCTATCCCTAATGAAATTCCAGACATCTGATTCGTCGAATTGGCCTTATCAAACAGATCAGTGATCTCAGTTGCATCGCTGGCCACCATGTAATCATCATAGGCAGAGTTGGAGATCATTTTCAAAGCCAGAGCTCCCAGGGCAAACCCTCCTGAGCCTACTAGACTAAGATTACGATACCAGGCCAAACGATCAATATCCTGTTGGATACTCCCCTCATAGGTCACCAACTTGATATTGAATTCCTTCCGCTCATCCAATCCCAATGTAAAACTTCTACTTTCTTCTAAAAAATCAGGATGAGCAAACACGAGGGAATGATCTCCTGTAGGAACTTTCTTCAATATCTGAGGACTGGGACCAACTTCAACACCATCCAGACGCAGTAATGCCTCAGGTGGGTCACTAATCGCTACAATTGTCCCTGCATGTCGTACCAAATCAACATTGACCGGGGATATTTCATTCACATCAACCTGTATAAACTGCTCATGCTCGTGATAATCCTTAGCATTAATTTTGATCTCAGCGAGACCTGTACCAACTCGATAATTAACCAGGGGTAGCTTGCCAACTGATTTTCCATTTATTGTAATTATTGCTGATTCGGGTGACCCTGTAATATTAAGCGTGCCAAAGCGTGGACTTAAAACAATTAGCTGTTTATTCGTCTTACCATCCTCAATGATAATCTTTTCATCCAGGGTCTCGTATAAGTCTTGCGTTACTTTCAGGCGAAAGGTCCCAGAAGGCAATTCATCTAATGTGATTGGAGCTTTTCCCTTGAATTGTCCATCAACAAAGACATCGGCACCCTTTGGGTTCACTTCAACACTGAGTTGACCAAAAGCAGGATGTAGTTTGATGATTCGTTCATTATCACTGCCATCAGTAATGGTATATTTCTCTTCAGAATCATGATATAAATCTTTACTGACTGTAATGGTGTAATCACCACTGGCTAACTCAGGTAAATCTATGGGAGTTTTGCCTTTCTGTTGGCCATTGAGCTGGACCACAGCACCCGTTGGTTCACTATTAATCAGTAAGCGCCCGAAATTAGGCTTGAGATTGGCCTGAATCTGCTCAATCCCGTCTGAAGTAATCGTGATTTCTTCTACATAGGGATGGTATAGTGGCTTCTCCACCCTAACCATATGTTTACCTACACCTACTTTGGTGTTTTGGGCCGGGGTTGGTCCCAGCTCTACACCATCCAGATAAGCAGTTGCACCAGTTGGCTCAGATCTGACCATGACAATACCGTAATCTATGGCAACACCCCCACTACCTGAACCGGATTCAAAGGTCACTTCATAGTTGAGAGTTTCACCGGCCAGCACATCGAGTTGTTTGATCCAGTCCTGTTGTCCTGCCAGGGTAAATTTGATCTGGTGAGTACCTGCGGTAAGATTTAAGGATACGGTTTTACTGCTGGCCTGAGTAGTATAAGCATCGTCAACAAAAACTGCCGCACCAGCTCTATTGAGAGTAAAGACCACCGAACCTTTTTCACCACTGCTTACTGTGACCGCAGTGCCACCGGATTGCCCATTCGAACCACCACCCTCAGCAGCCATACGCAGAGCAGCGTTGCGAACTCTTTGTGACACAAACTTCTGAACATCGGCTTCATCACTTTCCAGAACATGGGTAATTATCTCACCGCTTTCTACATCAATCAGCCTAACGGCAATACCATACAGACCAAAGGTCTTGGTGACTGAACCAGCTATCACAAATCTGGCGCCAGCTAGTTCTCCAATCTGAACGGCACATTCATCGGCCACACACCCGCTGAGCTGGGTTTTTTGTTCATCCAGAATGAGATCGAGTTGTTGCCGTTCGATAATATTGAACTTGCGCGTTTGGCTTAGCTCGTAGGAGAATCGTTCCGTGATATTTCTGGCTTCGATCTTGCTCATGCCGCTGCCATCAAACTCCAGGACAGCTACGTATTCCTGGGCAAATAATGTGTGTGCGATGAATAAACCGGATAGTGTGATTAAAATTGATTTTATCTTCATAAATATCCCAAATCTTTTCCCTGCTTTGCTAATTTTGATCATCGTAAAGATTGCGAAGCTACTAACTGACGGTAGCCGTTACTTATATAAACATAATTCCACCACCAGGCTGATAGATGTTTGTAGAGCATTGCTTTTCTCATTGAATATGATTTATAATGCTGCATAATTCCAAGATATGAATTCATACTTGAGATGAATGCTTCGATCTCTTCCACCGATGGTTTGTGACTACGGGCAACCTGATTATGCTTATCTATGGTTTGATAGAAATTGCCCACAGTGCGGTTGGAAACATAGATGCGGTGCGGCTTTATGACTGCCCCCAGGTATTTGACACCCCTGCTGAAATGTTGCAAGTAGATTTTCTTGTTGTGAAGCTTGACCTCAATCGTTTGTGAGAGTTGTTTTCTGATAACCGGGATTAATGACTTCAAGTATTCCTTATCATGGTGGATCAACACGAAATCATCAACATACCTGCCATAGTGTTTGATTCCCAAATCTCTTTTTACATAATGATCAAATTCATTCAGATAGATATTGGCAAATAGTTGTGAAGTTAGATTCCCTATAGGTAAACCACAGTTTGGTTTTGTTGTAAAAAGGCTCTTATCCGGTGGCAGACCTTCCCAATCAGATCTTTTCCCCTTGACAGCACATCCTTCAGTAGAATCGTTTTCAATAGTTTGTTTGATTAAACCAAGTACCAGATCCAAATCAAAGTTCACCAGATGTTGCTTTGACAGCAAAAGTTTCTTGATCATATCAAACAGGATATCACGGTTAATGGACATGAAATAGCCCTGGATGTCCAGCTTCAGGATATAGCAGTCTTTTTGGTAATTCTGTGAACAGGATCGGATAAATTTATCCACTCTCCTTATTCCATAATGGGTACCCTTGCCAATCCGGCAACTGTAACTGTCGTTTATAAATGTTCCTTCTGCTAAGGGTGAGAGATAATTATAGATGAGATGATGAACCACTCTGTCTCTAAAATCAGCCGCGAATATCTCACGCTTAACAGGTTTATTGACAATAAAACAAATACTGCGGCTGGGTGTATACATTCCTGCGGTAATCTCGTCATGAAGTTTGAATAATTCTTGCTCAAAATGCTTTTCAAATGCCAGAGCATTAATAGTATTGCGTTTATTCCTGCGTGCATCAAAATAGGCCTGGAAGAGGTCCATAAGGAGATCATTATCTGGTGCTTGACCAAATAGTGACAGTTGATTCTGCTGAGTTAACATTTACACCCTCCGAAGGCACCTGCCGCATAACCTGATGGCCTGTGACAAGTGCATTTCGTTGGAATATCAGATCGACTTAATTCCCTCAGCAAACGGATAGCGAACCCGTTTCTCTTATTGTTGTTGTTCCGGTTGACATCTGAATTGTTGTAATTCAGTTTACGGTTCCACGCGTTGTTACTATTGTTCTCAGTAGCGGACCAAAAGTAACCGTTGTTGCCCATATTGTTGTAATTACCATTGTTATAATTGCGGTAACCACCAGGCAGCGCAGTTTTTGCAAGCACTGGATTCCGTGAATAAGTCATACAAACAAACTTGTATTGTGCTTCACAGGATGGGTTGATCATGACCCCATTTTCAGAGGAAATGAAGGGTATACCTCGTCCACCAGCTAGTCTTCGTTTCACTACGCCTGAACAGGCTGCGGACAAGGGGCTTGCCGGAATTAAAAAAGCTCTCTCACTCATGCCATAACGATGAGCGACGCCGGCCAGACAATCTGATAATTGTTTATTCACTGATGCGATGTTTCTTCTGCCATCCAGTCAGTTGTTTGGATACATTTTCAACTCGTTTATTGATATTTACAAATTGCTTCATGCTGATTTGCTGCAGGTCTTGCATCAAACGAATAAGTAACCTGATGACTTCGATTCTTTCCCGTGCTTCCTGCAGAATTCTATATTTATCTTTCTTGCTATTTGCTCGATAGATGAGAACTACCAGCTCAATCATCTCATTCTTCAATTTCTCGCCTACAGTGTACTTGTATTCTTTGGCAAAATTTTTTGTAAACTGGAAAACAGCCAGGAGTAAATCATAGCTGGCTTTATACACAGGTAATTCATCGTATTGTGACATCTTAAATTCCCCATTTTATCGACGATGGGGGTAAACCCCCATACCCCCAAATAGTCAAATGGACTAATCCCTCAGCAAACGGATAGCGAACCCGTAGCTCTTACTGCCGTAGCTCCGGTAGACATCTGAATAGCTGTAATACAGGTAACGGCTCCACGCGCCGTAACTAATGCCCTCAGTAGCGGACCAAAAGTAACCGTCGTAGCCCATACCGCTGTAATGACCATAGTTATAACCGCGGTAACCACCAGGCAGCGCAGTAAAACCACTCTCGTTTGTGGCTCCTGTGTTGGGGTTATTCCAATGATTGGTGCCTGTCTCTTTTAACTTGCCGCCTTCGTCTGTACCTCGCCAACCTGTACCATCTGCTTCGCTTTGACTCATTCCAAGATACCTTTCCAGCTCTTTCCATTCCTCGTCCGAGGGAACGTGCCAGCCTGCTGGGGCTATATTATGGAGTGTGGTATCAACTGCATACCAATTATAAAGATTGCCATATGTAGCTTGATGAGATGGGTCATCATTATAATAACCGTATGCTCCAGTTGTCAAATTCTCCCAAACATTAGGTTCAGATGATTCGCTTTGGACATATTGGATGGCATCGCCGTTACGATAATGCGTTACCCTCAAATTCTCAGCCATCCAGACCTGAGTGCCGATCAGGATCGTTTCATACACATTGCCATCGTAATCAACCAGTGACATTGTGGCAGTGGCAGTGGCAGTGGCAGTGGCACAATAATCCGAAGTATTGGTAGCCGTATAGGCCGCCACACGATAATTATAACTCTGACCAAAGATCAAACCACTATCAGTATAATCCTCCACATCTGAGCCAACTGTTCCAATTTCTACAAAGCCGGAACCGGAATCTCGCTCTACCTTGAAGCCTTCCTCATAG
>JAERTJ010000200.1 GCA_016844945.1 Fidelibacterota bacterium | reverse complement strand
TTTATCAAGATAGGTATAATCATTCCGGGCTGTGGTTGAGCCTTGTCCTTCCAGACTAGAATTACTGGCAAAGGAGACTACTTCCCCCCACTGACTTCTGACTTCTGACTTCTGTCTTCTCTCAATAATAAATCCCTGATTTTCAATCTCTGAGTCCGTTGTCCAGAAGAGTTTAACCAGTCCCTGGGTTGAGACTGCTTTCCAGGTTGAGAGTTCTACGGGGAGGGAATTGTCATTAGCAGTGCCTGGGGAACCAGTCCCAGAGATTACCTCAGTCCAGTTATTATACACCGCACCATCGTTCAATGAAGTCCTCTCGTATACATTTGCATCGTTCCAAGTCCAGGGAGATTGTCCTGATCCATTGTCATTAAATTTATCGAGGATTCCAGTGGATGAGTGATAAATATCTACTCCATCATCACCACCATTAAAATAAAATGCCGTTCCCACTGCAAAATCGGCGTCTTCTCCATATTGGGAGTTAAAGGCAGTATTATTAGTGGCGGCAACCATGTACTCACCTGAGGCAATTGTTCCGTTCAAGGCAACTGTGGAGGTCGGGTTATTGGGATTCGTATTATAGTATCGAATAGAAATATTACTTAAATCCAGTGTGTTTCCAGTGTTGTTAAAAATCTCAGCATACCCATCATCATCATTGGAGCCATCTGCATCATCACCAACAATTTCAGAAATATATAAATCCCCTACTCCTGGATCTAGGGGGGCTGAATTTGTGGTAAAAGATTGATCAGCACCATAGACCGTTCCTTCTGAGTTTACAGCTTTAACTCTAAAATGGTAGGTCGTTGATGCTGTCAAACTTGATATCTCAGCACTCATATCAGTTGCAGATGAGCCAGTGATTGGACTTTCGTCTGCTGTGGTGGTAGAGCCATAGCTATCCGTAAGCCCATACTCAAAAGTAACCGTAGTTGAAGCATTGTTAGCATTAACTGAGCCGTTCAAAGTTGCAGCGTTATGGGTCACACCACCCGCTGCGATTGTGCTCGCGGTTGGTGTTGAAGCAGCAACAGTTGTGCTAACATCGATCTTGGATGGGGAAGCTTGGATGTTTGGAGTATCTTCATCATCCTCGGCAACAACATAGACATCATAAGCAGTTGAGGAAGATAGTGATGAGGCTGAACCACTGTATTCTGTAGATGCGGCGTTTATTGAAATTGTTCCTTTAGATGAAGCTGCTACATCTGTACCAGAGGCATCAGTTCCTGCTTTTACTTGAGCAGAAGAAGGTGCTGAAGCTCCGTCAGCAAGAACAACAAAGTAAGCTGTACCAATTTCATCTAAGCTTACTGATACATCAAAACTGGTGGCAATTTGATTTTGACCTTTAGGATAAGTTGAAGTGAAAACGGGAGCTGTTTCATCCGTTGGAGTAACATCGGAAAAAGAAAAATCATCCCAGTATACTGTAGCACCTGAATAAGTTCGAACCTCAAAATAGAAGCCGTCCGCAGATGCAGGGGCAGTTAATGATACCGTGTATTGAGTCCATACACCACCATTGTTATCAAAATAACTATTGTTGGGTCCCTTAAGATCACTTTCATCGTCTGTTAAAGATGTCGATCCATTTTTCCAGTAGCTCCATATCCTTGCATCTGAACCATCTCCCGCTGTTACCTTATACCAGAGTGAAAGATCATAGCTATTTCCACCAACTATTCCAGTGATCGTCTGCCCCAAATCTTTTGTCCCACCCAAATGCTTAGCAGAATATGTTCCGCCATGGATTGTGGTAGATTCTTGAGTGATATTCTCAACATGAGTCCAACTGGTAGGAGTAGTTGAATTGTCCCAAGATTCAAAATTACCATTTATCAGAACCTCAGTTGCACATAAACCTTTTTGGAGTAAACAACACATTAGAAAGCCAGCAATCACTATTGACTTACCTGATAGAACATTTTTTTTCATCTCTCTCCTCCGAACTCTAATTTTTTCGCATCCATGTTTTCAGATAAATACAATCTGTGATGTCAAATCTATAGTGGATGAATTGTGTTTGTCTCTCTCCGTTTTAAAAGGGCTATAACTTGTCATTTGGCAGATGTAAAATCAAGGGTGGATTTATAACGAATTGTGAGTTTTTTGTTAGAGCGTATGGGTTTGGGACCTGTATTGTCATGTTTTGGGGTGAAATTTGGAGACAGAAGACAGAAGACAGAAGACAGAAAAACGGAGGCACTATTTCCTCTATACCAATATACCATTCATCTAGACAACTAATGTGGACGGGCGGGTTCGAGAGAGAGATCGCTTCGTCTTTCAGACTCGCGATGACGTGGTTCTTCCCCATAACTCATTAGTTAGTTCGTTAGCTTCGTTCAATTCGTTGTAAAAAACAAACGCCCCAGCATACCCAGGGCGGTTGCTCGATTTATGACCGATGCTGTTCCCTTCGACACTGCTCTGATAGGCAAGCTCAGTGTTGCACCGCGAGAAGTGGTCTGGTGAAGAAGGATTGATAATCAAGGATGGGATTGGGAGGTTAAGACACGTATTTATCATATAATTATGTTATTATGATATTCCATTCATATATTGTTATGTTTATATAATAGAAGGAGCTAGCCATTATGATTCAGCGTAGCATAGTTAAATCAATTCAGAATAAAATGTTTGGAGGGAAGGCGATCATTGTCCTGGGAGCTCGACAAGTAGGCAAAACTACGCTAATCAATGATCTGCTTTTAGATTCCAGGAATGATGTTATTAGTCTTAATGGTGATGATTCTGATACGCGACTATTTCTGAGTGATATAAATATTGCCTCATTGACCAGACTTATAGGCGATAATAGAATCCTGTTTATTGATGAAGCTCAGAGGATTCCTGATATTGGTCTGGTTATCAAAATCTGCGTTGACCGCTTGAGAGATGTTCAAGTAATTGCTACCGGGTCATCATCATTTGAGCTATTACAGACCATTCAGGAGCCATTAACAGGTCGGGCCTGGCAATGGAGTATGTATCCGCTCTCATTTCAGGAGATGGTCGATCATACTGACCTGCTCACACAGAAGCGGGTATTGAATGAGAGACTGATTTTTGGATCCTATCCTGACATTATAAATAATCCCAATTCTCAAATGGAATCTTTAAGATTATTGAGTGGATCATATTTGTATAGGGATTTGGAGGGCGCTCCAGGTGTTGCTCGTCCTGATTTGTTAGAAAAGATTACACAGGCACTGGCACTACAAATAGGTTCAGAAGTATCGACCATGGAAATAGCTCGTTTGGTAGGAGCCGATCGACTAACCATCGAGAAGTACATCCACTTACTAGAGAAAGCATTCATCATTTTCCGATTACCTGCCTTAAACCGAAACATTCGCAACGAGATAAAGAAGGGTCGCAAATTCTATTTCTTTGATAATGGATTGCGCAATGCAGTTATTAATAATTTTGCCCCGATTCATTCAAGAACGGATATTGGAGCTCTGTGGGAAAATTATTGTATGGCAGAACGTTTAAAAATGCATGCTGCTGAAGAGAATCGTGTTTCAGCATATTTTTGGAGAACTACTCAGCAACAGGAAATCGACCTGATTGAGGAAAATGATCAAGGAGAATTATCTGCTTTTGAATTCAAATGGTCCTCGCTGAAGAGAGGAAAATTCTCAAAAACATTCTTAAATGCCTATCCGATCAATGAGAAGCGCACAATCGTACCAGATAATTATGATACGTTTCTTTTGAAGGACTGATTATGCTAGAAATTGGAAGAATTGTGAATGATGCAATGCACACGTATTTCCTCTATACTCTGGCGGAATTAAACTGGAAACTGGAAACTTGAAATTTGGAGACAGAAGACAGAAGACAGAAGACAGAAAAACGGAGGCACAAACCCTATTTCCTCTATACCAATATACCATTCATCTAGACAACTAATGTGGAGGGGCGGGTTCGAAAGAGAGATCGCTTCGTCTTTCAGACTCGCGATGACGTGGTTCTTCCCCATAACTTATTAGTTAGTTCGTTAGCTTCGTTCAATTCGTTGTTAAAAAACAAACGCCCCAGGATACCCAGGGCGTTTGTTTTTAATTTTTGGAGTTCCACTAGCGGATCAAGATTCTTCGCGATGCTCAGAATGACCACCAATGGAGCCTCACATGGTTAGGATCCAGAGAAGTTCACCTTATCGAATACCAGAGTTGGTGTTCTGAACGATGAATGAATCCAGGGGTCGTTACCCACCTCAATCAAATTCTTGAGCAAGTCATTATAGTTACCCGAAATATTCATCTCAGTGATCGACTTCACCCGTTTGCCATTCTCGATTAACCAACCGGCAACACCCAGAGAAAAATCCCCTGTGGTTCCGTTGGCGTTGCCGCCCAGCCAATCAGTGACCAGAATAGCGCGATCCAGTCCAGCCTCAATCTCAGCGCCTGACCGTTTACCTGGTTTGAAAGTCAAATTAGATGAGCCACCAGCGTTGGGCTTCCAGCCCAGTTTATTGCCATAATAGACATCCACATAGTAATTCTTAAGGACTCCATTTTCAAAAATGGGCATGGTCTTGGCCGCAACTCCATCTCCATCATAATAGCGACTGCCCAAGCCTCGGACGATGGCGGGTTCATCAATAATCGTTAAAATGTCAGAACCGACTTTCTGATCTTTCCGATCAGCCAAAAAAGAATTTTTCTGCTGAATGGAAGACGCTCTGAGCGGTCCCAGGAGCCTCCAGAACAACCCGGCTGCATTGGAATTCTCCAGGAGTAAAGGCATGGTCTCAGAGGCGATCTTCTCAGCTCCTAATCGATCCTGCGTCCTGGCTAAAGCCTGCATGGCAGTCTTCTCAGCACCAACTAAATCCTCCAGATGACGCGCTCGATAATAACGCCAGCCCTCCGGCTTTTTATCGCCTTCACCCTGGAGTGAGACGGATGCTCCATGAGAAAAAGAGGTCGATTCCTTTTGCCCCTCAAACCCGTTGGAGGCAAGCTGATAGGATTCCGAGTGATAGTCGCTAAAACTAGAAGCCACGGAGATAATCCGCTCATCCTTACCCTCCAGGTAAGCACCCAGTTCTTTGGCCCGGCGCTGGCGCTCCTCGGCTGTGATTTTGCCCTGACTTGCATCATTCAGGTCCAAGTCAACCTTGGACTGACCCTCATACAATTCCGGATCCGGTAGTTTGCGATATTCATCTTTTTCCAGAAATCCGGTCAAATCCACGGCATTCGTAAGAAATTTCTCCAACGAATCCTTACGCAGATCATTGGTTGAATGATTGGAATAGCGACCCTTTGAAAACACTTCGATCCAGAGGGATTGTTGGGTGGATTCCTTCAGAGTCTCCACCTTGCCATCACGATAATCAACGGATACGGACCGGCTGTGATTGATACCAAGTGCAGTATCTGAAGCGCCCAATTGTTTGGCTTTTTTCTGTACCCAATAGCCCAGTTCTAAATAGACATTCTTTTCCATAATTAACCTCTACCTCCCACTGTAATGGATGAAACCAACACACTGGGCATTCCTTGTGAAACAGGGACTCCCTGACCGTTCTTACCGCAGGTCCAACCACCTTCAGCCATCTTCATATCGTTGGCGACCATGGTGATCTTCTTCAGAACATCGGGTCCATTTCCGATAATGTTTACATCCTTAATTGGCGCCGTGATTTTTCCATTTTCAATCAGTGATCCTGATTTCACGTAAAATGTAAAATCTCCAGGACCAATATTCACCTGACCATTCGTGAATTGATCTGCAACAATACCGTAATCCACTGAAGCAATCATTTCATCAAACTCATGAGGACCACTGCGCATATAGGTGTTACGCATGCGGGGCATGGGATAGTGCTTGAAGGATTCGCGACGTCCACTACCGGTGGGTTCAACGCCATAATGTTTGGCAGAAATGCGGTCATGGATGTAAGTCTTCAAAACACCATTCTCAACCAGTACCGTTTCCTGGGATGGAATACCTTCATCATCCACATTGATGGTTCCACGAACATGTGGGTTGGTTCCATTGTCTACAATGGTTATAAAGTCTTCGCAAACTTTCTTGTTCATCATTTCAGAAAAGACCGAGATACCCTGACGATTAAAGTCGGCTTCCATACCATGACCAATTGCTTCGTGAAGTAGTATACCTGCGCTTCCTGCAGACAATACAACCGGCAGTTCGCCTGCTGGTGGTGTTTGGGCTTCGAACAATTTCACAGTCCTGGCAACAGCTTCACGGGGTAATCTTTTGAGCCTTTCCTCAGTGAGAAAGCGAATATCATCGCGAGCAGAGAAATCAAAATAATTGTTTTCACGCATCCCATTCTCTTCTGCTGTACACCCCACTGAAATCCTCAACATGGGCTGATAGTCTGTCGCTATCCCCCCTTCAGAGTTAACAACCAGGATGTAGTTTTCGCTATCGCTGAAGTTTACGCTGGCTTTGATAACTCGGGGGTCTTCTTTAAAGACATCATCATTGATTGCCTGAAGCATACCAACTTTATCCTTAACACCCACATCTTCGTAGCTGATTTCAGTGTCATAGTAATTCATGAGTTTGGTTGAATTGAAGGTCTGGGGAGCAGCCTTGGCTGAGCCAGAAGCAATACCGGCCGCGGTGCGAGCAGCAGCTTTCATGCTCTCCAGAGAAATATCTTCAGTAAAAGAGTATCCCGTTTGATCTCCTTTAAGGACACGAATACCAACACCCAGAGTGACATTGGTGCTGGCTGAACTTACAATATTGTCCTGGAGACGAATTGAATTGCTCAGTTGGTTCTGAAAAAACAGATCGCAGTAGTCACCACCATAATGAAGGGCTTCTGCCATGACTTTACGCACCATTGCCTCATCGATGCCAAAGCGTTGAAAATAAAAATTATATGGATTGTCACCTGGTACCACGCTGGCAAAACCTGATCGGATGAATCCGGGTAGGGTTGCCAGAGCCAGACCGGTGCCTGTTACTTTAACGAAATCTCGTCTGCTCATACTTAGCATTACCTTATTCCTTTCAATCATAAATGAAACTCTTGGGGCTTAACCTATACAATGAAGTGGCTCGCACCAAATTTATTCTTAGAACATCCAGTTTCGTCGCTAAATGGTTATGTATTTGGTTAAGTGGTTTTCTGTTTAACCACAGAGTGCACAGAGATCACAGAGGAGACTTTTGGTAATTGCGAATTAGGGAGAATGTGTTATGCGGATATGTAAAAAAACCAGGCGCGGATTCGAATCCGCGCCTGGAAAAATGGTGCTGAGAACCTTGCGAAGGGTTTGAACCTTCGCAAGGTTAAGAACTTGAATTATTTAAAGGTGATCTGGGTGGTCACTTCCAGCTTGGCGCGGGAGTAATCCTTCACATCATCAATCTTATGTGAAACCAGACGATAGGTAGGTGCAATCGTTACGGCTCCCATATCAGATTTGTGAAGTGTATAAGTATATGATAGCCAGAGATAGCTAAAGTTGTTGGTTACATCCCCAACATCATAGGTAGTGGCTGCGATATCATACCAGGCAGTCAATGCTCCTGGACCAACTTTTCCAGCCAGCTTGGCCCGTACTATCCACCCACTGTATTTACCTGCATCTTCAACAGATTGACTTGACATTCCTGCGAATGCTGAAACACCAAAGCCAGCAACTTTGGGAAGATTTATGGCGGCACCATAAGTCATAGGAGCAGCATCACCCTCATCAGCTACAGTATATAGAAACTCAGGTGTAACTTTGATACCACCGAAAGTTACGGGGTAGCTAGCGTCAAATGTGTATTGATCT
>JAERTJ010000199.1 GCA_016844945.1 Fidelibacterota bacterium | reverse complement strand
CTTGGAATAAGAGTAGTAAAGGAAGGACTTTACTATGAATTCAAAGCTAAAGGATATCCCTGATAATGTTATCAGGGAGGAGTTTGTAAACAGGTTTCAACTAAAAGCTGGTGACGCTATCAAAAACGCAGCTTCAGCAGCCAATCACCTAAGAGCATTCCTTGCTGACTATCCAAGGGATGTAGAGCACTTCATATTGATTCTGCTTAACAGTCAGAACAAAGTGATCTCAACAGAGCTTGTGGCTTCTGGTACGATTAACTCAAGTGCAGTCTACCCGAGAAGAATTGCTATTAGGGTGCTTGAGAAAGAAGCTACGAGTATTATTCTCGCGCATAATCATCCCTCAGGTGAAACGACCCCAAGCAATTCAGATCGCGCAGTAACCAAGAAACTTCAGACTGGGTTAGCCGCTTTGGATATTGAGATCCTTGACCACATAATTCTTGGTGAAAGCCACTACAGCTTTGCAGATCAAGGGTTACTATAACAATTGAAAGGAGGTCCAACTATGGATTTTATTGAGATAGGTGAAGCCAGGTATGATACTCAGGAGCTTATTAACGTGGCAGCGAGTAGCCTGTTTGAGTTGGGCATCAATGGCATAAACTCTATTGATATCCATGCACCGAGTAATTGCATCACCGTTGGTTTTGATAACGTTGAAGATGCAAATATTGTACACGCTATCGCTAGAAGCGAGCCTATAAGCAATTCCAAGCATTTCAAGTGCAGTGATGCAGTTGGCTTTCTATTTGCGCTCAATTCTGTTCTCAACTCATGGGAGGGTGACCAATGAGTACTTGGATAATTACACCTGATAAGTACCTGCATGAGGATCAAATAATAGCCCTAAGGAAAGTTACTGAGGCAGCCATGCTTAAGGCAAAATCCAAGGGTCGGCAAATAGCAGTCCGGGATTATACGGTAATTGAGGTTGCGCTGGGAACTGGACTTCGCGTGTCTGAGTTGTCCAATTTAAAAGTAGAGGATATTCAACTTGGACGTGGTCAGAATAGCTTGGTAGTTAGACAGGGTAAGGGTGGCAAAATAGGTGTAGTCCAATTCAGCACCAGACTGAAGAATATCATTCTGGATTATTTAAACTATCGCGGTTCAGATAGCCCATACCTGTTCTATTCAGAGCGGTCAAAGCAGATCCAGGCCTCAGGATTGCAGAAGATTTTCAAGAACTGTGCTCGCAACGCAGGGCTCCATAAGAGATATAGTATCCACTGCCTTCGGCATACCTACGCTACTGAACTATACAAGGCATCTGATTACAATCTTCGGCTTGTTCAGCAACAATTGAGACACAGTTCCATACAGACAACTTCTGTATACAGCGCGGTGATCAATCCTGACCTTGAGAAAGCAGTTGAAGCTATGGACTCCAAGGAAAATTGAGCCCTTCGGGGCTCTACTTCCTTAAAGAATTCTTTTCTGTGAGCATTACCTATGGTAGTGACGGTTAAAGCTGGACAAATCGGACATTTCTGACAGCTTTTCAGATGCTATCTAGCCAGTATTAAGAAGAATAATGTCTAAGCTAATTTTTGATTAGAGTCTGTTCGATCTTTTCAAATGTATTATTGAAGGTTGTTTCAAGAAAATCTAGACCAATATCATCATTGCTTTGGGCTATATGCATCCCGAAAAGAAATTTTGAGGTTTCTGGCTTTAAATCATCTTTAGCAGCCTTTTTTATTAAATCGGTAAGACTCATGCCTGCTTTTACAGCTGACATCAACTGATCCCATTCGTTAACTGAAAGAAAATAAATGTTTGTTAAGGGGATTATATCATACGCAATTTTTTCTTTTGCCAAAAACGGCAAAATATCATCGGAAAGAATTTCAGCCCAGACATCCTTAAAGTGACCAAGATACATGGTCCTATAGGTAACAATAAAAGCACTTATTGAATTGAGGTTTACCCCATCATAAACACCTTCCGAAACATCATGAGCCACAGTGAATATTTGTTTCACAGCCTTAGTAATATTTGATCTTAACGCATTTGATAGAATTTCGTCTGTTGGGTTTACTTTTGCTAAGGGGCTAATTTCGGTAGCCTTCACTTCAACTAGGATTAATTCGTTCTCATCAAATAGCATATAATCCACGGATTTTCTAGTAATGCGTTGCTTTTGTTTGATTTGGCTCCCATCCCAGTATTTAATTCCAGCTTCATCAATACCCCGCGACAAGTATTTTTCAAAAACGGAACCGAAGGCTTCTGAAAACTTCTCAGGATCATTCTTCTTCAGAAGATCATATGTAAGTCTGCGTATGCTTGTCTTGTGCAAATTTGAGGATATGCATAAAAACTTACCATTTCGGTTGATGAATGATGTATGGATTAGTGGGGATTGTTCTTTCAACTGGAGTCCTGCACCCCTAATTTTTTGATTAGCCTTCAACCTGATGCTCAACTCCTCGACAGAAGGACCAAAATGACTTAAGTAAAGTTCAAATGTTTTTCTTTTTATTTTGTCAAATGTTGGTCTAAAGAAATCTATCGAAAATTCATTTTGGCTTGTCATTTCCAAGGCAGCGTATATCAAAAAAGAAATCTTTAAATATTCATCATACTTAAGACCTAAAATCTCAATGAATTTTTGGTCAATTGGATATTTTATACCAGATTTTTGGAATAAAATGACTTGTCGTGCAATATCAACCCTCCCAAGATCATTCCTAAACCAGAACTGTTGGAAGGCTGTTTCACGCATAAATTTGTATACTCGTTGTGGGTGGTCATTAAAAAGAATACTTGTATCGGAATCCAAATCTTTGATCTCATTAACAATTTGATTGAAATTGTTTTTAGGAATTCCATTTCTCCACCCTCTAGTGCACATTTTATAATCGAGAATAGATAATTTTGCTATGACTAATATGGACCATGGAGTATATCCTTTCCACTCAGCAGGCGACGTCCTCTCAAGTTTAAACAGGATATTGGCACAATTTTGAAGGGTGATCTCTGGATCATATTTTCGGATTTTGTTGCGAATTGCTCTAAATCTTTGTTCTTTTTCACTCTTATCCATACGTACAAGAATCTAACCACATAGATCATCGTACAGAAACACAATCCCGCAAAACAGGTAATCTGTTCTTTTTCATAAGTAAGCACCAAGCTTAGCGTGAATAGCTGAACATTTCTGACGGTTATTATTTTAACTCGCAAAATGGCCAGAGTGATACATGCTTTATCACAGGTGAAGCGAGTACTCGACAGAGCACAACTTTGACTACAACACCAAGAAACTAATAAAGTGACTATAAACCCCAAGAGAGACTTCTTATTCTAATTGAAGTCATCCGAAACCTTCAAATGGGTTACAGAATTATGAAATTAATGGAGAAAATCGAAAAGTAGAAATTGATTGACAAGAATAGGACTCCTCTCCTCGTCATTTTTGTGTAACATGTATGGATTTTTGGAAAGTGGGCTGAAGGCACTGAAAGGTACAGCGCATGGCCTCCTGAGCGAAAACCGTTCTAATGTAAACTCAAAACTAGAAAGAGGTGTTGTGATGGAGAAAAACAATGTGTTAAACAAAAACGGTGGTTTTGTCAACACCGCCTTGGTCATCATAGGATGGCTTGCATTTATAGCAACGTTTTATGTAAGTGATTTACCGTTTATTGTTCTACTTAGTGTATTCGCCAGGGTCATGCCTTCAGTCCATTCACTTTTATAACTCATTATTTCTATATCCATCAATTCTCACGGCAAACTTCCTTAACTTTTAGCACTGCGCTTGAATACTCTTTATATTCATCGCAATATGAGTATAAAAATCTGTATTTTTTGTGGTCGGGATTCAAAAGCGGTTGAATTTAACAGAGAACATGTTATCCCCGATTGTATCCACGGCTCCCTGTTCCTCGATGATTATGTCTGTACAAAATGCAACAGTACGTTAGGTGCAAACGTTGATTTTGAAATCCTGAAAATTCCTGAAATCCTGGATGCTATGCAAATTCTTGAACTGAAGCATGACCATGACGGGATACTAAACAGGCACTACTCTATCAGTGGAAAATCAAAAGATATTATACTCAATCACGGAAGGGTAAAAGATCTTCAGGTAAAGTTCCCGCACCAGCAATTAGAAGATGGGAGTAAAGTGGTACCCGAGACCCATTACTTTGATGCATTAAAAAAATCTGTTCTTCGAGATACTCGACTGAAGAAAGCTGGGATACCTAATGGGGATATTTCACGCTCGCTTCAGGATCTTAGGAAACGATATGACGAAGCTGAGCGTGGAGAGTTTATAAAGGCTCCCGAATTGGGGGTGACCTTAAAAAAACGTCAAGATAAGCTCAAGGTCAAAGTAAAACCAAGGGAGCAGGCAAATGTCCATCCCTTGGTCGCGAAGATTGCCTATGAGCTACTCTTCTTATTCGGTGCTGAGTTCTTCGCATATGAAAACATACCTATCCAATCCAAATTGATCGAATTGTTAGACTCACTAGAGGACGTGGAAGATATTTACATTTTTCGATCGGAACCTATGTTCCACAAACCTATACCAGCTCACATGGTTAAAATTGAATTTCAATCATATGCAACCACAGTACATGTTTCATTTTTCGGCTATGTGGACTACATCCTAATAGGACCAGGAATGTCAGAATCTTATAGAGAGAAGCTAAGAACCACCCTGGGATTGGAGCATCTTCATGCGATTGCATTTCAACAAGACATCAAAGATCAGCTGAAAACTTTTTGGAGTGTAGATTTGGAAGGAGTAGCAACAATCCTCAAACCAGTCCAAAGCTCATAGTATGATTGTGGTGGAGTAGACATAATACAAGCAGGAAATGACGATATGGTAATCGCTGTTGATACAACATTTAGTCAGGATCGATACCCAACCAACACTGAACAACTCAAACTTAATATAATTATTTGGACCAAGAACATGCGCTTGGTCCAAATAATTATACCAATCTAGCCATTACTAGATACGACTAAATTTTACACAAATGATACTTTGCATCTACCTGATGAGAACCGCCTTCTGTACGGCTCTAAATCCTGAAGCTGAAAATGATATCAAGTATACCCCACTAGAAGATTGTTTTCCGTTGCGATTTAAGCCATTCCATTCAAGAGTGTAATAACCAGCTGGTATTTCGGAATCCTTGAATGACCAAACATTGCGGCCTAATATGTCATAGATGATGATTTTGACATCCGAAGTTTTCGGAATTTCATACTGAATTGTAGTACTCGGGTTAAAGGGATTAGGATAGTTCGGTAACAAGCTAAACTGTTCTGGTATTACAGAATTGCTTGATTTTTTTCCAGAGAGTAGGCTATATAACTCAGAGGCTTCGGTTCCTGCAAAGGTTGTCAACAATTCTTCCCCAGCCTGACGACTTCGTGTTTCAACCCTATTCAAGTTGGATTGCTTATATAGAATAGAACCGCTTAATTCTTCTGTGAGCAATGCCATCTCTAGCATGTATAGTGAAATGGCCTGTTCATCACTTTCCTCAGCAATTAACGATTCTAGCAGATATAGAGCCTGTTCATCCAGTTCAGCCTTTTTGTAAGCCCAGACAAGTTCTTCAGTAGCAATTTTTTTCAATACCTCCAAACTTTCCTGTGAAAAATACTCTTCTAACTTTTCTACCTTCTCAATCTCTAATCCTAGTTTGTCATAGATTCTAGAGATACTTGTAACTGCGATTTTAAGCTCTTCCTCAATCTCAGAATTGGCTACTATGTCCTCATAGAGAGCAAGAGCTTCAACAAAACTTCCTTGCTCTTCGTTCTCAATTGCTGCCCGGAGAACAACATCTCCAATATCCTCATCATCGCTCAACCCATTAAAGACTAATGCAGCTGGATATGCGGTACTGATTTCAGACACATGGATATCTGATGGATGATTGTCATTCGATAGATCCTCATGCCAATAATTAACTTCGGCATACAGTTTAAATGGCATTACGGGATCAACATTACTCTGGGTTTGGGGATCAGCTTCCTCTAGTAAATCAATCAAATTTGATCTGTAGATGGAATAGGGATTCTCATAAAAATGATTCATCCCACCGGTAAACTTTAAACCCTCTTTAGAATAGACTCCAAAATTGGGAGTACCCCTAACGGAAACATACACTCCCTGCGTTCCATTTTGATAGATCCTATTGTTAACCGGTGTATACGGAAGGTGAGGGGGAATTACAGTGGTAGAAAAATCAGGAGCGGCATGGACAATGCATATTCCTCCTGCATGATTAGAGATGGACTCATTACCATTCCGGAAAATGACATTCTCCTTGAACGACCCATTTGAGCCAGAGAGAATCATCACACCAACATCATTATTATTATGAATTTTATTTCCTTCAACTATCGGACTAGAGTGTCTCAAATTTAATCCGAGGGATAAGTTCTCACAAATTTCATTCCCGATAATCCTAACATTTGACTCTGTATAATGCAGTCGTAAACCCACTAGATTATCGTGAAAATGACTATTTTGAACGATTCCTGATGTGCCAATTCCAAGACCAAGACCAACCTGACTTGAGCCGAACACTTCTAGGCCATCGATTTGAATATCCCCTCGACTGGCATAGACTCCTTGCCAAGAACTCACTCCCTCCGCGGGACAAAGAACCACGGGGTCTGACACACTCCCTAGGATATGTAGATCACCCTCTACTTCAAGTCTACAGTCTTCATATGCAGTTAATTGGGTCCCTGACAGAATGGTGACATTGCCATTCACCGTTGCGTTTGTCATTATGGGCATATCGCCAGACAGCGTAAGATCACTATTTATTGTACCTGACAAATGCGGAAAATGGAATGCACCTATATCCATCCGACTACCATCAGGATCTTGATCGGTTTCGTCTATTTCCCAGTTTTCCCCGTCATTATCCATATCTGGATTTCCTGCTTCTCTTGCCGGAGATTCACTAGTGATGCGAAAGTTCCTAGTTGAACAATCGACAAACCGGGGGGATTCATTCACTACATCAGTTTCATTATACGGATCAAACAACTCTGCATCATCCACATAATAATTAATATCAAAACCATTGAACAAATTGTACCCATAATCAATCTGGACATCGCCGGTTGCATGATACCAATCACTAAAGGATAGGTTTGAAGAGACTATAGCATGGCTACCTAATCCACTGAAAATGTTGTTCATCAAAGATATTGATAACTGATACAAATCATTTTCTCCAGTAGCGAAGTGATTGATCTCAATTCCTTTGTCCACAAATGTATTATTACTTATAGAAAAATATCTCGTATCAAAATCGTTATCACGCAAGCTTCCAGTATGGCTTTCGCTTGTTTGTTGATGATAGCCTACAAGTTCAGGTACATATTCGATCATATCATATAACCGGTCACCACTTGCAGTATTAGTCGGAGGAGAAACTCCACCAGGTTCTTCCAAGTAGATTGATTTTGTGTCTATACCTGAAAAAACGTTATTTTTAATAATTGCTTTATTCGCATATAGATTCAGTCCTGCTACCAGGGTGCCGTGATCTGTCTGGTAACTATTACTAAAATCAAAATCACAATCTGTGATAGTAATTGGACCGTATTGATAGTCAAAATACAGCCTTGTTCCACTGAACTTGCATCCAATAATGTTTATGGGAATATCTCCGTTATAAAATTTGATTCCGTTTGTACTGTTAATAAACTCGCAATTTATAAACTCAATTGCTTGCGGCTCATCCTCATACGAGCGGGTTCCAATTAGAGCTAGCGGAAAAACTGAATTTTCAATTGTAGAATTACTAACTCTCAATTTTCCGTTGTAATCAAGTTCAGAATTTGTAATAATTAATCCTAAAATGTTTTCAATTCTCGCTTCATTAATAGTGACCTCACTCCCATTACCCATCCAAATGCCGGCCCAGTCAGTTTCTCCATATAGCCTTATCGAGTGAGATTCAGTCCCTGCTAATTCTAGTTTTCCACCAACAACACTAATTCTTGCCTGTGAAGCAAAATTTATTTGAGCACCTGCTGGGATTGTCAACTCATCCCCTAAGTTTAGCTCAATTACCCCCTCTCCTATAGCATTGATAGGGGTGTCACCATAAGTTGCAGTTACAACGACACCTTCGGTTTTAAAACACACTGAAGTCTCATGCGACTGTTGGTTTAAAAATGTTGCATTCTCTTGTCCACCCGCCGCCGTCCAGGATTCGAACTCATAGACTCCATTATTGCTATAGTAATACTTGGGAGCCCATACTTCATAAGAGGGGATAGTTTCAGTAAATAATTCATTTTGGTTTAACATTACCCCCTTTTCACTCCCATTGGCAATGTTTACATAAGAGTGCGGTTGCTCGAGTGTGGAAGCATCTGTTACCTGCCAAGGATCCAGAAACCTTAATTGGACTGGAGCATCTGTAGAAATTCTCACCTTAGCCTCATCATGGTACTTAGCTACAAAATCCCGTTGAGCAGACTGCTCAAAATTATATTTTATACTGTATTTGGCAGGTATCTGATTGTAGGGGAGCCACCGATTGAAGAGAATGAACTGATCATCGCTCTCAAACCTATACTCGGTTGGCCATACTGATTTGCTCCCGGGTGAACTAGGTATTGTTTCACCTGTGGGTACGCTACCATAGTCCCGATTCGAAATAGTATGCAAGTTGTCAAACTCCAAGGTAGTACCCTCGATCTCAACTCCATCCGGTCCCTCGGTACTTAAGGGCAACAAATGAGCTCGGTGCAACCCTGAGTTACCTGCATCGTTCTGCCATGATGGCCACGAACTGTTTGCAAGTCCGGATGTCGAACTCGTCCTCAGCAACAGGACTTTATCCTCTGAAACCACAACCAATTTACCGTCAGGTGTCAGGTTTAGTTCCGCTTGCGCCGGCCCATCTAAATCGTAAAACCATTCCTCAGCGCCCTGTAGTTGGGTATTAACAGCATACACCCTATTGTTCTCTGTAGAATTCCAATCTGAACTTAAAAAATAAACAATCCCTCCAGTTCCTACGAGAGGAGAAAATCGGATTATTTCCTCTGTTTCGACCCTCCATAGCTCATCACCGTCTGGAGAAATTGCGACCAAATCCCGTCCGAACCCACAGAAAATGGTTCCATCTGGACCAGTTACAGGGGGTGAAGTAGCAATTAATGAGTTATCGAACAGCAAGGCGTCCTGACCTGTCCACTTCATTTCATTAATCCCATGAGTAACTGAATAGCCTTCTCCATTGGGTCCAATAATTACGGACTGACCAGAGTTGCTAGAAACCTCTACGGACACATGGGTTTCTCCATCTGGAATTTGAAAAACGGGTTCACCAGTTGAAGTGTATAAATAGATGCGCCCTGATGAAGTTGTAGGAATAAGTACTTGATCTTTTGCTGTTACGGTCATAGGTGCCTTCAAGTCGTTCCAGTCAATCGAGCCAAACTCATTCGTGGACCAATCATTAGATGCCCTATGATAGTGGTTAATCGCAATATTATATGCACCAACGGTTCCGGCGTGTTTGGCACTTGTTAGATGCACATCTCCATTTGGGGCAAAAGCCATAGATGCTCCAGAAAAGGATGTTGTTTGCTCCAGGATGGGCGATACACTTTCTGTGTTATTGATAGAAATCGTATGCATCCGTCCATAATAATCAAGTCCATTATCATCGATCCGTTCCACTGTGAATAAGTAAACATTCTCATTATCAGCTATCATGGGCACCTGTGTATTGGCATTTTTATCATCATGCTGAATGAGATCTATTGCCGATAATCCATCTTCGTCATGACTCACCTTCCATACATGAATCCCTGCAAGAATGGCATTCCTAGTCAGCAGAAATATGTCATTACCTCGAATTACTGGATTACTCCAAATATTTGGAAAAAGTCGTGAAACTATAAGTCGTGTGTCATCTGATCCTGGCAAGATATTTATGGCAATTTGCTCTGATTTACCACATCGTGGACTGACAACAATTATTGCTTGATGCCCACTCATTCGTTCAGGTGAGATGGTTGCTGTAACAGACACGTAACCATTTACTGGGATCTCACTAGATAATATGTCCAGATCAATCCAGTCTTCGATTGATTCAACATCCCAGATGACTGGTCCTGCTGCACGGTTGTATACATTGAACGTTACTGTCCCTCCTTCATGGGGCAACTCATTGTTGCTTAAATCTGTCACTTCTATACTATTTTTGACGGTTTGATCTATTTGCACGAGTGCAACTGACTCATCCTGGTCACAGATGAACTGGATAAGTCCTGTATTGTTCTCTGGACCAGGGTTGCAGTTCTCCTGAACATCGATTTGAAGCGTGGTGAAGGAGTTCGGAGGAATCTCCGCGCTAAAACTTGACAACCCATTGATACGTCCCCAATCAAACCATAGCTCACAGGAATATGAAATCTGAATACCAGTTGTATTTGTTAACTTAAGAGGAATGCGGCGTGGATCGCTATCTACCTGTACATAGCTCCATTCAGGTGTTAGATAATTATCAGTTGGATCCTGAACTATTGTACGAAACAGGATTGGGTTACCCTGAGGGGATGTGACCATTATCTGACACTCGCGTTGAGAAGAAAGATTCTCGGGGGTAGTAAAAACCAATGTTTCCGTTGCTCCTGATACAAGTGTTCCTGATAGGACTGTACCATATGAAGGAGAGAACCATTCCTCATCGTCCTGTGTCCACAGAACCTCCAGTTGCCAATCTACATTTATGACATGGTCATTCTCTATAGTAATTTCAACATCCTGAGCTTCATTGGAAATGGGAAGATGCGGCGCAGTAACGGTTAAGTAATTCAGGTTGATCAAACCTGGGCGGTCTTCGCTAATAACGGTTCGCATTTCGCTTGTTTGATCTGGGGTAAACATCGCAACATAATCTCGACCTGCATAATCCATGAAATTTTCGATCATATCCGGTACATTCTCATTCCAATTTGACCACTCACTGTCAGTATCACATGAGTTTTTCTCTGTAAGAGGGGTAAAATCATTATAAGCCGGCCAAGTAGGTAATGATGCCTCTGAAGTTGGTGGAGTATCATCCATCCAATCTCCATGAGGATAATCGCTATCATAGTAACATGGATCCCCAGATGTAGGATGCCATTGACAGTCATCAGGACAAACCGAAGGATCATCAAGGCTCCCGGCTGTGTGTACACCACATCTTTGAAATGTGTGCCACAATCCGAGATAGTGTCCCACTTCATGTGATAAAAGTGAGCCATGAGCATGTTGATGAGCCAGGTCTGAAGTTATCCCACCAAATAAAGTCTCATCGATATACACTCCGTCACCACCTTCAATCCAGCCTGGGCCGAAACCAGCAGCTAAAACTGTTCCTCCCCCCTCGATTAGCGGGTCCTTGAAATCTGATACCCAGATGTTTAAATATTGAGTAGGGTTCTCTGGTGGAGACAAAGAACGTATCAGAAGTAGGTCAGTAGGATTCCAAACAATAAATGGTCTCAATCCTGGTGCCTCACCTACTTCTACATGATTAACTCCAGCAAGTACGAATTGTATTTTTGCATCGCTAGCTAAACCAGAAAACTGCGAGCGAACATTCTCTATGTTAGGGTTTTGAGCACTAAAATCCCGGTTCAGAATGTCAAGTTGAGCATCAACATCACTTACGTACATAGGTAAATCAGGGAGGTGGAGGTCATGAATTACCACTGGGATTATCAAGACTTGCTCTTCATCGAAAGAGTTTTCTCTAAGTGCCCTTCCTTCTATCCTATGAGTTATGTATGATTCCCAGTTTGAAGCAAAACTGGAATCAGTTGCACTGAGCTCAGCAATCGTTTTCATGGTTCCGCAAATTTCGCCATCTTGTCCATAGTTTGTAGAGATGACAATTAACATCAACATAAGGATGATTTTTTTCATTATAATTCCTTCCCCAAAAATTCATTTCCTAGTTTTTGCCTGTATTTATGAGCAATCTTAAACAGAGTGTATCTTTGATAGTGTATCACTGTTATCCTACGTAATTATGATAATTACATTCCTATCAAGGAGTTATGATTAAGCAGTAAAAGCTCGATTCTGGATACATTCCTAATCTGATTTCAATAATTGCTATTCACGCTTGCCAAGATTTTCACTCAAACAACCTGTTTAAACACATATATAATCCTCTAATAGGAACCTTAACATGAGTAAAATATTCATCGAATGAAGAGAATACACAATACTGAAGCCACAGAAGCGTAATCGGAAGAAATATTGCCAAGGTATTGATATTTACCCCCCATATTCAGGCTTTCCAGAAATTAGATTTTAAGCTGAGCACAAAACCGCTTGGCTATATTTAGTTTAAAATCCTAACTTTAAGTAAAGTGCTGCGAGAACAATGTACAATTTAGTTGGTTTGCAACAAGCAAATTATTGAATCGCTCAACCTTCCCGCAATATTAATCGGTGCTATGCTTTCAGAGAAGGATAACAATTATTTTAATGATTAGTAGATTTTTGGTAGTGTCTATCATTTTTTATTATTAAAGATACAACAAACATTAAAGGCACACAGTTATATTCAAAACTCACAATTACACTGAAGAGCCATGACCGTGCGCACCACGATAAATCTTCGTGATTGAATCCAATTGGGGAGAGTATGCTAGCTTTCCAGAATCATTTTATATCCTGGATCCGATCACCACGACTGCCTGTCGTGTAGTGTTATCTGTTCCGGCAAGGACTACAGTATCACCATAGAACTCAAGGTCAAAAAACACAACTCCTACACCTGCGATATCCAGTTGCGTTTTTCTCCATTCATAACCATCGTAGTGAATCAGTGTTTGACCACCCCCCAATAGGAGCAGATCGTTTTGCGTATTCCCAGAGATATCGTGAATCGTAATGTTAGAAGTTTTTGATTGAAACTGATCTGCCATTCTCATCTCACTGCCTGAAAAAGGTTCGAATTTGTAAATCCCGTAGGGTGTGGTGTAATAGCACGTATCCCCAAATGATATGCATGAACTTATTAGTCCCGGGTCAGACTGGTTTGCGCCCGGGTAGAAGGAGTTCGAGCTTTTTTGAATTTCCCAATTAGCGCCATCTGCAGAGAAGATTAAAGCGCTTCTCCCAGAATTCTGACCAGACTCTGCCCATCCAGTAGCAAAATACCTACCCTCATCAACACTCAAGGATGATATGCTTAATTCTATCGGAGAATTTAGAAAACTGAATTCTCCACTCTCATATGCAAGGATCCTACCCTCCGAACCTGCAAAAATGCAGTAATCATCACTCTCGCACCACATTTGAACTGGTGCAATGCTTACATTTGGCAATCCTTGAATACGGTAATCCAGAAGGGTCCATTCGTACCCATTCCCCTTTAGGGGAAGATCCCCATAAATCCATATCAGGGAATCATTAATTGATTTTATTGCATATAGTTCGCCACTAGTGGGCGCTCCACGAAAGTCAAATACGACATCTCTAAGGCTCCACTCATTCCCATCAAAAACCACTAGGTCGTAGCGAGTTGAATCAGTGTTGATATCACCTACTGCGAATATGTTTCCATTACTTCCAGTATCAACAGAATAAAGGACACTGGTTGTACCTCCAATTTTTCCGAATTTCCAAACTTCCCACGAAAATTGATGGCCTACGGTGTCAGGGCAACACTGTGTTGTATCATCTATACATTGGATGTATCCCTCATCGCACGGTTCGACCTGAGGATCATCAGGAGGATTGGGACATCTAGTCAAAAGCATGGAAATTAATAACACGATAAGCAGTGATGAGTCTCTCATGATTTTCTTTATATTAACTATTTCACTTTTCATTTTTCAAACTATACCCCCTAATCATAACACTCGTTGGAGACCAAACTCACCTGACAAACAAGAGTATACAAGCTCGAACTTACACATAGCTCTACACAAGGCTATGTATGCTACTAAAATTCGATTACAAAGTACAGCAAGATTTTAACGTCATCTAATCTTTTCTGGAGACACTCATTGATTTCTTACATGAAAGACTCGCTTGACGCTCCAGTAAAATAGGTCTGTAAAGTGCTTTGCTTTTCACCGTTCTCGTTTTGAGTGGTGAGGGTTTCTATCTGAGATTCCTATCCCGAATTCAATTTAGGCTTCCCAATGCAAATAATTCATAATTCAACACCCCACTCATAATCAAATCATCACTATAAACATATCTCGACAGTCATTAGACACAATGCCTGAGTCCAACTAGGGAATTTTTGTTTCACAACACAGAAAGCAGTATGGTGTATCCTGTCAGAACAGGTTGGAGCAATTAGCATGATTTCCTAGGAGGTTATATTTGTCCTCTAAAGTTGAGAACAGTATTGTTGCTAATTCACTTTGCATCTCAAAACCCCTGACCTCAACACTCAGGGAAAATTCAACCTACCAGCACCTTTTCAGAACCTAGTCGCCATAAGTCGTTGATAATCAACCAGAACTAGGGACTGAAAATCCCCCGTGTCATTGCCTTGTGGGTTGAGGATCATTCCCATTTGGGGCATAGTCCTTCTGGCGTAATTTGGACAATAGTGGACAACTGCAGCACTTTTTCAGCAGCCTTATTCCCAAGACAATCCCACATCCCTCCAAACATCAACAGGCTCAGTAGATAGCTCAACTTCCACCCCTGGCATTTCAGAATTGATGTAGCCCAACAGGCCTTTGTATATCTCAACTCGCTTATCACGATCATACCTATATTTCTCGTCACCCTTTACCTTGGTCATGTTCCTTTTTGCGTGACCGTATAGGCCAACATGCCGTTTCCTGATATTGTTATCCAGGTTCTTGCTCCCAAATCGAAGCATTCCAATGATAATGTGGTGCAAATTGGGGGACTTAAAATCAATATGAGTTTTGATATCATCGATTATTTTTTTATAGGTACTCACCGTATCTGCTGTCAAAATCATGGGGTCAACGTTTAGACTGATTTGGTAGCCGAGAGCTAAAAGCTCGTTTGCACCTTTTATTCTTTCGATATAATCAGGAGGTCCCGTAACAAATGTCTTAGGGAGCACAGTTGACGAAACCCTAACGTTCTCTCCATGCGTCATTTTTTTCAAATTTTTGAAGTTTGCGCTCTTTGTTCGAAACAGAAGTACTGCCCCATCGTCTTTCATAGCACTTGAGGAAAACAATTCAACCAAAAACTTTGAATTGTCAGTTAGGTGGTCATACACTAGAGCATCGTTAATTTCACCACAATTGAATTTGAATTTATCAGTTAGGTTTGAAAAGTCAAAGTCGTCGAGCTTTTCTTCTACGGGCTTAAGAATATCTAACTTGCTTGCAGACAGAGCTTTTGTGATATCCACTTTATTGTCATCAAACATCTGTTGGATTGGAATATCTTTTATTTCTGCGGGTAACGTTTTGTTTAACAAGCCAATTAGCTTATGAACCCAGCTTTGTTGTTGCCATCCGATATTGTGTTCAATTCCATGAGTCTGAGTATGCATATGCATGGCAAGGAGTGCAATTTTTACCTCTCGAAGTAGAACACCTTTATCTTGAACATTTATAAAAATGGTCGGAATAGGTTTCTCCGCCAATGATCCCTGGATGTAACAAAATTGACAAGAGTATGGGCACTCATTTTCAATACTGAGTGTAAACTGATAACTCTCAACAACATTATTGACTGAGACAAATACATGTAAAAATCGCAATCCTCCTGATTCAGGACGTTCTAGCTTCTTACGAAGGATTAATGCTTTCTTTGCGTTTTCCCATCGAGCATGATCTTTGCTTTTCTTTGGTGTCCCAGTTGGGATATCCAAAATTGTGGGTGATCCGAACTTGTAGGGTTTTATAGCAACTTCAGGATTCCCTGCTTTTACTCTATCGACAATGCGAGTGGCTAGTTCAGAATTTTGACCCGCCTCGATACCGATTATTTCTGGAAACAAATTTGACACCTACCACCCCACAGTTCGATTATTACTTATAAATATTGTGATCGTTTGATATTCTATATCTATCTTTCATATTATCAATATGTTATATATGCTTTACATATTATGCTTCAGTATCATCCATAATCTAACAATCCTCATATCCACCTATTACTCAAAGAGTTACGACAATTCTGGCCCTTTTCACAATATTTATTATCTAATGTCAATATTTCTCAGACGACCGTCAGTGTCAAACATGGATCGGATCACCTCAGTTGCATCTGGATCTTCTACGAGCACCCTCTTGTCCTGGACTGTAAATATTTGATATACTGCGCCATTCTTTTCACTCCAGGCTCTACCAAGGAAGTCGGCTGATTCTCCCTTAACCAGTTTCTGTATATCTCGGTCAAATTTCTTACGCTTCGTCTTCGTTATGTACTCTCGACCGATAAGATTTGATGGTGGCTGATCTGAGATGATTACTTCAATATTTTTCTTTGCCAATTTTTATGTCCTATCCAAATTTTATTGTGCTGGGGTAATAGCGAAATACGACTGTTCGCTTGCGCTTTGTTTTTACAAGTAAATATCCTGACAACTTTAATTTATTTATATGCCCAATCAGAACTGACTGTGAGAGGTCCAAATCGTCCCGTAGAGGGCTTTGGGTATAATTAATGGGTCTTTGCCCACCCTTTGTTTTTATAAGTAAAAATAGAAGGGTTCTGAGCTCTGCTCCAAATCCATTTAGTACAGTATCAGTGATAAAGAGTTTGGGGAATCGTATAAAGTTGCCAGTCTTTACGACAGATATTCCCTTCTTACCCTCTTCGAGAAGGAAATTTTTGATCTTTCTTGGACTCCTTTTGGAGGTCTGAATCAAGGCCTCTAAATCAGTCTCAGGCACCAAAAATGTTTGTCCGAGCTCAGTGAGAGTATCCATCCTAGCTTTTCTTGTTTTATTAGCTGCAGCAATAAGTCCAGATTCTGTGGCTTTCATATTTTTAAAAGCCTTTGATACTATTTCTGACAGGCTGATACCTGATTTTACTGCATCATCTATATCCTGTGCGTCATCAATTAGGGCCAGCTCCACCTTACCCAAACTTTGGTGCATTAATCCAAGAATGGTTTCTCTTTCTTTTGAAGCTGTGTATCCTACCACAATCTCTGAAACAGAATATTTCACAACTCGATCAAATTGTTGGACTGAGATTCCTTTATTTAGACTAGATAGGACCTGATAGTATCCGCTTTGGTAGCACGCGAAGAAGTCAAAAATGCCTTTAGTGAGTATTAGTTGCTGTTTCTTACCTATGGCATCTACAATATCACTTTTATCCTCTCCATACAGAATGTCTTTCGCGCGATCTCTCAAAAACCCCGTGTTATAGTAACGCTGGCTTTTACCAGGGCTCACTCTTCTACCATGAAACCCAATAAAGTCTCCCGTCTTATCGTATACTGGCACAATTGCAGACGGTACAAATGGCAAATATTCATAATTTAAAGGACGACGCACAATAAAAAGGTCGCTGAGTAAATCTATGATATGGGATGCTGTTGTCTTGGCTGTAATGAGGTCACTTACCAGCGAATAATATGATTTAGGCGACCCAATATTAAAAGCTTGTGCATATGAAGTATGATCAACCCCCCTGCTCTTCAAATAATCTACAACTTCTGGCAATCTGGAATATCTAAAACGGGTTGCAGTTTTTGTGAACAGGCTCTCCAGCTTTTTGTAGTGGACAGTTTTATAGTCAGGAAGGGATTTTTTATTCTCAGTAACAATTTGAATCGCCTTTACAACTGAGCAATCGCTCTTGATAGACTCCCAGTCGATAACTGTCCCATATTTAAGATATACCCCAAATTCATTCTTTGGGGAGCTGGTTGCATCCGCTCTAACCCAAGTATTTTCGTATTTTCCGTCCATATGAATGGATAAGTTTGAGTCAGTAGTACACACATATGTTCCGTTGTGGTCATTAAACTCCAATGAGTAATATTTTTTCAAATATTCCCTTAAATCAATGCGATGTCTAAACTGGAATTGATAGTACTGAATGGATTTCACAAGGGGCTGTCCTCATATGGGACATATGCTATGTCTCCAGCATCATTTTCAAGTATGTATTCATCGTCTGATTTCTCTACAACAGTCCAACCAGGTGCGTATGCATCGCCAACTTTAAATTGGTCTTCGCTATAGACTCTAAATTGCTTCGAACTCTCGCTTCTGCTAATGTACTTTGTTCTTTTGGGTGGATGAAAAATGATGGGCTTTAGAAACTCTATCGTGCGCTCCTTATCAATGGGTTTTTTAGGATGTTCACAAAAAGTATTCTTTATAATACAAGTTGGACACCCATTATGGCATTGGCATGAAGATATGCGGGTAGCTGCCTTTCGGATCAGGCTTTCAATACTATAAAATACTTGATCACTGATGCCTAAACCCTTGTGATAGTTATCATAAACAAATATTGTGTGGTTCCTGTACTTGTACTGATTTTTGGAGGTAAGTGTCATGATATCAGCTACACCACAAAAACCTCTTTCTACTATTTGCCTTAGGAGTAGATGCTCAAGAGAATGTAGGATATTGAAGCTGTGCTTTTCGCTAAAATCGGGAATCAGTGAATTCCATAGATTAGCTTTGGTGGGTGGAATTGTCAGCCAAAATCCTTTTGTTTTAAATTTTCTTTCGGAGTTGTTCTTCAATTTTGATCGCCTAGGATAACGATCATCCTGATATATTCTCCAATACCCAGCTATACTCAAATTGACTTCTAACTCGCCCTTGCCGATTAGAAGTGGGATCTCACCATACTTTATTATCTCCTCAATAGGATCAGCACTGATATCAATAATTGTTTCGATATCGGGAGTTGTAAAGTATTCTAGGTTTGGTATTTCTGTCAGATGAGCAACCTTTTCCTTAAAATCAAGTTTCTTCAATTTATAGTTTGAAACCTCTGTGCGGTGTATTGCGCCAGGATGTAACTCCCGGTATGCCCTTTCATATTCAAGTGTGCCAATTTTAACTCCACTATCATCCAATAAAGTGACGGGGTCATACCAGCTATTCCTGATGGGAATACGGGGATAAGCACTTTCTAGTTTCATCTTAGTATCTATACTCCCCCACAAATGTTTATCCACTATATCCTGCTGCAGGAGTCCTTCATAATACCCACACTGTAAGTGAAGTTTACGCAGAGCTTCATTGTAAGGATATATGACCGGTTCTTCTGGAGCATCCTTTGTGACAAAGAATTTGCCAGGATTGGAAAAATAATAATTGTCATCGGCAGAATAGCTGTTAACTATTATTGCCAACGAAGCCTTTGAGGGGTCACGACCAACCCTTCCCATCCTTTGCCACATTTCGTTACTGGTCTTAGGTAGTCCGAATAAAATACACACATCCAAAGATCCAATATCTACTCCTAGCTCAAGAGCACTAGTTGTAAATATTATTTTCATGTCCCCCGCTTTAATCTCCCGTTCAATTTGTTGACGGGCATTGTTTGATAGTCCCCCACGATAGCTACATACCATTTCAGGTACTATGTTTGAATAGTTATCGGTTAACGATTGAGCGGCATCTCTCAAGATATCGGCCTGGAGTCTGGAGTTAACAAAAACCATAGATTGGAATCCATTATCACCAAGCGATAAAACAAGATCAGATAACAATTTAACTGAAAGCCTCTTATACAGCCTGCCGAGAAGCTTTTCAATCAAGTCAGCATCTAGTTGATGTGGATTTATCTCCTCAGGTTCAAGCTCTTCGGGTTCAAGCTCCTCAGGTTTAATACTGTCCAGCATCACGTAATATTTTTCAGGGCTACCTGCCCCTGACCAATTAACTTCCTCGAAATCCGTCCAGGCCAATTCTTTGGCAAAGGCTTTAGCGTTACGGATTGTTGCTGATGTACAAATTATCTGAGGATTCCCACCGGCCCTCTTTACAACATTGAGTAGTCGGAATAAAATATTTGATACATTAGAACCAAAATATCCCAAGTAGGAGTGGATCTCATCTATGACTATGAATTTCAATTCCTTAAAAAAGTCTGTCCATTTATCATGGGTTCGTAAGATACTAAGATGGATCTGATCTGGGTTGGTTAATAAGGCGTTAGGTGGGTTGTCCCTGATTCTCTTCTTTTCGTGAGATTTTTTTATTGAGCCATCATACTTTGCGACAGTCCCAATCCCAAACTCTCTTAATTTGTCGAATTGGTCATTGGTCAAAGCATTCATCGGGAATATGAATAAGCCTTTTGTTCGCGGATCCGCCCTAACAGCGTCTAAAAATGGGAGTACATAACCATAGCTTTTACCTGAAGCAGTTGGTGTAGTAATTAAGACATCTTTACCCTGCCGAATCAATCCTATGGTGCGAACCTGGTGAGAATAAAGCCGCTGCCTTCCCTGCTGAGTGAGCTTAGCCACAATATCAGCATGTAACGGCGGTGATAAGGTAGGATGGTTTGGTGGATTCTGTGGGTCTTGCTTATACGAAGCAATATTGAATCTGGGATCAGTTATAAGGTGGTCAAAATAATTTACGATATCACTGAAATGAGGTGACTGCGTTGGGAATACTTTGGGTATCCGTCCTAGCATTTTGTTAAATATCTTATTTATGTCATTGTCAGTTGCCTGAAGGTCAGCCAACTTTATCAAAGTCCTTACCGTCGATTTAATATCATCAGGTGGGAAATTAGTGTTCTTGAATAATTCGAGTAAGATTTCTTCTACAGTTTGTGAGCTCATAAGTAGCCTAGTAAGTATTAGTTGTTCCTTCGGATGCAACAGCCCTATATGTCATGATTAATTCGCTTCAAAGGTAGGCTGAAAAAATATTTTCACAAACGTCTGTATATTTCGTCTGGATGCTTTTTGACCTCAAGTCGATAGCTAGCCCACCAATGCCATCTTGTACAGCAGGCTCAACTGGGTTATTTTGGAATTTAATTTATCACCATACTTGGGAGGGGTAGCTGTGCCTCAGTTGGTAAAGAAAGTAATTCAATATAGAGAGCTCACAAGTAAGGCACATAGCAGGCTTGTTTGGGATATAGATGTGCCCGTTGTGCATCAATATGCCGTAGGCGATGCACTAGACAACCTAGTCCCGCCTAGCGCTAAGATAGATACTGACTTGTCAGAGAATTATAAAGACCCGCTCTTCAATAAAAAAAACCACTTGAAGATTATGGAATACGTTGGTCAATATGGCCTGCTACATATCCAGCTTATGCCGAAGAAGTGCTTAAAATCTATTTTTGTGGAGCCCGATAGTATTGCAGTCGATTTGATTTTAGCAGAAGGTGGTGCCTTAATTTATGAGTTCTATAACCCGACCCCAATTCAATCCATTTCAATTACCGCCACCAGTGCTGAAGATAAAGAGAATGTTTACTCAAAAATAAAATCAAATCCAGAGGATCTAGAATATCGCCAATATTTTATCCGTAAAGCTCTCAAGAAAACTGATAGCAGCAATCTTGATGAGCCCAAAACATCTTACCCAGAAATAATGACTGCAGAGCAGGTTTCACAATATCTGCAATTAAGTCTCAGCACCGTAAGAAATAAAACGAGTTCCCGAGAACTGCCATCGGTTAAAATAGCTGGGTCTACCAGATATAAGAAATCTGATATTGACGCTCTGTTAAAAAGCAGATAAAAACAAAATCTTCCAGAATCCTTCCAACTAAAACAGTAATTAATGGGAACATTTGGTAATTTTAGGGATTTGCCTTCAATTCTATAAGTGTCTGTAACATATTATATTACTGATACTTACAAGCTCATATTACGCTAATAGGGATTCATATAGATTGAATCCCTCCCTCTCCGCTAGCGCTTTTAAGTATATTATTATCAATTACTTATGACTTCTATATCTTTAATAATTCCGAATTTCTACCAATCTAATTCTGCATTCCAGATATGTGGACTCCTTCCACACGGGAAATTTCAGTAGTACTCGGACCTTTATAGAGTATGAGCTAGCGGGTTTTGGTTGCTATAAATACGCTGTTGGAAGCTTAATTTGAACCGTTCGTATCAACAGGCTTATTATCAATCTCCTGAATCCGAGCAATCAACTCATCAGCCGTCCATGGTTTCTGGATGAAGGCTGTGATACCAATATCTTTAAATCCCTGCTCTTCTTCAACACCTAGATGCCCCGTAGAAAGAATGACAGGTATGTTTGATTGGGTGTTTCTGATAGCTTTTGTCAGCTCAACTCCAGACATCTTTGGCATGGATTGATCTGTGACGATGAGATCATATTTTCCAGGATTAGCAGTGAACAATTCAAGTGCTTTTTCACCATTAATTGCACTATCCACTAAGTGCCCCCGATGGGCAAGAACAAACTCTGTTGCCTCTCTTATACTATCTTCATCATCAACCAGCAATATAGACAGACTCATTACATCTGTGTATTCGGCCGATTCGTTATAGTCCTCTTGCGGGATCACATCAGTTACTGGAAAAAGAATTCGGAAGGTTGTACCCTCGTTCGGCTTACTTGTGACTGAAATTTGACCACCCATCATATCAATAATGCCGTGTATGACGGATAGACCTAACCCTGTACCCCGACCTGACTGTTTGGTGGTAAAGAAGGGGTCAAAAATATTCCCCAAGTCCTCAGGATCTATGCCATGACCGGTATCTGTTACTTTGAGGGCCAGAACATCAGTTTCAGGATCGATATTATTCAGCGACTCTTTCACCTGCTCCAGACTTATGGTCAGGACACCACCGGATTCTTCCATGGCGTGCTGGGCATTATTACACAAATTGAATATGATTTGGTGGACCTGAGTGCTGTCACAGAGAACCAGACCACAGTCCGCATCAATGTCTTGATTTAGCTTAATGTTTGCCGGGAGGGAAGCTTTCTGAACAACCAGAGCCTCCTGTATTAATTCGTGCACCTTCTGTGGTTGCATGTTCATACTGGACTTGCGACTGAAGGTCAGAACCTGTTTGACAATATTCTTCGCCCGTTCACCATCCCTGAGCATCTGCTCAAAGTTTGCAAGAAGTTCATTATCCTCCGGTAGATTGTCTTTAACTAGACCGCCGTGCAAAAACAAGCTTTGAAGGATATTGTTTAGTTCATGTGATATACCGCCCACCATGGTGCCTACTGCTTCCAGCTTCTGGGACTGGCGGAGTTGGGACTCCGCTCTCATTCGAGCTTCTTCAGCCTGCCTGCGCTTGGTGATATCATGATGCTGAATGACAATATATTGCAAATCACCACTATCATCTAGAACAGGATAACTTAAATTTTCTAAGTATACTTTTTCAGGCCTATTTGTTTTTACACCAGAGCTGTCAGATGCAAGTGCAATATCAAACTGGTTAAACCATCTTCGAGGTTCTTTTTTGCTAATGACATCCAATAAAGGTTCATACGCATCTGATTCTTTAATAGCATCATCTTCGAATATCTTATAGTGCATCATTGCATCAGGTGTTACTCCAAACAACTCGCAAAATGGTTTATTAACTCTTAAAGTATCGCCCTCTGGACTAAGTAATTGGGTACTCACAATAGATTGCTCGAATATTTGACTAAATAATTGCTCTGATGCTTTAAGCCTCTCCTCCGCCTGCTTGGCAATCACAATAGCCTGTACATTGTTGAGAAACGCTGTTAACTGATTTACGTCGTCCTGATCATAATCAGAACCACGGTTTGCTACAGCAACTACAGAAGTTATACGGCTATGCGAAAAATGCGGTATAACCAATAATCGGGTCAGTGGGACGTGCCCATGCGGCAAACCGTTTTTTGCCGGATGATCCGCACCCATGTCGTTAAGGATCAATGGTTCTCGGCGGCGAATTGCTTCACCCCATACACCCGCTTCGCTGATTTGGAATAATGTTGGTTTATTCACCATCGAACAGTCCTTCATCGCATTTCCAGACCACGAGTGAATCGTCATAGCAGTTTCGTCTTCATTTACAAACCCATAAAAACCATATTCGCTCTCTGCCATTTTACAGGTTGTCGCAAGGATGTGATCAGATACGTTATTGATGCTAATGTCTTCTAGGTTGGTGACACTCCAGAGGGCCTCAAGCCGCGAGTTTGAGACTTTCAATTGTTCCTCGACTTGCTTTCGCTCAATGATTCTTCCTAATCGTTCAGCTATAGCGTGAATCAATTCACGCTCCTCTTTTAAGAACGGTTCTTCAAAAGGGTCAGGCACTTTTTTAATCAAACCAACTTCAATCATGCCGGATTTTTGCCCATGAACAGTAATTGTGGTTTTAAGTTTCCATTCTGTTTTTTTGTAGTTAGCGGTCAAGTATTCATTTTTATGAATAACTATTCTTGCACACGTGATTTCCGGATAGTGCCATGCGGCAGGAATCAAATCGCAGGTTCCCTGAATAATTTCAGCAAGCGTAACATTATTCTGTTCGACTATTCGCCCAATGTCAAACATACACTTCAGTTCTTTTACTCTTTCAGCGAGTTCACCGGTCTTGCTGCTAAGTAATTTTTCCGTACGCTTTTGTTGGGTGACGTCGACATGGCATCCCACCATTCGTACTGGGGAGCCATCTTCCTGCCATTCAATAACTCTACCCGCGCAAATTACCCAGACGGTTGAACCGTCCCTGTGTCGATATCGCACTTCTTGGTAGAAAGGATGAAGTCCGCGAGTTTTAACATGCTTATCGAAATTTTCTAATGCGATAGGCAAATCTTCTGGAAATATCATTTTCTGCCAGGTTTCAGGTGAGTTTTCCAGTTCATGGTCCTGGTAGCCAAACATTAATTTAAAGGCTGGGCTTAGGTATTCTGTATTGTTTACAAGATCCCAGTCCCAATAGCCTGAAAGTGTATCTTCAAGGATGTCAACAAGAACTTTTTCCTGATCATTAAGATTTTCCTCGACTTGCTTTCGTCCTTTTTCAGCACGCTCCAATTCGAGAATCCGTTGTTCAAGTTCTTCGTAAGTTGGTTTGTCAGACATTATGACTCCGTTAGCATCTGAGGTTTTGCATGTTCCATAGTAATTCGAATAAAAAAACGAAAAAAAGTAAGTGGTTCCAACTTGGTATCCAATTAAAAAGTAAAACATTGTATCACCTATAGTTGATTGTATGCTCCCAATGGTAGACTTGTTAATTGTTTCGCATGATTCGA
>JAERTJ010000198.1 GCA_016844945.1 Fidelibacterota bacterium | reverse complement strand
ATCATGGGGAAGCTAAACCAAGATTACATATTATATGCGTTTGGAAAGTATTTATTGATAAATATTTTCTCTCGCAACATCATTTGCATGAATCTGGGAAGTTATGAGAGCTAAAACCCACAATTATATTGTCATTTTATTATCGATTGTCGCTGTCGGTATTCTAGTCTTATACTCCTCATTGAGCCTGGATTATTTCAACACCCCAGTTGAAGAAAGATATCTGAGCCAGGAACTGGACGAACTGTTCGGTCCTTCGGGGCTATATGGCCATGGAGTAGGATTTCTAGCCGCCCTTTTTATGATTCTTCTGTGGCTCTATATCATCCGAAAGCACTGGAACCGTTTACGTGGTGTAGGTCGCTTAAGCCAGTGGCTAAAATATCACATGTGGTTTGGTATCTTTGCCCCTCTTCTGGCTGGATTTCATGCAGCCTTCAAGTTTGAGGGGCTCATCGGAGTCATGTACTGGGCGATGATTGCTGTCATGCTCAGCGGCATTGTGGGACGTTACCTGTATGGTCACATCCCTCGGAGGCGGGATGGTCATGAAATGAGCCTAAAGCAGATGAACACGGAGAAAGCCTCAAAGTTGCGAGAATTACAGATGGAGTTTGGCATTACACCCGAAGATATTTCAAAAATGCAAAACATGACACCACAGATCATCGGAAAGGGCATACTGACATCTCTTTATCATCTCCTGGTTTTTGATCTAAAACGAAGATTTCAAGTTAAAACCCTGCTTTCTGAATTTGAATCTAAATATGGTGCAAAATCACAGGATCTAACCTTTTTCAAAGCTACTATTGAGAAGCAACTCATGATGAGCCAGCGGGTCATTGCTCTGGATGCAGTGAGTAAAGTGTTTCACTGGTGGCATGTCATACACAAACCCTTCGCCTACGCAATCTTTTTAGTTCTGGCACTACATATCGTCCTTACGATGAGTTTTGGATTTACATGGATATTCTGATGAATGAAACCTTACTCTCATGGTTATTGGCCGGCTTACTCATTTTTGCCTTCACAATCCCGTATCTGCGTCGTTGGAATCGCAAACAGAGCCAGACCCAGGAAAAATTGGATGAAGCTATACGAATAGGCGCAAACAAGGCACTGATGCAGCACCCGATCATAGATTTATCCAGATGCATTGGCTGTGGTATTTGCACAAAAGTGTGCCCCGAAGGTGAAGTTCTAGGACTTGTTGGTGGTAAGGCTGTTCTCATAAATGGAAGTAAGTGTGTAGGTCATGAAGTTTGCATGGAGAGTTGTCCCGTTGGGGGAATTGAGGTTGCTCTGGGTGATATATCCAGTCGTGAAGATATCCCCCAATTGAATGAACAGCTTGAGAGTAATTTGAAGAATGTTTTCCTCATTGGCGAATTGGGTGGTCTCGCTTTGATCCGCAATGCAGTAAATCAGGGCATCCGAGTCGCAAATACCATCCATGAACGACTAAACGGTGCAGTTCCTCAACACCCTATTGTGGTGATAGGCGCAGGTCCTGCTGGTCTATCTTGTGCCATCTCCCTCCTGGAATGGAACCTGCCAGTGGTCCTGTTAGACCAAAATGAACCGGGTGGTACGATTCTCCAATATCCTCGGAGAAAATTGGTGATGGTCCAACCCATCGATATGCCTGGGTATGGTGAGATGAAAAAACAGGAATATTCTAAAGAAGATTTGCTCCAAATATGGGATGAGATTATCGCCAATAAGCAACCAAATTTTAAGGGTGGGCATCAGCTTAAAGCCATTCACAAGAAGCAGGATAGCTATGAGGTTGAAAGCACTCAAGCTATATTCCCAACTGAGTTTGTGGTGCTTGCACTGGGCAGACGCGGTACTCCGAGAAAACTAAATATTGAAGGTGAAGACTTGAGCAAAGTGGCTTACAAGCTTATGGACGCTGAGAGCTATCAGAACAAGCATATTTTAGTGGTTGGGGGTGGTGATTCTGCTGTTGAAGCAGCTGTGGGGCTGGGACAACAGACTGGAAACACGGTGACCTTATCCTATCGAAAGAGCGCTTTCACTCGCATCAAGTCTCGAAATGAGGAACAAGTGGCTCGAGCCGTCAAAAATGGCTGGATAAACATACAGTATGAGTCTCATGTTAAGTCTATTGGCGCAGAAAATGTGGTGCTCAGGCACGGTGAACAGGATACTGAGCTCAAAAACGACTATGTCTTTATATTTGCTGGAGGTATCCCCCCTTTCAAATTGATGGAATCTATTGGTATCCAGTTTGGGGTTTCCACGATTTCATGATAAACAGATTGCTTTATGCAGGAATGTTGCGGACTCTTCTATTCACATCCCCCCTTCTGGCACAGCTCAGCCCAGGGCCACTGGCTCAGGCACATGAACATCTTTCCGGTCTGACCAATTGCCTGACCTGCCATACATGGGGCAGTAAGGATCTGACGCCAAAATGTCTGGATTGCCACACACCTATTAAGGCAAGGCTAGAATTAAAACAGGGGTTTCATGGTCTAATGGATGATCCAGAATGCCAGACGTGTCATACGGATCATGTGAAGCGGGAGTTTAATATGATCCACTGGGAACCCTCCCAGGCTGATTTTGATCACTTCGAAACGGGTTATGAGCTCAAGGGTAAGCATGGTGACCTTAGCTGTGAAAATTGCCACACCCCTGAACTCATATTGGCCGAGGATGTGATTGCCTATGCAATTTCACAAAAATCATCAGAGGTATTGAACAAAACCTTTCTAGGTCTGGGCACAAACTGTGAGAATTGCCACGCGGATGTGCATCGTGCAGAATTCAAGGATCAGACATGCCAGGATTGTCACAACGAAGAGAACTGGCTTGATGTCAGGACCAGTTTTGATCATGATTTGCGGACGGAATTCACACTCAGGGGTGCCCATGACATGCTTGAGTGCGAAAAGTGTCATTCTGTAAAACAAGAGTCAGTTGGAGAATTCCAGGTACCACGCTTTAGTGGATTGAAATATGAGCTTTGTACAGACTGCCATGAGGATGAGCATAAGGGCTCTTTTGGTAACAATTGTCTAAAATGTCATACCGAGCGCAGTTTTAAAATCGCGGATCAAACCGGGGCTTTTAACCATACTGCCACAGGCTATCCTCTTATTGGGAAGCATCTTCAGGTGGAATGCGAAACCTGTCATACCAGCGAGGGACGATTCACGGATAGTGCGAGCTATGATGAATGCATAGACTGTCACCAGGATTATCACAAAGGTGTCTTTAACCAATCAAATCGTGATAAATCTTGTGATGCTTGCCATAGCATGCGCGGCTTTATACCAGCATTATTTGGTGTGATGGAACATGCAAAGACAAAATTCCCCATTGATGGGGCTCACCTGGCTCAGCCCTGTGTATTCTGCCATGTTAAAAATGATAAAGCAATCTACAGATGGGAACCCTTGAATTGTGAGGCTTGCCATACGACCACTCACGGAACTCAATTTGCGAGATACCGCTTGAATAATCTGTGGTGCGAATCCTGCCATTTGACCTCAGCCTGGGAATCTTTAGTCTTTGATCATAACACCACCTTTTTTCCCCTTTCTGGTAAGCACAACGAGATAAAATGCGAAGCTTGCCACACAACTGAGTCGAATATTGTCCAATATGAAGATACGGATACCAGTTGTCTCAGTTGCCACACTGATGTTCATTCAAATCAGTTTCCTGAAAAAGACTGCGATGCGTGTCATACCAGTCGTAGCTGGAAAATTGAGCCATTTAATCATCTGTTGAATACGGACTTCCCCCTGGATGGGCAACACAATGATCTGAGTTGTGGACAATGCCACAAGTTCGATGCTGACTTGAAAACCATAAGATTTAAACCACTTGCCCATGCGTGTCAGGATTGTCATAGTTTTGGGGATTTCAAGCGATGAGAGTGTTGGTACACACAATCATTTTGTTATGGAGCATCGCTTCATTCGCCCAGGACTCCCCGTCTGTTGAGACCGATCTGAGTTGTGCTACCTGTCATTCAGGAACCGATTGGACCGCTGATGTTGGTCAAAATTTTAATCATATCACAACAGGTTTTGAGTTGGATGGGACCCATGGGGAATTGAATTGCAGCCGATGCCACGCTGGAACCACACCAGCCGAGAAACATGATTTCGGAGCTATTTCAAATGAATGTTCAAGCTGTCACGAGGATATCCACAATGATCAATGGGGAAAGGATTGTGAGCGCTGCCATGAATCAGATTCGTGGACACTCTCCACACAGCAGCAGAATCATGACCTCACAAACTTCCCACTTCGTGGTCCCCACCGTAACTTGAGCTGTGAGAGTTGTCATGTGAACAATCCTGCCACTTCGAGCACATTGCCCCTGGATTGTGCTGGCTGTCACAGCACCGATTATACCGGGACCACAAATCCACCTCATCAAACACTTGAATTGGGAAATGATTGTGAAAGTTGTCATGCTGCCCAATCCTCTGACTGGAATAGCTCAACTTTTGATCATAATTCCACAGGCTTTTATTTGCTGGGAATGCATGGACAGGCGGACTGTTCAGCTTGTCATTCCCAGGCAGTATCCAATGCCTCCAGAGAATGTCAGAGTTGCCACATGAATGATTACAATCTGACAAGTGATCCTGCGCATCTTGAAGCAGGCTTTCCCACTGAATGTCGGGACTGTCACGACAGTTTCACCTGGAATTCTTCTTTCTCCCACGAGCAAACGGGCTTCGTATTGGCTGGTGCTCACACATCCATTTTGTGTATGGATTGTCATCCCTCTCAAAGATTTGACGATACTCCGGAGAACTGTTCCGGGTGTCATGCTGCGGATTGGACAACCAGTTCAGAACCACCGCATGAGGATGCTGACTTCGAAATGGACTGTGAATCTTGTCATACAGAATCAGCGTGGACTCCAGGTCTCTGGGATCATACAATTGATGCAGAATACGCCTTTACGGGGAGTCACATTGGCTTGAGTTGCACAGATTGTCATCTCTCTGCACCCTATTCAGAACAGTCAGATGAATGCTATTTCTGCCATAAGTCAGATTATGATAATTCACTGGAGCCTAATCATGTAACAGGCGAACTATCAACGACATGCGAGGTTTGTCACTCTACCACTAATTGGGAAACCATGGAAATTGATCACAACCTCACAGAATTCCCTCTCATAGGTGCTCACGCCAACGAACCGTGCGCGAGCTGTCATTCAGAAAGTTATAATCTTTCGCCCCTCTGTCAGGGGTGTCATGCTCAGGATTATGAAGACACTTTCATTGGTCCATCACCGAACCATGAGCAATTCGAATTCAGTATGGACTGTGAGACCTGTCATACCCAGTTCTCATGGATTCCCTCCACCTTTGATCATGCAGCTGGTTTAACTGGACATGAAATTCAAGGCGCTCACCTTCGTTTGCTACCTGATGATTGTACCACTTGCCATACGGATAATCAGTGGACAGGAATCAATCATACCTGTGGAGACTGTCATCAAAGCAATTTCACTGGGACCACGGATCCAGATCACATAGCCAACGGGTACCCCTCAAACCTTTGTGAGACCTGCCATTCTGAAGATGCATGGGATCCATCCATCTTTTCCCACGAAAGCACTGATATAAGCTGTGCGACCTGTCATCTTATTCAATATAGCGCTACAACGGATCCACCCCATGCAGCGCTCGCCTTCCCTGAGGATTGTTCTACGTGTCACACCAGCAACAGTTGGACTCCCAGCACCTTTGCACACGATATTGAAACTACTGGATTCCTGGTAGATGGTGCCCATGAGACCATTAGTTGCACAAGCTGTCATCATGCATGGGCGCCTGCAACTGAGGTACGAACCTGTGTGTCAGCTTCCTGCCATCAAGCCCATTATCAGGATACGTCAAACCCGCCTCATGAGTTGATGACATTCTCACAGGATTGTCAGTCCTGTCACTCAACAGCGGCATGGGCACCCTCCCAGTTTGATCATGATGACGAGAGGACTGGGTTCTTATTGGTTGAAGCACACACCACGCTTTCCTGTCAGCAGTGTCACAATCCATGGCAAATTGTATCAGAGCCCAGGACGTGTGCAGATGGAACTTGTCACCTTCCCGATTACAACACTACAACAGACCCAGATCATGAGAATGATTCCTTTCCACTGGCTTGCGAGGATTGCCACTCTCAGACTGCCTGGGAGCCATCAACATTTAACCATGATGGACAGTATTTCCCTATTTACAGTGGTCAACATAGAGGTGAATGGAATGACTGTTCTCAATGCCATGTGGATGCTAATGATTTTGAGACCTTTACTTGCTTTGGAGGTGGATGTCACAATGTTGCAGAGGAAAATGATGAGCACTGTGAAGATGGGGACTGTGAATCATGTAATGGATTCACTTACCCATCTACTGGCGTAACCCCAGAGGATTGCTTATCCTGCCACCCCAATGGAGATGAGGATGACTGTGGAGGTGATGATCTCCTTAACTTCTTCAAGCTCAGGACATTACCACAGCCCACTGAAAGTATTCCTTATGAAAAGGATTAGTATAATTTTCATGTGGATGCTTGGAATGGTTTCAGGTCAGGACACTGTGCAAGTTGACATAGCATGTCTGGATTGCCATCAATCAGGAACCTGGTTTCCGCTTTCGGACATACCTCGTTTTGAGCATGAAAAAGATACGGGATATAAATTGGAGTACGTGCACGCTGAACTTAGTTGTGTGCAATGTCATGTTGGTGAATCCATTGATGCGTTTCACACTTTTTCTGTGAAAGGCACGGACTGTGTGAGCTGTCATCAGGATGTACATCAAAATTATTGGGGGAGCCAATGTGAGACCTGCCATACCCCTGAGGATTGGAATCCTGGACAAGCTTATCGTCGACATAATGAAACGCTGTTTCCGCTTCTGGCTGCCCATCAGTCTCTGGAGTGCTACCTATGCCATAGCTCTCCTGGCATGATTCCCTCCATCGAATGTCAGGACTGTCATTCCTCCGATTTCATTCCAGACTTGGGCTCTCATTCTGGATTAAATGACAGGGCTGATTGTTCAACCTGCCATGCACCAACTCGGTGGAACCAGATTCTGGCTATTAATCATGGTGTTTTCTTCCCTATCTATAGTGGAGAACATCAAGGGAAATGGAATAGTTGTTCTACCTGTCATACTCAGTCTGGAGACTTCCAGACTTTTACTTGCCTGAGTTCAGGTTGTCATAGTGTATCCGGTATGAACTCTGAGCATTGTGAAGGTAATGATTGCGAACGTTGTGATGGCCTGACTTATCCTAGAACTGGTGTGGATTCTGATGACTGTTATTATTGCCACCCCCAGGGAAATACTTCAAAGTGTGGTGACTAATGAGGATGATAGTAAAACATTTGAGTATCCTTTTCGTCTTCACACTCGGGTTGAGTTTGGGTCAGGAAAAGGTTCAGGGCTCCATCACATATGTCAGTCGAGATAATGCCTATATGGATCTGGGCAAAAAGGCAGGCGTTCAGATTGGAGATAGTGTGGAGGTTTCCCGGGACTCAGAAATACTTGGAGTAGCCAGGGTCGTACAGAACAGTGGTTCCTCTTCATCATTGAAAGCATTGAGACCGAATGTCATTGGTTGGGAAATTGGCGATCTAGTCAGTATCACCAGCCAACCACCCGAGGATCAAGCCCTTTCTGAGCATGCGGTTGATGAGGTAGCTTATTCAAAACAAACTACTAGACAGGTTTTTCTGGATAGCAGCGCGTATAAGCCACGTAAGCGCAGCAATATGAGCCTGGACCCCGATCGTTTTTCGCCCTCATTCAGTGGCTATATCTCAACCCGGTATTCAGAAAGGGGTGGAGACTCCACAGGTATTCGAACAGGGACTGGCTCTTTATATGGACAATTCAAAGTAATGAATCTGGGAATCAGGCATCTGGATGTGAGCATGTACCTCAGAAGCAGTCAATCCTCAACTGATAATCAGTTCGAAACCAGGCTGTATTCCATCATGTTTAGCTATGCTAGACCTGACAGCCCGTTTAGTTATCTCTTTGGACGCCTCTATCACCCCCTATTCTCGTCTCTTGGCACTTTGGACGGGTTAGGAGTCACCTGGCAATCCAATCGACGTACAATCGCTATTACAGGCGGTATTGAATCACCCTCACTCCGTCCAACTACCAATCAATCGCGGAGCAAATTTGGAATCATCGATAAGGAGCGATTTCGCTGGGGAAATATTGAATTTGGAAACATCACTGAAATTGAAGCAGGAGAGCTAGCCAGGAATTACCTGCTGGTTTCGACTTCTATCAAGTTTGGTCGAAAGCTGCGAGTCCGGGGCTATAGTGAGTTTGACCTTGATGTTTTGGACCAATCCCCCACCCACAATGCAATCTCATTAACCCGATTCAGGACTTCCATGAATTGGAGAGCCTGGCGATCATTGAGCAGCAATCTCCGCTATAGTTATAGAGAGAATGTGATTGACCTGTTGGATACTGCAGAAACAGAATACGATCTGGCTGCCAGACATTCCTTGAATACAAGTTTAAACTGGATCACCCAATCTGGATTGAGCCTTTCAGGTCAGATTAGTTTGAGGGGTGATGGTTCAGATAGGCAGATGAAGATTTATGGTCTCTCCCTGAATCATCGTAATATTTTTTCCAGCGATTTATCATTTAACAGCGGTGCCATGGCTATGTATTCATACCTCAGTGAAGGTGGACGAGTCTATGGTTCTGTTGGGAAGCGCGTTCTTTCATGGTTGGATGTGGACATATATGATGAGTTGTTCTTCTATCAAATTCTGGGGGATACGGAGGTTCACACCAGACACCTGCCAGAGATTTCATTGTCAGCCAAGGTTCCTGGTCTCCAACGCCTGCGATTGCGGACAAGATTTGAGCAGGAAGATGGTGAATTATTGTATCGTTTCAGCTTGAGTGCCAGTCGGCAGTTCTGAATACCTGATTTATAGGTTGGACTAAAGTCCATATCGTTGTTGTTTACTCCCCCCAGGCTGAACCCTGGGGTAAGAGCCTTACCCCACTATACTCTGGTTTGGAGGCAGAGCTTGTCGAAGCCTTTTCATTGGAATGCTTGGAGAGCCTCAGCCCGACGAAGGACAACAAAGCATACAAGGGTCGAACATGTCGACCCTTGTATGCTATTTTCTATATTTGGAATTGACTCGTGCTATTTCAGCATGACCATCTTTCTTACTTCACGGAATGAGCCGCTCTGCATCACCGTGATGTAAATGCCTGATGGAACATGGTGACCTGCATTATCCAGGCTATTCCAGATGATATGTCTGTATCCAGCTGTGAGATCCTCATCAACCAGAGTTCGGACCTCTTGCCCCAGCATGTTATAGATGCAAATACTCACATGACTATCTTCGGGTAGACCAAAGCCCAGGGTGGTTCTCGGGTTGAATGGATTCGGGTAATTCTGAGCCAGCGAATACACCTCGGGTACATATCCTTTGTCTCCAATACCCAAAGGTGCTCTGGTTAGCGAATAGGGATCGAGAGGCGTGCCATAGCTCGCGTCAGCCTGGAAGCTCACGGCCTGATTTGCCCGGTATTCGATCTCGTTTTCAGCATCCCAGATCTTCAAGCTGATCTCATCACCAGCTTCTCCCTGAATCATCAGGAAGACACGATAGGCATCTAAAGCTGGTATATACTCAGGTCGGGCAACACCACGAATCTCTTCACCAACAAAAGCTGCCACAGCATCAGCAGGATTGTTAACACCGATGGTATCGCTTTCCAGTAGTGCGGTGATGGTCATGTTATTCTGGAAATGAAGTCTTTCATGGAGGTCCCAGGGTAGCTCAGGTAACTCAAGAGGATCACTCGATGCGATTGAACGAGCCAGGGTGATGCTTTCACTCACTGGGTAATTAAGGATACCACCCTCAAAGGACTCCAACTTGTACCCTGTTCCAGGATACATACGATTCAAACTACCCAGCCAGCCAATACCATCCACGAATTGGGCATACTGAGACTGATTTTTGATCAAATCATCCGTACTATTCATGAGTGAAGACAAGGCGTGGTTCACGTTGATATTCTCAACAGGCAGATAAGAAATCCAGTTCCAGCCCGAGGCTATCTCAATGTTCGTAATGTCGGGCTGAATCGGGAACCCCACATGAATGAGTTCATCGGCATTTTCCAGATCAAGCTGATACATCGAGTAATTATCAAGTGCTGTCAGCGTTCCAGACCAACCAGAAGAATCGGAATATTGGGCGAAAGCTTCATGCCCGATGATGCGATCTCCTGGAGATGCTTCAATACCCTCAAGAATCGAAGCCACACTCATATCTTCTGCATCCAGATTGAGTGACATCCAGGTAAACCCACTGTTCAGACCAATGTTCTGACCCAGTTCTCCAGTGGCGTTCAAGGCGATGGGCTCCATGGGGCTACCATAAGCTTCACCTTCAATAAATATCACACTGGTATCAGCCTGCCAATACTCCGCACATTCGGTACGATCCCAGATATGGAATTGGACTTCTTCACCACTCCAATCATTACTGAAGACAGTGATAAATGCCTGATAATCATCCAGTTCAGGAACGTACTCCAGTTGCGCCCAGCCCCGACACTCATCGTCAACATAGGCTGCAACGCGATCATAGATGTCATTTGATAGTGTGGACATCTGATACAGGTTTGCCGTCACATTCATGGAGTATTCATACTGAGTAAAGTCAATACTCCAATCAGGATAGGGGCACATTGAGACGACATCCAGGTTGAGGGGCTCATATCCCTCATCAGTCACAGCATAGACGATGACTGAATACTCACCATTATTCAGAGTGGGATTTACATCCAACTGGATATCGAAAGATCCGCCTGGATTGAGTGAACCTTCCATAGGATAGATAGTCAACCACTCAGGGAGTGGGGTAACATCCTGGCTGGGAGTCGACGAGAATCTGAAATCCTGGGGTATTGAACCCGTGTTATTCAACTGTAGTGTCACTGGCTCAGGTTCACCCTGGAAGGCGATATGTGATAATTCACCTGTGCTCCAGGCAACGGGATTTCTATCTACGGTAAACGTCCACTCAACCGGTTCACCGGGATTTCCATTGAGATCCTCATGACCAATTAGTGTCGCTACCAATGTATGATTTTCAATATAGCGATTTAGCAAGGTCGGGGTAATGACCAGGCGATTCTCAGATACTGATAGCTCAAAATCCGTAATCGCTTCATCGTTGGTATTGTCATATAAGGTTACATTGACATTTTCTACGGTAACGGGATTAATCGCTTCTGTAAAATTGAGTGCGATGGCATCATTGAAATTCAATATTCCATCTACGGGTTCTGGTGATCCCAACACCTCTGGAACCTGGGTATCGATGATCCCACGAACAGCATCCATGTAGTTATTCAAATTGCCGCTCAGGCATTTGGATTGAAGTCGAATATCGTAGGTCCCATCATCCAGATCACCGATATCCCAGGATAACTGGCTGTAAAGACGATCATAATGCCTCAAAGTATCAGCAACCAGGGTATCCACTCCGTACCAGACTGGATCACCCATGAGAGAGTACTGAACCAGCAGTTCGTCGAAGTAAGACTGTCCCAGATCATAACCCTCTACGATGACGGTCATAGTATCGCCTGTGACCGTATTCATGATCCAGTTTTCGTTGGGTTGATAGATTTCAGCTTCTGTACAGGGACGTGCAAAATGGGCACTAAAGCCAATGGTATATCCCTGGGTTACACCTGCGTAATTGGTTTCACATTCAGGAGCAAATTTCAGAAGCAGGTTGTCGAACTCATATACATCAGAACCATCCGGGCGTGAAACAGTGATATGAGCCGAATCAACCCCAAGATACTCCAGTTCGAAAGGAATGGGTGCAGACTCATGTGCATCCTGTCCGTTAATCAATATGGTGGCACCATGTGTGTTACTGGCTGAGAGGTAGGATAGATAGTACGTTCTTGGTTCAGAGAAATCTGCCAGGTTGTTTAAACTAATATCAAATTCAGCCACACCATCAGGATGGATATTCAAGGCTGTACTGGGGGTCATCCAACTCATTCCAGGTTCATCCATGGGTGTTGTAGTAACCACGCCTAAATGATTAGTCCATTCCTCATAGGGGCAGGATGAATTACCGGCAACTACATTGAATACTGGTGTCCCATAGACAGGATCATAGCCCACATCAACTGTATAGTCATCACCATGATCATCATCCATGAGTGAGTAGGACGAGGTGGTGGTGTTGGTCCAACTATATTCTTCAGAAGAGCCCAAGGTGAATTTGGTCGAAACCTTGGCTTTTCCTGAAAGCCCAAATCCAGCTGCCTCAAATCCCATGCTCTCGGAAAATGATTCATCCATTTCCAGCTCTTCTTCAAAAACCAGGGATTGGCTATTGGCTTCTTCGCTGGTGATGGTCATCGCTTGCCCACCCCCGCTGAAACTGTAATTGTCTTCCATGGTGGTTGCCCATTTCAATGAATCCTCATAGTTCAGGATATAGTTCCAGCGTTCTATGCTTCGGGTAAGCGCCGTATCTGTTTCGGACAGAAATTCCAGTTCTGGTATAAGAAGATCTTCAACATATCCTCTGGAATAGATATAAGTTGTCTCAAAACCATCAGGAATGAAGAGAACTTGACTATCAACCACATAGTCATAAGAACCATTGCTTTCCACAATCTCGAGGACGATGGTTTCTCCATAGAGCAGATTCATGGCTCCACCGACGAATATAGTACCACGATCGCCCATAAGATCTACTGACGTAGCGGTGGTGTATTCTGTTGAAGTGGTTGTGGTGATCTGCATGGTGGAACTATTCTGGAGAGAATTTGTGGTTGAAAAGCCTGACTCCAGGGTGTATTCAGTCTTCAGTTCAAAAGAGGTTCCAACTCCCCAGGGAGCTATATTTATTTCCGTTTCCACGCCCAGCTTGGCTTCAATATTGGCTTCCTGGGTTTCAGCATCTGTCATGGTCATGGAAAATGAGGTGGACGCAGAACTGGTTTCACCAAAGCTAGCCCAACTCCCGTCTCCAGGTGGTCGTCGGAGAATGAGTAGAGGAATTTCCGGTGCTGTGGTTGCGAAATCTGGCTCATTGGGACGATGCCCCAGGACCACTGCTTTGAAAAGATCTGATTTGGTTCGAATCCCTGAAGGATCGGATACGATAATCTCTATATTCTTCTTATGATCCCCTTCCAGCCGTGGTAAACCAGCCATCATCCCATAGCGCAGGCTGGGTGCCGCAGGATTCTGAGGATTATGGATAAACCCATAGTAAAGGGTATCAGAATCTTCATCCCCATCAACCGTGCGATCCGAGATCCAATCCTTGATATGAACAATTCCAGAATCAAGCGGACATTCGCCACCATAGTAGGATTCGTAGACAAAAATATCCAGGGTATCCCTGTCATTTTGATTGAGACCATTATTCCCTACCAGATCCTGAGACCATCCGTCGACCCGAAAATTAATGGGAGAACGATAATTGAACTTCACTGTATCCTCTTCGGTAAGCCAGACAGAGTCAAGCTTGCCGTATGAGGCTTGCATATCAATGTTCTCACCCTGGTTCTGGAAGTAGGTGTTCATAGTGGTCAGATTGGGGATATCATTCAAACTGGTATTCATGGCAACTGCAAGTGAGTATGGCATGGGTGGGATATTGGCAAATGTATAATTACCAGCAGCATCTACTACAGTACTGGCTGAAAAACAGGAACTGCTGAGATTCACTGTCGCCACTCCAGCGGGACCCAGGGCTAATTCGCATGCCCCCCCTGTTACTGTTCCCCTCAGGGTACGTTTCTTTTTGTCAACAAAGGACTGACTTTGGGGTGTGATTACATTGAAGAATGTCTTGGTTTGAGGTGCGAAATGATAGAGCTCTCGCCCCCCTTTTTTGGGCTGTAGGGTGATGGTACGCCCAGGCTCTACCTCAAGAATATAATATCCATCTACATCGGTTCGTGTTCCTCGAAACTCGCCATCCGTCCATATCTCAACGTCGGGTTCACCACAGATTACCCCTCCTGTGCCAGATGTATCATAGGTAACATACCCTGAAAGTGAGATCATGTTGACAACATCAAAATCAACTTCATTATTCGTGGGCGTGTATTGGTTCAAAGAAACGGGTTGATAGGGCGGACTGAATTCGTGAAATGCCTTTTCTGGAACTATTCTAAAGGATCGGCCATCACCAAAATTCAAGTTTTTTATTTGAAAAGCACCCACTTCATCCGTGTACGCTGAGGGATAAGTCGGCGCTTGATTAGTGGACCAATCCCCAACAAATGTTGCATTCAAATCGAGATTTGCGGAATTAATCAGTGTTTGACCTGAACCAATATCCATATGAAAACAGGCGGTTAATGTCGGTTCAGCAATTTCACCCTCCACCTTATAATCGTATAATCGATTGTAGTCTCGGCGGAGACGTGTTGAATCACTGGGGCCCCAGATACCATCACCATTGATATCGGTAAAAAAATCTTGTGTGTCGTATTCACCATTCCCATTGACATCTGAATAGGGTTCAATAAACATGTTATCGCGGGCTTCATTCCAGCAACGGAAGTCATCAATAAGACCATTGAAATATTCCCCGGATGGCCCCCCTCCAATCATCAGGTCACTAGATAGTCCCCCCTGTTGCTCAAGGTTAAAAAACTTCTGGTTACCATTTATAGTAGCCAGCCAGCCATTGATATAGATTCTGAGATTCGAATTCTCTCGAACCAGGGCGATGTAATTCCATTCATTGATCCGAATGGCTTGATCTTCATCATTCCCTAGCGTGTGATCAGTGGTCAGGATGGGGGTATCATCAATACTAAAATATAGATAGTTTAAATCCTCCACATCCATTCCCAGTTCCCAGTTGGAACCTTTGGAAATAAGTGTTTGTAGACCGCTGACCTCAGGTCTGAACCACATTTCCATTGTTACTGCAGGTAGCGCTACCTGATCCAACAATTCCACCTCATCTCTGTCAGACATGGTGATTGCATTGTCCACGCCGTTGAGGTATACAGCCTTGCCCCATGCGGGACCGGTACCCGCCTGATTGTAGGCAGTTACACGGGCATTGGGTATGGGTGAATTAAGTGTCGTATTAATAAATCCGGAAACAGAACCATTACTACTGGTCTTGCCGAAAGCCTGCCCCGCATCAGCTATTGGCTGATAGGTATTACCAGATTTAATCCGGTTGCTGCCTCTGACGAGATATTCAAACTGCTGACCTGCTGGTAAATCCAGGTCGGAGTAATTGCTAACCCCTGCTTCTATCTCAGCGATGGGGACATTATTGCTGGAATACTCACGATATATTTTGTGATTTTCCGTTCCAGGTGGGTCATTGGGATCATAACGCCATTCCAATTTTACTTTGTCGGGATAGGTGTCATAACTTGCTGTGACAATGGGAGTTCCGGGTGTTCTGAGCAGAGGTGACCAAAAGCCTAGATCGACTTCATAGCCAGCTCCCTCCAAGGTTTCAGTGCTAATGATGGGCTGATCCACCACAATGCTCACTGTTCCTTCGGTGGTGGATGTTCCCTGGGGAATAAGTCCACTCATGTTACCCGTACCGCCGGAAACAATTTTAACATCAACTTGATAATCCTGAGCAAAACTCAAACTGATCAAAAAAGTTAGTGAGAGTATAATAAGGAGGCTATTCCTACCTGATATACTCAAAAATGATTTATACATAAGCCCCTCTAAAATTTATTGAGATAATAGTTTTATCTACGCTGGATAGAGGAAACTCAATTACCTATAGCAAACCAGTTAACTGTCTCAGAACCGCTGATACCGTCATCTCTGTTTACTGTAAAGCTGGTTGTGTTCCATGAGTTTGCTGTTATGGGAGATGCAATATTTGCTTCTTTGCGGTTTGCATAAACACCAAAACATGCGTTTGGAAAGGCTATGGGGAAGCTTTCAGTCTGGGTATTATCCAAGGTGCATTCAAATACCCCCCACTGCATGATCAGACCTCCCATCTGGACATAGCCATTGGCTGCCAGATTCTGATTCGCCCATGAATTGATCATGAGGTCACCATTCACATCCAGCTTGGCATCAGGCGTGTGATCTCCAATGCCTACATCACCAGTCTGGCTGTCGAATGTGATGATTCTCCCCCCGCCATCATAGGTGTAGATGCTCAAGTCATCCATATCATTATCAAAACCAAAGAGTGCTTTGTTGATTCCGCCTGTGCGAAATTGGAGGAAGGCTTCATGTGTATCATTTGTACGTTCGAATGTGGCCCTTACGGAGGCATTCTCTTTATAAACATGCAAGGGAGTGATGGGATCTGCGATTCCAATTCCAACGCTTCCATTTGCTTCTACTGTTAACCGGGGTTTGAATTCAGCTAGATTCCCATCTGCATCCGTAGCGGTCCCAATGGAAAATCTCCGACTGCCACCAACACCAGTACTGATAAATCCATGACTCGAACTGCCTTCCAGGAATGATCCCATCAATAATGAGTGATGTCTCCAACCGGCGAATATTCCAGGGTTATTTACAGTAGTTCCAGGATTCATTTCCATTTTCACACCGCCGCTGTTACCAAAGTCCAAGGGAAAATCAGGACTAGTGGTTCCAAGCCCCACATTACCTGATTGTGGTACTACATTTTCAGCGGATATACCTGCCATGATAGCATAGGGTGAAAGGATCAGTTTTGTACGAGGATCCAATTCCTCATTGCTATTAATTGCCAGACTTAACCAGTACTCATGATCAAAATCAAGTTCATGCATGGATTCTATATCACCCAGAACTGCACTAAAGACACCGTTTCTTACGGACAATAATTGATTTTCTGACCAAACAGAGGTTCCGCCTGTAGCTGAAGTATACAGATAAAAGTCAAAAGTATAATCACCATCACTCAGCGATTGGCCCGTATTGTCCCGTGCGACCCCCTGAATGCTAAGATTTTGGCCAAAAAGACCTGTAAGAATAAACAAGAAAATAAGAATAGCTTTAAAAGTTGAGTGTCGCATGGTTTTCCCCTACATTTAGTTAGATTTTCAATTTCCATGATAAACTACAAATATTGATCCCTAATCCAATAATCTAAACCCTTGATTTCATTATTCTTATAGTGACCACTATCATCACCTTTGTAGGTGTTTATTTCTTTTCCAGTTATGACATAGTGGTTGTGAAATATTTTTTAAGAAGCTTGCAGGGTTTGAGTACACTTACCCTTTAACATTAGTTCTAAAATCTTCTTGAAGTTAAATTTGAATTAGATTGTCAATTTTTAATGACAGCGTTGTCAATTATTGAGTACAATTTTGTCTTTATAATGTAAAACAGGGCCTGAAAAATCAGCCCCTGTTTTATAATTGCTATTTGAAATTTACTGTTTTTATTTCAACAGAACCATCTTTCTAACTTCAGAGTTGAGACCAACCTGAATCTGGCAAAAATAAATTCCAGCGCCAACAGACTCTCCATTATTGTTGGTTCCGTCCCAACTAAACTCATGCCAGCCCGGGTTCCTATTCCAGAATAGTTTATTAACTATTGTCCTGCCTGAAACATCACGAATGATGATACGCACATCTCCCGCCTCAGGTAGGCCATACTCGATTGTGGTGATTGGATTAAAAGGGTTGGGATAATTCTGACTTACTGACATACGCTCTGGGAGGAATGTGCGTTGGTCTACATCTACTAAACTTGATACCTGAACAGAAAAGGTATCAGCTGATGCAGTCATCCCCCAGCCATCATAGGCAACCACATGCCAATCCAGCCAGGTATCTCGGCTAAGTTCCTCAATACTGACTTGAAAGGAATTGACAATAGAGGAATATGATGTATCCAGAGCATCATCATTCAAGAAATACAATGAATACGAGATTGGATCTCCATCGTAATCAATGGGAATTTCCCAGCTAAAGTTTTGTGCGATATTGGCATTTTGATCAAACAGGGTATTGTTGGATGGGGTGAGCAATTCAAATTCAGTCAACGGATCATCTACAGGTGTGATATTGAGTTGCACCCAGGCAGAATCCGCTCCATAGGCATGAGAAACCCGATACTGGAATGAATCCGGTCCAAAATAATTCAGATCTGAGGCATAGGTAAAGGTCTGATCCAGATTTTCGTAAAGGGTTCCGTGGAGAGGCGGCGTGGGAAAGGTGACCATCATTGCCAGACTTCGGTCATAACTATCGTTTGCCAGAATATCCAGTGGGTGCATTGATGTTTCATCTTCTGGTAGCTCATATGTTTCACCATAGGCTTGAATGTGGGTGAACGAATTGATACCAGAGAGCTCATAGGGTGAATCAACGGTACCCAGTGCTGCTCCACTGGAGAAGATCATGTATTCATCCAGTGACAGAACGGTTTCAGAGGCTGCATCCCACGCTTGAAAATCCAGAGAATCACCAGGTGTGTTAGCGTAGATCAAAAGAAAATAGAGCACGTCTTCCCCAACCTGTGTCCCCTCAACGACCCCCCTACACTGACCCCCACTAAATGCTGCGACAGCACTGGAGGTGTTGGTTTGCAGCTGATCATTTATCCGTAGCTCACCTGTCAGGGTCATGGTATGTTCAAAATCATGTGCATCCACAGCCCATTCAGTCGGGTATTGCGCCCAAACACTTGTTAGAAGCAACACTTGAACAATAATTTTTGGAGATATTTTCATAAGATTCCCATTTTCCATGAATGAACTGTCAAATTGAAGTTAAATACGATCGTTGGGAGGTCAAGTGTGTTCTTGAATCTTGTAAAAATGATGTTGTCTCCTGCGACCAATCACTCATTGTCCCAGGCATACATTTCATTGGTCCTTCCCGTTTGTACAACACTCAAAGCCTAAAAGGATAGAGCTACTTGCAGGGTGAAACGGTGATATCACAGTGATGCAGGCAAAAAAGATTCAACATTGCATGGTACTTCAAAAACCCAAACTACGCAATGAGGTGCTACGCCGAACAGGCTCAGCATTGCAGATGATGAACCTGTTCAGGGGTCGAACAGGTCACTCCAGAAAGTTCTTTGTAACTGAGATATGGATTGCAACCACTATTTTAGCATAACCATTTTTCTTACTTCACGGAACGAACCGCTCTCCATGACAGTGATGTAGAAACCTGATGGTACCTGTTGACCCAGATCATTTTGCCCATTCCATTCCACAAAGCGATACCCTGCTTCATTGTACTCATCTAACAAGGTCCGAACTTCTTGACCATGAATGTTAAAAATGCGGATACTTACATATCCCTCTTCTGGTATTCCATAACCCAGCGTTGTTCGTGGATTGAATGGATTTGGAAAATTGTGACTCAAGCTGTACACATCTGGTATATACCCCTCATCTCCTATTCCCAGACCAGGGATTACTTCAACGGTAAAATTTTGACTTACCTGAGTTTCAGGATTTTCAAAATCGGATACACTCAGTTCAACCTGGTGGAAACCTATATCAGCATTTGTGGGAAAACCATGAAGTTGGTTTCCTCCGACCATGAAGAGCCACTCCGGTAAAGCGTGAACTCTAAATCGTAAACTGTCACTGTCCACATCTGAAGCCTCCATCTGATAAATGTACAGATCATCCTCCTCTATGAGTAGAATGGGGATGCTTGTGAATTCAGGAGGATCATTGACTGGATGAATGCTAATAGAGACCATGGCAGTATCCGAATAGAGTTCACCATCAAATGCAACATATCCAAGCGAATCAACACCGAAATAATTGGTATCAGGTCTGTAAAACCCACTTTCATAAGTTCCATGCAACGCAGGTATTACAATACTGAGATAAAGAGAATCACTATCTGCATCTGTTGCTGTCAGGCTAATTTCAATGGAATTATCTTCATCCAATTCATAAGTTTGGGATGCTACTACGGGTCTATCATTTATAGCCTGAACGGCAAACTGAATTGACTGCCGATGATATAAATCTGGATCGGCAACATTACTAGCCATCAACTCAATTGTTTCTTCGCCATACCAGTTGCTGTCCGGGATATCCACATTGAGTAGCCGATTTTCACTGATACTGAAATTCAATTCAATGCCACCTGACACACTCCAGTTAACTTCCTCAGGTTCAGGATATTGGAGGTATTCTTCTAAAGCTATAGATTCAAAGCTTTCTCCTTCCATAACTCTCTGATCTGGTATTTCGGAAACATTGGGAGTTTGCTCTGAGAGGACAGTAAATCGGATAGTTGATGAATCAGAATATGCTTCGATGGTGTTCTCGTCCGTTACATAGATGGTAACGACTTCAGTACCGGTCCATAGGGGATTTGCAGCCGATGGCTGAATCTCGTGATCACTTATAAACTCAATCGATATGTTCTGAGCGACAAGCCGTTCTGGATTTGTAGGTGAACCAATAATGGCATTGTTCTCAAACTGTAAATCCTGGTGAACAGTGAGGGTATCCATCCGGGTTTGATCAAACACTCGAAATTCCATCTGCTCACCTTGAGCATTCCCATAAATGGTGAGAAAATAAAGTGGACGCTCCCCTGTTGTAACAGGTTGGGCAACACCACGACATTCACCATCTGAAAATGCAGCCAGAGTATTGAGTGGATTTGATGAGTGCTCGCCACGCAGGCTTAGCTCTGCTGTAAGAGACATGTTAAACTCATACTCACTTGTAGTAGTGCCCCAACCTGGATCAGAGATAGGATTCTCTGCTCTGGGATAATCAAAGGACCAGCTAACGGGATCTCCATCCGTATTTATCAGATAATCCAAAAGATTCATGGTTTGAAAACTTCCACCCAGCCCAATGGTCTGATCTGGAATTGGTTCCAGCTGTGGTGGAAAATCAGGGGGCATTATCCTCAGGAGAACCGTGTCACGACTACTGAAAGCGTTGGGATTTACATCGCTTACCTCGAAGATAAGGGTTTCAGATCCTGACCAGTCATCTCCCTGAGGAATGAATGTTACCAGGTTTTCATTGTCTATGTTGACGGTATGATATTGCTGTCCTGAGACTGACCAGATGACCTCATCCCCATCCAATTCAGTTAGATAGTCATCCAGGTCAAAACTCTGAAAGTCAGCGCCAAAGGGCAATAATTGGTCAGGGATACCATAGACCAGGGGTACATGATCCTCTAGAATAGTAAATTGAACGGCTGTGGAGCCAGCATATTGATTCTCTGTCCTCATATCCTCTGCACGAAAGATGATTTCTTCTGCACCAGACCATGTTTGATCCATAGCAGAAATACTGGCGGTATTGTTTGAATCAATGAGGATCTGGAGGAAACCGGCATTCATTAGATAGGGTGATGCAGGTGTACCTATGGTGTTAGAAGCTTCAAAATGAGTTCGCTCTACTACTGGAACATTGATTTCAAGCTCTCTATCAAAAAGACGAAATGTAATTTCTTCTCCATCTGAATTCGCATAGATCGTGATAAAAAACAACCAATCATCTTCAAATGAAATCGGATTTGCCACACCCCGGCATGTCTCCCCTGAGAATGCACCCAGCGTATAATTCGCATGGTTTACTAGTAGCCCCCTGCTACTTAACATACTCGTCAGAGTCATGTTGAACTCAAAATCAGCAGGGTTCACAGTCCACATAGGATCAGGATCAGTCTGAATGGGTTCACCCTGGATATAGGTCCACTGAATGTCATGACCATCGATCTCAGTAAGGTATTCATCCAGAACAACGGGAATGAAACTGCCGCCACTCCCAATGGTTTGATCAGGAATCTCACCTACAAGAGGTGCATGATCGATGGGAAGTATGGTAAATAGAGCGGTATCCGAGCTATTAAAGAAATTAGGACCCTCATCGGTGACCGTGAATATGAGTGATTCAGACCCTATCCAGTCCCCACCATGCTGAACAATGGACGCGACATGCTCTGCATCAATATTCACTTGTAGCTCATTGTTGCCTGAGACTGACCAGGAAATTTCATCACCATCCAATTCTGTAAGATATTCATCCAGATCGAAACTGGCGAAATCCTCTCCTCGTTCAATGGATTGACCTGGTATACCAAAAACCAGCGGGGTATGATCAGGGAGGACAGTAAAATTGACCAATGTGGAATCACTATATTCATTAAGCGTGCCAACATCCCTGGCGTAGAAGCGAATACTTTCACTGCCGTTCCAGAGCGGATCAACGACAGATAAATTGACACGATGGTCAGGACCAATTTGAGCAATTACATAACCTGCCTGTAGTGAAACAGGTGATGCAGGTGTTCCCAGTGAAGTACCCGATTCAAACACAATATTTTCGAGAACCGGCAAATTGAGCATTTCAGTACCATCATAAAGCCGAAAACGAAGGATCTCATGGTCCGTACTGGCATAGGCAGTGAGGAAGAATATCCCGGATTCATTGAAAAACTGTGGATTCACAACACCACGACACTCATCCCCCACAAAGACAGCCAATGAGTAATTGTCTGATCTAATCGGTTTGCCCCTGGTTCTGACGGTCGCCGTGATATTCATGGTGCTTGAAAAGTTTGAGGGTTCAAAGGACCAACCTGGCAATGGATGTGTCTCTGATCGCTCTTCAAAAACCATTGACCAGGAGATGGTATCACCATCTTCCTCAGTCAGGTAGCTCTCAAGTTGAATTGGAGCAAACGTTCCTCCCTGTCCAATAGTCTGGTTTGGGATCGATGTTAGCTCTGGTGGATGATCCTCGGGTAAAACAGTCAGAGTTAGGGAATCCTCACCAACCAGAGTGGATTCCGTGACATCTGTGGCAGTAAAACGAATGGTTTCACTTCCCACCCACCCAGTGTGTAAAACGGTGAAGGTTGCTACATTTTCAGTATCTAAAGCGACTTCTATATGTTCGGTTTCTGAGTTGTTCCAGGTAACCTCATCCCCATCCAACTCGGTGAGATAATTGTCCAGGTTGAGCGTACTGAAGGATCCACCAATTTCAATGGTTTGATCCTGCAGACCTGATACTAAGGGGGGGTGATCGAAGAGAATGATTGCATTCAATTCTACGGGATCCAGTGGGTTTCCATACTCAACTCCAACCACAAATTCCAGAGATTCGTTGAGCATCACAATGCTATCCAGATCCGATATATAAGCCTTCAAGCTCATATTTTCGGCGTTAATATTGGAATAGGCGGTTAAAAAGAACAACTGTTGTTCACCCATCGTCGCAGATGTTACTACGCCCCGGCATTCCTCACCTACGAATGCTGCAATTTGGTCGGCTGGATTGGTGCTTGAAACATAATCGACAAACAGTTGAGCGGTGAGATTGACAGAATTCTGAAAATCTGCAGGATTTACTGCCCAGTCTGGGACCTCCCTGGTATACCCAGGTCTCAACATTAAAATCAACAGGATGATTACTATGACGGGAAATTTTCGAAACAATCTCATGTCTTCCTCATCTCATGTTTATATCTGTATCTCGGGTCAGAGTTTGTATCAATCCTGACCCGAGTACTTTTTTGGAGTGATGTATCCATATTTATCATCGATGTGAAGGACCTGGATCTTATTTAAGCATCAATATCTTGTGTACTTTGCGATAAGACCCACTTTCCATGACCACCAGATAAATTCCTGATGTCATGAGTCGTCCATGATCATCCAGACTATTCCATTCCACAAAACGATAGCCTGCTGTGAAATCGGTATCGACCAGGGTACGAATTTCCTGACCCAAAAGGTTATAGATCCGAATGGTTACATGACTATCCTCTGGTAATCCAAAACCCATTGTTGTGATTGGGTTAAATGGATTTGGGAAATTCTGGCTCAGGCTGAATTCCTCAGGGATATAGCCTCTATCTCCGATACCCAGATATCTGGCACCCCAGACAAAGGGTTCATCAATGGTGCCCTGGATATCATTAGGAATGAATTCCACAGATTCTTCCACATAGAGTTCCTCATCGGCACTGGCATCATAGGCTTTGAAAAAGACGGGGTCGTCCTCTTCAGCATTGCCATAGACGTTCATAAAGACCATATGTTGGTCCAGTGCTTCAAAAAAGACGGGTTGTGCCACACCGCGGCACTCATCTCCCACAAAGGCTCCAATCATATCATATCCATCCTGGGATACAGAATCATGGGTGAACAGGAGTCCAGTAATGTTCATATTGAACTCATAATCCCGCGGGTTGACGGTCCATTCAGGAGAAGTTTCCACCAGTTGGGGCTCGAAGTTCTGTTTTGCCAGGGTTCTTGAGGATTCCTCATCATAAAAGGGGTAGATTAGTTCTCCGGCATCCGTTGATTTCAACACGTAGCCCAATTCGGGTTCCATATAGGTCAAGTTACCTATCCAGCCAAGCCCTTCTACAAATTGGGCATAAGCGAATTGACTTTTAATCAAATCCCCTGTACTGGAAGACAAGGATGCGAGAGCATCGTTAACCGGATAGCTGGATTGAGGGATATAACCAATCCAGTTCCAGCCGCTGCTGATTGAGATTGCATTTAATTCAGGATCCTTTGCATAGCCGACAAAAAGCAACGAGTCTGGCTCAGCGAGTTTGAATTGGTACATACTCTCATTTCGAATTGAATCCAGGGTACCTACCCACCCAAAGCCTTCTACATACATTGAGAATGAATTTTGATCTTTAATAAGATCATTATTGCTCAATTGCATGAACTGGGTCACTGCATTTGTGGACATATCATCTGCTTCAAGGTTCAGTGATATCCACGACCATCCGTCTGACACAGCCATATTTGAAACGATTTTATTGGTAGCCGTAATATTCATAGGATTGGTCGGACTTCCATAAACCGAATTCGCATTGAATACATAGAATTCTTCAATCCAACCTAATTCACGACACTCAGAAGCATCCCAGACTCTAAAGGATAGTTCCTCTCCACTACTCACATTGCTATAAATGGTGAGGAAGATTTCGTAGGGATGGATGTTTGATAGTTCTGACAAGTCCTCCATATAGGTGACGCCAGCTATTCCTCTCAATTCGTTACCCACAAACACACCAATGCGATCAAACTCATCCACTGAGAGGACGGGATCCAGGACACCATCATCAATGAGCAAATTAGCTGTAATATTCATGGAGTATTGATAATCCGATGGATTAAATGTCCATTCTGGTTCTGGACACAATCTCCGAATATCTATTATCAGAGGTTCATCTCCCATGGTACCAGCAGCATAAAGGGTTGTTGAATCTCGACCATAACTAAGACCATCAACCATGGAAATGGTGATATCCTGAGCAGCCCCTGGAGTCAGAATCCCTTCGATGGGAGATACCTCCAACCAGTCTGGTAGGTCTTCAGGTGCACCACTTGGAGTATCACCTACCCTTCCCCCGATTAAACTCCAACTTCTGTTGGACCCGCCATTATTCACTATTTGACGCGTTGTCGAGAAGCTATCATCCACTTCAAGCACTATATTGGTAATATCTGAACCCAACCACTCCAGGGGATTTCGATTCACGAAGAACTCCCAGGATATAGACTCGTCAATTACGTTTCCATACATATCCTGCAAATTGTTTATTTCTGCTCTGAGTATCAAATTTTCCAGAAACCTATCCGGGTCTGAGGGGTCAATGATAATGGCATTTTCGCCACAGCTATATTCAAAATCCACTCCATTATTGTTACTTGTATTAATCAGTCTGATATCGCCATTAGCCTGGATTATCTCATCACAGTTAATCGTTTCATCAAAGTTGATACGGATCAGATCATTTGATTCCAGAATTCCGTCAACTGGTTCAGGTAAACCCAACACTTGAGGGCCGGATCGATCGATGAGAATGGTAATCGTTTCTGAGGTCCCAGGATACTTTCCACCGGAACACCTGGCTTGTGAACGAAGTTCCCAGTATCCATCTGAAATGATCTCAGGTGCATGATTGAAACTTAAAGTCACCTGATCATTACTGATGTCACCAACTGATACAACATCAGCTCGAAACCAATTTCCACCCGAACTCGGTCTATACTGTAGTTCAAGACTGGTCATGAATGTGTCAAGCGGGTCATAATTATATCCATTTATAATTACTGGCAATTCATTGCCGACTGCGGATCCATTCACCACCAGACCGTCCTCTGGATCAGCGATGTTTGATTTTGAGCAAGGTTCTTCAAAATGGACTGAAAAAGTGACTTGACTCGATGTTTCATCATCTCCACCGCATGCAGGTGATAAATCCAGCACCAGGTCATCATATTCATACACCTCCGGACCTCTGAAAACCTGGAGAGTAACCGACAGATTTTCGTTTCCTTCCAGAGTATAGTCCACACCATTGGCAAGGTTTTCCGTGGTATAAATCTGTGCTGAGGCTGGATTTGATTCATTGACTGCACTCAAGGTGTATGTGTCAGATTCACCTGTATCGCTATCATTTCCCAGTAAAAGAGTGAATACAGCCGGTTCGTCTGGTGGTATATTGCTTAATGAATTATCTACCATAGAAAGATTCGCAACCTGTCGGCGGAAAGTGCCTAATTCATAGGGACAAGAAGTCTCTCCTCCGTTCAGTTCAAAAACCGGCATCCCCCAGGTGGGATCACTTTTTACAGACAATGCAAACACATCACCTGGGTCATCATCATCGAGTACGAATCCGATGGATCTGGATTTTGTTGTTTCATTGCTTTGAGTTTCTTCATCGGTTGAAGTCCTTGAATAGCCTACATTGAGAGTCCAACCAGCACCCAGTAAATCAAATCCTGTTTCCAGAAAAAATTCCTGTGCATCGGTAAACTCCATCGTATGAGCAACTGTACTGGTGGCTTCAGTAGAGTAGCTATATTCCACGGATGAACCTGCACCAAAAGATATATTTCCCGTGGCCTCTCCATCGGGTCCGAGGACCAAGCTATCATTAAACTCTGCATTGGCGATGGCACTCGAATCAAGATCAAGAACATACTGCCAATATTCATAGTCTGTAAGTGCTTGGGGATTATCACCATCCTCAAACAAATCTAACAACGTAGGCATTAGTACATTTACAATTTCATACTTATTGTGAATGTAGGTTGAATGGACGCCAGTGGTATTCATCGTGATAACTTCTTCAATAACCGCTGCTCCATTCGAGTCAACGGAGAGATTGCGAGCCATCCCCAGGTCTACCGTATATCCCCCTCCGATAAAAACAGTAGCCTCGTCACTGCTCAAACCATCACTTGAGGTTTCATATCCCTCAGAGGTAGTCAGACAGTCGCAGGTCTCATCAATGTCAACATTTGTGCGATTCCACGAGAAATTCGCTCCAATGTCAACTGTAAAGCCAATATCTGTAATTGTTCCTATCTGGACACCGATTCCTGCTGCGCTCAGTATGTGTTGTTGAGTTCCTGTATGTAGCGTATTGTTAGAATGACCTGCATGATCAATGGAGTAGGAGATATTACTGGTGTAACAAATGGTCTGATCTGAACTCAAGCTGGTCGAACTTCCATCACCAGGAGGTACGCGCAATACATACCATGGAACCTTTGAGGTGGTGGTTGAAAAATTCACTCCCGGGATGATTTGATCTCCCATAATCAATGCCCAGAAGGTTGCAGATGAGTTTCGTCCTGAGGTATCTGTGGCTGTAATTTCAAGGCTATTCTGGAAGGGATAGTCACCTCCGCTCAGGAGATTAACCTGATTTCCAGTAAATTGAATCCATCCAGGTTCAGACCCAGCTAAATTTGCTGAATAACTGGTATCGGAAATATTGTCAGTGATATCCAGATGAAAAGTATCAATCAAGCAATGGTTGGATCCATAGGCTTCAAAGACCTCGAAAAATGCCGTATAGAAACTCCCCTGGCTCAAAACGAGAGGATAATCATCGCTCTCGACTTCCGTTTGCGGCAGCCCAGTAAATTCTATTTGCAAAGGAGAGTGATAGATAAAATCTTTTGTTCGATTACTTGATTCCAGTGAAACAGTATCAGCCTCAAATACGATGTCGAGGTCTGAATGATACACAGATATGTTGTAGATAGTTGGGGGTAAATCGGAAAATTCGTATTCACCATTTGTCGTATCTGGAACAATAGTCTTTTTAAAGCATCCATCCACAGATTCCAGAGTGATTGAAATAGAATCTCCACTCGAGTAAAGCCCATATTTGCAGGTTCCACCCGCGACAACTCCCGTTAAGTCAAAGGTTTTCAAATCATCGAAAAAAAGATTTGAAATCGGTTGGACAATCATTGGTAATTCAATTCTCGGTGGACCGAATTCATGATCCTCAAACGAACAACTAATGACGTCTCCAATTCTGCCTGGTTCAAGATCCAGAACGAACTTGCCTGTACCATCTGTGTAAGGAGGTGGAATTAAGTGCTCCCCGTTCAGCAGGATTTCAACCCCTTCCTGAAAACAAGAAGAATTTGCGTAGCGGACGTACCCACTGACCGGAATCATTGAGTTATCAGTAAAGTCGACTGCATTAACGGCAGTATTGCTACTATTTAATGCAACCGCTCGACTCTCAGGCTCGTAGGTGTGGTGGAAATACTCATTTAATGGTATATCTTTGCTCCACATCTCGTTGATATCTGAATTTAAAGATCCGACGATTGTTCCAGTCATTCGACCTGTGGCATCGGAAACGAGATTGTCCTTCCCATCATTGAAACGCCAGTAATTTTCAAGTCCTTCCTCGTCCCCGTCGAGAACCTGATTCATCGTACCGTTAATCTCATCTACTGATCGATTGGTGTTCCAGAAACGAAATTCATCCAAGTTTCCCAGATAGTAATTACTACCCTGTTGTTCTGATACTTTTGCAATGCTAAGCTCTGATGATTCTTGGGTGTTTTCTAAAATACCTCGTGATCCCTTATCTACGCCATCAAGATATATCCTATATCGTTCACTGTCCGATGTCACTGCAAAATGGTGCCATAAATTATCGTTTAGTTTTTCATTATCTGGCAAATCAGTTGTGAGCAATCTTGTAAAATGCGACACGCGGAGATTTCCATCTGTGATCCCGATTGAGAGTTGATGAGCATAATCCACAGGGTCAACAGCAGTTAAAATAGAAAGATTGGATTGGGATTCAGTTTTCAGCCATCCTTCAATTGTGAAAGAGGAGCTCAAATCAACAACCTCATTTGAAAACTGAATATAATCGTCTAGGCCATCAAATCTCAGAGAACGACCTATGGGTGATGCCAAACTTGGTGTAACATTGAAAGATTTCCCTTCATCATAATAGATACCTTGAATGACATAGTTACCATCGTCATTGCTGATGGCTCCCAGATAAACTGGAGCTCGAAAATTATCTCGTTCCATATTGCATGTAGCACCGTCCAGATTGCTAGAGGTCAAGTCAAAAACAGTCTCTCCATCAGCCTCATCAAATTTCCAGTAAGCGACCAATCCTTCCTCATCACCAGAAAGGGTAATATCCATCATATTACGGAGGTCATCCCAGCTACGTGGAAGACTCCAGATGCGAAAATCATCCAGGCGACCGCTCAGATAATAGATGGGTTCTCTGGGGCCCTTCTTACCCAGCACAATTTCGACCTTATCCGCGATACCTGCACTTGTCATCTCCTCACCCACCAGGAATCCATCGATATACATTCTCATGGAATGAGTAGAATCTTCATAGACCACCGCTAGATGATGCCAGTCCTGGCCTGGTCCAACATATGAATCAGAAGTGGTTATGGTTGTAGGGTTTTCACCTGCTATGGGTTGATGAATCCATTTAATAGTCCCTTCTGGAGTGATTCGAAGGGTGATATAATGATTAATGCTAGCCGAGTCTACGGCAGCAAAAAGGACTTGTTTCCTAATCTCATTGCTACGAAACCAAGTCTCGATGGTGTAATCTTGTTCCAAACCTTCGAATTGTCGGTGCGTATTCAGGGTATCGTCAAACCAATAGACGTAGCTCCGCTGAGATCTCTCGAAATATGCTGATCGGCCCAGGTTTGGAGTCAACATAACCTTTGTTTCAGGAACTGGGTTGCCTGATGGCGTTTCAATATGACCGGTGATCATCCCATTGGGATTCAGAAACCCAGCATCATCATCAATTTGACTTTCCCCCATTTCATTTTCCACAGACACGCCATAGTTGTAGGACATTCCTGGGAAAACATTAAAATCCTGATAATCTGTTTGGGATATTGGGAGAGTTGTCAAGGTTTGACCATTTCTATATACGGTCACCTGATTGCTGGTGATTGGAGGTCCGGTACGATCCCCTTCGATATCCCATTCCAGGTAGATTTTATCCTGATAATCACCATCTGAGGCTCTCACCAGCGGGGCTTTCGGCTCAGTCAGGTAATCAGCAAAAAAACCAACAGTTGTGCTGTATTGAGAATAGTTCGTACTGGTTGATGTGATCAAGGGCTGTCCTACAATGGTTATTGTATTATATAGAGTACTGGTCATTTGCCCCTCAGGGGCATAGGTTCTGGTCTGTTTATGAACGCTATAGATGGGTTCACACAGCTGGGTCAGTGCCAGACCGGGGATCAGACCCAGTATAAGGAAGAAAAAAGATCTATGTTTGAAATGTTTCATGATTCTTGCTCTTCTCGTTTATGCAGTTTAAATAAATCACATTTGGGATCGGTACTTCAACAGGTGATCAAATGATCCAGTGATTGCATTTTTTGCGATTAATTTCATTTATTAGCTTTCGACTCCGATCCTTCCATGCTACCCTTATTCTGGCGGATATGCCTCCAAGCCGTAATCCGCTTCCATATCACCAAACTTTTTACTTACAAACATGACATAGATGGCCCAGTTCGGTCCGTCGCCGGCACCGCTTTCAGTAGGAGCCTGGCACTTAATTTTCCATGTGTTATTTTCGATGTATGCACTCACCTGATACAGAAACTGCTTGCCAGTTTCTTCAATATCTCCATATCCAGATTCAAATCCAGTTACTGCTGCAATCCAATCAGTAGCTGATTCTCCTGTATTGATCACAAAGGCTTGCTCTGTATAACTGGTCGGATATGCTGACCATGCAGTTATGAATTCGCCATCTCCCATCCCATATCGCTTGAACCTGAAGGGTTTAAGCCAGGAGGAACCACCGTTATTGGTGGTTTTAACATCACCTGAAATATTAAAACTATTGGTGGTAAGGGCGGCTGCTTCCAGAGCGCCCTCGACGGTTCCAGCACCATTAACTTGCAGGTTGCCATCCATAGCAACTTCACCTCTGGCATAAACGTCCCCATTATTGGAAATTGTCAGTGATGTAGCATAGCCACTCTCAAACTGAATTTCACCGTTACCATCATTGTCACTATCAGCGTTAATGACAAAGTTTCCCTGATTGTTCAGCGTTCCATCATGGGCAATGAGTAAGCTCGTGGTCTCACCATTCTTAAATCTGATATGACCTGATCCGGAATCGTCGGAATCCGCCTGGAGAATAAGATTTCCAACTGATTTCAGCGCAGGTGAGTTGATAAATTCATTCACAGATAAGTTTCCGGGAATCTCTATATGACCTGTTGTATCGATGGAAAATTTTGAACCAGTACCAGCTGGATAGCTCATTGTGGTTCCGCGATCTCCAAAACCAATGTGAAACTTATCGTCCGTAAAAAAGCGCGCACCTAACATCCATTGTTCTGTTTCAAAAGGGGTTGCCCGCAACGCTAACCAGACATCGTCCTGGGCGTTATCGCCAGCCAACAACATTCCATTTTGGCTTGGTGAAGCATCATCCATAAATTGGAAAGTTGCACCGATGTAGTCATGGTTACCGCCTATCCCTTTTAAGAGTTTACCATGAAAACCAGATCTTGGTGTGGCAATCCCAAGTCCTAGTTTCCCGTTATTGGAAAGAGTTGCGATTGTTTCGCTATTCCTGGTGACCACAAAGTTACCAACCCCATCATTATTATTATCAATTTCTGCAATTACACCATCAGGTGCTGATAGAGCTGATGCTGAACCTCCCTGGGCGGTGTTCAATATTGAATTATCTGAGAATTTGATAGCCCCCGTTAAGTGCATGTCGCCTCTGGAATCAACTCTAACGGTGTCAGAATCATCATTTGCAATTAGTAACAGGTCCTGGTCACCGCTGGCATTCGCAGTTGGCAAAATATGCAATCCAGCTTCTGGTGTTTGGGTCCCCACTCCAATGTTCCCCGAAGAAGGAAATATGTTATCCACGCCTAAAACAGCCATGGCTGCAGGTGCATTGGTGAGTTTGAGTCGTGGTTCTAGCTCCTGACCATCTTGAACTGAGATCCCAACGTAATATTGAACGCCAAAAGTGAGACCACTCATGGAATGCATTGATCCTAATTCGACAGCATACACACCATGATTCACTTGCAATCCCTCATAGGTCTCTGACCATAAACTATCCCCTCCCTCAGGAGATTCATAAATCGCAAATGTTAATTTGTAATAGTCATCTTGAACTGTTCGCCCAAGCGGATCTCTCAAGACTCCTTGCAGCGATATTGTTTGAGCCAATATTGTTTGCCCCAACACAACAAACACTATCAGGCAAAGCAAAGTTTTAATTCTGGACATGGTTAAAGCTCCCCTCTTACGGTTTACAAACTGAAATTGCAGGTGATGAAAAACATTCTGGGTTGTCGATCCTCCCGAGTTGAAATATCTAATTACATCTCCCAGGGTCGTGGATTTCAGAAGTTGATGGACGATATCAGGTTCCATGCAAACATTGAAATCATGGTCAGGTCCAAAAAACAGTTTTCATCAAATCTTATGGACAAGAATAATTCAATATCAAGGTTTTGTCACCTTTACTAAATCTTTACAAAGACAGTTTTCTTTGGAGATTGCTAAACGATTATATCAGGAACAGATCGGTTTGATCAATTCATTGTACATGAGATGTGTTGAAATTTTCAATATTGTTAATATTCCACTTATGGCATTTATTTCCATTTATACCTGGTTTGTTATTAGCAACAATAAGTTGATATTTTCCAGAATGACTCGGTAATTTCCTCAAAAAGAAGATCCTTATGAGTTGGAATATTCAATTGAAGGTAGGAGTGCGATTTTTCCAAACTGGATTAGAAAAAAAGAAAATAAAAATCCCCCCACCACTTGCATGATGAGGGGATTACGCAGGTTATTTCAGTCTTGTGTTATTCGTAACGCAAGGATTTGACAGGATTGGCAACCGCCGCATGATAGGATTGCCAGGCGACCGTGATTACAGCCACAAGCATGGATACCAGAGCGGCTCCAATGAATACCAGGGCACTCAGATCAATACGATAGGCGAAGTTCGATAACCAGGAACCCATGGCGTAATACGAAATAGGCATGGCGATCACCACTGAAACCAGCATCAATCGCAAGGTGTCCTTCGAAAGCAGCATAAGAATATTGGCTACAGAGGCTCCCAAGACTTTGCGTATACCGATTTCTTTAGTTCGCCTTTCTGCATTAAATGATGCCAATCCCAATAAGCCCAGACAGGCAATAAAGATTGCCAGACCTGCAAAAAGCAGAACAATGTTTGCTGCCTGCTGCTCAGCACGGTAGAGTTGACTATAATAATCATCAAAATGATCATACTCTAGCGCCTGTGCGCCTGCATGTTGATTCCATGTGGCTCCGATGTGAGCCAGGACTGGGTCAAGATAATTTGGATCATACTTTACCGTAGTGAATTTACCCCAATTGGGTCTTTGACGAGCCGTTCCATCACCCAGTAAATACATAGCCATGGGACGGATTTCTCTTTGAGGCTCCTCAAAATGATAATCCTCAACAATCCCAATGATTTTCATCAATGTTCTACCATTACCAAAAAAAGAAATGATGTCTTTCCCTAGAGGGTCTTCTACACCAAATGATTTAACTGCGGCTTGATTTAGGACAACAGCTAAGGTATCTGTTCCCCATTCTCTTGAAAAGAATCTACCTTCTGCCAATTTTAGATCATATACATCGGCATAATCGTAGTCGACGAGAAAGGATGCTACCAGACGTGTTTCTTCACCATTCTCTCCCATCATTCCAGTAGCGTTCCCATTAAGACCATCATCATTTCCTGGAATGGCGGTACTATTTGTGACCTTGATGATGCCGTTGCCTTCTCGGAGCCCAGCTTTAAACCCCTGGATGGTGCGACCAATGTCATCGGTCTTTTTAACCACCAGGAGATTTTCAGGGTTTAATCCAAGATCTTTGGTTTTAAGGAAGTTCAGTTGTTCATGAATAATCGTTGTTCCAATAAGAAGGGTGACCGATACAGCGAACTGGAAAATAACCAGACTGTTTCTCAACCAGTTCCCACCTTTACCAGATGATCGATCACCCTTCAATACTTTGACTGGGTTGAATGAAGAAAGAAGAAAAGCCGGATAACTACCTGCAATGAGACCGACGGGGATTGCCCACATGTAAATCAAAGGCAGATCCGCGAGACTGAGGTTCAGGGGTGTGTCCAGAAGTTGGGCAAACCAACCCACACTTAATTGAACCAGGAACAATGCCAGCGTGAAGGCAATCAATGTCACAAAGATAGATTCCGCTAAGAATTGGACGATGATTTGACCCCGTTTTGAACCTAACGTTTTACGGATCCCAATCTCTCTTGCTCTGCTCATGGATCTGGCTGTTGAAAGATTCATATAGTTGATACAGGCTAGCAATAGAATAAAGATGGCGATATAGGCGAAGATCGTTACGGTCTGTCCATCCCCATTGACCTCCACTTCTCCATTTAAGTGTGAATACAGGTGGATGTCGACCAGAGGTGTGAGGAAAAATGCATAATTATCCCCTCGCTCCTTTAACTGATCAAAGGATATTCCCAGAAACTGTTGAACTTCAGGTCCAACATTCTTCCGGATGAGCGCTGCAAATTTAGATTCCAATTCTGCAGGATCGAATCCAGGTGTGAGCTGCAAGTAGGTCTGAAAGTTATTATTCAGCCACATGGTGTTCCGGGAATCGCCGTAGGTTGACATGGCACCCAGGAAGTCAAAATGCCAGTGTGAATTATGAGGCAATTCCTCCACGACACCTGTTACCGTCCAGTCCGAGCGGTTGTCTGAATTGAAGGTCTTACCCAGGGGATCCTCATCCCCAAAATACTTATTCGCCATACGTTCTGTTATCACCACAGAAAAGGGTTGGCTCAGAGCCGTCTTGGGGTCTCCCAAAACCATTGGAATCGAAAGTACATCGAAAATTGTAGAATCTGCCTGCCACCAGTGCTCTTCAGAAAAGACCTTATCCTCATATCGTAACACAGGGAACCCCGTATTTCGAATGCGAGTGTAATTGATCACCTCAGGGAATTCTTCCAGCATGGTTGGACCCACCACTGAGGACGAATACGTCATTTTGAATTCATTCTCACCCAGTTTCCCATCAATGTTCAATCGATAAATATCATCTGCATTGATGTGAAATCGGTCATAACTCTGCTCATAGCGGACAAACATCAGTATGAGAATACAGGTCGTGACACCAATTGCCAGTCCTGCAATATTAATAAAGGCATATAATCGCTGCTTGATCAAAGATCGAAAGGCGATTTTTATATAACTTAACCACATAGGTCAACTCCTTGTTTCGATTAATCCCAAACCTTAAACGTGAAAGTTTCCGTTCAGTGTTTCATCAGCAACTTTGCCATCAAACAGGTTGACCGTACGATTCCCATATGCTGCATAGGCAGGTGAATGAGTTACCATGACAATGGTGGTCCCCTGCTGGTTCAAATCTTTCAGGAGATTCATAACCTCGTCACCATGTTGAGAGTCCAGGTTACCAGTAGGTTCATCTGCGAGAACTATTTTTGGATTGGTGATTAATGCCCGAGAAACAGCCACACGCTGCTGCTGCCCCCCTGAAAGTTGTTGGGGGTAATGTGAATGTCTATGGCCGACACCCATCCGCTCCAGCATGGCAGTCACACGCTCTTTGCGTTCAGCTCCTGGAACACCAAGATAGAGCAGTGGTAGTTCCACATTCTCGTAGACTGTCAATTCATCAATGAGATTGAAACTCTGAAAGACAAATCCAATATTCTGTTTACGGAAATCTGCTCGTTGCTGTTCACTGTAACCGCTCACTTCCTCATCCAGGAAATGATACTTACCTGTAGTCGGGTTATCCAAAAGGCCCAGAACATTCATCAGGGTGGATTTTCCACAACCTGAAGGTCCCATTATTGAAACAAACTCACCTTCTTTTATATCAAGATCGATCTGATTTAAAGCAGTGGTTTCGATCTCTTCTGCACGGAATACTTTACTCAACTTCTCTGTTCTTATCATGATATGCTCCCTTATTTCCTTATGACTCAGGATTCGTTTTTAAAATACAATTGTTCGTAGTCACCAAACTGATTGTAGCTGCTGGTGATAACACGTTCTCCAGGTTTTAGTCCTTCAAGGACCTCATAGACATCCTGATTCTGGCGACCTAGCTTGATGGACCGCTTTGTGGCAGACTTCCCATCATGACTGAGGACATAAACCCACTGTCCACCCGTTTCCTGATAAAATCCTCCCCTAGTAAGAAGAATAGCATCATCAGAATCACCAAGTTCCAGGCGCAGGTGTAATGTTTGACCTCTACGAATATCAGACGGTTCTGGCTCACCAAATGTCAATTCGACTCTGAATTGCCCATTGATGACTTCAGGATAAATTTTTGATAGTTCCACAGTATAATGTGTGTTGTTTAGTTTGAATGTGGCTTGCTGCCCCAGATTTACGCGTGTAATAAAATGCTCATCGACGGGTGTGCTGATTTTGAAACCATCCATAATGTCAATTTGTCCCAGCCGTTCCCCGCGGACCTTGGATTCTCCGATCTCAGCATTCAATGAGGTGAGTTGACCAGAAACAGGGGCTTTGATGACCAGGTTATCGAGATTCTGTTTGACTACTTCCATATTATCCTGCATACGCTGGAGGCCACTCTCAAGTTGTTGAATCTGAACCTCACGATATATGGAGTCCTGCTCGAATGATTGAAGGGTCAGGATGCGTTTCTTCTCAAGAAATTGGTAATCATCCATACTGGCTTCATATTCCTCTGAGGAAATCATATTTTTCTCAGCCAGTTTTTCATTTCGCTTATAGATTCTATGTGATTGCCTAATCTGATAGTCAAGATCCAGAAGTTGTGATTGGATGTTCAGGCGATTCTGTTGCATCGCCAGCTTTGTATTTCTCAGATTATTACTCTGTTGGAAGAGTTCGGCTTCACGATACATGATGTCCAGAAGGAGGTTGGTATTAGCGAGACTGAGGATTTGGTCTCCCTTTTCCACGAAGGTTCCAGCTTCAATATATCTCTGTTCGACCCGCCCTCCTTCAATGGCATCAAGGTAGTAAGTCCGGATAGGAACCACGCTCCCACTCAGGGGAATGAATTCCTGAAATTTGCCTTCTTCAACGGTGCTGATTTTGACTCGACGATCACTGATCTTAAGTGTATCACCACTTTTTGATGAAAGGAAAAGTGCAACGGCTATAAATATGATGGCACTCAGACCGAATGAAACGGGTTTGAACTTTTGCCAGCGTGTTTTTTCAATTTTTTTGTCCATAAACCCCATCCCTGCGTTTTGTGTATGCAGCAAGCTCTCAGTACTTTTTTAATAACGAATTTTGAAGCTTCCTGCAGATGTCATGACATGGGTTAACACAAGCCATGTGCCAAGGAATTACTTATTGACCGTATATATTTGTATATTTTACACTTATATAGTATTCAGTAGAAAAATACTCACCGATTTAAGATCTGTATTCATTCAGATAGATATGGAAATCATATCATTAGGATATGATTTACAGAGCGGCTGGATTTAAAAAAGGAAGGAAACTAGAGGACTCCCACTATTGAATTGACCTGATTGACGGTGAGAATCATGATTCAATACTATACTTGGATAAGTTCTCTTGAATTTTATCAAGCCTTATGCATTATCATCAATTTTATCACTATTATCAATTCGGTTCTGCAAGCAAAATTTTTATTTCACTAATTACTAATAGTATGGAGAACACCAGCGAAGATGCAAGTAGGGACAAATAAAGAACTCTCTCCTTTATAATGATTCCCTCCTTGCCAACAGAAGTCTCGGTACGCACCGGGACTTCTGTTATTTAAAGAAGCATTTCGAAATTAAAACGGAATACAAGTACAACTGCCTCGACTTCTTGGTAGAAACGTTCTCCAGCATTAGGGAGATAGGATGATCCTTTTGCTGGCTGCTATACGTGCCCTGGGTCATCACGTGAGGATAACCAGGATTTCAAACACACTCACCTTAACTTTTCCGATTAGGTGGTTGATTAATACCCAACATGGTTTACATGAAAGACTGTACTTGACTGATCTACAGCTTCTTAAGTTGGGTTCAATAAATCATTTGAACCTAAGGGTAGAGCCAGAAGAAATTACGAAAAGGAACTCTGTATGCAGTTGTCGTTAGACTGCCCTGAGGGTAGCAACCACCTTACATTCTGACCCTTTTTCCTTGAGGGGGATGCAATTTCCTTCGATCGGTTCTCCATCTACTACCAGAGATACTTCACCCTTTTCCAGGTGCTCAGGATTATTGATCTTGACCTTATAGGTAACACCTCTAAAATCTCTCTTAACGGTGTAATCGGACCATTCTCCTGGGATACAGGGATCTACAATCAATCCGTTGTAATCAGGTTTAATCCCAAGAATGTGACGGGTGATAGCATAATAATTCCAAGAGGCTGTACCTGTAAGCCAGGAATTCTTTGCTTCTCCTGGTTTCGCCGCATCCATACCTGCAATCATTTGTGCATACACATAGGGCTCAGTCCGGTGGAGATCGGATACTTCTTCCAGATATGCTGGAGCGATCTTGCTATAGGTGTCAAATGCCCGTTTACCTCTACCTACTTTGGTTTCAGCAATGGTGATCCAGGGGTTATTGTGGCAAAAGATTCCTGCATTCTCTTTATAGCCAGGTGGATAGGTGGAGATTTCACCCAAATTAAGTTTGTAACCACTATAAGGGGGTTGATTTAGAACAATACCATGTTCACATTCCAATCGTTCTTTTACTGAATCCAGCGCTTTGATGGCAGTACCATCATCGAGACCGAGACCTGCCATAACACACATACCCTGGGGCTCGATAAAGATTTGACCCTCATCGTTTTCTGAGCTACCCACCTTGTCTCCAAAATGGTCATACGCTCGAAGGAACCATTCTCCATCCCAACCTGATTCCGAGACTACCTTTCTCATGCTAATCACCTGATCCTCAGCACGTTGCGCCTCATCATTCAAGTCAATCGTGCGACATAATCTGGCGTATTCAGCGCCGTAAGCCACAAACATTCCGGCGATAAAAACGGATTCGGCACGTCCCCCTTCTTTATTCTCAGTGGTCTGAAATGACTCACCTGGCGTTTCTGAAAAACAATTGAGATTTAAACAATCATTCCAATCTGCCCGTCCAATGAGGGGTAAACCGTGAGGTCCCAGATTATTGATCACATGATCAAAAGATCGCTTGAGGTGTTCAGTCATGGGAGCTGCCTGGTCAGGATCGTTCTCAAAATCAACGACTTCATCAAGGATCGAGAAATCACCTGTCTCTTTGATATACTCAGTTACAGACAGAATCAGCCATAGCGGGTCATCATTGAAACCGGTTCCGACTTCATCATTTCCACGCTTGGTCAAGGGTTGATATTGGTGATAGGCACCACCATCGCGGAGTTGTGTGGCAGCCAGATCAAGGATCCGCTCCCTGGCACGCTCTGGTATTTGATGGACAAACCCGATCAAATCCTGATTGGAATCACGGAAGCCCATCCCCCTGCCAATCCCACTTTCAAAATATGAAGCACTTCGGGAAAGATTAAAGGTGATCATACACTGGTATGGATTCCAGGTGTTGACCATACGTTCCAGGCGCTCGTCTAGTCCCTTCAAACGGTATGTGGACAACAGCTTTGACCAATGCTTGCGTAGCTTCTTCATAGCCTTGTCAACCTGTCTGGAATTCTTGAACTGGTGATGCATTTCTTTGGCGACCTGCTTGTTAATCACACCGGGTTCTGCCCATTTTTCATCCTGAGGATTCTCAGCATAGCCTAAGACAAATATGATCTCACGGGACTCTTCTGGAAATAGCTCAAATTTCAAATGATGAGAAGCTATGGGTGACCAGCCATGGGCAATGGAGTTTTTTGATTTACCTTCGGTAACAACCTGAGGATTATCCAGACCATTATAGAGACCAAGAAAGGACTCACGGTCCGTATCAAAATCAAAGGACTTTTCACTACAAGCATAGAAGGCATAGTGATTACGTCTTTCCCTATATTCTGTTTTGTGATATAAGATTCGTCCATCAACCTCAACTTCCCCTGTGGAAAAGTTCCTCTGGAAATTTGTAGAATCATCTTGAGCGTCCCAGAGTGCCCATTCAGCATAGCTAAACAGATCAAAACGCTTGGGTAACTTGCTGGTATTTTTGACAACAACGCGTTGAACTTCACCTTTAAAATTCAGTGGAACCAGGTGAGTAACTTCAGATTTGAGTCCTCCCCTTTCACCTGATAGGATGGTGTAACCCAGACCATGTCGGCAAGAATAGTTGTCTAGTTTTTTTTGGGTAGGTTGCCAACCGGGATTCCAGACATCATCCCCATCCTTAATGTAAAAATAAGTTCCACTCTGATCTAAGGGTACACTGTTATAGCGGTAGCGAGTAATACGGCGCAATTTTGCATCCTGGTAAAAGGCATATCCACCACCCGTATTTGATATCAGGCGGAAGAAATCCTTGGTGCCCAGATAATTGATCCAGGGCCAGGGAGTTTTTGGATTTGTAATTACATATTCACGCTGCTCGTCATCAAAATAGCCGTATTTCACGTCTTCAACTTTCTATCTGTATGATTCTTACTCTATTAATCCTGTGGTAGAACGTCGTACCAGCGTTTTTTGAGCCAATAGGTAGCCAGAGCGGCAATCACAACGGCGCCTGCCATGGCATACCATTCACGGATAATCAGGTAGACTGGCCCTACAACCAGAGTTGTCTGCCAGATGATACCCACTGCAACATTGCCCAAATCACGACCTGCAGACGCATCCGTTTTAAAATCTGGATTTTCCTTGTGTACTGCAGCAGCAACAGGACCCCAGACCCCCCATGGGCGTACAGAGGTATAAAAGGATTTCAAATCTTCCATCTCATCTGGTTTGGTCATAAGACTACCAATAATACTTCCCAACGCTCCCATACCCATGGTGACTGGAAAATAATATAGATAGTCAGAGGCAGGAACAATCTGAGCTAGGACCATAGCTGTTACGATTCCAGAAAGCATACCCCAGAAGTAGCCATAGCCATTAAAACGCCACCAGTGCCATTTCAAGACGTTTGGAATAGTAAATCCACCCCATAGTCCAGTAACGATCCAACCCATGGCGGAATGGATACTCTCGGCTTGAGTTCCCATGATCACACCAACGATAACAATCAGGATACTGGCACCATAACTCATCCAGATCGTTTTCTTCTCACTGGCATGAGGATCGATATAGCGTTTATAGATATCGTTTACAAGATATGCTGCTCCTGCATTCACTGTTGAATCAAAAGTACTCATATAAGCTGCCAGTAAACCAGCAATGACAAGGCCAGTAACACCAATGGGAAAGAACTCGCGAATCACAAATGGCATGAGCATCTCAAAATCTGCGCCCCCTGCCATCGATCGTAATTCACCACTGAAAAATGCCAGCCCTAAAACCGCGATTCCACCAATCATAAGCCACCGTGGAACCAGAGCTGCTGATACCATTCCACTCATCAGTGCAGAATCTCTGGGGCTTTTGGTAGCCAGAACACGCTGCATATCATAGTTTGGCGCTGTTCCAGCCATACTGGTGAGAATGCCCTTGAACAGCATCATCATCCAGACGATGGTAAACATATTGTATCCATCCGCTGCAATTTTGTCTGTAACGGATGGGATAAGATTGGACCAATCCAGATCCAGGGTGTAGCCAAAGAACAGGTTTTTCCATCCATCTGGGATGACGGCATTTAATACCTCTGGTGCTACATTCGTCATTGCGATAATGGCGATAAATATTGAGGCAATAGCCAACATCACAAACTGGAATACATCGGTGATGACCACACTAAACATACCACCCAGGATGACATAAAAGGTTGTGATTCCCATCAAGACCATGGCATAGGTGTCCGGGGTCCAGTCCCAGGGTAAGAAAGCTGCCGCAAATCGGCCAACCCCCTGGTAGGCATAGATCAGAAAACTCACAACGGAGATGAGGGCAAACACCACAATGGCCAACCGCGAAAGTTCCGCACCTCGCCCCTTCCCAAAACGAGTACCTATCCACTCGGCTCCCGTTACAACACCACTACGCCTGATCCACACAGCAAGATAAACCATGAGGAAGATTTGATTAAATGTTGGCCACAACCAGGGAAGCCAGGTTCCCTTTAATCCGTATATAAATAGCATGCTCACCAACCACATCGTACCGGCAATATCAAACATACTTGAGGCATTAGAAACACCGAGCACGTACCAGGGAATACTTCGACCACCCAGGAAGTAGGCGTCCATACCTTCTCCTGCACGTTTTCTTAGCCAGAGCCCCATGAACACAACTGCAATGAGGTATATGACAACGATTGAACTATCAACGATGTGTAATGTCATCGTGAACCTGCTCCTTTATCCTTACCTAACTCTTCTTTAGCCAATTTCTATAAATTTAATTTCAATTGTCAAAGCCATTGCGTCAGATATCCTTATAGAAATCCTGCATGACATAAAACGCTTTCTTCTTGGTTCCTGTTTCCCCGATTAGCCCTTTGCGATTCCACCCATCCTGAATGCCCGGTAATACGCGACGCGGTGAATGAAAATCTGATAGAATCCAGGGAGTTGTTCCCCTGAGCTGAGGAATCCTCACCAGCATTTCAACGGATTCCCGGTAGAGATATTCCTGAAATTCTTCGGTCCAGATGGTGAGACTATCTCCGTGATGCCCCTGGAGGGCTCCTCCACCAAACTCTGAAACGATAACAGGTTTATCCTGCTCAATAGCCCAATTGATCTGCTCGCATTTTTCTGGTAATCCATCGTACCATCCGATGTATTGATTAAAGGCTAGAACATCTACATATTCTGCGAAAGGATCTGAAATTTTGCGTGTCAAACCACCTGGACCTTCACCTTGCATTTCGAGAGCAGCACTGATCAGTCGTGTATCATCCATACTAAGGGCAAATTCCCTTAAGCCAATGAGAAAATCCATACGAGGCTGACTCACTGGTGTCTCATTTGCCATGGACCAGATGATGACAGACGCCCGGTTCTTGTCACGTGATATAACTTCCCTAAGTTGCTGCTGCGCAGTCTGATAGGTCGATTCATTTTCCCAGGATATGGTCCAGTAGACTGGATTTTCTTCCCAGACCATAATTCCCATCTCATCAGCCAGCTTGACCATGTTATCATTATGTGGATAATGTGCGAGACGGACATAGTTACAGCCCAATTCCTTCGCCCAGCCCAGAAGTAGCTTTGAGTCTTCCATACTATAAGCCCTGCCACCACGAATGGGATTCTCTTCGTGGATGCAAATTCCTTTCAGGAAAATGGATTTTCCATTGAGGAAAATGTCCTGCCCCCTGGTGGAAATGCTTCTAAAACCAATGCGGTCGGTAATCTTATCTGAGGTGGTTTTGAGAGTAACATCGTATAGTAATGGGTTCTCTGGCGACCAGTGTTTTATCCTTCTTGAGGATATATCAATATCAACCCGTCCTTGATCATCTGTCTTCAGTTTTTTTCTGATTTTCAAGCCAGGGATAATCAATTCAACATTCTGATTTGCCTTCTCTGCCCCATTGAGTTGCACATAGCCTGTAATCTTTCTCTGAGAGTTCTTAGCCAGCTGAATGAAATAGTCCTGTACGAAGGTTCCAGGAACTTCAATGACTTGCACATCCCGGGTCAAACCACCAAAATTCCACCAATCCGTATTGACGGTTGGTACCTCATCTTTTTTGCGCGTATTATCAACTTTTACAACGAGGAAGTTGTCAGACTCTTTCAGAAGATCAGTAATCTCAAAATTGAAGGGTGTAAACCCACCTTTGTGGACCCCCAGTTTATGCCCATTTAAGTAAACATCAGCCTGATAGTTCACGGCTCCAAAATGTATAAATATCCGATTCCCATCCTTCAGTCTGGAATAGTCGAATGATTTTTTGTACCAGATAGTCCCCTCGTAATAGAACAATTTTTCTTTTTGGCTGTTCCAGTCACCAGGGACCTTGATACGTTCTGACAAATCAAAATCATACTCCACCCGATCTGCAGCGTGCGTTGGTTTTCGATTGGCGAAGTATCCCCCACTCTTGCTTGGGTCTCCAGCACTATCGAAAGGGATATAGCGATAGTTATAGAAACCATTCTCATAGGGATCTACGATGTAATTCCAGATGCCATTAAGGGAGGTTGTCTGTCTTCCGGAAATATTCTGAATAAGAGGTTCAAAGCCATGAGCAACCATACTCAAGAATAGAATAACCAGAACTCTGAACATTGTATTTCCTTTTAAATTAGACCTACTAGCAACCTGTTGATTGAGAACAACTCAGGGTTCGACTATTCAAGATTTGGTGGACCACTTTTCCTAAGAAAGTGATTCATCTGAATAAAGATTAATTTTCTCAACATCTTTGATATTTGAAAGGGCTTTTACAAAATCATTCCCCTTCTTTGGATCTCTCAGTGTGACATAATAGGAAATCTCATATTGCTCATTACTTCCAAGAGAACGGACATTAATCATGGTGTAGGTTCTACAAAAAGTTTGAACGACCTCCATGTAAGGAGGTTCTCCACCATTATGATCCCCGCTATAAGCGAATTGCAGCAAATTTTCATGTGAGTGATCAGAACCATAGCCCACTTTACTCAGCACGAGGAGCACCCCACTTATACTTAGGGTACCGATGATGGCAATCTGTGCCAGACCGACACCAGCAGCCAACCCGACTGAGAGAGAGAAAAAGATAAAAACAATATCCATGGGGTCCTTCACAGCTGTACGAAAACGAATGATGGACATGGCACCTACCAACCCAAATGCACGCGCCAGATTATTGCCAATGACGATTATGACTACTGATGTAATCATGGAAAGCACCACCAGGGCGTTGGCGATACTCTTGGAGTATGACGCACCTCCAAAAGTGATCTTATAAGTTTGGGCAATTACCCAGCCACACAGAAAGGCAACGAGTAGATTGATGAGGACATCCCCTGTGCGAATATTCATGTCCATCAGTGATTGTAGGTCTTGTAATTGCATCTGCTTTCTTTCTAAAAATGACTCATAGCAACAATTTCTGCTTTACCGCAGTCGCCAATATGACGATAGTGAGCATCAAGGCCCCTCACATACTTTGAATAGGCTTGCTTTCTGAGATTGAATTTTCTGATGATGTGCTTAAACCATGGTGGAACTGGATTTTCAGATTTGTATTCCAAAACGAATTCACGGTCAAGAAAGGTCTTAAGACGATGCTCCTCATAGAGGTCATCTAACCCTGGATACATCATGGATCTGATATTTGAATCGAAGGTGATCCTGTCAGAATGATTAAATTTTCCGATAAATGCTTCTCTCGTGTAAGTCACCAGATTCACCGGAACACGTGAACTACGCTTCAGGTAGAATAAAAATTTACTGGCCTTTTCCCTGGCATGAGGGAAGTCCTTGCGATAGGGAAAGAATTTATCAAGGTCACCGCCTGCCATGAGAGCTGCCGCATCCTTGTACTTGAGAGGCGTTCGATCTTTGGAGATAGCCATATTGTTCTTCCATTTGATCTCCAGGAATACCTCACTGTCGTTGCTGTACTGGTTGTAACCACGCATGCGTAATTTTTTACGCATTTGTAAGCCGGCATGTTTCTCGTAGTAATCTTTCAATTCGAAGGTATCAAAATAGATCGATCTGATTTCATAAATGTTTGAAACCTGCAATGCACGATGATTATCTGGAATTGCATAAGGCAATATTGCCGCACGAATATCATTCAGGGAGGACATGGGGATCAAGTATTTATCTTCATGGCGACCAGGCATATAGAAACTCTAAAACATTTCCCTAACAATCTGGAATAGGCTCTGGGATTTAAAACTAATTGAGGCTTCAAGTAATTGTCCTGAACTCAATTTATTATCTGAATTATCTACAATGATACGTGCCAAAACCAATTGAGCATTACTAGCACCTAAAATTTGATTGTCTATAGAGAGCTGGTCAGGGGAAACTTCTAGTTCGAAGTCAGTCCCCGATAATATCAGGTTCGATTGCCATTCGATACTGCTCTGTGAACCGCGTTGAATTGGCAATACAATGACCATTGAATCTGTCTTGCCCACCATGATCAGGGAATCTACATCCAGGGGATAAAATAGCTGGCCGGATATAGGACTGGTGATGGTCATATCTGCAAGCAGCTGTTTCGCCAGAAAAAGCTTATTCTCTTCATCTGTAATCTGAGCTCTTAATACTTCAAGCTTACTTATCTGTGCACCTGTCAATGCTGACCCTAGGTCAGCCTCTGCGATGGAAACTCGAATAGCATTTAGACGTTCCTTGCGGGCATCAATTTCATATTCTTGCTGAGTAATCACATTGCGATCCAGGAGAATTTTTGACCTTTCAAGAACCTTTAATTGCTCAGAATACCTGGTTTTCGCATAATCAAGCTGCAGTCTGGCAGCTTCTATCTCGGATTCACGACCTCCAGATCGTTCAAATTCCAGATAGGCACGTAAGGTGCTAATGTTTCCCTCCAGAGTAGCTATTTTATCAAGAATCGAGCTGGATATGAAGTGGGCTAATGTATCTCCGGATACAACAGCACCTTTACTATCACCCCTACCTGCGTACTGAACCATTCCGCCTCGCTGCGGAACAAAATTTTGAGAAGCGAGGGTCTTATTGTGCCAGTTGTCCATGAGGACTGTTGAAAATGCTCCTCCCCCATTTGAAAGGACATGAAAGGCGGCAGAGGGTGTGACGACTGCCTTTAAGGAGCTCCGTTGAGGAAAGGGTACAAATACCAGGATAAGAACCAACAATACTGCCAGAGCCACATATGCTGTCAATCTTTTGTGCCGTACATTCATTGAATTGTAATCATCCTTACCTGTCGTTTTCACCTTCCATCAATTGAGACGCTATTTATTGAAAAATCTTTACTGTTTTTTTACTCAAGAACGATCTGTTCATCAGGGAATAAATACAATTTTTTTGGTTTGCTGCGTCTCCCCTGAACGTGCGCGGCATAAATAAACACCTGCAGGCACAAATGCACCCGTAACATTTGAACCGTTCCAAATTAATTCGTTTTCAAGGCTATACCGATCACGAATAAATGTTTTTTGAATACGACCCATTAAATCAATAATTTCCACAGTTACCTGGTCTTCAGAGAGAATGCTAAGGGGAATTGTTGTACCACCGTTAAATGGATTTGGATAATTCTGACCCAAATCGAAGGGCTCAGGTGTTTCTGGAACTGCAAACGCAGAATCCAGAGTAAATTCCATGGCACGCATATTGAATCCTGCTTCCAAAATTTCCAGGCGCAATTCGTGCTGCCCCACGGGGATACTTAAGCCCTCAACCAGGAGTGGTGTAAAAGTTTCCCAACTGCCCGTGGAAGGCGTTTCTGTCACAGTCTTTAATGTGGCTCCATCCAGATAGAGTCGAAATTGACCAGAATAATTTGTACTGGCTATTTCAAGCTCCATATCATAGATACCCCCTACATCAGCATTAAATGTGTAGATCATCCATTCACTCTGACCCGTGAAACCCACACTGGGGATTCCAGAGCTACCAATTTCCAGATCCACGCCATCATTTCGATACTGGTGGCCACTGTTCCAGGCTGTATAATTGTCCCAATGGACAGTTTCATATACCTCATCAAAATATGCTACGCCCTGGGCACCGATATCATAGTCTGCCGTTAAAATGGTGCCAGGAATAGTGTGCTCCTTGAAAGGAACATTTGTATTGTCAAAGAGTGGACTAAACCATGAATCCACAACACCAGGACTAAACCTGCAATTCTCAGTACGCAGATTATCAGCAAGCTCCATGAGGATTGCTTTGGCTTGAATTGAATTAGGTTTTGGTCCATTCCCCGCCCAGTAATCCAGGAGTTGTTGATATCCGGCAGGTCGAGGGGCTGAATAGGGACTGGTGATGGTATCAACCTTTTTGGTGGTCCACCAGCACCAGCCAACATTATTGTCTTCAAACAATTGGACAGCGTCATGGAACCATTGATTGGAATTTTCGCCGGTTTCACTCATCCACAGCGGTTTGTTAGTTTCGAGGCGCATATCCAGGTAGGTCTGGATTGTCTGTGGTGTATTCACACTCCAGTATTTGTGAAAACTATAAGACATATTATCATCATTAAAGGGTACCAGCCCGGTGAAATCCGTTGCGTACCAATTTCCTTCGATGAAAATGATATGATTACGATCCACATCACGTATCACGTTGGTGATTCTCTGATACAGTTCTTTAAATTGTGCTGGCGTTACGCCCCAGGGCAAGACGGGTTCGTTTAATAGGTCATAACCTCCCACCCAGGGTTCATTCACATAACGCTGAGCGATTCGTTCCCAGATTTGTATGGTATGCACCTGATTGGAGTCTTCCAGCCATAGCCTTGCTGTACCATCGCTATCACTGATGGGTCCCCCATTTTGACCACCTGGGGCACAATGCATATCCAGGACCACATGCATACCCACATCTGAGCACCAGGCGATGAGAGAATCGGTCACTTCAAATCCCCATTCATCCCAGACACCAATTGCCGGTGAAAACATATTGTAGTGAAAGGGCATTCTAACATGATCAAAGCCCCACTCAGCTAACTCAGCTATATCCTCACGCGTTACATAATTGTTGTGATACGCTGCATAAAACTCATTGGCGCCGGCTTCACCAATAACATCCACTACCTGGGCGCGGATACTGGTGGGTGATCCCATACCAGGTGTATGGAGCATATAACCCTCTGGCACCAACCATCCTCCCAGTCCCATGCCTCGCAATAACACTTTATTGCCGTTCGCATCCTTTATGTTATGACCTTCAGTATGAACAAAGGCATAACCAGGGATAGTAATTATCAGGGACAGTATAAGTAGAAGTGCTTTAATTTGTTGTTTCACGGGTATAAAACCTAACATAGTCTATATCATGGAATTGTGGAAAAATTGTACTCTGGTCTGGTGAGCCTGGCCAGCCCCCACCCACTGCGGTATTCATAATCAGGTACATGGGTTCATGAGGAATACCTTCTGTGCTCATAAACCTAAGTGTATCGTCTACCAGCCATCTCAGACTGTCTGGAAACCACTCCAGGCTAAAGACATGAAAATCATCTGTAAAATCGGGTCCGCTGAAATGTCGCGTTCGGGTTTGACCGATTTCCCAGGGTGACTTGCCATCAGTCAATGGACCCCAATGATTTGACATGTGGATGGTATTGGGATCATTCCCCAGCAATTCAATAATGTCAATTTCAGGTGGCCAGGTGCGAAAAACTGATAACAACCAGAGTGCTGGCCACATCCCTTTGGTACCAGGTAATCGAGCACTGATATCTATCCGACCATATCTTTGGGAATAAACGGATTCAATATGACCGGATGTGTAATCCAGACCACTGTATGAGCGAAATCTTGAGCGAATTCTCAATTTCCCTTCATGGAGGAAGACCTCATCAGGTGCATAATACTGTTCTTCCCCATTATGGGACCAATGTCCATCGGCAACAATCCAGTCCGATGCATTTATAGAATCCGAATCGAACTCATCTTCCCAGCTCAGAACCCATCCCTCTGGATCACTTGACTCTGGAAGTGGAAGTTCCGGCTCCTCTGTCTTTTCACACTGAACGATAGAAGCGGCGCAAAAAAGAAGCACCAGGGTTGGGAGTAGTCTGTATCGGGGTAAAGTCATTTCAATAATAGAATTTTCTGACTGAGCTGGTTCCGGGCTTGAGTCACACTACAGATATATGATCCACTGGGTAAAGCGTTCCCCAGATCATCTTTACCCTCCCAACTGAATTCTAAATAATCACTTGATACATCAGAACGGAGCTGCGAATATTTTACTTCACCTTGAATATCAATAATATCAATCCGTATACTTCCTGGTTTGAGATTGTTGATGGAGAAATTGACTTGATCGTTAAATGGATTAGGCCATGCCGGTGAAAGTTGAAAACCCTCAGGAACAGATTCTGGATGATCATCTATGGACAAAGGTGGTCCACTATAACCTGTATTGGATGGTGTGGTGAGACACAGGACTAAAAAGCCTCCAGTCAACACAGCATTTGCAGGGGTGAAGTCACAGTTGTTCCCATCCCAGGTATGAGTTGCCTTCTGCCAGCGAGAAGCATCCCAATAGTTGAAGTCATCGTGCCACAGCTGGACAAAGTTATTCCCCGTTCCTGAACTGCCTGTACCTGGAACATAGGCTGAGTAAGTGAACCAATCATAAATGGCATAAATGGGAAGATCGGAAGGATTCAGGTTCCCCACCCAGGCTGAATTCGTGGACGGCCAGAGGTTCATCATAATCTTTTGATAGCGGTTCATTTCACCTACATGGGGACCTGTCTGTCGATTGACTTCTTCCCCATCAACAAACCAGGCGATATAATCGGGTGTCCATTCAAAGGCATAGTCGTGAAACTCAGATGCTGGATCATAATCAAGATCAACAAATTGTACCCAATCGGCTTGCCAATCGGTAATGGTGTTCACCTGAAAGCGATCGGTATACCGGCCTAAAAACTCAATATCGATCTCATTCCACTCAGCAACGCCTGCACTTCCCAATTCATGGTATGTAAATAGACTGGAAACTGTCCCCGGATGTGGTGCGGATTTGATACGGGCTTCAAAACGTCCGTAGCGGACAGTCTCTATCGTCCGGTACTCGGCACCACGATAATCTTTTGCCATACCAGATGTTGTCAGCAACAAAATGGTCGCAATGATAGCGTAGCGGTTGAACTGATTTATAAATTGAAGCATGGGATACCTTATTTGAGGAGTAAAATTTTGTGACTCTTGTGGTAATTACCTGATGTGAGCCTTACAAAGTAGACACCGCTGGAGAGTTCGGCTCCATGGAGAGTCAGTCTGTGTTTGCCAGGATTAAAAGGTCTATTGGCTAGCTTCATGACCTGAGCTCCCCTAAGATTAAAAAGGGAAACATTGACATGTGCCATCTCTGGCACGGTGAATTCTATTTGTGTTGAAGGGTTGAAGGGATTGGGAAAGATACCAGACAACTCATAATCCAGTGGATTTTGGGTAGCCCTTACGCCAACCCAGTAAGAACCGTCAATCTCTATAGCATTAAGCAAGGGACCAGCATAGGCGTATCCTGCACCATAGATGAGCGCAGCACCCAGAATGTCCAGGGAGCCATCGGTTATATCCCAACCAGAAAGGGTAATGGTATAAACACCTGAGTTGCCCACATGGTCAAAAACATCCAACTCCGCCTCAATTAGCGAATCCTCAACAAAAAGCTCAAACACACGCTCTCCAACTGCATGATACCCTTGTTCTGCGAAGTGAAGTTGAATATCGAAGGTTCCAGGTTTCAGTCTGATATGGTACCGTGAATATCGATTGAGAGAGGTAGCCATGACGGTATCCAGTTCTGTTCCATCAAATTCGGGGTAGTCGTGAGCCGTCTGATAATTACCACCTTCATGACCATACTCAACATCGTGGGACCACCATTGATCTTTAAGAAAACCTTGGGCAGAATCTCCTGCGCAATTGATCCGTATGGGCAATTCAAGAGGTGCTGGCAGGGTAATAGGAACAAATGTCACAGCCTGTGTATTGCCTGCTGGAGACTGGTCTTTCAATCCCTGGGCGTACACTGTGGCGCTGCCGTTGATATCTAGATCCTCGAGAGTGAGACTCACCGTGCGTTGATCTTCATGCAAAATGGTGGACAAAATCGGATAGTTTGGAATGGTATAGGTGGTACTGAGACTGGCAATCTCAGGATCCAATTCTTCGCTGAACCTCACAACGACTGAGTCAGGATTGATGGCTCGTGCCCAGAGCATCTTGGGTGCTGTATCATCCCCATACCCCTCTTCACCAGGCAGGGTCAAACAGAGAATCATCATGCCATCCTGATAAACAATATTCTCCTCAACCAGAAGTGAATTATTTCCATTCCAGCCGTGGTTATCACTCTTTTCCCAAATTGTATCATTATAGGTCTCAAAATCATCCACCCACACCAGGGTAAAATCTGAATCCGTACCCACCGAGCCTGAACCGGGTGTGTAAGCCGCATAGGAGGCCCAGTCATAGTATGCAAATCTAGGCAGTGTCCGTTCATCGATAAACCCCACCCAATCTTCATAGGCAGGCGTCCAGATATTCATCATCAATTTTGTTGGTTCTGAGAGGTGAGTGATGTGCCCCCCGGATTGTCGGTAAAACTCTTCACCATCAACAAACCAGGCGACATACTCAGGGGTCCATTCCATGGCATAGGTGTGAAACCCAATGTGTGGGTTAAAACTTAATGGATGTTGTCTTAGATGAGAGCCATTTTCATCGATGATGTTTACATCAACATTGTCTGACCAGCGGCCCAGAATCTCAAAATCAATTTCACACCAGTCCGTTGCAGGAAATGAATCATTATATGTAAAGAAACTGGCTAAAAAGCCCTCACCCTGTGGGGATTTCAACCGGGTTTCAAACCGTCCATACTGAAAATACTCATGGGTACGTAACTCTGCTCCGCGATAGGGTTGGCCGTGAATCACAGACAATCCACACACAATAATCAGGAAGTAAATACGTCTCAGCATATCTAGTTCATCGCCTGTTTTTGACCATAATTCAATTTATTATCAGTTGTCAGTCGAGGAAAGCCAGGAACTGCTAGAGGAAAGGGAACATTGCGAGTGCTGACCATCATGGGGACATTACTCAACTCTAATGATTCAAATAGATCTGTATCGATAAAAATTTGATCTGAATACTTAGCCTGTAAGGAATCGATGAGCGGATCCATAAATCGCTCCAATATACCAACCTCATCCAGATTCAAGGAGTCTGAAACAGCACTCATGGCAGTTCTCAGGTAACTATTCCGCGCATGACGGCTGATATAGTGATCTTCCCAGACCTGGGTTGCCTGGCGAATATTGGCGACTTTATCATATTCAAGATCATATGCTTTCTGAGTTAAGAAATGATCTCTCACCAGGTCAGCTATGGCAAATTTGAGCTGTTCAGGAAATTCTTTGTAAGTCATGTTTTTTTTCCTGAATACAAGTGGATGTTTTTTTAAGTATTTTTCAAATCGGTCCACAGTCCACGAGTCACCATCCACATCAAACAGTACGGCGTCTCCGGGAATCCCACCTGGTAAATCACCTAGTTCCGCAGTAAATATTTGTTCCTCTTCATTCCAGACGGCTTGATTGAGGAGCTTTTTTTTGTCTTCAGCAGATTGCAAATACTCTTCCGCTGCTTTGAGGGAATAAGATTTGAAGACAGGTTTGTTCATATGCATCTCTTTGCCGGCCATGATAGAGGCTACATAGTTTAAATAACGCGCATCAGCATTGATTTCGACCAGACGGGTATGAACATCCTCCCATTGTTGACTCATATCTGTATCAGTGATGGCAGGTGTGCTCGTCCATCCGTTGACTCTCATGACAATATATTGTCCCTCCCCTGCAGGAAGCGGTCCAACAACATCACCCTTCCTGATCTGATTATTGAAGAGGGCAGTATGAATATGTTCGTCCTCACGATCAAACCAGGTCATGGGGCGAGCGGGAACGCTATCAGTCCCTGTGAGAGCAGTTGCCACACCCAGAAAGTCGTATCCATCATTTATAGCAGATTGCCAGGCATGGGCAGCATTTGAGTCTGGAAGCGTGATAAACTGTAAATTGTAGGTTCTGTTGGCGAGCTGATAGGCTTCAATGAGACTGGCGCTATCGATCTCAACTTTGTCATAAGCCTGTTGTTTGAAAAGCCATTGTCGCATGGACTGTTCCTGGCGACCCTGGATATAGGCTTGAAAATCAGCTTCTGAACGTAAGGGTGAATCAGGTGTTTCCAGGGATAAAAGTTTTTCTGAGATGAGACTGTTTAAAACAATTTTGCGGTGGATATATCCATCACCACTGCAGTAAGCAGGACGTAGTGTATATTCTGCTCGTCTTAAAAAGTCCTCTTTGGTAATCACTCGATCCCCAACCATGGCCAACACTTCACCTGCAACATCAGGTTGTTTTTCACAGCTGGCCAAAACCAACAAAGCCGTCCCGAAAATAATTCCCAGAACGGCTTTAATTGTAATTCGATTCATCGGTTAGAAGGTAAATCCAAGCGTATAAGCATGAGTTCTGCCCATCATACCTGCGTCCTTAAACGCATAGTCCACTTTTACGGATCGGTTGCCCATTAGGAATAGCTCCATACCGCCACCACCCGTGAGACCGAATTGTGGTTCATCCATAAACAGTGCTTTGTACCCACTGCGTAGATAGAATCTGCCAGAATTAGATATTCGTAGCGCATATTCCCCACCCACATTGATGGATTCAGAGTTGTTGTTTGGATGTAGAGCATCAACTGCAAGAGTCAGGGTTGAGGACCTGGTCTGGATGGGTTTCAAGGCAAGACCGATTCTGAAGATGAGAGGTAATTCCCATTCCTGTGTACGGTATTGTCCAATAACATCACCATAGTTTCCTGTCTCATCCTCTGAGATATCAATGGGTTGTATTAAGTCGATACCATCGAATTGCATGCGACTTCCATAATTGGAAATACTCATACCGATATCAAGCCCTTTCCCCTTCGCACCACCGGGAGCAAAAAACTGGGTCTTGACAATCACACCTAAATCCAACGCAAACGCAGAGGCACTCTCGTGCCAGATCTGGGAATTGATCATTTTAGCCGTAGCACCAAAGGAGAACCAATTGGCTATTTTTCTGGCATACGAGAGCCCGACTGCGAAATCATTTGCGGTAAAATATTCACCGGTACCATCTTGATTGGCAAGTGTGGTGACCTGCATCTCACCATAACCCACCTGGGTCAGCGAGGCAACAAATGTACCCACACCTGGAAGAACGACAGCTCCACTGGCAAAGACGGTGTTTATATCCACCAACCAGGGTTGGTACATGAGAGAAAATGCACTTTTCCTCAGGTAAGCAGCCCCAGCCGGGTTCCAATAGACTGAAGTAAGATCACCAGTAACAGCAACATAGGCTTCACCCATGGCTGAAGGTGCACTGCCCATTCCAATTTCAAGGAAGTTGGCTGTAGTGGATCCATAACGATTAATTTGTTCACCAAAAACCACTGATAATCCAATAAGGAGAATGGCGAGAACTTTGATAGCATTTTTCATGTCAAACCTCCTTACTTGATCACGGCAAATTTGCCGGTTCTGGTTTCACCCGTTTGGGTAGATTCTATATGATAGAGGTACATACCGGCTGCAATCTCCAGCCCCTCCCTGGTCAGCATGTCCCAATGGGCAATACCATTTTGAGCATCTGCATTTTCAACTTCCATTTTGTCCACCAGAGTTCCACTCACAGTGAAGATATGTATGGTGCACTCAGCTGGGATATGTGTAAACATAATCTTCCGACGTTGATTTAAGAATGGGTTTGCTACTGCCGTTTCCATCATATTGGTAACCACATATGGATTGGGAACAACCTGTATGCTATCCATTTTTGTTCGCAGGTTCGCGATGTCCAATTCATCTGTGCTTTCCACAGTAAATTGAACCGTATCCGTCTCAAAGAAAGGTCGCTTGAACTTTGCTATGTAAACATCCTCGGCTTCCGGGTATGTATCTTCGGTCACGAATTTAAAATCAAGGGTAAATACCGTTGATTTCCACCGTGTCGAAGTACTCTTGGGTCCCACCAGGATGAGATCTTCAAAGATATCGAATTGATCATTGTCATTTAAATCTGAAACAACCATATCGTACACTTCAAAGTTCCCCAGAGTATCGGTGAAACTTTTGTTCAACACATAAAAATCAAATGACTGACCCCAGAGAATATTGCTGGCATTTGAACCATCAACACCTTTGGGTCGTCCACTCGTATGGTGAGTTGTATATACGGAGTCCATGCCTGTAAAGACAATTTCATAGTCCCAGGCAAGCAATCTCGATTCAAGGTTGGTTGGTGTTACGCTTAGATTAGCATCTCCACGGAGCCAACCTGAATTGGGATAATCGTAGCTAGCGATCAATCCAGATGGCTGTATAGACAGCTGAAGACCATCAAAAACGTCTGAATTTATACCTGCAGGATTGATACTGGTAAAATCAGCATATCCGGCATTATCAGTCAAAGAATCACCTTCCATCTCAATTATGTTGTTTCCGGAAAAATGATCAATGTTTTCACTATAAACCAATCGACTTGTATCGGTTACATCCCATACTGAATAACCACTTGTTGTGTAAAGCAATCCGTGGTCATAACCATTGATTACTTTCAGTGTATCTATGTCGAACGTCACATTATACGTATGATTTTCCTGAAGGGATGAATTTGAAAGGATTTCAGGCTCGATAGTTCCTGTCCCCATCAAATCTTCAGATTCTTCGATTTCAATGGTGGGCGGATTATATCCTGCAGCAACCTGTCGTGGGGTCATGATTGCAACATTTCTGCCATATGATCTCACTTCCTCAGCCTCATCCAGCTCAATCACTGCATTGTTTTCTGAGGGTGAGATGCCGGGTCCGATATCTGGTGCACCAAAATCGTAAGCCACAACGGCATAATAATAGGTGCGACCATTTTCAACATTATTATCTATATATCGGTGTGTAATACCGGTTTCAGAGCCAAGATAATAGGCAGCGCCATTCAAGAGTCCGAAATCTGTGAAGCCCTGGATCCCATCTTTCAAATCACACTGGAATATGGATGTTTTGAAAGTGGGTTGACCAAAGCCATCTGTGATAATTTCAGGATCAGCAAGAAACTTATCCGTTGAACGATAGATTTTATATCCTTCAAAGTCATTGATGTTGCCCACAAAGGGATCCTTTGTCTTTGTATCTGCTGCATCATCCCAGGTTAAAATCACACGACCATCATCTGGTGTTGCAGTGAGTGTTGGCATGCGGGGGGGCTGAGCAAATCGATAATCTTTTTCATAAATGACCTGGACAATCTTTTTTAACTCATAGAGTGCGGGTGCACGGTGATCTGCATCATTCAGACCATCGAGATCATCATAGGAGTGTAACTCACTCATCGAGATGCGTTCGGTCAGACCCTGATTTAATGGAAAAGGACCTGATGCAAACACTTCAATGAGATTAGATACATTAGTTGTATACTCTTCCAGTGTATCACTGGAGATGAGATCATACATGGCCTTGTCATTTTTAAACCAGGTGGTAGTATTTGAGACTGAATGTGACGGGACTGGAAACATCTGGAAAGCAGTCAGTCCAACCATATCAGATTCGGAAACATCAGTAAGGTTAAAATTGGGTTCACAACCGAGTCCCTCGACGAACGAAGGCATTCCATCTGTTTCACCCTGATCTGGACCTTCATAATTGATGTCATCTGGTCCGACGCCATCTAGGCCAACATCATCACCATAGAATTCGCCATCATCATAAATTCCATTGCCATTCGCATCATCCCAGGGTTCCCAATCCTGATCTTCATCAGCATCCCAGTGATCACGTAGATCAGATTCTGATAATTTGTAGAACTCCAGGAAACTGGCTAAATCAGATATTCCTTCCGTGGGTCCTAGCATTACCATTGGCTGGTTATCACGGCGCTCGTTCACAAGACCATCACCATCGTTGTCCAGAAAATCATCAGATATTCCCGGACTTTCCAGATAGGCAAAACCCATGGTTCCGGTTTTCACACTTCCAACACCGCGTCCACTCACATCCCAGGAGTAGGACATGTCAAGCGCATCATCGAAATAGCCCTTTTCATCGTCACCATCAGATCCACCAACGGCACTATGACCGATTGCATTATCAACCCAGTAGCCAAATGCGACTTCAAGCAGATTATAATCCGATGTGTTAGCAATCGTATATTCCCAGAAAATGGCATCTCGCGCCTGGGGGTTGTTCCACTGAAACCCGCGTTGAGCTACCCGTAATCCTAGCCCACCCCAGGGAGCGCCAGGCTGGAGTGTGGCATCGTCCTGTATAAATTCATTTGGTCTTGGATAGTATTTTACAAGGTCTTCTGGTCCAAGATACTCCTGATCCTGTGCATCATTAACGACAAAGTATGCTTCCATATCAGCGTAGATGACACCACGACCAAAGCGACCATTCCATTCACCCGGCCACTTCAGGGCATGATCCACTGAAGGCCAGCCGGCTTGCGGCCAGGAATCAGGAAGATGACTCATGGCAGGGTATTCACTGACAGGGTTGGAATAACCCTCTACTGGATAGAGACCCCATTCCACATCACCTGTCGGGTTAAGGTCCATTTCTTCACGGTAACTGGTCTGGAGGAAATGAACTGTATGATAATCAGCACCAATCAGAGAGAGTCTGTCATCGATAGGGATAGTATCAACTGATGCATCTGTATCTTCAATAAAGACTTTGGCTCCCAGGAGAAGACCAATTCCATCGACCATTTTTGATCCATTGGCGTTATTTGGCCATCTGGATACGTTGGGTTTCTGCCAGGCAGAAAGTTCTGTAGTATTCTGGAAGTACATCAAGACCCTGTTACCGGTCATGTAGCCTTCCTGTTCAAATTGTGGATCACCTGCAGGATCAATAGGACCTTCATAGGGCCTACCCTGTGCCAGTAAACTACTGGCACTGAATGCAAGGATCGCAACTAATAAAATCTGGAGATAGGGACGAATTCTCATTGCATCCTCCTAAAATGTAAGGCCTACGCCAAATTTAATTTGACGTGGTGCACTAAAGGCTGAGGGATCCTGGTAATTCTCATCATAGGTACTAAAATCACTCTTAAAACCAGCAAGATCTGCTTCTGTAACCACTGCGGTATAAGCACGTCCGGTTTCACCGTTAACCCAATTTTCGTTTAGACGATCAAAAACATTATAAATGGAGAGGTCAAAATTCATACTCACTCCCCTCAATAACTCAAGTCGGTAGTATGCGGTCAAGTCAGCATGATAGCGAATAGGTCGATAGTCATTGTTTGGATATAAATTTACTCGTGCGAGGACCGTTTCACCCTGAGGTGAAAAGGTATAAGGCGCACCTGAATTAAAGTAACCCGTCATGGATAAACCATAATTCGGTCCTACATAGCCGATGGTACCATTTAGGGTATGGCGCTGATCCCAACTCATGGGAATGAATTTATTCACAGGATCCTGACTCGAACCGGCTCTGTTGAATGCCTGTTGCGGAGAATCTGCATTACCGCGTGTATACTGAAGTGTGTAATTTAGCCAGACGCTGATGGGCTTCTTCATGACATCCAGCTTCACTTCAAGACCACGTGTATTTCCATAATCTTTATTGGTGTACATACCATATTCAATCTGATTATAGGTACTGATCACCTTTGTGCTCAGGTAATTGTAAACATCCTTATAGAATAAAGATACATCAACCCCAACTCCTGGGACTACCTCCTGCCACAAACCAATCTCATAAGATACAGTTTTCTGGGCTTTCAGGTTTGAATTGCCAGATGTTGTGACATAGTCAGTTGGAGCAACAATGAATGAATGATTCTGATACATCGCAGACTTCTCAGGGAGCTGGAAAAAATGACCATAGGCAAAATGCAGAGTAGCTGCATCGCCCAATTGATAGGCAAGTCCAATCCTGGGACTCACCTGGTATGTTTCGGGTGTCTCAAGATAACTTGATGTCCTGCCAACACTGTCGTGGTAGCTAATCTGATTTGCAGGATTACGTAAATCGCTAGGATAAACAGTAGCGGGATCGTACCAATCATAGCGAAGACCATAATTGATGACCATCTCATCGTATTCCATTTTATCCTGAATATAACCAGAAAATGAAGTTGGTTTGACATTGTATACATCACCGTAGACAGTACTGTCACCATAAATGATTGGCTGGTAAAACATAAAAGCTTCTGGTTGACCTTCAAATTTGTTCCGAATGCTATGCCATTCATTGGTGAGATCATGTTGGGTATAATTGATACCTGTTTTCAGACTATGATGTGTGTTCATCTGCCAGGTAAGGTCAAATTTCACTGTATTATCAATCAATCTTCGCTCGCTGTGATCTTTGTCCTGTCCACCTGTAGAGAGTCCTGGACCATAGCTATTGGCGTAGATATCGCTTACATATTTGTACTCACCGCTAGCTGTGGTGTCAGCATAATTTTTAAAAATATATCGACCGTTGTATGTGTCCATCGATGAAATCTTCAGTTCGTAGAACAAGCTATTGGTCAACATATGATTTACCTGGAATTTTGTAAAGTTTGATTCCCGGTAGTCACTTGCTACCCCGTATGGGTTGTAACGATTGAAATGACTATAACCATCCCAGCGATCATCATTAATTGTGTGGAGTACAGAGAATTTAATTCCGTTAATAAGATTAAATGTGACTTTCCCCAGAAATGATTTATTCTCAGAGCCATTCATGGGAACGAAGTCACCTGACCCGGAATAATTGGTTGTCCATTCTGAACTGGTATCAGCAGTATAATCGTTGAAATCATCAACATTATAGCGATGAACACCATTGAGGTGATTGCGGTTATTCTGATAGCGAATATTGGTAAAAAACGTTATCCGGTCACCGAGGATTGGTCCTTCTAATTGAAATTTATAGTCCTCGTTCTGATTGACAGCGAATTCGTCAATGCCCTTAAATATTGTGTCATTTACTGTGACATAATTTGCCATACCGGTATAAAATGACCCATGAAATGTGGAACTACCATCTTTGGTAACAGCATTCACCATTCCACTCATAGCATTTCCATATTCTGCATTAAAAGTACCTGTTATGACTTCAAGGTCTTTAATTGTCTCTGGTTCGATATCTACTGCAGCATATTGACCACCAAAGGTTTCATCCACGGATACACCATCAATTAAATAGGAAACCTCTGTGGAACGTCCACCGCGAAAGTGTCCTTCTACAACACCTGCCTGCATATTCACAACTGCACCCAGGTTCTCAACAGGTAATATTTCTAGCTGCTCTGATGAAATGTTTTTAATGGTACCGGTCTGGTCTTTTTTCATAGCCATACGGTCTACTTCCACGACAACGACTTCACCTGCTATGGTTGCAACCTTCATTCGGACATCAACTGGAACTGTTCTATTAATTGAAACAGGGATTTGCTCAACAATAACAGGAGCATAACCAATCATATCAACGCGTAAATCATAGTGTCCAGGACTGATATTCAGGATGTAATATCTTCCTTCCATATCAGCTGCAGCACCCATACGAGTATCAACGAGCATGACATTAGCACCAGGCAAGGGTTCACCTGTTGCATCGTCTATTATTGTACCAGCAATTTTACCAGTCGTTTGCCCCAGCAAGCCACTGCTTAAAATCATAAACAGACCTGATGCCAGGAAGGTTCTGCGGATTTTTCTCAAGTGAAATTTCATCATCTATCAATTACCTACTAAAAAGGGGGGAGGTATTTGTACGCTCCCCCCCCCTTGATTTTTATTTACTTAACAGTCAACAACCCTATTTCATCAGGATCATTTTGTGTGTGCTGGAGAAATTTCCAGCCTCAAGACGATACATGTAAATACCAGAAGCAAGTGTACCTGCCTGGAAATTAATCTCATGTGAACCGGCTTGCTGAACTTCATTGACCAATGTCATAACTTCCTGACCCAATACATTATAAACGGTAAGTCTTACATTTTCGGATTGACCGATTGTATAAGAAATAACCGTATTAGGATTGAATGGGTTTGGATAGTTATTGTTCAGGACATATGTCCCAGGTGTCTGAATCTCATCGACATCTAGTGCATCTGTGTCACCAATAAATGTGTGAGTCCATACAGAAGGTGTCTGCCAGGCATTGTCAGAATTTCTTGGTGAACTCTGGACGTTACCTTCCCATGCACCACCACCATCATTATCATGGATGATAGGTTCGATAGCAAGACGCAAACCATTCATTGGATGGAAGCGAGCATCGGTGAAACCACTACCCATTGCCAGTGAATCCAAAGAAATCTTGGCTTCAATAACATAATCAGGATTAAAAGCTTCGAAGTAGTACATACCATCATTATGGGTTCCCATAATGTATTGGCCGTCATTATCGCGCATATACTGATCATTGGTGAAGACCAGACCATAATCTGGTTCATTACCACGAAGCAGCGCGTTGTGAGTTGGACCACGTTGGTCATAGAGACCGAAGAACAACTGGAATGCATCCATTTCCCACCAGTTACCTTCTCCTGTATATCCAGCATAGACATCATCAATCACATCTGCTGCCATATAGAGATAATCATCATCCATGGCCAGGTAGAGATTAGCTGAACAGTCATCATCACTATCAACTGCACCCCAGATGCTTGAAACACCCCATGAGTTGGGAGCACCCATATAGATAGGTGTATATCCATCCCATTCTGACAGAGAACCATCAGCAACGAAATTTGTTGGAGCATCAAGTGAGATAGTTGGAATACCCAGAGCCGTGTTTGTGTAAGATGATGGTGAAAATCCAGTAGCTCCTGTATTCAATGAAGCATCTGTGGCAACAACAGCATAATACGTTTCAGCTGACACATCATTGAGTGGAGCATACAAATAATGCGCTACTGTTTGGACACCCTCAAGAATGTTGGCACCAACTACATCAACATAGGCAGCATCCAGATCATCAATTGGGAAAGGGCTGGCATAAACAGTATATGATTCGCCTTCTTCACCAGGTACATCTTCCCAGGTAACCAGGTTAAGGTTAGCGCCAGGAAGGGCACTTACATTGTTGACTGCAACTGGACCTACAGTGTCAACATTCCCTAGATTCATAAGGTAGACATCATCAAAAGCATAGTCTCCAGGAGGTCCACCCCATGTTTGACTTAGTACACAAGCCTTGAGTGAGGTAACATCTGCTGGAGGCGTCACAGTAATTGAGAAGTGTTGCCATTCTGTCGTAACATCTGGGAACAACACTTCATGCTGATAGCTTGCGCCCATATCATTGTACTCAAATTTGATACCAGCTGAACTACCTTCGGTAACGTCTGCTGAAATATCCTTGATCCAGGCACCCAATACCCAGGTTTCACCTGTACTATGAGCAACATTATTTTCTTGATACAGGACAGCCCACTGTTCACCACCTGTTGTGGAAACTTTACCGTAGGAGTTTCCTGTGCGAGCTACTTCTGCATCTTCCACTATACCAGCTGAAGCACCTGCCCAATCAGCAGCAGAGGCACCCCAACCAAATCCTTCATCTTGTGTGTCTACAGCTTCAAACCCTGGATTCTCTAAAGCATTTCTTGAGCCAGTCAGTTTGAAATCATCAACAATAATGCTACCTGTGACCACATCACCATCACCACTACCACTTACTGAGAATTCAAATGCGAAAGCCTTGATTCTATCTTTATCAAGTGTGAGGTTTCCAGGAACGCCTGCCCAACCAGTATGGTTAAAAGCTGTTCCACTCTGCTCATCACTCTCCGAGAGAGCCATGTTCACAGTATTCCAACCTGGTTCGTTATCGAGAATATAGTGAAAAGAATAGTACCATTCGCCTAAATCACGATAGGTTGAGTCTTCGATATCACCATAGTCTCCCATATTCAGACGAAGGTGTACGCGACCTAGTGAATCCTGTGGCGTAACATTGTAATACGAGAAGGATAAGCTGTCATACATTGACCAGTCATAGGTTCCTGTGCTTAATGAATCAGGATAATAGTGATGCAACTTGGTGTATCCACCCCAACTTTCAGAGTTGTGAACACTATAATCAATTTTCATTGCAGCATCACCTTCTAAAACGATATCGGTGACGTAGCTGGTCTCTATCCATCCCAGAGCAGGATCTGCGCTCGTACTAATGGCATAATGACCACTTGGGTTAGTTTCTAACCCACCTTCTGTTACTGGAGCATAGAATTCCCAATAGTTGGTGTCTGCAGGAGCGGCATCAAAATTATTGATGACCTGTGCATGACCGACAACCATGAGAAGCATAAGCACCAGACTTAAACGTAACACTGTCTTCATTGTGTAGCCTCCTTGGTTAATAACATATTATTATCTTTCTCTTATTAAGCAAATTTCACCCACAGCACCAGGATGGTGATCACAAGTACCGTAGATGCAACTATGTTAATTTTATTCCATAATGGATTCTGAACATCCATCCGGCGACTCATATCTGTCTGGAGCTCTGAAGCTGTAGCCAAAGTGAGTCCTGATATTTGTTGTTGATTAGGCCTGGGGGTTGCCAGACTGACCACATACACGATCCCTACAGAAATAATAAACAGGAAGACCGCAAAGTGTAAAAAGTTCATTGTGGCGTACCAGTCGAACACCCCAAAAGATACACCCTGATTTGCGAGTATTTCTAGAATAAAGCGCAAAGCCCCCAATACAGCTCCTGCACCGAGAGCAGAAATAGCTCCCTTTGCATTGGCTCTATGCCAGAAAATCCCCAGGATAAAAACTGCTGCAATGGGAGGACTTATATAGGCCTGGACACTTTGCAGGTAAACAAAGAGTTGGCTACTGAGCATGGTGATCAGAGGGACAGCTAAAACCCCAAGGATCACCATGACAGTTGTGGCTAACCGTCCAACCAGGACAAGTTCAACCTCGGAGGACCCGGGTCGAAAATTCTTATAAAAATCAATGGTAAATAAGGTTGAGGTGCTATTAAACACACTTGCCAGTGATGACATGAGCGCTGCAAGTAGACTGGCGATAACAATTCCCTTTATTCCCGTAGGCAAAAGATAGCTGGTTACCAGTGTGGGATAGGCATCATCTCCCTGAGTTCCAAATAATGCTGCAGCGATGAGACCGGGAAGAACCAGTATGAAAACTGGCAATATTTTCAGAAAACCTGCCAGGATTGCACCTGAGCGAGCGTGATTGATGTCTTTACCACTGAGAACTCGTTGGACAATAAATTGATCCGTACACCAATACCAGATACCCAGAATGGGTGCTCCGAATATGATTCCCGTCCAGGGGAAATCAGGATGATCCATGGCCTTAAACATTTGAAAGTACTCTGCAGGAAGCCTTGCCTGTAGCCCAGTAAAACCCCCTACCTCATTTAAACCAAGCACCGTCAGGGTAACCGCACCACCGATGAGGATCACGGTCTGAATAAGCTCTGTATAAATCACAGCACTTAATCCACCTGCAATGGTATAGATTCCTGTAACAATGATGAGTACAACTGCTGATGTCATCATATCCCAGCCCAAAATCTTGTTCAGGAGTAACCCACCGGCAAACAGGGTGACAGAAATTTTGGTAATCACATACGCCACAATTGACACTGACGTCAAATACATCCTGCTGGCACGTCCATATCGACGCTCCAGAAACTCAGGCATGGTAAATACCCCTGATTTGAGGTAGAAAGGAACAAAGATCCACCCCAGGAACAACACGATAAAGGCAGCGAGCCATTCGAAATGCCCAACGGCTAATCCACTGCTAGACCCGGTGCCAGCCAGACCGATAAAATGTTCACTGGAGATATTGGACGCAAACAACGACGCTCCGATGGCCACCCAACCGACATTTCTACCGGCCAGGAAATATTCGGTACTATCATTGGTTCGTCTGGAGAAATAAATCCCAATCCCCAGAACTATCAGGAAATAGAGTACGATGACGGCGAAATCCACACCGCTCATGAACGATCCTGACTACTTGATAGCATTTGTTTGCAAAGGTATCCCATAAAATTCTTATTTATATAATCAATTACCAGACCACCTCCTGCCAGATAGTTCAGCAATACGCGATTTTTCGAATAGAAAGGGGAAACGGCCTTAAGGCAGAGTGGTAAAACCGTTTGTATTATAAGGATTTACAAATTCGGTGAGGTTGAAAATTATTTAACTTTTATCCTGACAGAAGGGGCTTGAGAGGGCTGCTTAACAATTATTTACGGGGAAATCGATTATTATTGGAATAAGTTTATTATTATTATAATAATCTTTCCTCACACAAATCTAACTTATTTAAGCCCCAGCTCTTTGCACATTCTGTGGAAGTTTGGAGGAGCGAGACCTAACTTTCCAGCTGCTTCTGTATCGGTCTTACTATGCTGACGAACAAACTCAAAGTACTGCGTTCTAAAGCTTTGCTCTACTTCTTTCAGGGGTAAAATATTGTCTGTTGAGAATACGGGATTCACCAGCGCGGAGATGGAATCCTGCCCCTGAATATCTAAAGCCATATGAACCACATCTTTGGTGATTCTATCATTACTCAGGATGACCAGACGTTGGACTACATTTTTTAATTGACGCACATTTCCAGGCCAATGGAACTGTTCAAGCAACCGCCAGGCACTATCAGTAATCTTGGGGATGGTGATGCTGAGATCGCGACAATGATGACCCACAAAATAGTCAATGAGCAGGCGAATATCGTCTGTTCTCTCCCGAACAGATGGAGCCTGTATCTTCAATATATTTAAGCGGTAATACAAATCCTCTCGAAAGTGATTTTGCTTCATCAGATCTTTTAAATTTTTGTTGGTGGCAGAGATAACACGGACGTCAACTTTATAGCTTTTTTTGCGACCGATTTTATCCATTTCACCGGTTTCTAACACTCTGAGAAGTTTCGCCTGGGCTTGATAGGGTAATTCGGATATTTCATCCAGGAAAATGGTACCCTGGTTCGCTTGCTCAAAAAGTCCAGCCTTATCCTCTTTAGCACCAGTAAAGGCACCCTTTACAAATCCAAAAAGTTCACTCTCAATCAGCTCATCTGGGATGGCGGCACAGTTGACTGTAACAAAGTTTTCATACTTCCGTTTGCTCTGATAATGAATATTACGAGCGATTAGTTCTTTTCCAGAACCAGATTCACCCGTAATCAACACATTCGCATTGGTACCTGCATATTTTTCAATATGCTCTTTCACTTTCAATATGACGGGTGAATTACCCAGAAGGGGTCTTTCTTCCACGATTCGGTCGATTTTACGGTCCAAACGATTTTGGGATCTGATCCTATCCTCTTCCAGAAGTTTTTTCTCGGCTGCATTCATGATCGTCAGGATAAAGTCAGTGGGCTGATAAATAAAATCTTCAATATCTGAGGGATATTTAGTACCAAACCAATATGCTCCACTCTCCATCATCTGATTGGCAAAGTGTAAATCAGTTTGATTCACTGTCATTTTTGTAATCACAATGATCTGGAGACTTGGATCAGCCACTTTCATCCGCTTGATGAGCCTTTCTCCATACAAACCACCAGAAATCTGATAATCCAGAATCGCAACATCAAAGGGACCATGCTTATCGACTGCAATCAGGGCATCTTCCCCTGTTGAGACGATATGTTTAATGTGAATTCGTTCTCGAAAAGGGTCAATAGTGCTCTTTATTCTTCTCACATCATACGCTTCATCTTCGATGAGCAGAACTTTTATCTGATCTTTATCCATGTCTTATCCTATGTTCGCCTGTATGGTAAAACAGGCTCCTCCGTCAGTCAGATTATGAGCATCAAGTTGCCATCCACAACGACGGCTTATTTCCCGTGCGAGATAACATCCATAACCAGAATTTTGTTCACCCGCCTTAGTACTGACTGATTCTTTAAAGAGAGCCTTCACCCCATCTTCATCCTCAACAAGTAGCTCTTCTGCGAACCCTGATCCATTATCACAGATCTGTAACAATATGGTCTTCTCGTCGGGTTGTGAAGAATGCAGACTGAGTGTCAGGTCTCTATCCACGTTGTGTTCAATAGCATTTTGAATCAAGGGTTCAATGATTTCCCATACCACGTATTCATTCACGTGGACGATGGGCAAATCTTCGTTGAGATCTGTTTTAATATTCACTGCATCTGCCTCACCCGCGCTATACACACGTCTGAAAATGTTTTCTACAATGAAAATCATGACCTCATTAATATTGGTCTGAAATATGGGATTGCGAATCACGTGAATAGGGGGATCATATGATTTCATGTCATAAATCACCCTGGATACAAAATTTGCATATTTCGTGACGCGATAACGGGTGTCATCCAGATTATCATTGTCCAGGCGCCGCAGGTCCTCCTTAATAAATCCCATGACCTTCTCAGCCTTATGATGGGTATGATAAATTCTTTTGGTAAAAAGGGATTCCTTCTGGTGTTCCACCTGTTCACGAAGTTGTTTGGTACTCTGATCGAATAATTGCTGTTGAACCAGATCTCTTTCTTTGGCTGTATAGGAATAGATAAAAAACATCGCCATAAAACCCATGAGAATGAGCCCTGTGAACAGGATTCCCGACTGATTATAAGCCGATTCGATGAGATCCAGAAAACCTGCTACATCAGGTGTCACCTTCATATAGGCAGCTCCAGCTATTTCCCCACGATCATAAAATGGGACCAGAACATGAAAAACATTGTCTCCTTCAAGTGAGCTTGTGATTTGCTCATCCTTTAAAAGAACCTGTTTATATGTCATAAAATACGTAATTGCGTTCGTGGTAGCATCCTCATTGGAGAATGAATCATCTACTCCTCCACCCAGATAGAGATTATAGATATCTTCACCTTCACTGAGAGCAAGAATCCTATCCCGATCCATCACCAGCAGGTACACTTCATCAATATTGCGCTGTAATGTCTGTTGACTCAATAACTTATCCAGAGATTGAATGGCTGAGCGGGCACTCGAAATATTGCCTGGATCTTCCACACGCGATTGTTCTATCAGCAGCTCCAGTGCAGTGGTGGTCAGATCTGCAACCCGCTCTGCAGAATCTCGGCGATAATAATCCATAGCCTGTTGGAAAATGTGATTGGTCGACTGATTGTTTATAAATGATAGTGCTGTCTGAAAGACAACCACAATGATAAATAACACCAGGACATGCTGAATCTCAAAATGAAAGTCCCCAAATGTACGAGACGGTTTCATCGTAACTCTTTCTGGCTGAGTGCTTTAGAGATTTCATCATTGGCTAACTCCATACCTGTCTCAACACTTATCTCACCGGATAGTATTTCGTGTAATCGGGCGGAGAGTATATCAGAAAGCAAGGTATACTGATTGAGAGCAGGGCGATGAATACCATTTACCATCATCGCCTGAAGCACCTTAAGCCGATCATTCCTGGGGTCGGGATCCGTCCCAAGATAATAAGACTCCTGAACGGGTAATAATCCCTCAGATTCAAAGAAAATGTTCTGCCCTAATTCCGAAGAGGCAAATTGCATAAACAAGATAGCCTCATCCTTAACAGGTGAGTGCCGCGATAACATCATGCTCCAACCACCAAAAACCGGTGTTGATTTTTCCCCTGCAAAATGTGGCATGGGTGCAATAGATAACTTTCTGAATTGGACTGGATCAAAACGAGGGTCCGTCTCATTATTCACCGTTGGCCAGCCGCGGACGAATGGGATATCATTTTCTAATGCATATCTAATGCAATCATCCTCAGTCATGTCGAGTGCAGCTTCTGCAGCAATACCCTCGGTAAACATATCACGAAAAAATTGTGTGCGACGGATAACCAAAGGATCTGTTAGATCAATGAGAGCATGGGTATCGCGATTCTGTAAAGGTTTACCTAAAATCTCATTAAAGTTGCAAATCAACCCCTCATAAGCAGCGGCCTGGGGGATATATATGGGGCTATCGACAAAATACTTATGTTTAATCTCTACCAATTCCTCCCAGGTGATGGAGGCTTTAATGCGCTGGTTAATCTCATCTCCATCAGGTAGAGCGAGAATCATATCTTCACGATAATAAAGTGCTCCAATATCTGTATAGAGCGGTACAGCATATAAAGCGCCATCGACATAGCAAGTTTCCAATGCGTGGGGTAAAATATTCGTCAGGGATGCAGGTGAAAAATATTGAGTGAGTGGCTCTGCCCACTTTGTAAAACGAGGTACCCATATCAAGTCAACAGAAAAGACATCTATTCGACTACCCCTACTCCGTAAGTTTCTGGCTATCAGCTCTTTGCGTTGATTGGTATTAAATTTAGAGAAGGGTAAATCAATAGCAATCACTTCAATTTCCCCTTCGTGGATTGCATTAAAACGATCAATGATTTTTGAATGACCCGGGGCAATATCATCGGCAAAATAAACGCGCTTTATCTGACCCTTTTTTAAAGGGGTTCTTCCCAGTGGAAATGATGAGATAAAAAACGAGATCAGGAAGATAGCTGCCCCCATTATAAACAGGATAGGTAGGCTGGTTAAAAAGGCAAACTTCTCTGAATACCGTGATGACTTCTGTTCATTTATTGACTTATTCATTATTGAAATGATAATAATTTTTATATCAAAACAATACAAGCTGTATATTTATTAATCGCGAATAACAAACCGCAACGGGTGGATTCAAATTAATTCCATCTCAACTCACTCCCATTGATCCAGGGACCATATCACATATCCTTACCACCCCTCTACTTGCTTAGATACTGGTTCTGCTGTGTTTAACATCACTGATTCTCCCCGGGATCTTGCCGTGAACATAAAATTTCACAGGTGCAATTACTTTAGGAACGAAGTTTTTGCGACGAAGGTCCACTCAACCGGACCATCTGAATCCTCATGGCATCCATCTTGCGAATAATGCATTATTGTAATAGAGATACAACTGCTGGGCAACGTCCCTCACTTAGGAGCATACATGTTAAAACTTCAACGGAAAAGCCTGCTTATCATAAATGCTTTGCTAAGCTTGCTTCTCATAAATTGCAATACAACTGAACCTCCAATTATACCCGAAGACATAACAGGTAAAAGCATCGAATCCATTGTCCAGATCATGACATTAGCTGAAAAGGTCGGACAAATGACCCAGGCTGGAAAGGCCTACCTGGTAGATGAAGATGATATTAAGGATTATTATTTGGGTTCCATACTCAGTGGTGGCGGGTCCGCTCCAGAGACCAACACACCTTCAGGATGGGCAGATATGGTTGACAGATATCAGGAACAGGCGGCCCAAACCCGTCTGGGCATACCCCTATTGTATGGTATAGATGCAGTTCATGGCCATAACAATGTTGTCGGTGCTACCATTTATCCACACAACATTGGTTTGGGTGCTACCCGAAACGAAAATCTGGTTCGTCAACTCGGTCAACTCACGGCAAAAGAAGTGAGAGCTACTGGGATCAATTGGACGTTTGCGCCCTGCGTCGCCAATTCTCGAGATGAACGTTGGGGTCGAGCCTATGAATCCTTCGGTGAAGATGTAAATCTTATTGCATCACTGGGAGCTGCCCAGGTCGAAGGTTTTCAAGGGAGTTCGTTGTTTGCCTCAGATGCGGTTCTCGCTTGCACCAAGCACTACATAGGAGATGGGGCTCCTCGTTGGGGCACGGGCAATGCTGGCATGATAGATCGTGGTGATGCCCAAATTTCAGAGGGTGAATTGCGCGGTCTGCACCTCCCCCCTTATCTGGCTGCCATGGCAGCTGGAACTGGAACCATTATGGCATCCTACAATAGCTGGAATGGTGTCAAGCTACACGGCCATGAATATCTATTGACCGATGTACTTAAAAATGAGCTTGGGTTTGAAGGCTTTATCGTGAGTGATTGGCAAGGTATTGATGAAATCCCCGGGGATTATAAAAGTGATATCATTAACGGGATAAATGCTGGAATCGACATGGTCATGGTTCCCGGTAACACTCGAGGGAGTGGTCATGGCTATCGTGAGTTTATCAAGCTACTAAAAGAAGCTGTGAATGAAGGGTCAATCGAGATGTCCAGGATCGATGATGCAGTCACCCGAATTCTAACCATCAAGAAGAGTATGGGGCTCCTGGATAGTGCATACCAGAACGACCGAGCACTGATGCCAACGGTGGGATCCCAAGACCATCGTGATCTGGCCAGGCAGGCTGTTCGAGAATCTGTGGTCATGCTGAAGAATGATGATTCCACCTTACCACTTTCAAAAGCCTCTTCAAAAATTGTAGTTGCCGGTCGAGGAGCAAACAACATAGGTATGCAATGTGGGGGGTGGAGCATTTCCTGGCAGGGTGGACATGGCGCAACAACATCTGGCACAACCATTTTTGAAGGTGTCCAATCATCGGTCTCCAGCAATACCGAGGTTATTCTCTCTGAAAACGGTAGCGCCAGTTCTGGTGCAGATGCAGTAATTGTAGTTGTGGGAGAAGATCCCTATGCCGAGATGCATGGTGACCGTGAAAACCTTGAGCTGTCATCAGAGGACCTTGATGTTATCAATACTGTAAAAGACTCTGGCGTACCCATGGTTGTGGTACTTTTATCAGGTCGGCCCATGATCTTAAACAATACCTTCGAGGACGCAGATGCATTCCTGGCTGCCTGGTTACCCGGTACTGAAGGTGATGGTATAGCCGAAGTCATTTTTGGGGACTATAACCCTTCAGGGAAACTGCCTGTCTCCTGGCCAAGATCAATGTCTCAAATCCCAATCAACACCGGTGACCTGAATTATAATCCGCTTTTTGAATTGGGTTATGGTCTGACTTATTGATCAAAGAATCAAATTTAAAGGAATAAAAGGAATCTGAATCTGAAAACCTCGCACCTTTACCCAACCCTGATTAGCCTTTTCCTTATTGGTATTATCTTCTCTTGTGTTGAGGAAACCGATCTTGCTGTCAGGCTCACAGAGGATAAAAAGGGTCATCGGCTCCTGGTAAATGGTGAGGATTTCTTTGTCGTTGGCATGAATTGGGATTACTTCCCCATCGGCACCAATTACAGCTACAGTCTGTGGGCACAGCCCGATTCCTTCATCAGGACTGCTCTGGATTATGAGATGTCCTTGCTCAAGGATATGGGAGTCAATACACTGCGCCAATATTCAAGCATACCTCCACGCTGGATAAAACACATCTACGAACAATTTGGTATTTACACCGTGCTCAACCATTCATGTGCCCGATATGGGCTCTTGTTAGATAGTGTCTGGGTAGGCAATACAGATTATTCAGATCAACGGACACGCCAGGTCGTGCTCACAGAGATCAAAGAGATGGTGGCAGCCTACAAAGACACGCCTGGGTTACTCATGTGGTTGCTGGGCAATGAAAACAATTATGGTCTCCACTGGAATTCTGCAGAAACCGGCAATACGCCTACGGGTGAAGACCCACAAACCTTCCAGGCTCGTCAGTTGTACTCTCTCCTGAGCGAGGCTGTCAAAATTATACATGCTGATGATCCAAACCATCCTGTTGCCATGGCAAATGGCGATCTTTTATACCTGGATATCATTGCAGAGGAAATGCCAAACCTGGATGTCTTTGGAGCCAATGTTTACCGTGGCAGGTCATTTGAGGATTTATTCCAACGCGTGGAAAAAGAGCTGGGAATCCCTGTATTTCTCACTGAATTCGGCGCAGATGCTTTTAACGCCAGGAAAATGCAGGAAGATCAACAGTCACAGGCGACTTACCTGAAAGAAAACTGGAGAGAAATTTATGAGAATGCCAGTGGCCTTGGTCTCAGTGAAAATGCCATCGGTGGGTTTACTTTTCAGTTTAGCGATGGGTGGTGGAAATCCGGTCAAACCACAAATCTGGACAGCCATGACACACACGCCTCGTGGAGCAATGGTGGCTATAGTGAGGATTATAATCCCAACGCCAACAACATGAATGAAGAATGGTTTGGGATCTGTGCCAAAGCTGCCATCGATGAAGACGGTTATACTGAGTTGATGCCTAGATTGGCTTATGGCATCCTGCAGCAAGTCCACACCCTGGATCCATACCAGACAGGACTTAATCGTCAACAGATCAAAACCCATTTCTCGAGGATCAAACCATGAAGATGATCATAAAGTCTACCATCCTACTTAGTTCTACCTTCATGCTCGTGAATTGTATCGCAAATATTCCTATCCTGGAACCTTCCACCCAATTGGTGTGGCAGGATGAATTTGAAGGTCCTGCAGGTCAATCTCCAGATTCCACTCGTTGGGTGTTTGATGTGGGTACACATTGGGGGAATAACCAACTGGAATACGACAATAAGCGACCTGAAAGTGTGTCCCTGGATGGTCAGGGAAATCTGGCTATAACTGCCCGTAAAGAACAATATAAAGGGCAAAACTATACCTCGGGACGCATTAAAACCAAAGACCTGTTCGAAACCACCTACGGCCGCGTGGAAGCCAGAATTATGATGCCTTCAGGACAGGGATTATGGCCAGCTTTTTGGATGCTGGGAAACAATTTTGATTCCGTGGGTTGGCCAGCATGCGGCGAAATCGACATTATGGAATACCTGGGACAGGAGCCTAATATTGTCCATGGAACCCTTCATGGTCCAGGTCATTCTGGGAGTAAGGGCAAGGGCACATCATTCAAGTTGACCGATGGACGCTTTGACACTGATTTTCATATTTTTGCCATTGAATGGCGACCTGACTTGATTCAGTGGTCAGTAGATGACCAGGTCTTTCAAACCTTGACCCCCTCGGATGTCAAAGGCACCTGGGTCTACAATCACCCATTTTTTATTTTGTTAAACCTGGCTGTTGGTGGCAACTGGGTGGGCTCACCTGACGAAACCACAACCTTTCCACAAACTTTACTCATCGATTATGTGAGGGTTTATAAATAGTTATAACCGCGGAAATATGAACACGTCTATTACCTCAAGAACTAAGGAGTTACACCCATGAGTGGTGCTCAACATTACCAAACTGCCCCTGAAGACCGGATATCCTTAAAACAAAAATCAGCATACGCTGTTGGTATGCTCGTCAACAACCTCCAGGCTGCTGCCCTGCCCGCAATGGTTGTTATCCTCAATCTCGGATTGGGTATGGATGTCTTGTGGGTGGGATTGATCGGTGCTATTCCTCGTATTTTTGATGCGATCTCTGACCCCATGCTGGGGTACATATCTGATAATACCCGCACGCGTTGGGGTCGGCGTAGACCCTTCATCTTTGGCGGTGCGCTGATCGCAGGTATCATCTTCGCACTCATGTGGCAACTGCCTTCAGGTTACATTGATATTCTTGCTAAAGATCCTGTCAAACACCATCAAATCATTTCTGATGCAACAAATGATGCTGAATTTAATGATGCAGGTGGTGCCATCGTGAATTATGGTGGGGATCAGCTAAATCAAGCTGAATTCGTTTTCTATGGTCCAGATCTAAAGGCTATAGAAGGTGATGCAGGTAGCTCAACTAACCTGGATGGATTTCCCCAGGTTGAGATCAATGTGGATCTTCCTGATGTCCAATCTTTTCAAGTTGCCTTCAATGAATCTGAGACGAGTTCAGATGGTGAGACATATTTCATTAATCTTGCACTTGACCAATCAGAGAGTGGCGCAGGTAACCTCTATAAATTCCAGTTGGAAAGCCTTAAACTCAGCAATGCTACAGGGAATCAACAAGGCAATGGTGAACTCGACATGCAGGGAATCGCCAGCATCTCAATCCACCTGGCTGGATTAGAGGGTGAAGGAGTTGCTACCATCCACTCAGTCAAGCTGAGAAAGAGTGAAACCTTCTTCATTACCTATTTCTGGTATTTCCTGGCAATGTCCATTTTCTTCTTCCTGGCATATACCGTTTACGCCACGCCTTTTGTTGCTTTTGGGTATGAAATGACCCCTGATTATCATGAACGTACTCGTCTGCATGCCTTTGCCAACACGATAGGACAACTGGCCTGGCTGGGTGTCCCCTGGTTTTATGCCATCATGTCAAGCAATTTATTCAGGGACACCGTACATGGTGCCCGCACATTAGCAATCTTTGTTGGTGCTGCCGTAGCCCTGTTTGGAATTATCCCTGCTATTTTTCTAAAAGAGAGACAAACTCTGGAACCAGTTAAAAATGCTGGCAAAGGATTCTCGAAGAATATGGCCGAGTTTTTCAGGGGTGTGGTCACCACATTCAAATGCAAACCATTTGTAAAATTGTGTGGAGCAACCTTCCTGGTATTCAATGGATTTCAATTGGGTATGTCCTTTTCCATCTATGTGATGATTTACTACCTGTTCGGTGGCAATGATGGGGACGCCGGAAAACTTATGGGGTGGTTTGGCATGCTCACTTCCATAGCCACGCTGGGAGTTATCCCCCTGACGGGCTGGATCGCAACCAAGATTGGTAAACGAAAAACTTTCCTGATCACCATTTCTATCTCAATTCTGGGATATGCCATCAAATGGGTTGGCTACAACCCGGATTACCCCTATTGGTTATTGTATGCTGCTCCTTTGGTTGCATTTGGTACAGGATCACTGTTTACCCTGATGGGATCCATGATTTCAGACGTCTGTGACTATGATGAGCTTGAAACACATCAGCGTCGAGAAGGTGTTTTTGGTGCAATCTACTGGTGGATGGTCAAAGTTGGAATGGCATTAGCTGGACTCCTCACGGGTGTCCTCCTGAAAGTCTCTGGTTTTGATGTAGCCCTGGGAGCTGCTCAGAGTGAAAACACCCTGTTTCTGATTAGAATTTTTGATGTTGGAATACCCTTAGTCACGTCCCTCATCGCATTAGGAATCATCTTCACCTATAAACTCACTGAGATAAAAGCTTATGATATTCGTACACAACTCGAGGCTAGACGCGGAAAAGTGACCGCAGCGGACAACGCCGAATAATCCTGATTGGAGAAATGATAAAATGAATCAAAGAAAAATTGTAATCCTGACCGGTCTCTTAATTTCAGCCCTTATCATCGCTGGATGTATGACAAAATCAATTGTGCAGCCCATACAAAAATCAACAGCCAAGATCATCCTCACCTCTGAAGCAGGGGCTAGACAAGAGACCCAGGCAAACGTTAGTTTTAAAGCGGGAAAAGCATCTGGCGTAGTAATCAACGTTCAACCAGAGGCTGTTAAACAGACCATTGATGGAATAGGTACTTCGTTTACAGAATCATCAGCTTTTGTTCTAGCCCATCTTGACCCGGAGAAACGGAAAGAGGTAATGAACAGGATTTACAGTGCTGAGGGGGCGAACTTTTCTCTAACTCGGACCCATATTGGTGCGTGTGACTTCACAGTAGAAGGCAAATATTCCTACGCAGAAACTGCAGGCGATACTGCATTAACTCACTTTACCATCGATCGAGATAAGGAGGGGTTCGATAAAGAGACCTATCCAGGTGTCAAGGAATCCTCCTATGATCTTCTCCCCATGATTCAGGAAGCAATGGCTATCAAGGGCAAGCAGGCAGATACCACTCTGCATATCATCGGTTCAGCCTGGACCGCTCCAGCCTGGATGAAAGATATTGAAGCATATTACCAGTCCATGTCGGCTGAAAACAACTGGCATGGAACAGGTGGTTCATTGAAACCAGAGTATGTCAGTACCTACTCTGACTACATTTTGAAATACATGGAGGCTTATAAAGCTGAAGGTGTTGACATCTGGGGTTTAACCCCTGTCAATGAACCTCATGGCAACAATGGCCAATGGGAAAGCATGAATTTCACTCCAGAATCTCAGAATGAATTTATAAAAAAGAATTTGGGACCTGGTCTGGCTGGAAGCGAATTCTCTGATACAAAGCTTTTAATCTTTGACCAAAACCGGGATGGTATTGAAGAATGGACAGATGTCATTTTCGCTGACAGGGAAACAGCTGAACATGTCTATGGCATCGCCGTGCATTGGTATGAAAGCACAAATAAGGTGTATGAAGAAGTCTTTGATCGTGTCCATGCGAAATATCCTGAATTTTCAATTGTCCACACCGAGGGTTGTATTGATGACCTGGGCAAACCCGCTCCAGAGGAATGTACCGATCCTGAAGGAAGAACAGAAAAGAATTGGTTCAAGAATGACGATTTCTGGTGGAATGACAATGCATCAGATTGGGCATATGCCGTGCCATGGGCCGGTCCAACCATGAATGATCATCCCCTTTACACCCCGGTTCATCGTTATGCCCGCAATATAATTGTGAGTCTCGATCACTGGATGACGGGCTGGGTAGATTGGAATATTGTTCTGGATAAGCAAGGCGGGCCCAACCATGTAGGTAACTTTTGTGGTGCCCCAATCATGATTGACACAGAAAACCAGGATGTTTACTACACACCAATTTTTGATGTGCTTTCACAATTCAGTCGCACCATCAGACCCGGTGACAAGGCGGTTCAGACCAGTAAAAATCTGGCAGGATTGGATGCAGATGCGCTCCATGCCTGTGCCACAGTAAATGATGCCAAAATGATGAGTGTACAATTACTCAATACCACAAAGAAACCCATCACTTACAACCTTCAGCTTAAAGAGAGTTATGCCGAGGTCGTCATCCCTGCGAATTCCGTTCAAACTGTCCAGGTTCAGCTATAGAGTATCAAGAAGAAGAAAGGTAAGACCCTTGAATAATTCCAGTAAATTTGATTTGAACGAAAATGGTGATTTCGTCATTGAGAACTATAATGACGCCAAACCCTTTTCCAGTTTTTTCCCCGGAATTGCAGGAAAATCTGGTATTCCTATGTGGGTCTTTTATGTCAATCGCGGTCAGGGTATATGCAGTATGGGTATCCAGGACAAGGATAACCCCATCATGGAGTTTCTGCCTGCAAATTGGGCCTATCAATTGGTTTCAAGTCAAGGATTCAGAACCTTTCTAAAGTTCCCTGATCTTTCAGAAAACAACTTTTATGAACCCTTTCAGGATCATTTCCGGGATAAAAGTATGGATAAAACCCAACGCATGCTCATATCCCCTTCCCATCTTAAACTGGAAGAGGACAACCAATCCCTCTACCTGAAATTTAGCGTTGAATACCATACCGTTCCAGAAGATCAATATGCGGGTCTCATTCGAACCCTGAGGATTGAAAATACTGGGGATAACGTCATAAGTATTGAAGGTCTGGATGGTCTGCCGCTCATTGTCCCTCATGGCTTGAATAATTTTGCCTTGAAACACCTTCGCCGACTCACAGAGGCATTTGTTGAGGTCACCAATTATGATCATTCAGCGCCCCTCTTTAAGGGCAAGGTGGAGCCAGCTGACAGACCTGAAGTCGTCCATATCATCAAGGGCAATTTTTATATCGGATTGGAATCCAATGGACGTGAATCTCACCTTGTAAAACCTATCGTCGATCCCCAACGCATTTTTGGACCCCATGCGGACTATAGCTATCCAGCGGCTTTTCTGACTTCTGATTTTGATACACTCACTGAGGATCAGGTTTTTGAAAACAGACTCCCCTGTGCCATGAGTCCTTTTCGCACCACCATAAAACCGGGTGAAACCTACACCTTGAACTCAGTTATCGGTCATATCGAGTCAAAAGAGACCATGAATAAATTAACACCCACGATTTGTAAACAGGACTACCTGGAAACAAAAAAACAGGTGAATCAGTCTATGATCAATGCTTTAACTGAAAAGAATCTGATCGTCAGCGGAGAACCATTATTTGATCAATATGTCCGTCAAAATTTTCTGGATAATGTTCTCAGGGGTGGTTTTCCCTATACCCTCCAGGGGAAACAAAACAAATCCGTCTTACACTTGTATTCCCGCAGGCATGGTGACCTTGAACGTGATTATAACGACTACAGGATAACACCATCAAACTATTCTCAAGGGAATGGAGCCTATCGTGATATTAACCAGAATCGTCGTTCTGATCTCCTGTTTAATCCTGATGTAGAGTCAAACAATCTGGAACATTTCTTCAATCTCATACAGTTGGATGGCTTTAATCCATTGGTGATCAAGGAGTTACGCTATATTGCCAATGATTCTTCATCCTTGGATGCAGTCCTCAATTTATACCTTACATCCCTACAGACTGATCTGGTTGCTGAATTTTTAGCTTCCTCTCGGACACCTGGTGAGCTCCTGGCCTATCTCCAGCAACAGCAAATAGTCCCAGATGGTGAAACCGATGAATTCCTAGGCGATATTTTAGCTGCTTGTCACAAGATTCATGATACGGATCATGCAGAAGGTTACTGGTCAGACCATTGGACCTACAACCTGGATCTCCTTGAAAACTTCCTGGCACTCTACCCAGAAAAATTGCAAAACATTTTGTTTGAGAACATGAGCTTCACTTTCCATGATAGTCCCTATCTCGTTCGTCCCCGTGACGACAAGTATGTGATCTGGGATGACAAACTCATGCAGTTGGAGGCCGTTTATCTAGACAAGAACAAGGAAGCTTTAATCAAGGCCCGTAAGCAGCATTCAGATGTAGTCCATACCCAGTATGGTTCCGGTGAAGTCTATCATACCACCCTGATCACCAAAATGTTGAGCCTGATCACAAATAAAATGGCATCACTGGATCCTTCAGGAATTGGTGTTGAGATGGAATCTGATAAACCTAACTGGTACGATGCTCTCAATGGTTTACCAGCCATCATGGGTTCCAGTCTTAGCGAAACCATGGAGATCAAACGAAACATCATCTTCCTTATGGATGCCATAGAAAAACACGGTGCTGACATATCTGAAATTGAGGTATTCGAAGAGCTCTCAGGTTTTATCGGTTCTGTACAGGATGCGCTTAATCAAAGCAAGACTTCATTTGATTTTTGGGATGCCTCAAACACAGCCAAGGAGAGCTTTCGCCAAAAGGTGACCCTAGGGATCAGTGGTGTGGAGTCCTCGCTAGACCTGTCAGACCTTTCACACTATTTAGAGCTTTGCCTGGTTAAACTTGATCAAGGCATAGAGCTAGCCTGGGATGAGGATCGAAAAATACCTTCTACCTATTTTAATCACGAAGTAGTAGATCACGAATTGATCATGGTGACCGATAGTGATGGCTCCCAAACTGTCAAAACTAACGCTAAAGGACAGAGTTGTTTCAAAGCCAGGGCATTTAAAGTACACCATCTCCCCCATTTTCTTGAGGGACCAGTCCACTATCTCCGCTGCAAACCTGATAATGCCCGGGAACTGGTGAGCAATATTCGACAAAGTGACCTCTATGATTCAGCCCTTGATATGTATAAGGTCAATGCCTGCCTGGATGATGAGCCTCACGAAATTGGACGAGCAAGAACCTTCTCTCCCGGTTGGTTTGAGAATGAATCGATCTGGCTCCACATGGAATACAAATATATGCTTGAAGTACTCCGGAATGGGTTATACGATACATTTTTTGCTGATTTTAAACATGTGATGATCCCCTTCATGGCCCCTGATACCTATGGGCGTAGTATCCTGGAGAATTCATCATTTATTGTAAGCAGTGCCAATCCGGATAAAAATTTACATGGAACTGGCTTCGTCGCACGATTAAGTGGTGCAACTGCCGAGTTTATCCAGATGCTCATGTATATGGCCATGGGTCCTCAGCCCTTTGATCTGGATGAAAATGGTGAGTTGATGTTTCAGCTGAATCCAGTGCTTCCAGAGTGGTTATTCACAAAAAGTACTCAAAAGGTTGAACTGGCAACCACCTCGTTATCACTACCAGCAAACAGCTTTAGTTATATGCTATTCGGTGAAGTGCTGGTCACCTACCACAACCCGGCAATGAAAAACACCTATGGAGCAGATGGTGTAGCACCCAAACGTTATGTCATACAGGATAGTGAGGGGAATACGCATAGCTATGAGGACCGAATCATCACTGGGAATAGAGTTTCCACAATCAGAAACAGGAACATCAGCAGAATTGATGTGACATTGGGTTAGGAGTTAGGAGTTGGGCGTTAGGTGTTGGGGGGAAATCAGTTTTCAAACGAGCGAAGCGAGATCGAACTGATTTCAAAACTTATAGATTGGATAAGAAACGATGAAGCAATTTGCAATTAGAATAACCATCTTGGCATCTGTCCTGTTGGTAATAGTATCCTGCCAGACCAGGGAAACCATAGTTGAAGAACCTGTTGTACAACCTCATTTGGATGCTGAATCCTACACCCACATTTTGGAGTCTGATACCTCCGCCTTTACCAGAGAATCTCCCTTTGTAGAACTTGAGTTTAAACCTTATCTCGGTGAAAAATGGATCGGAAATGCAATTTCATATGGCTGTTATCGCCAGGGTCAAGCACCTGGTGTAAAAGGTCCCAGCGAAGCCGAGATTCTTGAAGATTTGAATATTCTCTCCCCCCATTGGAATCTAATCCGGGTGTATGGCTCAGATGATGACAGCGAGCGAGTATTAAAGGTCATCCACGAAAACAAGCTCCCTATTCGTGTCATGCTGGGCATCTGGCTAGAGAACGAAACCAAAAACCCCGACCGGAAACCTGAAAACATTGAGCAAGTCACCCGTGGTATAGAATTAGCCAACCGCTACTCTGAAGAAGTCATAGCTATCAATGTCGGGAATGAATCTCAGGTTGACTGGTCCTGGCATCGTATGGAAATGAGGAACCTCATTCGCTATATCCGAGCGGTCAGGAAATATACTGACACACCCGTCACCACAGCAGATGACTATAATTTCTGGAACAAAGATCACGCAGCAGTTGTCGCTTCAGAAATTGATTTTATCGCCCTCCATGCCTATCCCTTATGGAATGGTAAAACTATTGAAAAGGGGATGACCTGGATTGATAGTGTTTATCAGTCAGCGAAAGCGCAATATCCCAATAAAGAGATAATTCTCAGCGAAACAGGGTGGGCAACCCTTTATCAACCAAAAAATAATGGTCCGGGACAGGAAGGTGCTCTGGTGAAAACTGAAGTGAGCTTAAACGCCCAGGAAATTTTTCTGTCTCAGATTACACCCTGGACCAATAACAACAAAATTACAACCTTCTTGTTTGAGGCTTTCGATGAGCCCTGGAAAGGTGGTGGTTTGCAGTCAGATCCTGATGTGATGGAAAAACATTGGGGACTTTTTTATGAAAATCGCAAACCAAAAGAATCTTTTCAAAATCATTTGAAGCGATCGAAATAATTAACCTAGACATACAGCTTTGAGCATTGCCTGGAATTGAGGGAGGAAGGAGGTCCGCATTCAAATTCACGATTCAAGGGTAGATGAAAGAGTATCGAACAATAACCAGTAATAATGGAGACTACATGAATAGAAACAAATTACTAATCGTATGGATGGCTATCCTTCTGGCATTTGGGAATATGACTTTTGCCCAGGTAGCTCCCATCGATTTCGAAACTGGGGGTAATGGTGCCGACTGGACCTGGACATCCTTTGAAAATGGTGCCAATGCTCCTCTGGCAATCGTTGCCAATCCAAGTGCGACTGGAGTCAATGTCTCAGAAACTGTTGCATCTTTTACTACCGTGACTACCGGTCAACCCTGGGCAGGCGTTGAATCACTGCATGGTGCTGGAATCGGATCGTTTAGTTTCGATGCCACCAATGCCACGGTAAAAATAATGGTCTATAAATCTGTGATCAGTGATGTCGGTATCAAATTCGCCGAAGCAAATGGTGAAGCTCAACCTGAAATCAAGGTTGCGAATACCGTCATCAATGAA
>JAERTJ010000197.1 GCA_016844945.1 Fidelibacterota bacterium | reverse complement strand
GTTCTTAATTGAGGCTATGGTCATCACAGCTTCTGGAGGCCTTGTCGGCCTTATCATTTCCACCGTTGTCAGCATGGCCATCAGCAAATTTTTATTCCCTGCCACTATGTCCTTTGGTGTAGCCTTTATGGCTATCGGTCTTAGTGCAGGTGTAGGTCTCTTTGCCGGCCTGGCGCCTGCAAGAAAAGGAGCCAAACTGGATCCAATTGAGGCGCTAAGGTATGAGTAAATCAAAAATCATCAATCGGTGTCCCTTGTTCATAAATCAAGATGAACAGAATGTCGAACAAGGATTAACGAACCCTGATTTAAGAAGCAGTAACCCCAATATCGATTGTAGAGTTATCTGACTATAGAAATGGATAAATTTGATTTAGAAGAACGATTGATTGACTTTTCGGTCCAGATAATTGAGCTATCCGGTGAATTGTCTCAAAATAAAGCAGGTAATCATCTTGCTGGTCAACTAATACATTCAGGCACTTCAGTTTCTCTAAATTATGGTGAAGCACAGAGTGGCGAGTCCAGAAAGGATTTCATCCACAAAATGAAAGTTGTTCTGAAGGAATTAAGAGAAACATTTATCTGTTTGAAAATTATCCAAAGGGCAAAATTGCATAAAACCCCATTAAGGATTGAAGATGTACTTAAGGAAAACAACGAACTGATTTCGATTTTCGTTAGGAGTCTTGAAACAGCACAAAAGAATTTGAGCAATCAAAAATGATGTGGGCTATTATCAAATCAAAAATCGCAAATCGATGTTCCTTGTTCTTAAATCAAAGCGAAATGAATGCCGAACAAAGAATGCCGAACACCGAACTGAGAAGCAGATGATGAACCACAAATATAGTTCTCAAATCGTTAATCGGTGTTCCCTGTTCATAAATCGAGATGAACAGAATGTCGAACAAGGATTAACGAACACTGAACTAGGAAGTAGATGATGAACCACGAAAACAGTTCTCAAATCGTTAATCGGTGTTCCTTGTTCTTAAATCGGATCATAGAGAATATTAGATAAATCATGTATATTAGAACCTCCCTAAAAACCCTGAGCGATGCCTTCTTTATGGCGCTGGAGGCAATCAAGGATAACCTTTTACGGTCTATCCTGACCTTATTGGGTATTGTCATTGGTGTATTCGCTATTATTGCTGTCATGACTGCCATCCGCACCCTTGAGTCTTCTATCAATTCAGGTTTAAATGTATTTGGATCGGATGTAATTTTTGTTCAGAAATCACCCGTGATGCAAATCGGTGATCACAACAGCAGAAGGAAATATTGGCGACGGCCGAATATCACCTATGATATGGCTCTGGAGTTAAGAGATCGCATGGTCGGAGCTGAGTTCGTCAGTGCACAGGATGGCGCCGGCGGTAAAACCATTCGCTTCCAGAAGGAATCCACCAATCCCAACGTAGGTGTTCAAGGTGTTGATGAGTGGGGTTTGGAAGCCTTGAATCATAGTCTGGATTATGGGCGCAATTTTATCCCGGAAGACATTCAGTATAATCGTCGCGTGGTGCTGCTGGCCACTGATGTCATCGAAAAACTTTTTCCATATCAGGATCCTATGGATCGGAAAATTACCATAAATGGGATTGGGTTTGATGTCATAGGGACACTAAAACGCAAAGGTGAAATGTTTGGTCAAAGCCAGGATAATTTTGTCATCATTCCCATCACGACCTACCTGCAATACTTCAGTCGCCGTTGGACCTCATTGGGCATTTCTATCAAAGCACCCGATGGTGAAAGTTTTAACCTTGTAAAAGAAGAAGTCATTGATCAGATGCGTATCGTGAGAGGGTTGGGTCCTGAAGAAGAAAACGACTTCGAAGTGACCTCCAACGATGCCCTGATTGAGACCTTTGGGTCATTTACAGCTGGTATCAAGTTGTTTGCCGGAGCTGTCAGTGTCATCGCCCTGGTTGTGGCCGGAATCGGAATCATGAACATTATGTTGGTCTCTGTCAGCGAGAGAATCAAAGAAATTGGCGTTCGCAAGGCTATTGGTGCGACACGGAACAACATCCTGTTTCAATTTCTTCTGGAAGCTATATTTCTCTCCTTAATTGGGGGTGTAATCGGGGTACTGGCAGGTATCGGGGTAGGCAACATGATTACTCTGGTGATGAAAAATGTAGCGCCTGTGATTCCAATTGACTGGGTCTTCATCGGGCTGGGTGTTTGCTCATTTATTGGTATTGTCTTCGGGATATACCCGGCCTACAAAGCAGCTGGATTGGATCCCATAGAATCCCTACGCCACGAGTAAACCAGGAACTTTTTCGAAACATCGATATACAATCGGGGGGACAATTGCAATGAGCGCATATAGGCAAGTGTTGGTTAGACCAATAACCTTATTAATGGGGATTTAGAATGAAAAAATATATTGGGTTTGGTGAAAATGTTGAGGGGTACAGTATACCGGTCCTCAATGAACGTGAAATACGCGCGGCTGCAGGAATCTTATTTCTGGTCATGTTGTTTTCAATCCAGGCCGCCGGAGGTAGCGGTAATTTTACGCCCTTAAAATACGCCGTCACCTTCTTCCTCCTGGATATGGTGGTCCGTGTTTTTATCAACCCTAAGTATGGAGTTGCAACAATAAAACGGACAGGTCGAGAAGTCATGCTGCACTTTTTTCAGTTAATAACTCAAATTGAACCGGGGATAAATATCCAAGAAATGAATGTTTCCTCACCCGGTTGTAAAAAGTCTCGATATAATTGTAATAGTCACGATTTAATCTGACAGAAGTGGCTTTAAAAAGCGGTGGTCACGTGGTATCCTTTCTGTAATCACAACAAAACAGAAAAAGGAGAGACCACAAATGACCACCGAGCAGAAACTTATAAAAACAAAGATGAATTTGCTAGACTTAGCTTCATACTTACAGAATGTGAGTGAAGCCTGTCGTGTCATGGGCTACAGCCGAGATACCTTCTATCGAGTACAGAAAGCTTATGATGAAGGAGGCTTAGATGCTCTGAAAGAGAAAACCCGGAAGAAACCCAACATTCGCAACCGCGTCCCGGAGGATGTAGAAAAAGCCGTGGTTGATTATGCCATAGAAGAACCAGCTCACGGTCAGAAACGAACATCTGACACCCTTCGACATCGCGGCATTTTCATCTCCGCAGCCGGTGTCCGCTGTGTCTGGCTTCGACATGACCTGGAGACTTTCCAAAAACGTCTCAAGAACCTTGAATCCCATGTTGCCAAAACTGGAGCAGTTCTAACAGAGGGTCAACTCAGAGCCATGGAAAAAGCCAAGGAAGAAAAGATCTCCCATGGAGAGATCGAGACTGAGCATGCTGGTTATCTGGGCTCACAGGACACCTTCTATGTGGGCGTTATCAAAGGTGTAGGCCGAGTTTATCAGCAGACTTTCATTGATACCTATACCTCAGTTGGTTTTGCCAAGGTATATACTACCAAGCAGCCCATAAACTCAGCCGATATGCTGAATGACAAAGTGTTGCCATTCTTTGAAGATTATGGTATTCCATTGTTACGCATACTCACTGACCGGGGTACTGAATACTGTGGTCGTGCTGATACTCATGATTATCAGCTCTATCTGGCTCTTAATGATATTGACCACACTAAAACCAAAGCCAAGCACCCTCAGACCAATGGAATCTGTGAGAGATTTAACCGAACCGTTTTGGAAGAGTTCTATAGGATTGCTTTCAGAAAGAAAATCTACCTGAGCTTGGAGGAACTACAGGAAGATTTAGATCACTGGATTAATAAGTACAATGCTGAAAGACCGCATCAAGGAAAACGTTGTCAGGGTAGAACCCCCTTGCAAACATTATTGGATAATCTTGATGTTGTAAAAGAAAAAACGATGAGCAATATTAACAACCTAGATCAGACAGTTGCTGCTTGATCTGACATAATTAACCCGGAAAGGGTACCACTGTCAGATAACATCGCGGTCATTACACTCTAAAGAAGCTGTCGAACGTTACATCCGTGACTTTGAATCAGTTCGACTACTTTATCCAGAGTTCAAAAACCTTGAAACCATCAGTCTCATTATCAGATTATCCAAAGGAGTCGTCCAACAATACATTGACCTTTTACCATTAGAAAACTAAACTCTTAACATCCTTTGGTATCATTTGATACTATTTGAGGTAAAGCATCTTGATCACCTGGCTATACTCGCAAGCTATCAGTCTCGCGAAGTACACGCCCGTTGAGGATTGTCGTTGAGTCTAGTCCATTCCAATTCACAACATACCAGCCTGCTGATTGGTGTCCAGATTCAAGAGTCTGAACAACCTGTCAGCACACGTCGTGGATCACTAACGAGACATTGGCGTCTTCAGGTAATCCATAGCTGGTTGTTGTGCTTGGGTTGAAGGGGTTGGGAAAGTTTTACCTCAACAAATATTCGTCAGGCACATCTGCCGAAGAAGCGAATGTTAGTAC
>JAERTJ010000196.1 GCA_016844945.1 Fidelibacterota bacterium | reverse complement strand
AAATGAACGAACTTCACTCAACCCCTTGGCTGCTAATACCTGGGTGATTGCTGCTGTTAATGTTGTCTTACCGTGATCAACGTGACCGATTGTTCCAACATTGACGTGCGGCTTATTACGTTCGAATTTTTCTTTTGCCATTTTTAGTTCCTCCAGGCCTCTTGTTTAGCCTTTAGACTTATCAAATATTTTCTCTACGATATTATCCGGGATCAGAACATAGTGATCGAACTGCATGGTGAATACTGCACGACCCTGTGTCAGTGAGCGAAGATCTGTTGCATAGCCAAACATCTCAGAAAGCGGCACAAAGGCATTCACAACCTGGGCATCTTTCCTGGGAGTCATCCCCTGAATCATTCCACGACGTGAGGACAAGTCACCCATGACATCACCCAGGTATTCTTCAGGTACCACAACTTCAACAGCCATGGATGGCTCCATCAACTTTGCACCTGCTTTTTTACATGCAGCTTGAATCGCCATAGATCCAGCAATCTTGAAAGCCATTTCTGATGAATCAACATCATGATAGCTTCCGTCATAGAGTTCTACACGAACATCCATGATTGGATATCCAGCTACTACACCATTTTTGAGTGCTTCTTGGATACCCTTATCAACAGCGGGGATATATTCCTTCGGAACAGCACCACCGACAATCTTGTTTTCGAAATGGTAACCTTTGCCAGGCTCATTGGGTTCAACACGAATCATAACATGACCGTATTGTCCCTTACCACCAGACTGGCGAGCAAACTTAGTATTCTGCTCAACTTTCTGGGTGATAGTTTCAACATAAGCAACCTGAGGCGCACCGACACGAGCATTTACTTTGAACTCCCGTAGAAGTCTGTCTACAATAATTTCAAGGTGCAGCTCACCCATTCCACGAATAATCGTCTGTCCAGTTTCATGATCCACATTTACCAGGAAAGTAGGATCTTCTTCAGACAGCTTGGACAGGGCTACTGTCAAAGCATCGTTATCAGCCTTTGATTCTGGCTCGATGGCAACAGAAATAACTGGTTCAGGGAAATCCATGGACTCAAGCACCAGTGGATTCTTTTGGTCACAGAGAGTATCTCCAGTACGCGTATTACGCAGACCAATAGCTGCCGCAATTTCACCGGCATAGATTTCCTCACGCTCTTCCCTTTTGATGGAATGCATGATCATCAAGCGACCCACACGTTCTTTCTTACCACTAATGGAATTAAGAACAGAATCACCTGTCTTCACAGATCCAGAGTATACACGGAAAAAGGTTAATTTTCCAACATAGGGATCTGTCATAATCTTAAACGCGAGTGCAGCGAATGGTTCTTTCTCATCAGCTGCCCGCTTAAGGACTTTCTCATTGTCATCAACATCATGACCTTCAATTGGAGGAAGATCTAATGGTGAAGGCATATAAGCGATAATGGCATCAAGCAGTCTCTGGACACCTTTGTTCTTAAATGCAGAGCCTACCATGGTAGGAATCATAGAACCATCTAGAGTTGCTGCGCGGATAGCTTTAGCAATCTCACTGGGGTTCAACTCTTCACCCTCAAGATACTTTTCGAGAAGAGAATCATCGTAACTGGCTACCTCTTCAATGAGGTGGTGACGATATTCTTCAGCCTTCTCGGCCATATCTTTAGGGATATCGCTATATTCAAAATGAGCTCCCAAGGAGCTATCATTATATAGAATTGCTTTCATATTGAGCAGATCGATAAGACCGGTAAACAGCTCGCCTGCCCCAATAGGTAAAACTATGGGGACCGGGTTGGCTCCCAAACGCTTCTTGATCATTTCAAGGACGTTATAGAAGTCAGCACCTGTCCTGTCCATTTTGTTGACAAAGGCAATACGGGGAACCCCATATTTATCCGCCTGTCTCCAGACAGTTTCACTTTGTGGTTCAACACCTCCTACAGCACAAAATAGAGCAACTGCTCCATCGAGTACTCGCAGACTGCGTTCAACCTCAACCGTAAAATCAACGTGTCCAGGGGTATCAATAATATTGATACGATGGTCATCCCAGAATGCAGTAGTAGCAGCAGAGGTAATTGTAATTCCTCTTTCACGCTCCTGCTCCATCCAATCCATGGTTGCAGCACCATCATGTACTTCACCTATACGGTGGGTACGGCCAGTATAGTAAAGAATACGCTCGGTAGTAGTTGTCTTACCAGCATCAATGTGAGCCATGATGCCAATATTACGTACCTTACTAAGATCAGTATTTTTCACAATTTACCTAAAGTGTGCGAAGGCTTTATTTGCCTCAGCCATGCGGTGAGTATCCTCACGCTTTTTGATGGAACCACCCTCGTTATTGGCAGCACCAATTAGCTCAGCAGCCAATTTTTCAGACATGGTTTTCTGAGAGCGCTTCTTGGCAAAACCAATGATCCATCGATATGCAAGTGCCTGTCTACGGTTGGTGCGAACTTCCACTGGAACCTGATAGGTTGCCCCACCGACTCGCTTGGATTTCACTTCAACAATAGGAGCTACATTTTCGACAGCTTTTTTGAAAAGCTCGAGAGGGTCACTCTTAGTTTTCTGCTGAATAATGTCAAAAGAACCATATAGGATCTTTTCACTTAAACCTTTTTTACCACGTTCCATGAGGTAGTTGATAAAACGAGCTACACCCACATCATTGTATACTGGATCGGGTAGAATACTTCTTTTTTCTGGTCTACGTCTACGCATCAGTCAAATTCTTATGATTTTGGTCGTTTTGCGCCATAGCGTGAACGACTTGTTCTCCGGTTTTCAACACCGGCTGTATCCAATGTGCCACGAATAATGTGATAGCGAACACCTGGAAGATCCTTTACACGACCACCCTCAATTAAAACGATTGAGTGTTCCTGTAAATTGTGACCTTCACCTGGGATATAGGCTGTCACTTCAATCCCGTTAGCTAAACGGACACGAGCCACCTTACGAAGCGCCGAATTCGGCTTTTTCGGGGTGGTTGTATAAACTCTTGTGCATACACCTCTTTTTTGAGGGCAGGCTTTAAGCGCTGGTGCTTTCTTCTTTTTCACAAGGCTCTTTCGACCCTTACGCACCAATTGATTAATCGTTGGCATTTAATCTCCTTTTAAAAAGCCGCACAGTATAATTTCTGACCCTTGGGCAGTCAAGGTCATT
>JAERTJ010000195.1 GCA_016844945.1 Fidelibacterota bacterium | reverse complement strand
ATTTAATGCTGGTGCCTGTGTGGGTGCTGGTGAATGGTCATCCAAAAAAGAAGGTGATCTACTCAAATCTTTTAATCCTGCAACCGGTGAGTTGATCGCCAGTGTTTATCAGTGCAATACAGATGATTATGAGAAAGTCTTAGCTGAGTCTGAGCTTGCTTTCAAAGAATGGCGTCAGGTTCCTGCCCCGGTTCGTGGTGAACTCGTGAGAAAAATGGGTGTTGCCCTTCGTGAGAAAAAGGATGCCCTTGGATCACTGGTATCTCTGGAAATGGGAAAGATCAAACAGGAAGGTGACGGAGAAGTGCAGGAAATGATCGATATTGCTGATTTTGCAGTCGGTCAATCCAGAATGCTCTATGGAAGTACCATGCATTCAGAGCGTTTTCAGCATCGGATGTATGATCAATATCATCCCCTGGGTATTGTGGGTGTCATTTCTGCCTTTAACTTTCCCGTAGCCGTATGGGCCTGGAACTCCTTTCTGGCAGCGATTGCTGGTGATATCACGATTTGGAAACCATCTTCAACTGCACCTCTGTGTGGAATTGCTGTACAAAATATCTGTAACCAGGTTCTGGAAGAAAATGGCTATAAGGGCATTTTTAATTTGACCATCGGTAAAGGCTCTACAATTGGAGAAAGATTGATCAATGATAAACGAGTCCCTCTGATTTCCTTTACAGGATCAACATATATGGGTCGTCACGTAGGCGAAGTTGTTGCCAAACGCTTTGGTAGCACCATCCTTGAACTGGGTGGGAACAATGCCATTATTATTGACGATACTGCTGATCTTGATATGGCGATTCCTGCAACCGTATTTGGCGCTGTTGGGACAGCTGGTCAACGTTGTACCTCTACCCGTCGTATCATTATCCAGGACAATATCATTGACGGTTTTGTTGAACGTCTATTAAAAGCTTACAAGCAAGTTCGCATTGGTGATCCACTGGAAGAGGGAACACTTATGGGACCACTGGTAAATGAAGCAGCTGTGTCCGATTATGAACAGGCCATAACAGAAGTCAAGGCAGCCGGTGGTGAAATCCTCATTGGTGGTAAGGCGATTAAGGATAAAGCTGGTTTCTTTGTTGAACCCACCATTGTTCTCGGTGACAATAAGTGGGAAATTATCCAGAAGGAAACTTTTGCTCCCATTCTTTATATCATTCCCTTTAAAACCATTGATGAAGCCATTGAAATCCACAATGATGTTCCTCAGGGACTCTCATCAGCCATATTTACCATGAACATGCAGCATGCAGAGCAATTCCTGTCACACATTGGGTCAGATTGTGGCATTGCCAATGTAAACATCGGTACCTCAGGTGCTGAGATTGGTGGCGCCTTTGGAGGAGAGAAAGAAACGGGTGGTGGTCGTGAATCAGGATCAGATGCCTGGAAAGCTTATATGCGTCGTCAGACCAATACCATCAACTGGAGTAAGGATCTTCCATTGGCACAGGGAATATCTTTCGATCTATAATACTATAATATATAGCGGGGCTGCTTAGCCCCGCTATTCTCACTATGTCCTCCGGTCAACTATATATCGTCTCTACACCCATTGGAAATCTTGGTGATTTTACCTTTAGGGCAGTGGATGTCCTCAAAACAGTGAGTCTTATCGCGGCTGAGGATACGAGAGTATCGGGTAGACTTCTTAAACATTATGAAATATCAACACCCATGTTGCCTTACCATGATCACAATAAAGAACAGGCAACTCCCGGTCTTTTGCGAAAGTTGGAACGTGGGGACGACATTGCACTCATATCCGATGCCGGAACGCCCTTAATCAGTGATCCTGGTTTTTATCTGGTTCGAGCTGCAATTGCTCAGGGAGTGGAAGTTGTACCCATTCCAGGTGCATCAGCTATGTTGGCAGGTCTTGTGGCCGCCGGACTGCCTTCTGATCGATTTACATTTGAGGGATTCCTTCCGAGGAAGAAGGGTAGACATACAAGGTTTAAACTGCTGGCTCAAGATCCTCGGACGATTATTGTCTATGAATCCCCGCATCGTATTGCCAGGACCCTGAAAGATATCGCAGAGTATATGGGGGACAGGCAGGTTGTAATTGCCAGAGAGATCACTAAAAAATTTGAAGAATTTATTCGTGGTTCAGTTTCAGAGATCAGGGAACAGTTAGACACACGCAGCATAAAAGGTGAAGTAGTTATCATGATTGGAGGAAACAAAGCATGACCACAGATCAAGCATTCGAGTATGCACGTGATGATTTTAATTATCCTCGATTTGTTCAAAACATTTTAAAGAAAGCACTCAACTTTGCAATAACCCGGGTACAAGAGGCAAAAGTTGATGCCGCTACCTTAACCAAGGTCCGATATGCAGTTGGCTTATCAAGTATGCTGGCTCTCGTATTGGGTCTCTATCTCTGGACAGCATTCTTTCTGGCCATATGGTTATTCCTGGATCAGGTACAGCTCCACTTATTTGTAGATCGGACAGCTCCTGGTAGCCGTTTTAAGCATTTTGTAGAGGAAGTCCCACTGATGGTAGCATTAAGCCTGCACATGTGGGTAGAAGGGCATTTATGGACGGGTATCGCAGGTTTAATCGGGATAGCAGGTCTTTATCTGCTCACAAACCTTCAAATGAAGTACGACTTAACTGCGATTAACCTACCGCGGCTCTACTTTCTGCGATGGGATCGCATGGGGATTATATTCCTGTTTACCCTGCTGGGTGCCTGGCCAGGAGAGAGAGCCTATCTGTTTGTGGTTCTGTTGGCCTGGTTCCTGGCAGCATTGAGCTTTTATGATTACATATGGATTTTGATTCAACTGGCGAAAACTAAAAAATGAAAACTATTCGACCATTACTCATAAGTTTTGAAGGTATTGACGGCTCTGGGAAATCTACCCAGTGCAAAATGCTGTACCATGAACTTATTGGTCGTGGGTATGGAGTACATCTCTACCGCGAACCTGGGGGGACAGGTATCTCAGAGAAAATTAGGGATATCCTTCTGGATCGTGAAAACGAAGCAATGAGTCCCATTACCGAAATGTTACTCTATTTTGCCAGCCGAAATCAGCTCATCAGTGAAAAAGTGGTACCCGCCTTGGAGCGTGGGGAAATCGTTCTTTTGGATCGCTTTGTCGACAGTACCGTTGCCTATCAAGGTCATGGTCGCTCACTTTCTCTTGAAAGCATATGGAATGTTGCTGAGGTAGCCATTGGAGAGGTTTGGCCTGATCTAACGATCCTGGTTGATACGCCTTTAGAAACGGCTGAAACTCGAATGGATGATCGCGAGTTGGATCGACTGGAAGCTGAGAATGCTGACTTCAAACAGCGGACTCGGAATGGATATTTGCAATTGGTAAAGGATGAACCGCAGCGCTTTCTGGTGCTGGATGGTCGTGAGAGCATCGATAAATTAAAGCAGCAGGTCCTTGCGCGAGTAGATCAACTATTGGATTCACTACCTTGAATCACAGAAACATTTTAATCCCGGTTATACTTCTCCTTCTAAGTGTGAGTCAATTCAACCTTTTTGCTCAATCCCATAGAGAGCGGAGTGAGGGGGAAGCTTCAATAAAAAAAGTTTATGAGACTATTCTCAACCGATATGTGGCTGAAATAGATCCGGAAAAACTATCGGATGCGGCTATTGAAGGCATGTTAAGAGAGCTGGATCCTTACTCGCAACATATCGATAACAACAATTCATATCGTCTGGATGCCATTACAACAGGTGAATATGGGGGTGTTGGAATTCAACTCGGGCGTATGAATGATACGCTCATTGTCATTTCGCCCATGGATGGGACACCTGCATTTCGCCAGGGCGTTCTGGCAGGTGATCGCATTGTCAAAATAGATTCTGTCTGGACCCGAGAGCTAGACTTACGTGAAGCTTCTAGAATGGTACGTGGTGTTAAAGGATCATTAGTCAATTTGCTCATAAAGCGTGAGGGTGAGAGAGAACTAATCAATTTTGAATTGGAACGTGAGCTCATCAAAGTCCCTGATGTGAGTTACTCTGGATTGCTGGAAGACCGAACTGGATATGTGAAGTTATCCAATTTTTCCAAGTACTCTGCTGAGGATCTGGAAAAAGCCATCCGGAAAATGAGTAAGAGCAAGATGCAGGCATTGATTCTTGATGTACGTGGAAATCCAGGAGGTTTGCTTAGCGCTGCTCTCATGAGTGCTGATCTGTTTATCCCCCAGGGTGAATCATTGCTTGAAACACGGGGAAGAATCAAGCAATCAAACAAAAAATATATGTCGCGTAGACAACCTATCGTGAGCCCAAAACTACCCGTAGCCATTTTGATTGATGGTGGATCAGCTTCAGCTTCAGAAATTTTATCGGGGATTTTGCAGGACTATGATCGAGCTGTTGTGATAGGAGAGCCTTCCTTTGGAAAGGGGCTGGTTCAAACGGTGACAAGACTGTCCCCTGAAAAGCGATTAAAGTTAACCACAGCTAAATACTATTTACCCAGCGGGCGGCTGATACAGAAACGCGAGATTGCTACGGATGTTATTTATGAGGATCATCTTGAGGCGCAGGAAGATACTTTTTATTCCGAGCATAAGCGTAGCTTTGAGGCAGGGGGAGGTGTTACACCTGATATTCTTGCTAAGGGTCACCCCCTAAGTGATCTTGAAAGACTCCTCTGGCGTAAGCGATTGTTTTTTAAATATGCCCTGGAATATGATGCCATGCATCCCGGGTCAACGTTGCCGTTTCAATTTGAAGCATCTGAGGTAGATAGTTTTTATAACTGGATGACCCGTGAAAAAAGACTTCCGCAAACAGCGTTAAATCGCTGGATCAATGATGTAGACGAGCTGGTAGATTCCACCCATACTATATATAAGGATATACTAGCGCTGAAAAATAGTTTTGCAGAATTGGAGCTGCTTTACAAGGAAGAAGTCTTTAATGAAAACCGAGTTCAAATCCTTAGTGGTCTAGAGCGTGAGATAGCCAATGTCCTCGGTGGTAATGGTGCCAGAGTAGCGGCTTCATTGAATCATGATCCTGTCATCCAAAAGGCACTGGACGTTTTATCCTCTTCTGAACAGCTTCAGGAAATATTGGCTGGAAAATCTGACTAGTACTTAAGCTGGTTGCTTCTTTTTTAACGAGAGCGTCAGTTTAAAATCTGCAAGAACCTCATCACCATACTTCTCAGGAGATGTCACCAGAATGGTCAGTTTTTCATGATGCCTTTCATCCGTCCTGGAAACTTTGTCAACCAGCTCTCTGATTTTATCTCCTTCCACACACGTAAAGATGGCGTCACCATCAACCCGTTTTAAGAAATCTGCGCTCATATCCTTAAACACTAGACTGATCTTATGTTGGTTTTCAGAGATCAATTGCATGGCAAGTAATCCTGCTGCAAGGTCGGCACCTATAGCCAGAGCACCAAAATACATACTTTTCAGGTGGTTTTGTGTTCGTCTTCTTAATGGGATATTAATTCGACACTCATTTGCATCCAGGTGAATCACACGCGGTCGTACAAAAAGGATGAGGGGTATTTTTGTGAGACCAAAGGACCAGATACCCAATGTTTGCTTCAAATTCATAAATCAATTCAATATATCAGGCTTCAAATGTATCATCAGGGTCTTCCTGCTCTACATATGTATATAAATCTTGAAACATGACCTGGAGATATCCAGCGGTCGTTTTGGCTGCATCTAGATGTCCACGGACTTTTATCTGACTGATCATTTCTTTCACAGAATCCAGTGTTTGAGCCAGAGTCCTTTCAAAGGTGACTTGCTGACTAACAATATGATCCATCCCATGCTTTAATCTGATTTTATCCAGTGGCTTGAGTAGGATGTCTGAGAACCCAGCCAGCTTTGCTTCGACGAGTCGATTCACATCAGTGGAGGCAGTGAGCAGGATAAAGGGGGGCAGGGTCATCAGTGCTTGATCTTTATACTGGGGAAGATTGGTGGTGTTCTTCAGGAGTGCCATGCCATCCATCCCTGGCATCATTAAATCAGTGATCACCAGATCGAAGTTGGATCCTTTGGTGGCGAGTTCACGCAATGCATCCATACCAGATAGAACGAATACGACCTCATGGTTCATGCGTTGTAATTCAGTGACAACCAGAATTCCATTATACTTAATATCATCAACAACCAATATCTTCATCAAATATCCCTAACAGCCTTCAGAAACAGGATTAAAAAACCTAACCATGGCAATATAGTAACTCAAATAATTAGAAAGACATTCTATTCTTAAAGAATGCTCCCAGTTTTTAATTTGTCAGAAAAATGATTATAAATAAAATAAAAATAATAGGTAATGATGGTGTTGGCGCTGGTGATATTGGTGATTGATTCATGTATTTTATCGAATAATCATAAAAAATCATAAAAAATGATAAAAAACATTAAAGAAAGTGATTAGGTACTCGATAGTAGTGGGGAGTGTTGAAGTTTATTGAAATTATTTAAACACCAATTAGGCTGATAAGCGATCACAGCCAACATAGAGAGAGTATTGATCGTAAGAGATGACAGGGAAGTCATCGTTTTAACAAGGAGGTTTTATTATGAGTGACCTGATGAGAATTTACACCAACGTACAAGCCATGCAGTCCATGAACTCACTGAGCGTGATCAACAACAAGATCGGAATGCATCAGTTACGTCTCGCAACTGGAAAAAGAATTAACTCTGCTTCAGAAGATCCAGCCGGTTATCAGTTAGCCAAAAGTCTTGAAACAAGACGTCGCGGACTAGAGGCTGCGTTACAGAATGTAAGTCAGGCCAAAAATGTCATGAATGTAGCTGAAGGCGGTTACCAGAATATCATGGATATTCTCCAAACTATTAAAGAGAAAGCAACTCAGGCTTCTGACTATTCTCTTTCTGCCACACAGCGTTCATCAATTGATGATCAAGTAAACGCATTAATTACTGAGATCGATGACATTGTCAGTGAAACAACTTTTAACGGTGATAGTCTGATTGACGGTGGTTATTCAGGTGCTTTCCATACGGGTGAAGGCTCAAGTGATGAATTGATCATCTCACTTGGTAATGGAGACTCTTCAGCTCTAAGTATTGACGCCGTCAACCTTTCTACCGCTGGTGGTGCCAGTGCAGCTATAACAACAGCCAGTAATGCAATTGACACACTCGCTTCACGTATCCAGGAAGTTGGACAGTATAAAGTCCGTCTTGGAACAAAAGAACGTACACTTTCAGTCGCAGTAACCAATGCTGAGGCAACCAGAAGTGTGATTGAGGATGCAGACTTTGCCAAGGAACAGATGGAAGTGTTGAAACTCCAAATCCTGCAGCAGACAGCAGTATCATCATTATCCCAAGCCAATTCGGCTCCTCAGGTAGTACTCTCACTTTTCAAATAAATAAATAGAAGCCGGGGAGGTTAGCCTGACCTCCCCTTAATTCTAATTTGAAAAGGAGACGATCATGTCAAACGGATTTATGAGTATCAAAGATGTAGCAGGTTATTTGAAAATTAAGGAACAGACTGTTTACCGCCTCCTTCAGCAAGGAAAGATTCCCGGATTAAAGCTAGGTGGTTCATGGAAGGTGAAGCAAGATCATCTTGATCGCATGTTCGAAGAGATCCTCACTGAAAAGCTAAATGCTCTCAAAAATTAACCAACTACGGTTCCACACCCATGATAAAACCCTCGATTTTCATCGGGGGTTTTTTTTTATCAATCAACGTCTCATCTCCAGCCCCTACACAGAAACAAATTCGCTCTCAGCAGTTCATCCATCATCCCAAGCTAGGTATGGTGAATTTTATCACATTTTATCAAATCCAGCGATTTCCTCGTGATTAACACCTGATTCTAATCATCCATCATGCTTAACTATTAATGTTTTATATGGATTAGCCCAAATCCGCTCAATATGCCAAGAAACTGATAACTCCTCACATCAGGCGATAATGAAGGTGTAAGTTTTTTGAACGCGGTTTTATAAGGGGAGAGGACAGATCCCAAAATCGTAAGTGTAATACTGTCCAAAGGGCAAGGATGCCCATCTCTAAACAAGGAGGTTTCAAATGAGTGAACTAATGCGGATTTACTCAAACGTATCAGCCATGCAGAACATGAACTCACTGGCTAACATCAGTGACAAAATGGGAATGCACCAAATGCGTCTGGC